>JAWKRQ010000009.1:0-215103 GCA_041389545.1 Myxococcota bacterium | reverse complement strand
CCTCGGGGAAGCCGTAGTGGGCGCAGAAGGCGGCGGTGTCGGCGAGCGCCTCGTCGCAGGCGACGACGGTGACGGCCTCGGAGTGGCCGAGCGCCTCGAGCGCGGCGCGGACCTCGGGGGCGAGCAGGTCGGGCATCGGGCGCTCCCAACCGGCCGCGAGGTCGAGGGCGTACCAGGCGTCGCAGCCGTGGTGGCCGGTCGCGCCGAGCGGGGCGCCGAGGCGGCGGAAGCCGAAGGCCTCGTAGAGGCGGCGGGCGCGGGACATGTGCTCGAGCGTCTCGAGGTAGCAGGTGCGGTAGCCGGCGTCGCGGGCGCCGTCGAGGGCCATGCGGAGCAGGCGGGCGCCGAGGCCGAGCCCGCGGAGCTCTGGGAGGAAGTACATCTTGCGGAGCTCGCAGACGCCGGGCTCGCCGCCCACCAGCGCTGCATAGCCGCCGCCGCCGACGATGCGGCCCTGGCGCTCGATCACCCAGTAGCGGGCGGCGGGTGGGGCGTAGGCGGCGCTCATCGCGTCGACCTCGGGGTCGTGGATGGCGAAGCCGGGCCCCGAGGCGCCGAACTCGGGCATGACGGTGCGGATCAGCGTCTGGACCTGTGGGTCGTCGGCCGGGGTGATCGGGCGGACGGTGACGTCGCGCTGGAGGCGGGCGCGGTGCAGCGCCCTGGCGTAGGCGTGCATGCCGGCGACCACGGCGTCGACCTCGTCCGGCCGCAGCAGGGCGACGGCGTCGAGCACCTGGGCGTCGGCGGCGCGCTGGATGCGCTCGACGGTGGCCAGGCCCGCTGGGGCGAGCGTGACGAGGCGCTGACGCCGGTCGACGGGGTCGGGCTCGCTGGCGACGAGCTCCTGCTCCTGCAGGCGGGCCAGGGTGCGGCTGATGACGGCGGGGTCGGACTGCAGGCGCTCCGCCAGGTCGGAGGGGCGGAGGGTGCCGGCGGCGGCGAGCTCGAGGAGGACGTGGACCTGGACGTGGGGGAGGCCGGCGGGACGGCAGTCGTCCTGGAGGAAGCCGAGCTCGCGGACCATGGTGCGGGAGTCGGCGCGGAAGGCGCGCAGGCGGGCGAGTTCCATGACGAGGCTCCATCGATGCTGGACCGATGTAGCCTACTGATTGACAACAATCAACAACATGCCGGAAGCAGATCGGGCCGGAAGCAGATCGGGCCCGACCTGAATTCATCCTGTTGCGGAAGCAGATCCGCCCCGGGCATCCGGGGTGACCCGCCCGTTCACCGCGAAGATACACGACGATCGCCCCTCCGGAGGCGGAACGGGTCGGGCCCGATCTCATCCTGGTCCGGAGGCAGAGCTGCCCCGGGCATCGCTCACTCCGCTCACAGCAGGCAGATCGCGCTCTCCGAGCCGCACGACTCCGCCGCGCACTGCACCCGCCCTTCCCCGCCCCGCGGTCCCGCACGCACCCCGGCCCCACGCAGTCGAGCGGCACCTCCCCCAGACACAGCGGCCCCTCCGCCCGGCACGACAGCGACAGCGTCACCCGCGCCGCCGGATCGGCCTCCGACGGCACCAGGTCGAACGCCCCCGCGTCCCGGTCCACGTCGAGGATCGCGAGCAGGTTGTACTCGCAGTTCTCCTCGCTCCACATGATCGCGTTCCCGTCGCACATGTCGACGACGAACGGCACCGGCGCCGACAGGTCCACGTCCGCCACGGTCCACGCCCAGTGCGGGTGCCCGCCGTCGTCGGCCGACCCGATGGCCCGGTGCATCAGCCCGAGCAGCAGGTCCCCGGTCGTCGGCCCGTCGTAGTCCGCTGGCAACGTCACCGAGCCGGCGATCAAGCTCGCCTGGTTGTCGCACGCGCTCTGCACGCTCACCGGCTCGCACTGCGGATCCGCCACGGTGGTCGTCGGTCCCGTGTCCGTCGTCCCCGTCGACAGGTCCACGGGGTCGGGCTCCCCGCACGCCACACCCGCCAGCAGCACCACCACGCCGAGCCGCATCCCTGCCTCCGATGCAACGGGATACGCCGGGAGCGCGGCGCCGCGCTTCCGCGTGCGCGCGGGATGTGCTCCGAGTCCTGCTCGCCCCCGCGGAGGCCCGCATGACGCCCCTGCTCCGCTCGGTCAGCCGCCGCCGCATCGGCCCGTGGATGCAGGGCCCGAAGGACGCCGTCCACGACGACACCGTCGAGCTGTGCATCATCGAGGAGGGCAGCCTCTGCGTGGCCTGCGACGGCGAGCACGGCGCCCAGCAGGCCGGCACCGTCAGCGTGATCCCGGCCGGCCTGCCGCACTCCTGCTGGACCGAGGCCGGCGGGGTCGTGGAGATGGTGGCCCACCTCGACGCCGTCGCGCTGGCGTCGCGTTGGACGCCCCTGTTCGGCACCCGGCCGCTGCAGCCCGACGAGGACGTCCACGTCCGCGCCCTGCGCCGCGCCGCCACCGACGGCCACGGCGGCGAGCAGGCCGCCCTGGCGCTCGTCCTCCGCTTCGCCCACGCCCAGGCGCCGGTCGGCGACCCGCGCCTGGTCCGGGTCATCGACGCCGTCCGCGCGGACCTGCGCCGCCGCTGGACCGTCGGCGAGCTCGCGAAGCTGGCCGGGATGAGCCCTGCGCACTTCAGCCGCGCCTTCGCCGAGACGATCGGCGCCCCGCCGGCCCGCTGGGTAGGCGACCAGCGTCTCGAGCGCGCCCGCTGGCTGATGCGCGCCACGTCGCGCTCGCTGTCGGAGATCGCGCAGGAGGTGGGCCTGTCGAGCAGCGGACGCCTGTCGGAGGGCTTCCGCGCCCGCTACGGCGAGACCCCGTCGGCCTGGCGCGCCCGGTGATCACCGAACGGTCAGCGTTCGGTCAGACCGTCCCCGTCCCCACCGAGCCACGTTGACGGTGGGAGGTCTCATGTCGCCGTACCGCTTCGCCCCGCTCCTCTGCCTCGCCCTCGCGCCCGCCTGCGACGACCTCCAGCTCTGCGGCGACAGCGACGGCGACGGCAGCTGCGACGCCTACGACACCTGCCCCTACCACCCCGCCGCCCCCGACACGGGCCCCATCGTCCGCGGCACGGTCACCTGCGTCTCCCCCGACGGCACCACCTCCGACACGCGCCCCCTCACCTCGTTCCCCATCCACACGCAGCTCGGCGAGGGCGTCACCGACTGCACCGGCACCTTCACCCTCCCCGTCGACGACGCCGCCACGCTGAGCGACGGCCCCGTCGAGGTCGGCTTCGCCTACCAGGGCGACGTGCACGGCCCCGCCGGCTCCGTCACCGAGCTGCGCGTCATGGACGACCTCCACGAGGCCTGGGGCACGGGCGCCTTCCACTTCGGCTTCTCGCAGACCGTCCAGGGCACCGTCGCCACCGAGGACGGCCGCACGGTGCTGCAGCTCGACCCGCTGCTCATCGACACGAGCGAGTGCGAGATCTGGCGGGTCGGCACCGAGGTCGTCGAGGACTACCAGGAGGTCCGCCGCATCGCGATGCCGGGCGGGAAGCTCGAGTTCATGCGCCGCGCCGGCGTGTTCGGCACCTCGCCCTACGCCTTCTACAGCTACGTCGACCTGGCCTCGAACTTCCTCGACCTGCGCCCCGAGCGCGCCCGCCGCGAGCGGACGCTGTTCCACGAGTCGGCCCACGTGGTCCGCGACCTCGACGACGGCGACGCCAGCCACTGGGACGGCGACAACGTCAACTACCGCTACGCACGCTGCCACCGCGGCACCGAGATCTTCGAGGAGCCCTACGCCTTCCACGAGGGCTGGGCCGACTACTGGGCGCAGGCGCGCCGCAACGGCCGCGCGCACCTCACCGGCCCCACGACCGTGACCTCCCGTTGCGACAGCGAGGCCGGTCCCGTCGGCCTCGCGCTCACCCCCGACCACGTCGACTGGGTGGAGCACCTGCTCGCCGACCGCCTCCTCGACCTCGCGGACTGCGTGGGCGAGGGCGACCCCGACCTCGGCGACCGCCGGATGCTCCAGGCCCTCGAGGACAACCGCGGGCTCGTCCACAGCCTGTTCGAGTTCGAGTCGGCCCTGTGCGCCGACCGCGAGTGCTGCGGCCTCGACCGCGCCGAGCCGCCCGCGAAGTGCCCGCCCGACTACCACGACGACGGGCTGAGCTGCAGCGGCCCCGACGGCCACGTCATCCGGCACTACCGCGGCTAGGCTTCCGCGGCGACGTCGTTCCGACGGACGTCCGTCACGGACCGCCGTCGGAGCGACGGAGCAACCTCGACGACGGCGTGGCACGCCCCGTGCTGGAGCCCCGGCCGGAGGCTCCCTTGCGCCGTCGCGAACGCTACCTGTCCGAAGGCCCCGCCGCCTTCGGCGACGCCGAGCTCCTGGCCCTGCTCCTCGAGACCGGCGCCGCCAACCGCACCGCCCTCGCCATCGCCGCCGACCTGCTCGAGCGCAACGGCGGCCTGTGCGGCCTGCTGCGCGCCGAGCCGCGATCCGCCATCGACGTCCCGGGCGTCGGCGCGGCCCGGGCCGTCCGCGTCCACGCCGCGCTCGAGCTCGGCCGCCGCGCCCGCGCCGCCGGCGCCCTGGAGCGCCCCATCACGAGCAGCGCCGAGGCCTACGAGCTGATGGCCCCGCGCCTGCAGGGCCTGGCCCAGGAGGAGCTCCACGCCCTGTTCCTCGACCGCCGACACCGTCCGCTGGCCCACCGCAGCCTCACCCGCGGCAGCGACTCGCTCACGGTCGTGGATCCGCGTCAGGTCTTCCGGGTGGCCGTCGGCGTGGGCGCCTGGGGCGTCGTCCTCGCCCACAACCACCCCTCGGGCGACCCGACCCCCTCCCCCCAGGATCACGACGTGACCGACCGGATGGCGGCGGCGGGGCGCGTCCTCGGGATTCCCCTGCTCGATCACCTGGTGGTGGGGCGCAACGCCTGGTCGGCCATCGGCGCCGGCGTCGGTGGCCCGTGATGGGGTTACGGGGGTCGCCATGTGGCCGACCCTGTTCCACATCCAAGGCGCCGCCGGGCCGATCGACGTGAACACGTACGGTCTGTTCATCGCCCTCGCCTTCTCGGCGGCGTTCCTCATCATCCACCTGCGCGCCCGCCGCGCGGGGGTGAACCCCGATCAGCTGCTGCTGGGCTACGTCGCCGCGGCGGTGGGCGGCATGCTCGGCGCCCGCCTGCTCTACGCCGTGTCGGTCGACTGGGAGCGCACGATCAGCGACCCGATGTCGCTGCTGTCGTGCTCGGGCTTCGCCGTCTACGGCGGCGTGCTCGGCGGCGCCGTCGCCGTGCTGAGCTGGGCGGCCGCCAACAAGCTGCCCCTGTGGAAGCTCGCCGACCTCGCCGGGCCCGCGGTGGTCATCGGCAACGGCATCGGCCGGTTCGGCTGCTTCTTCGCCGGCTGCTGTCACGGCGCGATCGCGCCCACCCCGCAGAACCCCGTCGGGCTGCTGCCCGCCGCGTTCACGGGCGGCCAGATCTGGCTGTCGCGCACCTTCCCGTTCGTGACGCTGGAGTTCCACGGCGGCGTGGGCCGGATCCACGACGTGCCGCTGTACCCCACGCAGCTGTTCGAGGCGCTCGCCTACACCACCCTGGCCGTGTTCCTGGCCTGGCGGTGGACGCGCCGGAAGTTCGACGGCCAGATCATCGGCCTCGCGCTCGTGCTCCAGCCGCCGATCCGCATGATCTCCGAGGCCCTGCGCGCCGACCAGCGCGGGTACGTCCTGTCGTGGGAGGTCTCCGAGAAGGTGGCCGCCTGGTTCCCCGGCATGTCGCAGGCCGGCGAGCAGCTCGGCGCCCACATCGTGGGGATCACCACCTCCCAGGGCATCGGCCTGCTGATGATGGTCGCGGGCGCCGTGATCCTCGTGGCGCGCCGCCACGCAGGCGTCGACACCACCGCGGCCCCCGAGCCCGAGGGCGATCTGCTGGAAGAGCTGGCCTAGCCTCCCGTCATGCCCTCCAAGCCGCTCCCCTCCGCTCCGCCGCCCCCCCCGCGCGCCCGCCTCGAGCTGGGCGTGCCGCGCATGGCCCAGCCCGACGAGGTGACCTGCGGGCCGACCTGCCTGCACCAGGTCTTCCTGTTCTACCGGGACGTGCGGCCGCTGCCGCAGATCCTCGAGGCGCTCCAGCGCAACCCCGACGGCGGCACGCTCGCCGTCTACCTCGGGCTCACCGCGCTGTCGCTCGGCTACCACGCCGCGCTGTACCCGCTGGGGCTGCGCATCGTCGACCCGACCTGGCGCGGGTGGTCGCTGCAGAACATCCGCGAGCGGCTGGTCCAGCGCGCGCGCGTCCAGACCGACGATGGGCTGCGCGCCGAGCACGAGGCCTACGTCCAGTTCCTCGACCTCGGCGGCAAGCTGTTCGTGGAGGAGCTCTCCCCCGCGCTGCTCGTCCGCATCCTCAAGCGCGAGCACCCCGTGATCTGCGGCCTGTCGGCGACATACCTGTACGGCACGATGCGCGAGCGCTCCGACGACCTCGAGTACGACGACCTGCGCGGCGAGTCGACGGGCCACTTCGTGGTCCTGTGCGGCTACACCGGGTCGGGGCTGCACTTCCACGTGCGCGATCCCTCGGTCCACGTGCCGTTCTCGGCGACGGGCCGGTACACGGTCGGCGCCCAGCGCCTGACCAACGCGATCCTCCTCGGAGACGCCACCCGCGACGCGGTCCTGCTCGAGGTGTGGCCCAAGTCCAAACCCCGGGCCCCGACCGGGCCCGATCCGCGGCCTGCATGAGCACCCGAACGCCATGAGCAACCGAACCCTGGTGGTCGTGACCGACAAGCGCGACCTCGGCCCCTGCCCCGAGCTGCGGGTGGCCGACGTCGACACCTACCTGGCCGGCGGCACCGACGTGTCCACCGCCGGCCTCACCGTGATCAACCTCTGCCGCAGCCAGCGCTACCTGTCGCGCGGGTACTACGTCTCGCTGCTGGCCGACGCCCGCGCCCAGACGCCCCTGCCGAGCGTCGAGACCCTCGAGGGCATGCAGCACCCGAACGTGCTGTTCCGCGCGCTGGCCGAGTCGGGGGTCGAGGTGCTCCAGTCCCACGAGCTCGCGGCCCGCGTGCGCACGGAGGGGGCGCCGCGGGTGCCGCGGGAGGGCTGGTGGTCGCCGAGCGATCCGCCGCCGCTCGTCAAGGACTACGACAAGAACGACGACCCGTTCCTGCGCCTGCCCGAGCGCGAAGAGCTCACCGAGGTGCTCGTCTGCGTCGGGCGCACGGAGGCCTCGGGGTTCCAGCGCCTCGCGGGCCGCGTCTACCGCGCCTGGCCCACCCCGGTGCTGCGGATGCGCCTGCTGCGCGAAGACGAGCGCTGGAAGCTGTACGATCTCGTCGCCGAGAAGCTCGCCGGGCTGTCGGACGCCGAGAAGGCGCAGCTCGTGCGCGCGCTGAGCTCCGCCCGCGTGCCCGACGCCGAGCGGAACGACCGGCGGAAGCCGTCGATCGCCGTGCTGTACGACGAGCGCGACCCGTTCAAGGCCTCGAGCCCCGAGACCGTCGATCGGTGGACGCGCATCGCGGCGGCGCGCGGCATCCGGGTCCAGCGCATCGGGCCGTCCGACGTGGGGCGCCTCGGGGAGCACGACGCGCTGTTCATCCGCACCGTCACCGGCATCGACAAGCCGAGCTTCCGGTTCGCCGCGCGCGCCGAGGCGCTCGGGCTGCCGGTCATCGACGATCCGCGCTCCATCATCCGCTGCTCCAACAAGATCTTCCTGTTCGAGCTGATGCGGCGCGAGGGCGTGCCGGTGCCGCCCACCGTGGTCTTCGACCGGTCGACCAGCTTCGAGGAGCTGCAGGCGCAGCTGTCGACGCCCTACATCGTGAAGCTGCCCGACGGCTCCTTCTCGGGCGGCGTCTTCAAGGTGCGCAGCGCCGAGGACCACGCCGCGCGGGCCGAGGCGCTGCTGCGGCGCAGCCCGCTGCTCGTGGCGCAGGCCTACGTGCCCACCGCCTTCGACTGGCGCGTCACCGTGCTCGACGGCCGCCCGCTGTTCGTCTGCCGCTACCACATGGCGCCCGGGCACTGGCAGATCCGCCAGATGACCCCCGTGGGCGCGCGCTACGGGCGGGTCGAGGCCGTCCCGCGCGACAAGGCGCCGGCCGAGGTGGTCAAGGTCGCCTGCCGCGCCGCCCGCCTCGTGGGGGACGGCCTGTACGGCGTCGACCTCAAGGAGACGCCCGAGAAGGTCGTCGTCATCGAGATCAACGACAACCCGAACCTCGACACCGGCTACGACGACGCCGCCGACGGCGACGTCATCTTCGAGGACCTGGTGACCTGGTTCGAGCGGCGCATGCCGCGCGATCGCCTGCAGGAGCCGACCCCCGTGCCGCGCAAGCCCCGCCGCCCCGACGAGAGCCCCGAAGCCGCCGCGCTGCAGGCGCTGCGCGAGCCGATCGGCCGCCCGCCGCGCCCGAAGCCCGGCAAGACCTACGCCGCCTACGAGGTCGTCGGCATCGAGCTCGAGTACCCCGTCGTCGACCGCGACCTCAACGTGCTGCCGATCGTCGAGGACGTGATGGCGTTCCTCGCCGGCCGGCCCACGTCGGACTTCGATCTCGGCCTGGTGGGCTTCTCGAACGAGATCTTCTCGCACGTCATCGAGGTGAAGACGCCCGCGCCGCTCGCGAGCCTGCAGAAGACCGAGGAGGCGCTGGTGGAGGGCATCCGCCGGCTGTCGGTCGCGCTCGAGGGCCGGTTCGGCGCGCGCCTGCTGCCCTGCGGCATGCACCCGTGGTTCGACCCGAAGCAGGGCCGGCTGTGGAGCCGCAGCAACCGCAAGATCTACCAGACCTATTCGCGGCTGTTCGACGTGCACACGCACGGGTGGGCCAACGTGCAGGCGAGCCACGTGAACCTGCCGGTGGGCCGCGAGGAGGAGGCCGTGGCGATGATGAACGCCGCGGCGATGCTGGTGCCCTACCTGCCGGCGATCGCGGCGAGCAGCCCGGTCTACGACGGCGAGCTGCAGCCCGCCGTCGACAACCGCCTGGCGTTCATCGTGGAGCACCAGTCGCGGCTGCCCGAGAGCTCCGGGCGCATCGTGCCCGAGCCCATCGAGAGCCTCACCGACTACCGCCGCGACGTGCTCAAGCGCATGTACACCGCGCTCGACGCGCTCCCCGACAGCGACGCCATCCGCCACGAGTTCCTCAACGCGCGCGGCGCCGTCTTCAAGTTCAGCCGCGACGCCATGGAGGTGCGGGTCCTCGACGTGCAGGAGTGCGTGAAGATGGACGTCGCCATCGCCTGCTTCGTGCGGCTCGCGCTCAAGGCGCTGTCGGGGCAGATCCTGGCGAACAAGCTCGCGGTGCCCGACCACGACGTGCTCGTGGCCGACTTCCAGGCCGTGGTGCGCGCGGGGACGCAGGCCCGGGTGGCGGCCCCGCACCTGCTCCCGGGCGTGTCGCGGGGGGACGACGGCAAGGTCGGCGTGCAGGCGCTGCTGCGCGACCTGCTCGGCCAGGTGTCGAAGCGCCCGAAGGCCGAGGAGGCGCCGTACCTGGAGCTCGTCGGCAAGGTGATCGAGCGGGGGAGCCTGTCGGAGTGCATCCAGCGGCGGCTGCTGCCCCACGTCGACGACCGCGGCGACGGCTTCACGCAGGCGGCGCGGGTCGTGTTCCGCGAGCTGTCGGAGTGCCTCGTCGACAACCGGCCGTGGGACGGGCGGGGACTGTGAGCCGGGGCTGGCAGCTCGAGCTCCTGACGTGCGAGCACGCGTCCAATGCCGTGCCCGACGGGGTCGCGCTCGGGGTGCGCGACGAGGTGCTCCACAGCCACGTCGCGTGGGACCCGGGGTCGGCGGAGATCGCGCGGGCGCTGGCCGAGGCGTGGCCGGTGCCGCTGCTGGCCGGGGCGTACAGCCGGCTCGTGGTGGACCTCAACCGCGATCCCGACGGGCCGCACGCCGTGCCCGAGGTGGCGTTCGGGGAGTCCGTGCCGGGCAACGCCGCGCTCCCGCCCGCGGCGCGGGCCGAGCGGATCGCGCGGTGGCACGCGCCGTTCCGGCGATCGGTGCGGGAGGTCGTCGCCGCCGTGCCGCCGTGGCGGCGGATCCTGCACCTGTCGCTGCACAGCTTCACGCCCACGCTCGTGGCGCACGGGCGCACCGAGGTGCGGACGTACCCCGTGGGCGTGCTGTTCGACCCGGACCGCAGGGCGGAGGCCGAGATCGCGGACCGGCTGCTGGGGGCGCTGCGGCGGGCCGGCTGGGACGCCCGGGCGAACCAGCCCTACCTCGGCACCGGCGAGGGCACGACCAGCTGGCTGCGCCGCGAGCTGCCCGCAGCGCGCTACGCCGGGCTCGAGATCGAGTGGAACCACGGCGGCGCCGACGACGCGCGGGCGCGCCTGTGCCGCGATCTCGTCGAGGCGCTGTCGCGGTTCGCCCCGCGGGAGGCGGCGCGATATCGGCCCTCCTCTGGGGGTGGTGTGCAGGTCTCCGAGCTGAACGACACCGAGCGCGAGGTGTTCCTGGCGCTGCTGGCCCACCTGGCCGAGGCCGACTCGCGGATCGACCCGGGCGAGGTGCTCGAGATCGATGCGCTGGCCGAGGAGATGGGCATCGACGACATGCAGGAGCGCCTGATGCGCGCGCGCGGGGCCACGCCCACGCGCGAGGCGCTGCTGGCGGCGCTCGAGAAGGTGGAGCGCCCCGACGCGCGGGAGCTCGTGCGCACCGTGCTGTTCGACCTCGCGCAGAGCGACGGCGAGCGCACCGAGGCCGAGACCGAGCTGCTCGAGGCCGTCACCCGCGCCTGGCGCAGCTGACCGCGACCGCCGGTAACCGGTGCTCCCTCGCACGCGCGCGCTGCTGCGCCGAGACGAGGAGAGGGAGACCGATGCATGGCGAGCGACGAGCCCACCAGCCCCTCCTCCGTCCCGAGCCCACCCGTCGCGCGCCCCTGGGCGTCGATCGCGCGGGGCTGCGCCGTGGGGGTGGGGATCGGCGCGCTCGGGTGGCTCGGGTGGCCGCTCGCGGTCGTCGCCGTGGGGGTGGCCGGCGGCTGGGTGGGCTGGCGGCGGTGGGAGGCCGAGCGCGCCATCGCGCGGCTGCAGGCCGCGGCGGCGCTGCGGGAGCGCGAGCTGCTGGGGAAGGCGTGGTACGCGCGCACCGTGCTGCAGAGCGCGTTCGACGCCGTGATGGTCGTGGGCTCCGACAACCGCGTGATGGACGCCAACCCGTCGGTGGAGCAGCTGTTCGGCGTCCCGCACGACGTGCTCAACGGGGCGCCGCTGGTGGAGCTGCTCCCCGACCTCGCGTCGGCGCAGGACACGCCCGACGGCACCGTGCGGATGCTGGGGACCCACGCCGACGGCTCGCAGTTCGAGGTCGACGTGCAGGCCGTGCCGCTGCGGTCGGCCGGATCGCCGGACCTGCCGTGGGGGCGGGCGCGCATCGTCGCGGTGCGCGAGGTGCCGCGGGTGGCGACCAGGGCGCAGGTCCTGCGGGAGGCGGCCGAGCTGCAGCGGTCGCGGTTCGTGGTCGAGCAGCGCAAGCGGGGGCAGGTGCTCGGGCTCATCGGGGACGGGCTGCGGGAGCAGCTGCACCAGCTGCACGCGCTGACGAAGAGCCCGCGGATCGGGCACCAGCCGCTGCGGGAGGTCGGCGACGCGCTGCAGGACCAGCTCGAGCTGCTGTGGACGCTGGCGATGTGGGAGCGCTCGGGCGCCGACCCGACGCTCGCGCCGGTGGACTTCGGGGCGCTGGTGCGCGAGGTCTCGGCGGAGGTGGCGCCGCTGGCGCGCCGTCGGGGCAGCTCGCTGGCGGTGCGGGTGGGCGACGACCTCGACGAGGTCGTGACCGACGCGACGGTGCTGCGGTGCGCGGTGCGGACGGTGCTGCTGCAGGCGCTGCGGACCACGCGCGAGGCGACGGTGCGGGTGGAGGCCGTGCGGGAGTCGGGGCGGGACGCCGACTGGGCCACGCTCGTGGTCGACGACGATCAGCACCGGCCGCTGTCGATCGAGGCGCGGGAGGCGATCCAGGCGGCGTTCGACGCGAGCGAGGACGCGAGCCCGCCGCTCGACGGCCGCGCGACGGTGGCGCTGGCCCGGCGGCTGGCGCGGTCGATGGGCGGGCACGTGATGGTGGGGACGCACCCGACGCTCGGGACGACGCTGACCCTGCGGGTGCCGGTGAACACGGCGCGGAACCGGACGCCGCGGTCGGACCGGCGGGGGCGACGGACGGCGGCGCCGGCCTGACGCTCCCGTCCGATGCAGCGATGGGCTGCGGTCCGGCGCGGCTCGGCGCGGGCGCTGTCGGGATACGCGCCGCCCATGCACGTCGACGTCCCGTCCTTCCTGGAGACGCTGCGCCGCGAGCGCGACCTCGTCGAGATCGAAGCCGAGGTCGACCCGGAGCTGGAGATCGCCGAGGTCCACCGCCGGGTCATCGCCGCCGACGGCCCCGCGCTGCTGTTCAAGCGCCCGAAGGGCTTCGACGTCCCCGTCGTCACCAACCTGTTCGGCACCCGCCGGCGGGTCGAGCTCGCCTTCGGGCCCGGCCCCGAGGCCTTCGTGCGCGACGCCGTGCGCCTCGTCCACGACCTCGTCCCGCCCACGCTCGGCAAGCTGTGGGGCGAGCGGGCGTTCTTCCGCCAGGCGCTGCGCGTCGGCACGCGGCCCGTGGCGCGCGCGCCCGTCACCGAGGTCGTCGACCAGCCCGCGCGGCTCGACCGCATCCCGATGCTGAAGTCCTGGCCCGAAGACGGTGGGAGCTTCGTCACCCTGCCGCTCGTCTACACCGAGCACCCCGAGGACGGCTCGCACAACCTCGGGATGTACCGGATCCAGCGGCACTCCCCGACCACCACCGGGATGCACTGGCAGATCGGCAAGGGCGGCGGCTTCCACCACGCCGTGGCGCAGGCGCGCGGCGAGGATCTGCCCGTGACCGTGCTCGTGGGCGGGCCGCCGGCGCTGATCGTCTCCGCGGTGGCGCCGCTGCCCGAGAACGTGCCGGAGCTGATGCTGGCGTCGCTGCTGATGGGCGGGCGCGTGCCGATGGCGCAGGGCCCCGGCGCGCACCGGCTCGTGGGCAGCTGCGAGTTCGCGCTGTGCGGGCGGGTGCGGCCGCACGAGGTGGCGCCCGAGGGGCCCTTCGGCGACCACTACGGGTACTACAGCCTGAAGCACGACTATCCGGTGCTCCACGTCGACGCCGTGTGCCACCGCCGGGACGCCGTGTGGCCGGCCACCGTCGTCGGCAAGCCGCGCCAGGAGGACTTCTTCATCGGTGACTACCTGCAGGAGCTGCTGTCGCCGCTGTTCCCGCTGGTGATGCCGCAGGTGCGCGACCTGTGGACCTACGGCGAGACGGGCTACCACGCGCTCGCTGCCGCCGTCGTGCGCGAGCGGTACCGGCGGGAGGCCGTGAGCGCGGCGTTCCGGGTGCTGGGCGAGGGGCAGCTCGCGCTGACGAAGTTCCTGTGGGTCGTGGCCGAGCCCGTCGACCTGCGCGACCCGAAGGCCGTGCTAGAGCACCTGCTGGCGCGGTTCCGGCCCGAGACCGACCTGTACGTGCTGTCGAACCTGTCGATGGACACGCTCGACTACACGGGGCCCGAGGTGAACCTGGGGTCGAAGGGCGTGATGCTCGGGGTGGGCGAGCCGTGGCGCGAGCTGCCGCGGGCGGTGTCGGGGGCGCTGCCGCCCGGCGTGCGGCGCGCGGTGCCGTTCTGCGGCGGGTGCCTGCTGATCGAGGGGCCATCGTTCGCGGAGGACCAGGGGTTTCTGCGGCGCGCGCTGGCGGGGCTGCAGGACTGGCCGCTGGTGGTGCTCGTCGACGACGCGGAGCGGACGGCGGCGTCGCCCGTGCGGTTCCTGTGGACGGTGTTCACGCGGTTCGAGCCGGCGGCCGACCTCGTGACGGCGGCGGAGCCGCGGGTGGTGCGGAACCACCTCGTGCGGGAGGGGGCGATCGGCATCGACGCGCGGATGAAGCCGACGTATCCTGCGGAGCTGTCGTGCGATCCGGAGACGGCGGCGCTGGTGGCGCGGCGGTGGAAGGAGTATTTCCCGGCGGGCGGGGTGGCGATGGGCGACGCCGAGGCCGCGCACCTCGACTGAGGCACCCGCCCTTCCCTTCCGACCGCGAGAGGCTGCCGCGTGACCGCCTTCGAAGCCCACCTCGTCGGCCTGCGCACCCGCGGCCCCGACGCCCGCGACGCCCTGGTCGCGGCCCTGGCCGAGCTCGGCTGGGTCCGCAGCGCGGCCCCCACCTTCGAGCTCGAGGTGCAGGACCGCGACGGCGCCGGCCTCTGGGCGCGCGGCATCGGCGATCTCGCGGCGCTGCCGGGCGTCCTCGCGCGCTGCAGCGCGTCCGCCGTCCAGCACTACGTCGCCAAGGTCGACGGCGACACGATCGCCATCGCGGGCGCCACCTGGTTCCCCGGGCGCGCCGAGCCCGTCCCCATCACCGCCGTCGCCGACGGCTGGACGCTCGTCGACGAGGACCGCACCGTCGGCCCCGAGACGCTCGCGCTCGGCACGCTCGAGGTGGCGGCCGCCATGCGCGAGGGCTGGGACCTCGCCGACGCCGGCGTCGAGCGCTGGGGCCTCGCCGCGCGGTAGGCTCCGGTCGACGCGTTCCACGCAGCGCGAGGGAGGGGCGATGGACGCAGCGAGCCGAGCGGCGCTCAAGCGGCAGTGCCGGCTGTTCAAGGGGCACCCGCCGCGGTCGCCGGCCGAGGTGCTGGCCGAGGCCGCGGCCTGGTGCGAGGCGCAGGGCGTCCGCGCCGACGTCTACGGGACGGGCGAGCTCGTCACCGCGTTCGAGGCCGACATCGCCGCGCGGGTCGGCTTCCCGGCGGCGCGGCTGATGCCGAGCGGCACGATGGCGCAGCAGATCGCGCTGCGGGTGTGGGCCGAGCGGGCCGGGCACGCGCACGTGGGGAGCCACGCCACGTCGCACGTCGAGCTGCACGAGGAGCGCGGCTACGCGCACCTGCACGGGCTGCGGCTCACGCTCGTGGGGCCCGCGCACCGCCCCGTGCTCGCGGCGGACCTCGAGGCCGTCAAGGAGCCGCTGTCGGCGCTGCTCGTGGAGCTGCCCATCCGGGAGGCCGGCGGGCAGCTGCCGTCGTGGGAGGAGCTCGAGGCGCTGAAGGCGGCTGCTTCGGCGCGCGGGATCCCGCTGCACCTCGACGGGGCGCGGCTGTGGGGCTGCGGGCCGCACTTCGGGCGGTCGCTGCCCGAGATCACGGCGGGCTTCGCGTCGGCGTACGTGTCGCTGTACAAGGAGGTCGGCGCGATCAGCGGGGCGGTGCTGCTCGGCGACCCCGAGTTCCTGGCCGAGGCGGCGGTGTGGCAGCGGCGGCACGGGGGGACGCTCGTGAGCCAGTACCCGGCGGTCGCGACGGCGGCGATGCAGCTCGACGCGCAGCTGGCGCGGATGCCGCGCTGGCGGGAGCACGCGCTGGCGATCGCGGGGGCGCTGCGGGGGCTCGACGGGGTGCGGATGCTGCCCGATCCGCCGCACACGTCGATGTTCCACCTGATGGTCGCGGTGGCGCCGGAGCAGGCGGCGGAGGCGCGGGACCGGGTCGCGGAGGCGCACGGGATCTGGCTGTTCGACGGGGCGCGGCCGTGCGACGTGCCGGGGTGGTCGCGGTTCGAGGTGGCCGTGCACGAGGCGGCGATGGCGCTGACGCCGGACGCGGTGCGGGCGGCGCTGGCGGAGCTGGTGGCCTGAGCCGCCGCCGATGACGCAAACGTGCCCGATGACGCAAACGTGCCCGACGCTTTTCCGTCAGATGACGCAAACGCGCCCGACGCTTTTCCGTCCGATCGGAACCCGGCCGGCCTCCGGGGGTCGGATGGGGGTACGCTGTCAGAGGGACCATGCTCGCCTTCGCACTCCTCGCCACCGCCCACGCTGCGCCCACCTTCGTCGGTGACCCCGAGGACGTGGCACTCGCCCGCGCCGCCTGGGCCGGCGCCGCGGCGTGCACGGGGCGCGAGGGGTCGGCGGCGCCCGTCGTGGCCCTGGTCCGGCGCACCGTGCCCGGCGACTACCTCGGCGTCGCGCGCACCGACCCCGACACCGGCCGGCTGTACCGCATCGACCTGAACGCCGCACCCGGGCGCCACCGCGAGGTCGTCGTCCACGAGGTCGCGCACGCCTGGGTCTCCGAGGGCCCGGTGGCGCTCGTGGAGGGCACGGCCGAGCTCATCGCGGACTGCGTCGTACAGCGCGCGCCCGGGCTGGCGCCGCACCAGTTCGACGACGGGCGCTCGCTGACGGGCCTCCCCGACCTGCTCGCCTGGACCAAGCCCGTCGAGGGGCGCCCCTCCGAGCTCCACGCCGTGCGCACCGACGCGTACGTCGGCGCCTCGCGGCTCGTGCGGACGGCCGCCGAGGTCGTGGGCCCCGAGGCGCTGTGGGGGTCGCGCACCGTCGGCTGGGCCGGGTTCCGGGCGGCGCTGGCGGGCTCGCCGCGCGGAGGGGAGCTCGTGGCCGCGCTGGACGCCGGGCCGCGCGCGCTCGCCGACGCCCTCGACGACGCCGACCGCGACGGGCTCGTGGCCATCGCCGAGGGCTGGGCGGGCACGTCCGACCAGCGCTACGACACCGACGGCGACGGCTGGTGGGACGGCACGGTCCGCGCCGGCGCCGTCGCGCTGCCGGCCGACGGCACGCCCGTGTGCGCGGCGGGTCCGGGCGAGGGCGGGACGGTGCGGGGCGTCGACCGGGTCGAGGTCGCGCGGCAGGCGCTGCCGGGCGGGGGCGGCGTGGCCTGGCTCCGCACGGCGCTGCCGGCGGACGCCACCGGCGGGTGGTGGGTCGAAGCCGGGGCCGCGGCCGCGAGCTGCGTGGGGACGCCGCGGGTGACGGTCTGGGCGTCCGACGAGGCGCTGGTGGCGCGGGTCGCGCCGGTGGCGGCGGCCGTCGAGGCGGCGCTGGCGCGGGCGGAGGGGCTGTACGGGACGGGGCCGGTGCGGGTCGCCGTCGGGCTCGGGGGGTCGCGGAGCACCGTGCTGGGGGACGGCGAGGTGGTGCTGCTGTCGGCGGAGGACGTGCGGCGGGGCGATGCGGCGTCGCTGGGGCGGCTGGCCGTGGCGCTGCGGCGGGCGTGGGCGTCGGGCGAGCGGGACTGGGCCGGCGCCGAGGCGGTGGCTCGCTCGCTGCGATGACGCGATGACGCGATCACGCCCGACGCTTTTCCGTCATCGCCCCGGCAGGTAGAGACGGCCCGACTCGGTGGTGCGCGGGGCCGGGCCCGGCGAGGCGGCGAGCAGGACGCCGTCCGGGGCGAACAGCCGCGCCTCCAGCTCGCGCAGGAGTGCCTGGCCGGCCTCGCGCGCCGTGCGCACCGTGCGAGCACCGTTGCTCGGATCCAGACCGACCCTGGCGGCGGCCTGCGCCTGCGTGTACCCCGCGTGCGCGACGAGCGCGGCGGCGCCCAGGCCCCGCTCGTAGCGGCGGAGGGCCGGATGGTGGACCAGGAGCTGGCTCACCGTCCGCAGCACCGTCCGCTCGAGGAGGGTGGCGGGATCGTGGCGGGTCCACGTCGGGAGGAGCGCATCGAACGCCGCCCCGTACCCGGCGGCATCACCGAACAGGACCGCGCGGTCGGACAGGTCGATCAGCGGGTCGGCGACGAGGCCGAGCCAGGCGCGGTGGCTGCTCCACGGGTCCGTCGTCGGCTCTCGCCAGAAGCCGTCCTTCACGCGGTTGGCGTGGATGTAGGCGACGACCAGCCGCGCGTAGGCGTCGGAGTGGACGAGGCGGCGGCCGAACCGGCCCATGTGCAGCGCGCCCCGGCGGCCGGTCGTGCGGCTGTGGTGCCGGGCGTAGCGCGACTGCACGTCCCGCATCATGACCGACATCGCGACGGCATCCTCGAGGATGCGGAGCAACAGGTGGAAGTGGTTGCCGATCAGGCACCACGCGAGGATCGCGAGCTGGTCGCGTGGCAGCTCCTCGAGGAGCAGCTCGTAGAAGACGCGCCGGTCGTTCTCCGTGGCGAACAGGTCGTTCTGCTCGATGGCGTGGTTGTACAGGTGCGCGAGGGTGCCGGGGCCGAAGCCGACGAGTCCGCGGACGCTCATGGGGACCTCCAGGACTCGGCGTACCGCGCGGCGGGGCTCCGCTAACGTCCTCCCGCCGCCGACTTCCGGGCGCGTCCGCGAAGATGGCGTGGTGGACAGGATCGCGCCGGACACTGGCCGCCCTGGATTTCCGGATCCCCCGGACAGATCTGCGTCAAATGACGGAAAAGCGTCGGGCGCGTCTGCGTGAAATGACGGAAAAGCGTCGGGCGCGTCTGCGTCAGGCCCACGCCCGCCGCACCACCGGCGACACGAACACCGCGATGCCCAGCCACACCGCCGCGAACGCCGCCGCCCGCAGCGGCCCGAACGGCTCCCCGAACACCGCCACCGCCAGCACCAGCTGCAGCGTCGGCGCCAGGTACTGCAGCAGCCCGAGCTGCGACAGCGGCACCTGCCGCGCCGCCACCCCGAACAGCAGCAGCGGCAGCGACGTCGCCACCCCCGACAGCAGCAGCAGCGCGTCGAACCCGACCCCGTGCCGCCCGAGCGCCCCCACCCCCGACAGCTGCAGCCACCCCACCGCCACCAGCGACGGCGGCGTCAGGATGGCTGTCCGAGCGTGAGCCCCTCCAGCGCTTCGAAGCGGCGCGAGCTTCTTCACGAGCCCGTACAGCCCGAACGACACCGCCAGCGTCAGCGACACCCACGGCGGCGACCCGCTCCCCACCAGCAGCGCCCCCACCCCGACCCCGGCGCAGGCGACCCCGACCCGCTGCACCCGCGACAGCCGCTCCCCGAGCACGGCCACCCCGAGCAGCACGCTCACCATCGGGTTCACGAAGTACCCGAGCGACACCTCGACCACGCGCCCCGCCGCGACGGCCCACACGTACAGCAGCCAGTTCGTCCCCACCAGCACCGACGCCAGCGCGTAGATCCCCACCGTCCGCCGATCGAGCGCACGCAGCAGCCCCGGCAGCCGCCCCGCCACCGCCACCACCGCGCCCAGCGCCACGAGCGACCACACGATCCGGTGCGCCAGCAGCTCGAGCGGCGGCACCGCCCCGAGCAGCTTCCAGTACAGCGGCAGCAGCCCCCACAGCGCGTACGCAGCGACGCCCGCCGCGAGCCCCCGGCTCACCGCGCGCCGCGACCGTGCAGCACCGCGGGGACGGTGCGCGCGAGCAGCGCCAGGTCGAGCCACAGCGACCACCGCTCGACGTAGTGCAGGTCGTACTCGATCCACCGCTCGAACGGCAGGTCGGCCCGCCCGCTCACCTGCCACAGCCCGGTGATCCCCGGCGGCACGGACTGCCGCGCCCGGTGCCACCGCCCGTGCCACCGCACCTCCGACGGCAGCGGCGGCCGCGGCCCCACGAGGCTCATCTCGCCCCGCAGCACGTTCACGAGCTGCGGCAGCTCGTCGATCGACAGCCGCCGCAGCACGCGCCCCCCCGGCGTGACCCGCGGGTCGCCCCGCCGCTTGAACCGCGGCGGCCGGCGCGGCGCGTGGGCCTCGGCCCCGGTCGCCATGGTGCGCAGCTTCAGCATGGTGAACGGCCGCCCGTCCCGCCCGACGCGCACCTGGCGGAACAGGGCCGGCCCGCCGTCGCCGAGCCGCACGGCCAGCGCCGCCGCCGCGATGACCGGCGCGGCGAGGACCAGGCCCAGGCTCGCGCCGACCACGTCGACCCCGCGCTTGACGGAGCCCGGCCAGCGGGCCGCAGCGAGCGGGCGGCGGAGCGCGACGTCCATGCCTCCCTCTACCACGCCGGTACCCCCGGGGACACCGTCCGCGCCGCCCGACGTGCCGAGGAGGACGCGGCGGAGGTGTCGGATGTGGCGTTTCGGGGTCCTGGTGACGATCGTGGGGTGCAGCGAGCGGGTCGACGTCGCCGGGCCGACCTGGGACGACGACGGCACGCTGCCCGTCACCGTCGCCGCGGACACGGCCGCCGAGGCCCCTGACTACGGCGCCTGCGGCCCGACGCACCTCGTCGACCTGCGGATCGTCGGCGTCGCCATCGGCTCGGACGCTGCCCCGCTGGCCGGCGCCGTCGCCCGCCTCGAGACGCGCGACTGGGGCCCCGTCACGGTCCATGGCGCGGGCACGACCGTCGACGACGGCAGCTTCGACTTCCTCGCGCTCGACGTCCCCATCGTCGAGGGCTGCTGGGCCATCGGGCCGCAGTTCTACGTGGTGGTCGAGGAGGGCGCGCTGTACGGCGAGGACGGTGCAAACCCCGAGGTCGTCCGCGCCTGGCTCGACGGCACCTACGTCGCCGACCTGTCCGACCCGCCGGTGGTCGCCGCGCAGCGCTGACTGGGCGAGCCTCGGGACGGCAGTTAGGGTTCGTCCCTTGCGGATCGTGTTCGCCATCAGCCGGGCCGCGTCGGTCGACGAGACGTGGACGACGGTGCACTTCGCGCGCGAGGCGCTCGCGCGCGGCGACCGCGTGCGCTTCGTCGAGCCCTGGGACTTCGAGGTGGGGCCCGACCGGCGCCTCATCGCCCGGGCCCACGCGCTCGACGAGCCCACCACCGCCGACGTCATCGCGCAGCTGCTCGTGTCGCGCCGCGCGCCCCGGCGGTACGTCGACCTCGACCAGATCGACCTGCTGCTCGTGCGCGCCGCGCCCGTCGACCTGTCCGTGCTCACCTTCGCCGCGCTGGTGCGCGACCGCGGCGTGCGCGTGGTCAACGACCCCGACGGCCTGGTGCGCGTCTCGCACAAGGGCTGGCTGGCGGCGCTGCAGGGCGTCGACACCCCGCATACGCGGGTAACGCGCCGCGCAGCGCGCGAGCTGCCACGAGTTCCTGCAGGCCCACGAGCACGGCGTCGTGGTCAAGCCGGCGCGCGGCAGCGGCGGGCGCGGCGTGGCGCGCATCGCCCCGGGCGACGACGAAGCGCTCGACGCCGCCTTCGACGCCGCCCGGTGGGGCGAGCGCCGGCGCGGCAGCTCGCCCGACGCGGGGGAGGTCGTCGTCCAGGCCTACGTCCCCGAGGCCGAGGTCGGCGAGAAGCGCCTCGTCTGGCTCGACGGCGTGGTGCTCGGCGCCTACCTGCGCCGCCGCGCCCCGGGCGAGTTCCGCCACAACCTCAAGCGCGGCGGCACCCCCGAGACCACCACCATCGGGGCCGACGAGCTGCGCCTGTGCGCGCAGATCACGCCGCACCTGCTGCGGGCGGGGGTCCGCCTCGCCGGGCTCGACGTCATCGGCTCTCGCCTCATCGAGGTCAACGCGCTCAACCCCGGCGGCGCCTTCCACGTCGACCGCCTCACGGGCAGCCGCCTCGGCGCGACCGTCATCGAGCGCCTCACCCACTCACCGGTACAGGAGCCCCAGCCATGGGCAGCCCTCGCACCATGACCAAGAAGCAGATCGTCGACGCCCTGGCGCGCGGAGACTCCCTCGCCGACACCGACCTGCGCGGGCTCGACCTCACCGGCGTCTGCCTCGACGGCGCCGACCTGCGCCGCGCCAAGCTCGCCGAGTGCAACCTGTCGCGGGCGACCTTCCGCGGCGCCGACCTCTCGGGGGCGAGCCTGTGGCACGCCGAGTGCCGCGAAGCGTGCTTCGACGAGGCCATCCTCGAAGAGGCCGACTTCGACTTCGCCAACATCGACGGCTGCACGTTCCGCGACGCGAAGGTGCGCAAGGCCATCTTCCCGAACCCGCGCCAGACGCTCGACGAGGTGCAGGCGAGCGTGCGGACGGGCCGGCGCGTGCGCGTCGAGGCGAAGCACCTCGACGAGGATCTCTGAGCCGCACCGAACAATACTGGAACCCGGCCGCGCGACCGCGGTCCACACCACCGGGAGCCAGATGGCGAACCCCGTTCCCGACGCAGAGCTCGTCAGGCGGTTCAAGGAGGGGGATCGGAGCGCGTTCGGCGAGATCGTCCACCGGTACCGGGATCGTGTGTACACGATGTGCGTCCGGTGGATGGGCGACCGGGTCGTCGCCGAGGAGGTCGCGCAGGACGTCTTCCTCGCCCTGTTCCGCTCGCTCGCGAACTTCCGTGGCGACGCCCAGCTGTCGACCTGGATCTACCGGGTCGTGGTGAACCACTGCAAGAACCGGAGGTTGTACCGTAGACGTCGGCACCTCGACCACCAGGAGCCCCTGGAGGGGGACCGCGAAGACGACGGGCCGGGGCGGCAGATCGCCGACGAGGGGCCCGGGACCGACGCCTCCGTCCACGCATCGCAGGCCAGCACGCTGGTCGAGCAGGGGTTGGCGGCGCTGTCCGAGGAACAACGGTACATCATCGTGCTACGCGAGATGCAGGACCTGTCGTACGAGGAGATCGCGGACCTGTTGGACCTGCCGAGGGGTACAGTGAAGAGCCGACTCCACCGCGCCCGCTGCGAGCTCGCCCAGGTGCTCGCGCGCAAGATCACCCGGGAGGACGTGACCTGACGCATGCGAACCGACCCCACCATCCCCGATCCCGAGAACGAGGCGCTGTCGGCCTGGCTCGACGGTGAGCTCGACCCCGACGCCGCTGCGGCGCTCGAGGCCGAGCTGGCGCGCGATCCGGCGCTGCGGGCCGAGGTCGCCCAGCTCGAGGCGGTGATCCGCACGATGCGGGTGGAGGGGCCGCTGTCGGCGCCCGAGGGCTTCGAGGCGCGGCTGATGGCGCGGGTCGAGGCGGAGGCGCCGCAGGAGAGCGGGTGGCGGGCCTGGCTGCGGCGGCCGTTCGGCGTGCCGCTGGAGGGCTGGGCGCTGGGGCTGGCGGTGGCCGCGGCGTGCCTGCTGTTGGTCCCCGTGTGGCGCGCGGCACCCGACGACGAGGGAGCGCCGCACGAGCTGTCGCCCGCGGCCGTGGAGCCGCCGGCGATGGGCGATGCGCGCGACTGGGCCGAGCAGGCCCCGCCGGTGGCGGCGGAAGCCCCGGCGCCGGTCGAGGAGCCCCCGCCCCGGAAGGGCGTGTCGCCCGCGCCCGCCCCGGTGGCCGCCGCGCCGGTGCCGGTGCCCCCCGTGGGCACGTCGTCGGAGGGGACGGTCGAGCCGCAGGTCAGCCCCGACGCCGGCACGTCCCGGCCCGAGGTGCTGGGGCTCGGGCCCGAGCCGCACCAGCTCCTCGTCCGCACCGACTCCACCGCGGTGAAGGTCGACCTGCTGCGGATCTGCGCGCGGCACCGCTGGGACTGCGTGACCAGCGACGTCGCGAACGACGGGAAGATGCGGGCGAGCCGCGAGGTGGTCCACGTGCACCTCCCGAGCGCGGAGCTGAACGCGCTGGCGCAGGAGCTGGCGGCGCTGGGCCACGACGTGCAGCGCATCGGCACCGACGCCCTGGTGAAGGGCGAGGGGTCGCTCGACCTGGTGGTCGTGCTCCAGCTCGTGGGCTCGGGGGCGAGCGATGCGCCGGTGACGGCCCCGCAGGCGGCGCGCGCGGCAAAGGAGCGCGAGCAGATGCAGCTCGACGAGGTCGAGCAGGCCGCCCCGCCCGAGGCGCGCTAGCAGCCGAAGCCGCGCTCGAGCCGCAGCACCACGCGGTCGACCGCCTCGCCGTCGCGCTGCGCCACGATCTCGAAGGCGACGGCGCCCGCGCCGGTGACGCAGGGCCGCTCGCTGGACGAGGCGCAGTTGGACACGGCGGCGGCCGCCCGGGCTCGGAAGGTGTCGTCGGCGCGGTCGTCCGGCAGGGCGGCGGCCGTGAGGGCCAGGATGCGCTCGCGATCGAGCGGGGCGGGCAGCGCCGAGATGCCCGTCGGCGCGGTGAACGTCGCCTCGCCGGCGAGCGGCTGCCACGGCGTCGCGACGCCGAGGTCGCCCCAGGGCACCAGGACGTCCTCGACGTAGACGCCGCCGCGGGTCTCGACCCGGTAGCGCACGGTGACGGTCACGCCCGGCGGCGCCTCCACGCGCAGGACGCCGCCCTGCAGCGCCTCGGTGTTCCACAGGGACTCGATGACGGTGTCGCCGGTGGGGACGAAGCGCAGCGGCTCGCCCTCGCCCTGCCAGGTCACCGCGCAGATCGCGCGGGCGCAGGGGCGGTCGGGCACCCAGGCGTCCGCCGTGCGGACGGCGCGGACGTACTCCGTCTCGCCGCCGTCGTCGCCGGGCCAGACCTCGGCGTGCTGCAGCTGGCCGTCGCGCAGGACGAAGGCGTCGCCGTCGAGGTGGGCGCACAGCGTGCGCGCCTCGCCGTCGACGCACGGCGCGAGGCGGAGGCGGCCGGCTGCGGCGGCGTCGAGGGTGAGGCGGGCGTCGCCGCTGCGCCAGTCGCCGGCGACCTGGGGGAGGCGGCGCAGGGTGCGGGCGCGGGCCTCGTCTTCGAGGATCTGCTGGGCGGTGCGCGCGGACTGCCGCAAGGTGACGCTGCCCCACGACACCGGCGCCGACAGGCGGTCGCCGCGCAGGCGCATCGGCACGTCACCCGCGGGGCACGCCGCGACGACCGTGTCGCCCCGGCTGCGCGTGGGACAAGTGACGGTCGGGCCGTCCTCCAGGGCGACGCGGGCCTCCCCGTCGGCCAGATCGACCTCCGAGACCCAGCGGTTCGGGTGCCAGTCGACGGCGCGGCCCGCCTCGGCCAGCGCGAGGAACTCGGCGTCGACGTAGTGACCGCCCGGGGCGGCGGCCGCCGTGAGGGACAGCAGCGCGATCATCGGACCTCCCCTCCCCTCGTGTCCCGATCCGGCGGAGCGCGCGATGTCGGCCCGATGTCGGGCCGCCAGCGGCCACAGCTCGCGCAACGCGCTCTCGCACACATTACACAGTTAATGGAGACGAAAAACCATGCAAGACGCGCCGCCGCCGATCGCCGTGCCGGACGGACCCGCCTCCGCCGCCCGCGCCGGCCTCCGCTACGTGAGCGACGACGAGCCGGGGCTGACCCGCCGCCGCCGCGGCAAGGGCTTCAGCTACCACCGGCCCGACGGGTCCACCGTCGGCGGCGAGGACCGGGCCCGCTGCGCGGCGTTGGTGATCCCGCCGGCCTGGACCGAGGTGTGGATCTGCGCCACCCCAGACGGTCACCTGCAGGCCACGGGCCGCGACGCCAAGGGTCGCAAGCAGTACCGCTACCACGACGACTGGTTGCACGTCCGCCAGATGGTGAAGTATCAGCGCCTGCAAGCCTTCGGCCGGGCGCTCCCGGCGCTGCGCGAGCAGGTCGAGGCGGCGCTGCGCAAGCGGGGGCTCCCGCGGGAGAAGGTCCTGGCCGCCGTCGTCGCCGTGATGGACCGCACGCTGCTGCGGGTCGGCAACGCCGAGTACGCCCGCGACAACGACAGCTACGGCCTCACCACCCTGCGCTCCGACCACGTCGAAGTCCACGGCGCCGAGGTCGCCTTCCGGTTCCGCGGCAAGAGCGGCAAGACGCAGGACGTCTCGCTGAAGGACCGCCGCATCGCGAAGATCGTCCGCGCCTGCCAGGAGCTGCGCGGCCAGGAGCTGTTCGGCTACCTCGACGACGACGACGAGCCGCGCGACGTGCGCTCCGAGGACGTGAACGGCTGGCTGCACGACACGACCGGCCAGCCGTTCACCGCCAAGGACTTCCGCACCTGGGGCGGGTCGGTGCGCTGCTTCCGGCTGCTCCGCGAGGCCGGCGCGATCGACGACGAGCGCGCGCGCAAGAAGGCCGTCACCGCGGCGATCAAGTGCGTGGCGGCGCGGCTCGGCAACACGGCGGCGGTGTGCCGGTCGTACTACGTCCACCCCGTGGTGCTCTCGGCGTTCGACAGCGGATCGCTGTTCGAGGTCGACCTCGACCACACCGAGGTCGACGGGCTGGGCGCCAGCGAGCAGGGCCTGCTGTGGCTGCTCGCCGAGCTCGAGGCGGCGGAGACGCTCGCGGGATAGCGAGACGAGGTGCGACTGGTCCGCGACCCGACCTACCGCCAGCTCGTCGCCGCGCGCGACCTCGTCCACGACTGCTCGGCCGAGCCGCTCGACCTCGCGCGCATCGCCGCCGAGGCCGGCCTGTCGCCGTTCCACCTCCAGCGGCGCTACCGGGCCCTGTTCGGCGAGACGCCCCACCAGGCGCTCACCCGCGTCCGCCTGGCGCGCGCCCGCGAGCTGTTGCTGCACAGTGACTTGCAGGTCACCGACATCTGCTTCGCCGTGGGGTTCCGCAGCCTCGGGTCGTTCAGCGCGCTGTTCGCCCGCGAGGTGGGGGATCCGCCGTCGCAGTGGCGCGCGCAGATGCGGCCCGTCGTCGCCGTCCCCGAGCGCCACGCCGCCCGCATCGTCCCCTTCTGCTTCTGGTCGTGGTACGGCGGCCCCGCGCAAGATCCGAGAAGCGCCGCTGCCGCGCGGGAGACTACGTCGTCCGGCACCGGAGGGGCTCGATGATCCAGCGGCTGTCTCACGTCACGATCCCCGTCCTCGACCAGGAGCGCGCGCTCGCCTTCTACCGCGACCAGCTCGGCTTCGCCGTCCGCACCGACCAGACGATGGGCGCGTTCCGCTGGCTCACGCTCGGGCCGAAGGGGCAGCCCGACCTCGAGCTCGTGCTGATGCCGGTCGGCGGCATGCCCGTCGACGATCCGCACAAGGCGGCGATGCAGGAGCTCGTCGAGGCGGGCGCGTTCGGCGTGGGGGTCTTCGAGACCGCCGACGTGCGGCGCACCTACGAGGAGCTGTCGGCGAAGGGCGTGACCTTCCGCGGGCCGCCCGAGGAGCGGCCCTACGGCGTCGAGTGCATCGTGCGCGACAGCGAGGGCAACTGGTTCAGCCTGACGCAGCGGCGCTAGCCGAGCCGTCGGGCCGGTCGGGGAGGCACAGCGTGATGGTCGCGCCGGCGCCGGGCGAGGTGACGACCTCGACGGTGCCGTCGTGGTCCTCGAGGATCTGGCGCGTGATCGCCAGCCCGAGGCCCGTGCCGGAGGCCTTGGTCGAGTAGAACGGGTCGAACGCGCGCTCGACCTGCTCCATCGTCATGCCCGGGCCGTCGTCGCGCAGCGCGATGCGGACGGTGCCGTCGCCGTCCGCGAGTTCGAGGCGCAGGGTGCGCGCCCCGGCCTCCACGGCGTTGCGGACGACGTTGAGGAGCGCCTGGCGGAGCTGCCCACCGTCGACGAGCTGCGGCGCCACGTCGCCACAGGTGATCTCGAGGCTCACCCCCGCCTGGTCGAGCTCGGCGCGGAGCAGGCGCGCGACCTCGCGGAGGACGTCCGCGAGCGACTCCGGCGACAGCGACGCCTTCGGGCGGCGCGCCAGCTGCAGGTAGTGCGCCGTGACCCGCGTGAGGCGCTCGATCTCGCCCGAGACGGTGGCGAGGAGCTCGCGCGCATCGCTGTCGTGGCGTGGGTCGACCCGCTCGATCTCCTCGGCCAGCATCTCTGCATTGAGCGACATCGCATTGAGCGGGTTGCGCACCTCGTGGGTGATCTGCGCGAGCATCTGGCCGATGAGCGCGAGGCGCTCGGAGCGGGCGAGGCGGTCGAGGGCGCGGCGCTGCTCGGTCACGTCGGCGGCGACGACGATGGCGCCGGCCGCACCGAACGGGACGACGCGGACGTCGTACTCGAGGGCGCCGTCCCGGTGCTCGTGGACGCCCGGGGCCGCGAGCCACTGCCGCACGACCTCGGGCGGCGGGGCGTCGAGCGCCACGGCCCAGCGCTCCGCGGCGGGGTTGGCGAGCGTGACGCGCCCGCCCTCGACGACGATGAGGGCGTCCTCCAGGCTGTCGACGACCGATCGCAGGTAGCGCGACAGGCGGTCGAGCTCCTCGGCGCGCTCGCGGAGCGCCCGGTCGCGCCCCTCCAGGGCCTCGACCATGCGGTCGAACTCGCGGGCGAGGAGCGCGACCTCGTTGCCGCCGCGGACGTCGAGCCGGCCGGGGCGCTCGCCGCGGGCCAGCCGCTGGACGTGGTCGGTGAGCTGTACGATCGGGCTCAGCGCGATGAGCACGGCGGCGAGCAGGCCCACCGAGCTCACCAGCGCGACGCCGACGAGGCCCGTGGCGACGGTGTTGGCGCGGATGCGCTGCTCGTCGGCCTCGCGCGTCAGCTTGGCGATCTGGCCGTCGATGAGCATGTCGAGCTTCTCGATCTCGTCGGCGAGGGAGCGCCCGTCGCGCTGGACGGGCTCCGACAGCGCGACGGCGTCGCTGCGCCGCCCGGCCTCCGACAGCTCGACGAAGCGCACGGCGCCGCCCTGGTAGGTCTTGACGAGCTCCTCGATGCGCAGCAGGTGCTGCAGCGTCTTGTTGAGGACGGCGACCTGCTCGGGGTCGTGGGCCAGCCGCAGCGAGGAGCGGGCCTTGATCTGGGCCTCCATCAGGTTCTCGCGCAGGCGCTCGCCGTAGAGGCTGGAGGCGCTCTGGGCGCCGGTCGTGGGCCGGCGGTCCTCGCGGAGGAGGCGCTCGATGTCGGTCTCGATGTGGCGCTGGTCGCCGCGGACCTGGTCGACGATGAGCGACAGGGGCAGGTAGCCGCTGGTGATGAGCTCCTGGGAGTGGGCGACGGCCTGGTACTGGACCATGAGGAAGACCACGGCGCCGAGGGTGGTCAGGATGGCGGCGAGCAGCGCGGCGACGATGCGCACGCGCACCGAGGAGAGGGGGCGGAGGCGCTCGGGCTCGAGGGTGGGGGTGGAGCCGACCATGACGGGACGTATCCCTGTGGGCCAGCGGGCGCGGAGGCGGCCGTCGTCGGGGCGGGAGGCGCTCGGATCCCCGCCAGGGTGCGGACGAGCACCTGCTGCGTAGCCGCGCCTGCGAGCGGGAGGCGGTGGCTTCGGCGAAGGCGGGTGCAGCGAGGGGGCGCGAGCTGGGCGCGCTGCGAGCACGAGGGCGAACGCGGGCTGGCAAGCCCGGTGAGCAGGAGCGCGAGCAGCGCGAGCTGGGCGGCGAGCAGAGTGCGCGGCGAGCAGCGCGAGCTGGGCAGCGAGGCGAGAGCGGCGCGGCGAGCGCGAACGGGGAGCTGAGGGTCAGCTGGAGCGCGGCGAGTGCGGCGAGCCGCGCCAGCGGCGCGAACTGAGCGCGAGCAACGGACATCGTCACCGATCCGCTCGTTCGCCCCCCTACGAGATTCGACCCCGCATACCTCCAGGCAAGCGCCATCGGATCGCACAGGGCGGGGAGGCAAGCCTCCCTCGATCGCACACCGGGCGCCCCCACCGTCGACCGCGCCACGAGAGAACCTCGTGAATGGCACGGACCGCCTCCGGGTTCGGGCCGATCCGACCCCCAAGTGTGCGATCGAGGCCGGCATACCTCCGCCAGCTGTGCGATCCGCGCTGGCTTGCTCCCGCAACCGCGGGCTGGCAGACCATGTACGACACCGAGCTCAGCCGCCGCCGGACGGCGTCCGGCGCACGACGCGCCCGCTCGTGCGGCCGCCCTCGGACAGTTCCTCGCCGCCGGGCTACGCCCAGCTGTGCTCACCCGCCGCCGCGTCCTCGCCCTCGCCTGGCCCGTCGTCCTCGCGCAGACCGCGTCCGCCACCACGGGCGTCGTCGACACCGCGGCCATCACGCGCACCGGCGACGCCGTCGACCTGTCCGCCGTCGCCGTCGCCGCGGTCTCCTTCTCCTTCCTGTACTGGGGCTTCGGCTTCCTGCGCATGTCCACCACCGGCCTCACCGCGCAGGCCGCCGGCGCGGGCGACGTCCCCGGCATCCGCGCCGTGCTGCTCCGCGCGCTCCTCGTCGGCGGGACGGTGGGCGCCGCCCTCGTCGTGACGATGCCCGCCCTGCGCGGTACGCGCTCCTCTTCCACGCCGCCCCGCCGCCGAGGCCGGCGCCCGCAGCCTACTTCGTCGCCCGCATCGGCGGCACCCCCGCCACGCTGATGGGCTTCGCCGTCTCGGGCTGGCTCATCGGCACCGGCCGCACCCGCGCCCTGCTCGCCGCCCAGGTCCTCCTCAACGGCAGCAACGCCCTGCTCGACGCCACCTTCGTCGGGCTCGGCTGGGGCCCCGCCGGCATCGGCCTCGGCACCGCCATCGCCGAGTGGCTGGCGCTCGGCCTCGGCCTGTGGCTCGTCCGCGACGCGCTGCAGGCCACCCCCGGCGTCTTCGACCGCGACGCGCTGCTGGCCACGTTCTCCGCCAACCGCGACGTGATGATCCGCACGCTGGCGCTGCTCTTCTCGTTCGGCTGGCTCACCGACGCCGGCTCGCGCCTCGGCCCCGCGGTGCTGGCCGGGAACCAGGTGCTGCTGCAGTTCGTAGGCGTCTCGGCGTTCGTGCTCGACGCGTTCGCGTTCGTGGCCGAGAAGGAGATCGGCGAGGCCGTCGGCGCGCGCGACCGGCCGCGCCTGCTGCGCGCGCTGCGCGTCACCACCGAGCTCGCGCTGGTCGCCGGCGCCGCGTTCGCCGCCGCCTTCGCGCTCGGCGGGGGCGCCTGTCGTCCGCGGCTGGGTCGCCGACCCCGACGTGGCCCGGATCGCGCTGCAGTTCCTCCCGTGGTGCGCGGCGGTGCCGCTGCTCGGCGTCCCGGCCTGGCAGCTCGACGGCGTCTTCCTCGGCGCGACGGCCGGGCGCGCGCTGCGGCTCGCGGCCCTGACCAGCACGGCGGCCTACGACGGCGCTCGACCTCGCGCTCCGCGGCACCGGCTGGGGCAACGTCGGCGTGTGGACGGCGTTCCTGGCGACAGCCTGCGGGCCGCGTCGCTGGCGGCGTTCCTGCCCGGGCTGCTGCGCCGCGTCAGCCGATGAGGCGCGCGATGGCCTCGGGCAGCGCGGGATCGTCCGGGACGGCCACGCCGAAGTGCTCCCGGAGCGCGCCGAGCACGCCGTCGACGCCGCGGAGCGAGACGCGCTCGACCTCGTCGCCGCGGGTGAAGGCGAGGTCGGTGTTGCGCAGCGTGATCCGCGCGGGGCCGTCCACCCGGCCGGCCACCACGGCGTTGCGGAAGTAGGACGTGGGGTGGGTCGAGGTCCACCAGCTCGCCATCTCGTAGTCGATGCGGGTCTGGCGCTGCGCGTCGAAGGTGTAGAGCGGGCGCCACTCCCCCTGGAGGCGGGCCTGGAGCTCGAGCGCGTCGGCGCCGGCGTCGACGAGGCGGAACGGGCCGTGCGGCGTGTCCTGCGCGGGGCCGGCGACGAGGCGGAGCGGGGCGGTGAGCGTGTAGCCGCCGAAGCCCACGTCGACGATCCACGGCTCGTCGAGGTCGACCTGGACGAGCATGTGCGACCGGTTGGTGACGGTGCCCGGCGGGACGCCCCAGCGGACCCGCGCCAGCAGGCCGTCGGCGCGGTAGCCGAGGGCGCGGAGGGCGTCGAGGAGGACGAGGTTGTGCTCGAAGCAGTAGCCGCCGCGTCCGCCGCGGAGGAGCTTGCGCTCCAGGGCGTCGGGGGCGAGGTCGACGGGCACGCCGCGCAGGGGGTCGAGGTTCTCGAAGGGGACGGTGCGGACGTGGGCGGCGACGAGCTCGGCGAGGGCGCCGAGCGACGGCGGGGCGGTGGCGAGGCCGAGGCGCTCGAGGTAGGCGGGCAGCATGGCGACGGTGTATCGCGGGAGCCGAGCCGGCTGTGCCCCATCCGACGATGAACGAGCATTCCAGGGAAGAACGCGTGGTTTGTGACCTTGCCGACGCGCCGCCCTCTGCGGACATCTCCCCTGTGCGCCGGCATGTGCTATCTTGCGCTGGTGTCTACCAGTAGGAGGATGCGCCATGCGCCATGCGCCATGCGTAGTCGTCTATGCCGTGCTCGCCATCTCGGCGACACCTGACGCCTTCGCACAAGAAGCCCACGTGATCGTCGACGACAGCCCACTCTCGCCCGGTGACGCCGGCTGGTACGGCGTGCAATGGGGTGCGGATGCCTTCGGAGCCCTGTTGCCCCAGGTCGAGGTCACGTCGCCCCGCCGCAGCGCCGAACAATGGCTGACCGTCAGCGCCATCGGAAACGGTGTCGAACGGAGCTGGGTGCTCGGCCCATACGCCGCTGACGGGTCCACGTTCACCGTTCCCGTCACGCTCGACGCCCAGACCTTCGCCCCTGGGCTGATCCGGGTCACCGCGCGACTCGACCTCTTCGACCCCACCACCGGCGCGAGGATCGCATCGCGCCGACGTCCGCCGCCTACGTCGCCGACGCAGGAATCCTCGGGGAAGCGTGGTACGACGAAGCGACGGCAGAGGCGATCGTCGTGCGCAACCTTGCTTTTGCGGTCCCGGAGGGCGTGGAGATCGAGGGCCTGGTCGGGTTCGAGGTGTCACCATGAGCCTCGTCGCCTTCGGCCACCGACTGCGAGCTCTCTTCGCCGTGTTGTCCGTGCTGTTCGCCCTCCCCCCTGTGGCACAGGCCGGGCCGGTGGTGACGGAGTTCTGCTTCTCCTACTGGCTCGACTACACGGACGGCGCGACGGGCGACCTCCTCACCGGCACCTCCACCAACGCGCACGGTGTGTTCGTCGAGTTCTACGACCAATCGACCAACAACGTGGCCTGGGACGGCTACGTGTCGGACAGCTCACCCGACGCCGGCTGCATCCGCCTGGACACCACCGGACCGGTGCTCCTCAACGACGCTCACCAGTACACGGTGAAGGTATACCGAGAGGCGCTGGTGAGTGGGAACACGATCCTCGTCCGCGGGCCGACCGGCTCGACCCTCGTGTACATCGCCGCATCGAACTTCCAGCCGTCCGGTGCCCACGGCACCTACGAGTACGCGAACGGCGACAGCTGGACCCGACTCGCCGCCAACGATCCGACCTTGATCATGGCTGCAGCGAAGTACGGGCTGCAGCGCCGCTGGGCCGGGCTGTCCGGCGAGACGTTCACCTTCCGGAACGCCGCGTGCAACGGCTCTGGCAACTTCTCCTGCTACGACTACACCAACGAGCGCGTGTGGATCGCCCACCCCGAGCGGAAGTTCGAGATCGCTCACATGATGGGCTACGCCCTGTCGCACTTCGCCAACGGTCACGACGATCCGGTCTACGACCCGGGCGCCGCGATGGACGGCTGCATCCCCGGCGAGAGCCACTCCGTGCGGATCAACACCAAGGAGTACGGGAGCGAGAACGCAGTACAGGCATTCGCCCAGTTCTACGCCGCGGTGGCGTTCAACGACGACGGCACCGACGCCGACTGCGAGTACCAGGTGTCTTACGACGTGGACTGGAACGCGGACCAGGATTCTCTGGATGTCGACGAGTACGAGGTCTTCTCCTGTTCGGACAGCCCTGCGCCCAACCAGTCGCCACCGATCCCCGACTACGCCTACTTCGACTACAAGTCAGGGTGCGGGGGGACGATCGACAATCGCGGCACGTCGTACGACTGGCTCAAGATGCTGTGGGACTACCGCACCGACAGCGTCTACGGCGGCTACTCGGTCGCCGACATCTACGACCTGTGGGACGCCGCGGATCCGGACAGCTGGGTGGCAGCTGGCAACCTCGGTGGGGGCAGCCAGAACTACCCCTACGATCGGTTCTACGATGCGGAGGGGGGAGACCCGTTCGGGGACTGGAACCTGCTGGGTGCCGGCGTGCACGGGATCCAACATTGACCTGGTTCCTGCTCGCTGCTTGCAGTGGCGCCGACCCCGGCCCCGCCCCGATCGCATTCGCCGACGCGAGACACCGCCAGCGAGGCGCCGTGCGTCGACGAGGGACCGTGCAGCGCAGAGCTGGCGGTCGACGTCTGGGAGGGCCGCAAGGTCGGGAGCTGGACCGGGTACGAGCTCCAGGCAGGCACCGTCGCTGGCGTCCCCGTCGTGCTGGTCGGCGCGCCCGCACGCCGCCCCGCCATCGTCGCCGCCCTGTCCCCCGACCGGTTGTCCGAACTCGGCGCCTGGCTCGACTTCAACCCCGACGACAGCAGCGAGACCAGCTCCTTCGGCGAGCACATCGCCGTCGATCCCGAGGGGGCCCGGGTGGCCATCGGCGCCAGGAGCGGAAGGAGCACGTCCACACAGGACGGCGTCGTCTACGTCCTGGACGGATTGCCGGACGGCGACGAGGAACCTGTGCCGCGTCTCACCCTCCACGGCGACCTCCACCCCCGCGCTGGCCTGAGCCCGGTGGCCTACCTCGACCTCACCGGCGCCGGTGCGGAGCTGATCGTCGCCACCGGCAGCGCCGATCCGGACTACCCGAACGCCGTCTTCCGCTTCGACCCCGACCTCGTCGGCAGCCACGGCGTCGACGACGCCCGCGCCCGCATCACCGGCCGCCCGATCCTGGGCCAGCAGCTCGCTGGCTGGGACGCCGACGGCGACGGCCTCGCCGAGCTCGTCACCTCGGCGGACGACGGCGTGATCCACTTCCCCGGCCCCTGGCTCAGCGACCTGGTCGAAGCGGACGCCGACGTCCTGTGGTCCGAGCGCGACCCCGCCGATCAGCTCGCCGACACCATCGAGGTCCTCGGCGACCTCGATGGCGACGGCCGGCCCGACCTGGCCATCACCGCCAACACCTTCAGCGACGGCGCCGAGCGCGGCGGCGCGGCCTACCTCGTGCCCGCGGGGCCGATCCGCTCGATGCCCGCCGAGGACCTGGCGTTCCAGGTGCTGGGGGTGGAGGCGGGCGAAGGGGTCGGCTCGGCGGCGACGTCGGGTGACTTCGACGGCGATGGGCACCCGGACCTGGTCGTCGGGGCCTACGGCCTGCTCCCCGGCCGCCAAACCGGCAAGGTCCTGGGCTTTCTCGGCCCCCTCGCCCCCGGGGTGCGAACCGCCGCAGACGCCGACTTCGTCGTCCACGGCGAGCACGTGTTCGACACGTTCGGCGCCGAGGCGGTCGCGGTGGACGCCGACCACGACGCCCGCGACGACCTCGTGGTCAGCGCCCAGACCTGGGACGGCCGCGGGAAGGTGTACCTGTTCCACGGCACGGACCTGCTCCCCTGACCCCCTTTTACGCCCGCACCCCCCGCCTTTAACGCGCCCCACCACCGCCTCCGCGCGATGCTCCCTCACGGACGGGCTCCCACAGCCCGGGTCCCTGGAGGTGAGGCGATGGATCCGATGGCACCGATCGCGGGCGTGAGCCTGGAGCAGTACGCCACCCTGTGCGTGGCGATGGCCGACACCGGCGAGGACAAGGCCGCCCAGGCCCGCATCGCCGCCGAGCACGGCGTCGACGAGGCCTCCTGGAACGAGGCCATGACCGGCTGGACCGCCCGCATGCAGGACCCGGCGCTGCAGGGCAAGGTCTCGCACGCCTTCGTCCCCCTGTTCCAGGCGGCCCAGGCCGCGAAGCGCGGCGGCAAGGAGCCCGAGACCCTCGAGATCTACGCCAAGGTGGTCGCCGGCTGCATGCACGAGCGCGACGCCGCCGGCAACAAGCCCGAGCCGCACACCGTCTTCGGCCGCTACGGCCACACGCAGGCGAGCTGGAACGAGGTCACCGCCTACTGGGCCCCCAAGACGATGGACCCCGCGGACCCGACGCACCCGAAGTTCGCCCAGCTCCTGCAGGACGAGGCCGACCGCATCCTCGGCATCGACCGCAACGCCCCCGAGCCCGACGAGGACGAGGACGACGCCGACGCCGACGCGAGCCAGGAGGCGCCGGCCGCCTCCGCCCCCGCGGACGACGGTGTCGTCGGCATGCTGATGGGCTTCGTCCGCAAGCTGGTGGGCTAGCCCGTGCGCCTCGACGAGGAGATCTACCGGCAGGTCGCCGCCCTGCCGCGCGACGCCTGGTCGCCGGCGGCGCGCACCCGCTTCGAAGACGCCACGGCGCACTTCTTCGACCCGACCGAGGCGCCGAACCGCTGGCGCACGGCCGCCCTCGACGGCGCGCTCGACGCCGCCGAGACGGAGCTCGCCGCGGTCCCGGGCATCGACGCCGTGGGCCTGCGCCTGCTCGACACCGGCCACCACCCCGACGTGCGCCGCTTCGCCTGCCAGCTGCTGACCCACGCCCCGACCGAGGACGTGGTGGCCGCGGTCGCAGCGGTCCTCCTCGACGACGGCGCCCCCGACCCCCTCCGCGCCCAGGCCGCGTGGACGCTGGGCTTCCGCCAGCTCCAGACGCGCCACCCCGCCCTGCACTGGTCCGCCGCGGCCGTCGTCGCCGCCGACCGGGCGCTGATCGCCGGCTACGACCGCGGCCTGCTGCGCCTCGACGGCTACGCCGAAGCCCTGCGCCACGTCGCCGACCCCGCCCTGCACGAGCGCCTCGCCGCCGACCCGGTCGCCGCGAGCGAGGCCGTGGACGCGTTCGCAACGCCGGCGCTGGCCCGGGCGCTGCTCGCCTCACTGACGCAGCTCCCGGTCCAGCGCCGGTTCCGCGCGGTGCGGCTCGCCGCGCGCGTGCTCGGCGCCGAAGCCGCCGCCCCCCTGGCCGCCCTCGCCGACCAGGTCGACGAGGCGACCCGCCACGAGGTGCTGTTCGCCGCCGTCCGCCTCGACGCGGCGCACCGCCCGGCCCTCGAGGCGCTGATCGACGGCCTCGCCTTCCCCGGCGACCTGCGCGCCCGGCTGCAGTTCGTGGACGAGCACCCCGGCCACCCCCTGGTGGACGCGCTGCGCGTGGCGCGGACGGCGGCGACGCTGGCCCCCGCCGATCGGCCGCAGGCCTGCCTGCACGCGGCGCGGGCCCTCGCCGGGGCGCACCGGGGCGCCGTCCTGCGCAACGACGGCCTGCTGCAGGCCCAGTGGGTCTACCTGGCCTACGCCGCCCGCGACCTCGACCCCACCCTGCTCGCCCCCGCCGTCGCGGCCGAGCCGAAGCTCGCGGACGCGCGCCCGGGGCTCCCCGAGGCCTACCTCGAGGCCCTGGCGGCGGCGGGCCGCTTCGACGCGCTCGCCCGCGAGGGCACCCGCCTCGGCCGCGCCGACCGCGCCGCCTGGCTGCTCGCCCGCGGCAGCCGCCCCTTCCTGGCCCTGCGGACGGCGCTGGAGGTACGCCAGGCCTCGGTGTGGCGGCTCGGCGCCGAGGCCGTCGGCCTGACGCTGGCCGCGCGGCCCGACCTCGCCCAGCGGGCGCTGGACCACGTCCGCCCCGAGACGACGCACCTGTTCGGCTCCTGGGGCCGCGAGCCGTTCCCCGGCGACGCCGAGCGCTGGCACCAGGCCGTGGGCGACGAGGAGGGCGCGCTCGTCGACGCCCTGGAGGCCCGCGCGCTGACGCCGCTGCTGGCGCGCGTCCGCCGGCCGCCCCCCGGCGCCGACCCCGACGTCTTCGACTTCACCCTCCTCCGCCCCTACGCCGCGCCGCGCGGCACCGACCTCGAGGGCGCCACCGTGCTGCTGGTGGGCGCCTTCGACCCCGGCCTGCGCGAGGAGATCGTCGCCGCGCTACAGGCGCGGGGCGCCGAGCTGATGGACGCGCCGTTCGCCACCACCGACCGGTTCGTCGTCGGCGACGAGCCCGACCCGGAGACGCTCCACCGCCTGTTCGCGCCGGCGCCCGCGGGCTGGCCCTCGATTCGCTGGGGCTCGACCCCGCGACGCTGGAGAACGCATGACCGCCGCCCTGACCGCGATCCACCGCGTGGCGGTCGCGCGCCCCACCTTGGCCCTCGACGCCGACCTGGCCGTTGTCGAGCAGGCAGAGGCGCTGCTGGCCGCGGAGATCGTCCGCGCGCTCCAGCGGACGCCGGGCCTCTCGGCGTCCGCAGCCGACGGCCACGCCGACGACGCGCTGCTGCGCGAGCAGTGGTTCGTCCACCGGCGCGACGAGGTGCTGTCGCTCGACCTCGACGGCCGCCGCCTCCGCCTGTCGCGCCACCCCTGCGCGGCCAGACCGAGCACGTCGACGCCATCCTGGGCGGCGACGCCCTCGGCGACGCCCTGAACGACGCGCTGGGCCTGTGGCGCGAGGCACCGCCCCGTCGACCTGTTCGACCGCGCGGGGCTGCTCGACGCCGCGGCGTCCCTCGTGGCGCTGGCCGCCGCCGAGGCCGAGGCGCGCGCCGCCTTCCAGGCGCTCCGCGAGACCGACCCCACGGCGCAGTGGCCCGGCGTGCCCCTGCCGCCGCTCGGGGCGCTGCCGCGGGCCGTGCTGCGCCTGTCGACGGGCATCTGCCGCGACGCGGCCCACGAGGCGCTCGCCGCCGCCGACCCCGACGCCCCCGACGTGCGCGAGGACAGCGCCGAGGTCGCCGCCGCGTTCCCGGGCCTGGCCGCAGCCCACCTCGCGCTGCACGACGCTGCCACGCAGCCGTCCGCGGATGGCGACAAGGACAAAAACAAGGACGACAAGGACGCAGCGCTGCGCCACGGGCTCGCCGCCGCGTACCTGGCGGGCGGCGACACCGCGGTCCTGCGCAAGGTCGCGGGCACGCTGTGGGCGCGCTTCCGCGGCCCGGAGGCGTACCGGCTGTTCGACCGGGTCACGCGCCTCGATCCCTTCGAGCTCGAGGCGGCGGCCCACGCCATGGCCATCGCCCAGCAGCGGGTCCGCCCCGGTGCGGGCTACGAGGAGTGCCTGGCGCGCATCTCGCGGCTGCCCGAGGGCGTCGGGGGCGGCCTGTTCGGCATGGCCCCCGACTACGCCTGGGTGCGCCTGCGCTGGGCCAACGGCCTGCGCAGCATCGGCCGCCTCGACGAGGCCATCGAGGCACGCGAGCAGACGCTCGCCGCCGTCTTCGGCAACTGGTCGAACCAGAACGCCGTCCTCGACGAGTGGAAGACGAGCACGCCGCTGCGGCTCGCCGCCTACGCCGTCGAGGGCTGGGTGCGCCACGACCTCGGCCGCACCGTGCAGGGCGCCGCCGCCGCGCCCATCGAGGACGGCAGCGTGCTCACCGGGTTCCTCGAGGCGCTGTGCGAGCTCGGGCAGCCCGACGTGGCCGTCCTGGCGTGGGCGAAGCACCGCCGCGACAAGGTCGGCAAGACGCTGCGCCCGGACCTCGTGGCCTGCCGCGCCATGCTCGCGGTGGGCGACGCCGACCGCGTGCCGGAGCTGCTCGTCTCGGCGGAGCTGCGCGCGCCCACCTCCGAGCACGGCCCCGAGGTCAACCGCGTGCTGCGGGCGGCCGTGGGCGCGGGCGTGGGCCCCTGGCGGCGGGCCATCGACGCCGCGCTGGCGCGGGGCGCACGCACCCTCGCCGCGCGGATGGCGCGGGACGCCGCGGACTTCCTCCCCGACGCGGCGCAGGACCCCGTCGTGCTGGGCCTCGTGCGCTGGCCGCCCCGCGGCACGGTGTCGCTCGAGGCGCTGGCGGGGCTCCTCGGGGCGCACGACGACGTGGACGCCCTGGTGGACGGCATCGGCGACGACCTCGCCAGCGCCGACCGCGCGGTGACGCGGTGGACGGAGGCCGTCGCGCCGCCGCCGGACGACGCGCCGGTCGAGGCCCGCCGGCGCTACGTCGAGCGGCTGCTCTGGCTCGCGGCGCGGTCGCTGACGGCGTACCTGGCGCAGAGCGGCGGCGCGTCCGTGCGGCTCGGCGCCCTGCGGACGATCGCCGACGAGGCGCTGCAGGCGCTCGCCTGGTGGCAGCCCGGGTTCTCCCTCGACGTGTGGCGCGCGCTCTTCGCCGGCATCGAGCAGGCGAGCGCTGTGCCCACCTGGCTGCTCGACCGGTGGCTGCTCCGCATCGAGCGCTGCCTGCGCCTCGACGAGGCCGTGGGCGGCCACCTCGACCTGCTGGTCCCCGAGGCGCCCACGGTGGGCGCGCTGCTGCGCGGGCCCGAGCGGATCGGGCTCGAGCACCTGGCGGCCGCCGCCGCCGGGCCGGACGAGGCCGTGCCGTTGTGGCACCGGGAGCTGCGGGCCGTCGGGGCGAACGTGTCGGCGCGGCTGTCGGAGGCCGTCGCCGCGGCGTCGCTGCCGGCGGACGAGGCGCTGGACCTGCACCAGCTCGTCACCGCGGCCCACCCGACGGCGGGGGTCCCCACCGTCGAGGCCGCGCGGCTGCTGCTCGAGCGCGGCGACGGCGAGGCCGCGTTCGAGGTGCTGGCCAGCCGCCTGTCGGGCGTGGGCGCGACGTGGCGGGCGGAGCAGCTCGAGAAGCTGGCGCCGCTGCTCGGCTCGCTGCCCGTCCCCGTCGCGCACGCCGACGCGCAGGACGCCGCGTACCGCGCCCTGCAGGAGGGCCGCCCCGCCGACGCCGTGCCGCTGCTGCGGTGGTGCGAGGCGCTCGACCCGGGCGTCACCGTGTGCCGTCAGAACCTCGGCCTGGCCTACGCCCTGACGGGGCAGGCGGCCGAGGCGGTGACCTGGTTCTCGGCCGCCGACGCCGAGCAGGGGCCGCTGTGGGCGGCGCAGAACCTGTACCAGGGCGGGCACCTGGCGGCGTCGACGGCGGTGTACCGCTACGTCACGCTGTCGCCCGTGCCGGTGGAGGTCTGGCAGCAGTGCGCGGGCATCGCCTACGCGGCCGAGGACGACGAGACCTCGGCCCTGGCCTACGGCGTGCTCGACCGCATCGCCCCGCACACCCTGGACGGCCCCTCGCTCAACGCCTGGGGCGGTCTGCTCGACAACCTCGGCGAGTACGGCGCCTGCGCGCGGGTCGCCGAGCGCCTGCGCCGGATCGCCGGCGACGACGACCTGCTCGCGAGCTGCGGCGACCACCACCTCGCGTGCGCGCTGCTCGGGCTCGGGCGGGCGGCGGAGGCCGAGCCGTACGCCGTCCGCGCGGTCGAGCGCAACCCGCTGCCCGACAACGCCGGCGTGTTCGGCGAGACGCTCGCGCTGTGCCGTGCGGACGGGCGTCGCCCGCCGGTCGCGTCGCGGCGGACCTCGCCGGCCGGGCGCGTGCAGGGCGCGTGGGCCCGGGGCGAGGCGCGCGAGGCGCAGGACCTCGCGGACGGCGCCACGGACTGGGACGTGCGGCGGGCCGGGCTCGGCGCGTCGCGGCTGCGGCTCGCGGGGGAGGAGGACGTCCGCGTCCCGGCGCGCTCGCTGCGCCTGGCCGCGCGGATCCTCGCCGACAGCGACGGCGACGACAGCGTCGCGGCGGGGCTGGCGCGGGCGCAGGCGCTGCGGGTCCGCGAGGACGACCGCTTCCCCGTCGACCGCCCGCCGCCGCTCGGCCGGCGCATCGAGCGCGACACGATCGCGCACCTGCTCGGCGAGGACCTCGACCTGGTGCGGGTCGAGCTCGGCGCCGTCCAGGACGACAGCGACGTGGTGCTGTTCCCCGAGGGCCCGATCCCCTCGCTCGCCGGCTTCGCCGCGCTGATGCGCGCCCTGCAGGGCGGCGACGTGGACCGGGCGCTGGCGGACGCCGGCCTCGATCTGGCGGGCCTCGGCGAGGTCGGCGCGGCGTGGGGCGCGGCCCTGGCCGACGACAGCGCGCTGGCCGCCCGCTTCCGGCGCGCCGTCGCCTGACGGGCGCTTGCAGGCGGTACCCGACGTGATACCGCCTTGGAGCTTCGACTCCTCACGAGGCTCCACATGTCCAAGTCCCGAGCGCCCCAGACCGGGCAGGGCGCAGCTCCGCCCACGCCCACCAGCGGTTCGTCCCCCGACGGGGGGTACGGCAACGCCTTCCTCGCCGCCAACCTCTCGCCCGAGGGCCTCTTCGGCCAGGCGGCGCGCCAGGCCTCGCCCGGCATGCCCTACGGTGGGATGCTCGGCGAGGAGCTCGGCTTCGACGCCGGCGCCGTCCCCACCCTCCAGGGCGGCCTCGCCGACCTCGTCCTCAACGCCTACGGCGCCCACGGCGCGACCGACGGCGAGTCCGTGCTGCTGCGCAGCGACGCCTCGCCCGAGACCGCGCGCCACGAGGCCATCCACGTCCTGCAGCCCGAGGGCGCCGGCGGCGGCGCCGAGGCCGAGGCGGAGGCGGGCGAGGGCGGGCTCGAGGGCGGCGTCACCGCCACGCGTGGGCCCGGCGTCCACCTGCAGGAGGCCCCCGCCGGCGACGCGCCCGCGCCGGCGCCCACCGGCGGTGCCGACGAGATGCTGCCGGGCGGCCGTCCCGTCAACCAGACCGGCAAGGTCGCCTGGGACGGCGACCCCAGGCTGCGCCTGCGCAGCGCGCCGAGCACCGACGCGCCCGTGGCCGGCGAGCTGGCGTTCGACACCACCGTCCAGATCCTGTCGGCCTACGCGGGCGGCTGGTCGTTCGTCGCCACCGCCGACGGCCGCACGGGCTACGCCGCGAGCGACTACCTGTGGTCGGCGCCCGACCACCCGATGCCGGAGCCCAACGCGCACCTGAAGCGCGTCCCCGCCGGGGAGGACGGCTACGCCATCAACATCGCGCGCCAGGCCTACGGCTTCGCGGCCGACGACTGGGGCCAGGACCTGCGGTTCTACGTCAACGTGCTGGCCCACGTGAACGGCATCGAGGTGCCCGACTCGGTCGACGGCTGGCGCTCCGTGTCGTTCCAGGCCGATCGCTTCATCTGGGTGCCGAGCCAGGCGTTCGCGGCGAGCCTGCAGGGCGTGGTCAGCTCGGGCTCGTACAGCTACGAGGCGGCGGACTCGCTCGGGGTGGCGCAGGCGCTCGAGCGCGTCGGCGAGATCATGGCGGACCTGCGCACCGCCGTGTCGCTGTCGATGCAGTACATCCCCGAGGCCGTCGGGCGGCACGCCACCGAGTCGTTCCTGGCGATGGTCGAGTCGCTGCTGCTGATGGCGGCGGGCGCGGTGGGGATCGTGGCGCTGTCGTCGCTCATCGGCGGCGCGATCGGCGCGCTCGCGGGCGGGGCGGGCGCGCTGCCCGGGGCCGCCGCGGGCGCCGAGGTGGGCTTCGCCATCCTCGAGTGGCTCGGGCTCGGCTTCCTGCTGATGTGGATCGGCGAGTCGATCGCCAGCATCGGCGGGGCGTTCGTCGACTTCCTCGGGGCCGTCGTCGACGCGCGGGGCGACCAGGGCAAGCTCGAGGTCGCCGCGCGGCTGCACGCCGAGGCGTGGGGCGAGGTGGTGGGGGTCGCCGTCGAGGCGCTGGTGATGTACGCCGCGGCCAACGGCATCCGCGCGGCGGTGGGCATGCTGCGGGGCACCCGCGTCGGGCGGAGCGCCGGCGAGGAGCCGCTCACCGAGTTCTTCGAGGAGCAGCTCGGGCGGAGCGGCGAGCGGACGCACGGCGAGAACACGACGCTCACGAACGTGAACGCCGACATCGCCGCGAGCGAGGTGCTGCCGCTCTACAACGAGGGCTCGGCGTTCTCGGGGGCGTACAACCCCGAGACCGGCAACTGGATCGCGCTCGCCAGCGAGGGGGCGACGCTGAAGTCCGGCGAGGTGGCGCCCACCGTGTCGCGGTTCGGGGGGCACCAGGCGGCCGAGGCGGCGCTGATGGAGCGGATCGGCGGCGCCGACACCAGCAACAACGTCGGGTTCGTGTTGTTCTGGGAGGGGGGATCGCTGCGGATCACCTGGAACTCGGGGTCGATCAACGCGCGGAACTTCGGCGACCGCGCGGCGCCCGAGCGGTACCGGGCCGGGCTGCTCGAGGCCATCCAGCGGGAGACCGGGCTATCGGTGAGCGAGTAGGAGGGGCTCGTGACGGTGTTCGGACACGTGTTGCCGCAGCGGCTCGTGGCGTTGCTGGCTGCGAAGCAGTGGCCGCCGGCGTCGCCGGACCGGACGGCGCTGGCGGCGTGGATCGCCGACGTGCAGGACCTGACGTTCCTCGACGTCGACGGGATGGCCCGGAGCACGGGGGAGCTCGAGGGGGCGGCGCAGGGCGGCGGCGGGGCGTGGATGGCGCTGACCGACGGGGTCGCGATGCCCGGGCACCTCGACGTGAAGCGGGCCGTGGCGATCGGCATGACGTACGGGCAGGAGGTCGTCGCGCTCGACTACGCGGGCGGCGGGGCGCCGCGGGTCGTGGCCACGCAGGAGGTCGCGCTGCCGGAGGGGCGCAAGGCGATCCGCTGGAGCGAGGTCGATCCGACGTTCGAGGCGTTCGCGAAGCGGATCGGGCTGTGACCCCCTCGCCGGCCGTCACGGCGCACGCCTGGGGGCGGATCGAGGTGGACGGGCGCACGTTCAAGGACGTGAAGCTGTTCCCCGGCGGCGCGCGGGCGTGGGACTGGCGCGAGACGGGGACGCGGCACCGTCCCGGGATCCAGCCGGCGGACGTCGAGGAGCTCGTGGCGGCGGGGGCCACCGTGGTGGTGCTGTCGCGGGGCGTGCTGCGCGCGCTGTGCGTGCCCGACGCGACGGTGGCGTGGCTGGAGGCGCGCGGGGTGCGGGTCGAGGTGCTGCAGACCGACGAGGCGGTGGCGGCGTACAACGCGCTCGTGGGGGTGGAGCCCGTGGGGGCGCTCCTCCACTCCACCTGCTGACGACGCGTTACCGGGGGCGTCGGAGGACTCCACATGTCGTACCCGTCGCGCGCTCTGGGAATCGTCGCACTCGTCACCGGCTGGTCGCTCGCCTGCGGGGGCGGCGCGGCGGACGACGCCGCGCCGGTCGACGACGCGCCGGTGGACGTGGAGGAGCCGGGGGAGTCCCCGCTGCTGCTCGAGCGCGTCTACTACTTCGACGACGACAAGGCCGGGAAGCCGGAGTGGGACATCTCGCAGGTCGTGACGTTCCACGAGGACGGGACCTGTCGGTTCGGCGACATCGAGATCACGATGGACTGCACGTGGGAGAGCGCGCAGGCCGACGGGGGGTGGACGGCGCGGATCACCGGGTTCACCGGGGCGGTCGGCGGCGACGGCGCGGCGATGGACCCCGAGGGGGAGCCGCCGGGGGTGTTCACGGTGTCGGCCGACGGCACGACGCTGACGGAGCCGGACGGCAAGCCGTTCGAGCTGCTGCCGGAGGGGGAGCAGGGCGTGGGCTTCCACGAGCCGGCGGCCGGCGGCGACGACGACGACGACGCGGCGGGCGGCGGGCGCGGCGGGAAGGCCGGCGGCGGCGGGCGCGGCGGGAAGGGCGGCAAGGGCGGCAAGGGCAAGCACCGCTAGCAGGGCTTGCCGTCCACACCGCGGGACGTTTCAAGCTGAAACAGGGCGATGCTGGTGGGGGCGGGCGCCGGAAGCGAAGGTGGCGGCGGAGGATCGATGCCCCACCCGCTCTTGTTCTGGCTCCTGGCCTGCACCGTGACCCTGCCGGAGGGCGACACGGGCGCGGGCACCCCCGATGACCCGGCGGACGCGGGTGGCGATGCGGACAGCGACGCGGACGCGGACGCGGACACTGATGCGGACAGCGACGCGGATGCGGATAGCGACGCGGATGAACGGGCACGGGCACGGGCACGGGCACGGGCACGGGCACGGGCACCAGCACGGCGGGCTGCGCCGGGGCGCCCTACCCCGTCACCATCGTCGGCGCGGGCGGCTACACGACCATCCAGGGCGCCGTGAACGCGGCACCCGCCGGCGCCACCATCGAGGTGTGCCCCGGGACGTACCCCGAGAACGTCTACGTCGAGCGCGACCTCACGCTCGTCGGCGCGGGCGAGGCGCAGACGGTCATCGACGGCGGCGGCCTCGGCTGGACCGTCCACGCCTTCCACACGAGCCTCGTCCTCCGCGACCTGGCCGTGGTCGACGGGGTGGGCGGCGTCTACCTGGAGGGCGTCTTCGGGCTCGGGCACACCCTCACCACCGAGCGCGTCGCCATCTCCGACAACCTCGACCGCGGGATCCGCGCCTACAGCGGGACGCTGTCGCTCGTCGACACGACGCTCGCGCGCAACGTCGGCGTCAACGGTGCGGCCGTCGACCTGCTGTACTCGGACCTGACGCTCGAGCGCTGCCTGGTCGAGGACAACGTCGCGACGAGCCAGGGCGGGGCGCTGGTGCTCGACCAGTCGTCGGCTGTCGACACCGACAGCGTGTTCCGGCGGAACACGGCGGCCACCGGCGGCGGCGCCTTCCTGCGCGGCACCGTCTCCACGCTCGAGCTCGTCGGCAGCGACTGGGCGACGGGCATGGCCGACGAGAACGTGCCCGACGACGTGGCGTGCACGGCGGACAGCATCGGGTGGCTCGGCGTGGGGGTGAGCGTGACCTGCACGAACCTGTCCACGGGCTGCAGCTGCCAGTGACGCGCGGCGGGAGCGTGGGTTCGGCCGGAGGCAGATCAGGCCCGACCTGTTTGCATCCTGAAACCGGAGGCAGATCGGGCCCGACCTGTTTGCATCCTGAAACGGAAGCAGATCGGTCCCGGGCATCTCGCGCTGACAGCGCCATTCACCCGGTAAATCGCCGAGAATTCCACCTCCGGAAGCGGATCGGGCCCGACCCGATTTCATCCTGGCCCGGAGGCAGATCGGTGCCAGGCATCGGAGGCGGATCGGGCCCGACCCGATTTCATCCTGGTCCGGAGGCAGATCGGTCCCGGGCATCGGCACCCCCTGTCGCCGTTCGTCCAGGGAGTTCCCTCATTATGCCGCCTCCGGAGGCGGATCGGGCCCGACCCGATCTCTACTGGCGCGTGCGCGCCGAAATGGCTTCCCGATTCCTGGGCACGCAGGAGCAACCTCGTGAACGGAGCAGGAATCGGGGAAGCCGCGCGATTCATCCTGGCGCGGAGGTAGATCGGTGCCGGGCCTCCACCCGCCCCGTCCGACGCCGCTCCTCCGGCATTCGCCGCCGACGGCCCAGCAGGCTACTGGGTCGGGATGCTCGCATACATCGTGTTCACTCTGCTCGCCTGCGGCGACGTTCGCGACGGCCGCGACACCCCCGTCCCGCCCGGCGGCGTGATCGGCGCCGCCCGCCTCGCCGACCGCGAGGTCACCGCCGAGCGCATCGGTCACGGCCCCCTCACCCGCCTCGTCGCCCGCGAAGGCGCCGCCACCCGCGTGCTCCTCGCCGAGGGCTCGCCGGACCGCCCCGCCCTGTCGCCCGACGGCCGCTGGGTCGCCTTCGTCTACGCCCCCGAGGGCCTCGCAGCGGTCGGGCTCGTCCCGTTCGCGGGCGGCGCCCCGCAGCAGCTCACGAACGCCGGCCTCGCCCGCGCGAAGCACGCCGTCGGCGAGCCGCCCGCGGGCTTCGTCCCCGTCCCCACGGCCGCGCCCGCCTTCGCCGACGGGCAGCTGACCTGGACCGACGCCACCGGCCAGCCCCACGCCGTCGCCCTGCCCGCGGAGGCCCGATGACCCTGCTCTGGCTCGCCGTCGCCGCCTCGGCCCAGGACTACGCGTTCCCCACGTCCGCCGCCGACTACGGCTCGTTCTACCCCACCGCCTACCGCGACCACGGCGGCGTCACCGACTGGGACTGCGGCTCCATCACCTACGCCGGCCACGACGGCTCCGACTTCGGCGGCGGCGGCTTCACCGGCATGGACGCCGGCCGCGACGTCACCGCGGCCGCCGATGGCACCGTCATCGCCATGCACGACGGCGAGTTCGACCGCTGCACCACCGGCAACTGCGCCGGCGGCGGCGGCTTCGGCAACTACGTCTACCTCCAGCACGCCGACGGCAAGGTCACCATCTACGGCCACCTCAAGCAGTTCTCGGTGCTCGTCGGCGTGGGCGACAGCGTCGTGTGCGGGCAGAAGATGGGCGAGATGGGCTCGTCGGGCTTCTCGACGGGGCCGCACCTGCACTTCCAGGTGGAGACGGCGGGCACCCCCGAGGACCCGTTCGACGGCCCCTGCTCGGCGCCGCCGAGCTACTGGATCGCACAGGGCGTCCACGGCGGGCTGCCCGACAACACCTGCGGCCCGCCGCCCACCTGCGAGCCCGTCGCGGCGCTCGCCTGCGGCGACCACGTCCAGAGCGCCAACGACGCCGCCGGCTCCACCAACGCGACCTGGACCTACGGCTGCACCGACTACGTGTACACGGGGCCCGAGCTGTCGTGGACGCTGTCGTCGCCCGTGGACACGCCGGTGACGCTGTCGCTGACGGGGCTCGCCGCCGACCTCGACCTGTACGTGGTCGGGAGCACGGGCTGCGCCGGGGACGACTGCGTGGCGGCGTCCAGCAACCCGAACGGCGACGACGAGGCGGTGACCTTCGATGCGGCCGCCGGCGTCGAGTACGTGGTGGTCGTGGACGGCTGGGAGGGCGCGGTCAGCGGCTTCGACCTCGACGTGGCCTGCGCCGTGACCCCGCAGGAGACGGCGGAGACGGGGACGGCGCCGGACACGGCGGCCCCCCCGGGCGACGACGACGACGACGACGCGACGCTCCCGCCCGGCGGCGACGACGATGACGACGTGGGCGGCGCGGACCTGGTGCCGAGCCAGCCGCACGTGATCGCGGCGGAGCCGGGCTGCGGCTGCGGGACGGGCGGCGCGCCGCCGGGCCTGGCCGGGCTGGTGCTGCTCGCCGCGCTCCATCGCCGCCGCCGCTGACGACGGAAACGCGTCGGGCGCGTTTCCGTCACGACGCCCCGGGCTCGCCGGCTCTCAGTGGAAGACGCCGGGCCCCGACACCTCGGGCATCCGCCCCTCCGCCACCTGCACCACGAGCCCGTCCCCGCCCTGGACCTCGAGGCTCCCGGTCGCCCAGATGGCCGTGCCGTCGCCCGAGCGCACCGACAGCGGGTGCACCCCGACCCCCACGTCCACCATCACCGGCGCCCCGGGCTGCAGCGACGCCACCGGCCGCCCATCGAGCACGACCCGCGCCGTGCCGTCGCCCGCGAGCCGGAACTGCACCGCCACCGGCCCCTCGACCACGGGCGACGCCCCGGCCTCGTCGGCGGCCTCGAGGCTCACCCCGGAGCGCCCCACGAGCACCCGCGTCCGCTCGCCGGCCCGCAGCGTCACGGGCAGATCGGTGGGCTGCCCGTTCACGTAGATCCGCAGCACGTGCTCGCCCGGCACGATCTTGAACGACGCCTCCCCGGGGAAGTAGAGCTGCCCGAGCTTCACCCCGCTCACGAGGATCTCGGCGGGCACCTTGGCGTCGACCTCGAGCCGCGCCCCCTCCTCGGCGGCGAGTTCGGGCGCGGGCGCAGGCGCGGCCTCCACCGGGGGGTTGCCGGCCCGCGGCACGTGGTTGTCGGGCAGCGGCTCCGGCCGGGCCAGCGCCACCGCACACCATGCAGCGAGAATCGTCATCCGCGGAGTCTACGCCGCGCCGCCCAGCGCCGCCAGCAGCTCGGGCCCGGCCCACGTCCGCGGCGAGGCCTCGGCCTCGTGCACCAGCGCCACCAGCTTCGCGTTGCGCGGCGCCGCCACCCCCGCCCCGGCCGCGAGCCGCACGATCTCGCCGTTGAGCTCGTCGACCTCGGTGGTGCGCCCCGCGCGCAGGTCCTCCGCCATGGACGAGCGCGCCTCGGGGTCGATGCGGATCATGGCGCTCGCGACCCGGAAGAACAGCACGTCCGGCAGCCGGAGCACGGGCGCCACGAGCCACGGCTGCATCGTGCCGACCCCCCGCGGCCGCACCCCGGCGGCCCGCATCACGGCCCGCGCCTCGTCGACCACCTCGGCCATGACCCGACGGAAGCTGCGCTGCACGAGCTGCTCCCGCAGGGTCAGCCCCGACAGCGCGTTCACGGCGTTGTTCAGGTTGAACAACAGCTTCATCCACTGCACGCCCACCACGTCGGGGTGGGTCTCGGCCTCGAGGCCGCCGGCCCGCATCACGGCGATCACGTCGGCGGCGTCGGGCGGCAGGACCACGGGGCCGGAGGTGCCCTGGTGCAGCCGCGCCCCGTCGTCGGCCCAGACCACGTTGAACGAGACGACCCCCGGCCACACGACCCGCCCGGGCAGCGCCCCCTGCAGCACTTGCGCGCTCTTCAACCCATTCTGCAGGCTGGCATATCGAATGGCGCGCTCGCGCGGGGGCAGCGCCGCCAGCGCCGCCCCCACCGACGCCGTGTCCTTCGCCTTCGTCGCCACGAACACCACGTCGCAGCCCGCGACCGCCTCGATCTCCGTCGCCACGCGCAGCCGATCCGCCGGCAGCGCCACCGTCCCCTGCCCCCACCGCGACAGCGACAGCCCCGCCGCCACCCGCTCCGCGAGCCACGGCCGCCCGACCAGCACCACGTCGGCGCCGCCGAGCGCCAGCCGCCCGCCCACGTACGTCCCGATGGCCCCCGCCCCCACGATCCCGACCTTCAGCGCCACAGCTCCGCAGCCTCCAGCGACACGTCGTCGAGCACGACCGTCTCGGCGTCCTCCTCGACGACCGGCTCGTCCCACACCACCGTCGGCGCGTCCTCGGGGTCGAACGTCGGCGCCCCGAGCGTCACGTCGTCGGCCGCGTTGACGATGAGCCCCTCGCCGCGCGCCAGCAGGTCCCGCGCCCCGTTGAGCAGCGCCAGCTGCCGCTCCGCACGCAGCCGGTGCGGCGTGGACGCGCCCACCAGCCGATCCGGGTGCAGCCGCTTGGCGGCCCGCCGATGCGCGCCCTTCACGTCCGCGGGCGTGGCCCCGAGCGGCAGCTCGAGCAGCCCCAGCGCCCGGGCGCGCCTCCGTCACCCCGAGGCGCTGCGGGAACAGCGACGCGTGCGCCTCGTCGGCGAGCCGCAGCGACCGCGCCGCCACCGCCAGCCCGTCGAGCCGCGCCACGGAGACGACGGGCGCGACGGCCTGGTCGAGCAGCACCTCGAGGATCATCCACGCCGACGCGCCGATCCGCCCGCGCCCGCCGCGCTCCACCCAGGCGATCGCCTCGCCGGGCGCCGCGCGCACCGTGAGCGCGGCGACGAGCGCGGCGCGGTCGAACGCCTCCAGCAGATCCGGTGCGCGCTGTCGGCTCCGCCTCATCCGTCCCTGCCCCCCGCCTGTCGCCGAAGATACCCTGCCGGCGAGCGCACCCCGATCGTGGACCCACCCCCCCCGAACGGGCAGGGCGCCCGCCAGGTCGTATCCTCGATCGATACCTGGAGGGTGTCGGCGCCGCCCAGGGGCCAGGGTAGGGGCACAGATGTCCGACAAGCGGAAAGATCAGCAGCAAGAGGACGTACTCACCCGGGAGAAGACCAAGGAGCCGAAGAAGTTCAAGGTCATCCTCCTCAACGACGACTACACCCCGATGGAGTTCGTCGTCTGGGTGCTCATGACGATCTTCCGCCACTCCCAGCCTTCGGCGACGCGGATCATGCTGCACATCCACAACAGCGGCATCGGCGTGGCCGGCATCTACAGCCGGGAGGTCGCCGAGACGCGGATGGCGCAGGTCCACGAGGTGGCGAAAGAGTCGGGCCACCCGCTGCAGTGCACGATGGAGCCGGAGTGAGCGGCACCGTAGTCTTTCAGGGAGCAGCAAGCGATGTTCAGTGACGATCTCCGTGTAGCGATGGGGATGGCGCTCGAGGACGCGCGGCAGCGTCGTCACGAGTTCCTGACCCTGGAGCACCTGCTGTACGGCCTGCTCCACGACCCCCGGGCGTCCGAGATCCTCGAGGCGTGCGGGGCCGACCTGAAGGGCCTCGAGCGCGAGCTGGTCGAGTACCTCGAGGGGGTCGACCCGATCGAGATCGAGGGCGACTACGAGCCCATCCAGACGCTCGGGTTCCGGCGCGTCCTCAACCGCGCGCTGCTGCACGTCCAGAGCCAGAACAAGGGCCAGGTCGACGGCGGCAACGTCCTCGTCGCGCTGTACGCCGAGCCCGACTCGCCCGCCGTCTTCATGCTGAAGAAGCAGGGCGTCGATCGGCTCGACGTGGTCAGCTACGTGAGCCACGGCATCCGCAAGCGCGGCGCCCGCAAGGACGTCGGGCCGCCGGCCGGCATGGGCGAGGGCGACGAGCAGAAGCGCTCCCCCAACGAGGCGCTGGCCGACTTCACGACCGACCTCTACGAGCGCGCCGCCGAGGGCCGCATCGATCCGCTCATCGGCCGGCAGGACGAGCTGCAGCGCGCCGTCCACGTCCTCGCGCGCCGCCGCAAGAACAACCCGCTGTTCATCGGCGACTCGGGCGTCGGCAAGACGGCCATCGTCGAGGGGCTCGCCAAGGCCATCTACGAGGGCAACGTCCCCGAGATGCTCAAGGGCGTCCACATCTACGCGCTCGACATGGGCGCGCTGATGGCCGGCACCCGCTACCGCGGCGACTTCGAGGACCGCCTCAAGGGCGTCATCCAGGCGCTCGAAGACAACGAGGAGGCCATCCTCTTCATCGACGAGATCCACGTCATCGTGGGCGCCGGGGCCACCACGGGCGGCTCGATGGACGCGAGCAACCTGCTCAAGCCGGCGCTCGCGTCGGGCCGCCTGCGCTGCATCGGCTCCACGACCCACGAGGACTTCCGCCACAGCTTCGGCAAGGACAAAGCGCTGGCGCGGCGCTTCCAGTCGATCGAGGTCGCCGAGCCCACGCTCGAGGACGCCATCGCCATCCTCCGCGGGCTGCAGACGAAGTACGAGGAGCACCACCAGCTCAAGTACGCGGAGGACGCCGTCGAGCAGTCGGCCAAGCTGTCGAGCCGCTACATCAACGACCGGCAGCTGCCCGACAAGGCCATCGACGTGCTCGACGAGGTGGGCGCCGCCGTGCGCCTCGCCGGGCGGCCCCTCGTGAAGGTGGGCGACGTCGAGGAGACGGTGGCCCGCATCGCGCGCATCCCGCCGAAGCAGGTCAACACCGAGGACCGCGACAAGCTCAAGAACCTCGAGCCCGACCTGCAGCGCGTCATCTTCGGGCAGGACAAGGCGATCGAGGCCGTGGTCTCGGCGATCAAGCTCTCGCGCGCCGGCATCGGCCACCTGAACAAGCCCGTGGGCAGCTTCCTGTTCGCCGGGCCCACCGGCGTGGGCAAGACCGAGCTCGCGCGCCAGCTGGCGCTGCACCTCGGCGTGGCGTTCCACAAGTTCGACATGTCGGAGTACAGCGAGAAGTTCGCGGTCACGCGGCTCATCGGCGCGCCCCCGGGCTACGTCGGGTTCGAGCAGGGCGGGCAGCTGACCGACGCCGTGCACAAGTCGCCGCACTCGGTCGTCGTGCTCGACGAGATCGAGAAGGCGCACCCCGACATCTTCAACATCCTGCTGCAGGTGATGGACTCGGCCACGCTCACCGACAACAACGGGCGCAAGACCGACTTCCGCAACACCATCATCATCCTCACGACCAACGCCGGCGCGCGGGAGCAGGCCCGCTCGGGGCTCGGGTTCCAGCCGTCGGTCGGGTCGTCGCGGGCCGACAGCGTGCTGAAGGACGTGTTCCCGCCGGAGTTCCGCAACCGGCTCGACGCCATCGTGACGTTCGACCACCTCCCCGAGGAGGTGATCCTGCTCATCGTCGACAAGTTCCTGCTCGAGCTCGAGCACCAGCTCGTCGAGCGCAACATCACCCTGTCGGCCACCGACGCCGCGCGGAAGTTCTTCCTGCAGGAGGGCTACAAGCCGGAGTTCGGGGCGCGGGAGATGGGGCGCGTCATCCAGGAGCACGTCAAGCGCACGCTGGCCGACGAGATCCTGTTCGGCGAGCTGCGCCACGGCGGGCGGGCCGAGATCGACTACGTCGACGGCAAGGTCACGGTGCGCGTCATCGGCGCCCCGGAGCCGCCCCCCGAGGAGCCCGACGAGGCCGAGGAGAAGGCCGACGCGGGCACCGGCGAAGACGACGCGAACTGAGGTCGTTCCGAGGCGCCAGCGGGATACCGCTGGCGCGGAGGAACCGCGATGGGTCTGATCGACTTCGTTCAGGATGTGGGGCGCAAGATCGGCATGTTCGGGGGCCGCAAGGCCGCCGAGGCCGACCAGGCGCGCGAGGCGGCGGTCGCGGCGGCGGCCGCGGCGAAGGAGGCGTCGGACGCCGCCGCGAAGAAGAGCCTCGAGCTGTCGGCGGTCGCGGCCGACATCGAGGCGGCGATCCTGTCGTACATCCCGATCGCCGGCCTCGACGTGAAGTTCGACGGGCGCAAGGCGACGGTGTCGGGCACGGCGTTCGCGCAGGCCGACAAGGAGAAGGCCGTGCTCGTGGCCGGGAACACCGAGGGCGTGGCCCAGGTCGACGACCAGATCCGCGTGGAGACGCCCGCCCCGCCGGCGACCTACCACACGGTGGTGAAGGGCGACACGCTGTCGCTGCTGTCGAAGAAGTACTACGGCGGCGTCATCCGGCTGTACGACGCGATCTTCGACGCGAACAAGCCGATGCTCAACGACCCGGACGAGATCTACCCGGGCCAGCTGCTGCGCATCCCGCCGGTGCAGACGCCCGTGCACACGGTCGCGAAGGGCGAGACGCTCGGGACGATCGCGAAGCACTGGTACGGCGAGGCCGACAAGTACCAGCAGATCGCGACGGCGAACGGCCTGGCGGACGCGAACAAGATCGAGGTCGGGCAGCAGCTGAAGATCCCGCTGATCGATCCGCGCGTGGCGCCACTGGCGTAGCGCCTTCACGACGGCGGCCGAGCCCCCACCGGTGCGGCGGAGGTGCCGCGTGTGGAGGTTCGGACTCGCCGTGACGATGCTGGGGTGCTCGGGGCCCGACCCGGAGCCCGTCGACACCGGCACCGTCGACACCGGGACGGCGCCCGCGGGCGCCCTGCACTGGTCGCCGCTCGACGTGGACGGCGTCGTCCCCCGCTGGGGCGCGCTCGGCGCCGGCGCCCTGCAGGTCGGCGGCCTCGACGCCGACCAGCGCATCCTCACCGACGCGCTCTCGGTGCAGGCCGACGAGGCGCTCCACGCCAGCGCCGTCGGCGCGCTGCAGACGGGCCGCTACTGCGGCTGCGCGCTGCACGACCCCACGCGCGAGCAGCTCGTGCTGGTGGGCGGGCGCAACGGCGGGTTCCGCGACGAGCCCACGGCCGAGCGCATCGACCTCGCCACCGGCGAGTCCACGCCCCTCGACGCCGGCGGCGCGGCCGCGCACCCCGTGGGCTGCTGGGCGTTCTTCTCCGTCGCGCAGGACCGGGGCTACGTCTTCGGCGGCGCCAGCAACGCCGTCTCGGGCGAGACCTGGCGCTACGACCCGGCCACCGGCGCCTTCACGGCGCTGGACCTCGCCGGCCCGTCCGCCCGCTACGACGCCGGCATGGTGGCCCTCGACGACGGGACGGCGCTGCTCGTCGGCGGCATGGGCGGCGCCGGCTTCGACAGCGAGGTCTGGCGCTTCGATCCTGCGGCCGAGGCCTGGACGGCGCTGCCGCCGTCCACGGATCCGCCCGACGGCCGCCGCTTCCCGTTCACCGCCACCGACGGCCAGCGCCTGTACTACGGCTACGGCACCGACTCGCCCATGGGGACGACGGTGCGGCGCGACCTGTGGCGCTTCGACCCGGCGGACGGCGCGTGGGAGGCGCTGGCGCCCGAGGGCGAGCGGCCGGCGGCGCGGAGCTTCGCGGTGGCGGTGCCGGGGCCGGCGGGGAGCCTGGGGGCGCTGGCCTTCGGGGTGGACGGCGACCTGGCCGTGTTCGAGGACGCCTGGGTGCTCTGGCCGCAGTGACGCTCAGCGCCGCGCCCGCAGCGAGTACAGGAGCGGCACGCGCGCCCCGGGCTGCACGTAGCGATCGCCCTCGCGGCGGAGCCAGGGGAACTGCGGGTACAGGGTCCAGTCGCGCTCGCGGAGGAAGTCGAGGGCGAAGCCCCGGGCGCACAGCGCGGTGACGACCTGCCCGAGGCGGTGCTGGTGCTCGATGGTGGCGTCGCAGGCGGTGCGTGCGCCGCGGTCGGCGTAGCTGCCCGGGTCGGCGAAGGCGAGCGGTTCGGCCACGAAGTAGTCGTGCTCGGGGTCGCGGCCGAGCTGCGGCGTCGGCGCGCCCTGGTCGAGGCACCACGACAGTGGGTGGAACTCCGAGAGGTAGAGGAAGCCGCCGGGGCGCAGCAGCGCGGCCACGACTGCCGCCCAGCCGTCGAGGTCGGGGAGCCAGGAGAGGACGCCGTGCGACGTGTAGACGATGTCGTAGGTGGTGCCGAGGGCGGTCGGCGCGTCGTAGACGTCGGCCTCGACGAAGCGGGCCGCCAGCCCGGATGCGGCCGCCAGCGACCTGGCCGCGGCGACCGCCTCGCCGGAGAAGTCCACGCCGGTGACCCGGGCGCCGCGCCGCGCCCACGAGAGTGTGTCGAGCCCGAAGTGGCACTGCAGGTGCACGAGCGAGCTCCCCGCGACGTCGCCCACCTCCTCGACCTCGAAGGGTTGCAGGCTGTCGCGGCCGGCACGCCAGCCCGCCACGTCGTAGAACGCGCTCTGCACGTGCAACGGGACGCGCTCGTCCCAGTGCTTCCGGTTCAGCGTGCGCCAGTCGCTCACTCGTCCGTCCAGCCGGTGAGCGTGAGGTCCGTCACGACCGGGTGGTGGTCGGAGCAGCCGAGCGGCAGCACGCGCGTCTCCTTCACGTGGAACTGCTCGGTCACGTAGACGTAGTCGATGCGCAGCGGCAGCCGGTCGAACAGCTGCACCGTCCCGCCGAACCCCGCCCCGCCGACCTCCCAGGCGTCGAGCAGCCGGGTGCGCAGCGAGGCGTGCAGCGCCGTGTCGCGGGTGCTGTTGAAGTCGCCCGCCACCACCGTCGGATCGCGGAACTTGTCGACCCGCTCGAGCAGCGCGGCGGACTGGTCGGCCTGGCCCTTCACCACGTCCTCGCCCTGGCGCGACAGGTCGACGATCGTGCCCGGCGTGCCGCGGCCGAGCTGCTCGACCGAGGTGCGGATCTTCTTCGCCACGTACTCGTAGGGCGACAGGTGCACGGCGAGCAGGTTGAACACGGCCTCGCCGCGCGCGATCTCGGCGAAGACGTAGTACCAGTCGGCGTGGTCGACGTAGCGCAGGCCCTTGCCGTTGCGGAGCGACCAGCGCCCGCCGCGCTTGACGCAGGCCGCGAGGCCGCCGGTGCGCGGGCCGCCGTTCTCGTAGTAGGCGTGGTGGACGCACTCGAGCTGCAGCTCCGAGGCGAGCGCGTCGACGTCCTCCTGCGAGACCTCCAGCAGCGTGAGGACGTCGGGGGACTCGCCCTCGATGCCGCGGACGGCGCAGGCGCGCGCGTCGCCGCCGTCGTCGGGGCCGCCCCACAGGCGGCGGAGGTTCCAGCTCATCACGCGGACGTCGACGCCCTCGGCCGCGATCGGCTGCCCGCGCCAGCTCGGGCCCCACATCGCCGCGGCGAGCGTGATCAGGCCGACGACGGAGGCGGCGAGCACCCAGCGGTCGCGGAACACGACCCAGGCGAGCGACAGGACGGTGATGACCGCGGCGTACAGGTACGGCAGGAACGTGACGGCGGCGGCCATCGGCGCGGGCGGCGCGCGGACCTCGCGCCCGGCGATCGTCAGCGCGAGGAGGCACGCCACCAGCACCACGGCGAGCGCGACCGACAGCGCGCCCGCGCGTCCGCCGTCTCGCCGGTGGGTCCACAGCCTGGACGTGCGGGTGCGCGACGCCATCCGTTCCGCCCTATCCGGCAAGGGCGGACCGCGCCGTCGGTGGGGGGATGGCGCCGGGGGCCGGACGGTTTAGGACGGGGGGCGGAGGGCGGATGGCGCGACGGCTGCTGCTGGGACACCGCGCGACGCGCGACGAGCACGGCGACTGGCAGCGCGGCGAGCCCGTCGAGCTGGAGGCCGACGCGCTGGTGCGCCACGCCTTCGTCTGCGGGCGTCGGGCTTCGGCAAGACCGTGTTCTGCAAGGGCCTGGTCGAGGAGGCCGTGCTGGCGGGCATCCCCGTCATCGCCGTCGACTTCAAGGGCGACCTGGCCTCGATGGCGCTGACCGGGCCGATGGCCGAGGCGGAGGCGCTGTCGGACGTGTTCGGCGACGAGGGCGGCACCGTCGCCGAGGAGTTCGTTGGCGGGCTCGAGGGCCACGGCGCCGACCCCGCGCGGGCGCGGACGTACGCCGAGCGCGCCTGGGTGCGGCTGTTCACGCCGAACTCGAGCCTGGGGCAGCGGGTGGCGCTCTCGGCGCTGCCGTCGTTCCCCGATCCGCCGCAGAGCGCGCTCGAGCGGGAGGAGCGCGACGAGCTCATCCAGGCGCTCGTCCACGGCTTCGCGCTCGCGATGTACGGCACGCCCGCCACGCTGAAGAAGAACGAGCCCGCGGTGAAGCTCGTCGAGCTGGTGCGGTGGTGCGCCGACCAGGGCGAGGCGCTCGACGGCGCGGCCGGCATCGCGCGCATCCTCGAGCTCGTGGCCATGCCGCCGTTCGAGGCGATGGGCGGCATGGCGATGTCGGACTACCTGCCCGACCGCGACAAGAAGCGGCTGATGCAGAAGCTGAACAGCCGGCTGCTCGGGGCGGAGAAGCTGCGGTACGAGGGGCTGCGGCTCACCGTCGAGACGCTGCTGGGGCGCGTGCCCGAGGGGCGGGTGCCGCTGTCGATCGTCTACCTGGGGCACGTGGCGGACTTCACCGAGCAGGCGGCCGTCCTCGGCACCCTGTGCGCCGACATCTACCGGTGGATGCGGAAGACGGGCAGCAGCGCGGCACGCGGCTGCTGATCTACGTCGACGAGCTCGGCGGCGGCGACGCGAAGCAGGCGTTCTACCCATCGGCGCCGCACAACCCGCCGTCGAAGGCGCCGCTGAACCTGCTGGTGCGCCAGGCGCGGTCGGCGAGGGTGGCGATGCTGCTGGCCACGCAGAACCCGATGTCGGTGGACGTGCGCGGGCTCGGGAACATCAACACCTGGGCGGTGGGGCGGCTGACGCGGAAGAACGACCAGGCGCGGATCGACGACCTGCTGTCGCGGCTGCCGGAGGGCGCAGGAGGGGGCGACGGCGGTGAGCCAGCTGCCGCCGGGGGTGGTGCTGGCCGCGTCGGACGGGCTGGCGGACGGGCCGCTGTACGTGAAGGAGCGGTGGCTGTACAGCGTGCACCGGCAGCTGGCGCCGAGCACGGTGGGGGCGATCTCGGAGCGGCTGCGGGGCGCGGGACGAAGGCGCTGGGGCTGCTGCCGGAGCCGACGCCGGCGGCGGCGGTGGTCGAGGACGAGGACGAGCCGGTGGTGGACGAGGCGGTCGGGGAGGTCGTCGAGGAGGCGGAGGACTGGGACCTCGGGGACGCGGCGCGGACGGGGGCGCTGGACGTGGTGGACGAGGAGGTCGAGGACCCGTGGGGGCTCGGCGACGACGACGACGACGACGACGACGAGGAGAGCGTCGCGGCGGCGCCGCCGGCGCGGAAGCCTGCGCGGAAGGCGGCCGGGACGGGGAAGCCGGCGAAGCCGGCGAAGCGGGCTGCCGAAGCGCCGATGGCGACGCAGGACGTGGGCGGCGACGAGGACGACGGCGAGGAGAGCGTTGCGGCGACGCCGCCGGCGCGGAAGGCCGCCGGGACGAGAGTGCCAGGCACTGCGAAGCCGGCAGAGCCGGACTCGGGGCGACGGCGGCGGCAGCGTCGCGGCGCCGAAGCCCCGCGGGCGTCGGCCGGGGCGCTGCGGCGCGGGCCGCGCCCGACCCGGAGGCGGACGCCGTCACGGCGCCGCGGGAGCGCCGACCCGCCAGGGCGAGCGCCGCTCCGGCGACGGCGCCCGCTGCGTCCGCACGGCGCGCGGCCCCGCAGCCCGACGGGCACGACGGGCACGACGAGCACGACGGGGAGACCGAGGCCGTCCCCACCGGCCGCGCGCCCGCGCGCTCCCGCGGCGCCGACGACGCCCCGACCCATCCGCACGCTCCCCAGCGGCCCCCCCCCCGAGCCCGCCGCCGACACCCCGCGCAGCCGACGGCGCCGCCGCCAGGCCCGCCACGCCGCCGAGGCCCCGCAGCCGCTCGACCGGCAGCGCGTCCCCTCCCCTCGCCCCGACGACGACGCCGAGCGCGACACCCTCCGCAGCCTGCCCGTCGCGCGGCGCGGCCGGCCGCGCGCCACGCCGGACCCCGAGGAGGACACCGACGCGCTCCTCGCCGACAGCGGCACGCGCTGGCCGCGGCCCGACGTCGACACCGGGGCGCTGCTCGCCGTCACCGGCGACCACGACCACGACCTCGACGCCTCCACCGAGGTCGAGGCCACCGCGCACCCGACCGAGCGCTTCGCCGACGGCGGGTCGACCCGAGGACGCCACCGAGGCCGTCCGCACCGCCGCCATGGACGAGGCCGTGCTCGAGGAGGAGGCTCGCCCGTCCAGGTGCGCTTCGCGCGGGCGCCGCGCGCATCGGCGCGGCCACCACCGAGCGCACCGAGCCCCCGCCCGAGGCCACCCGCTTCGAGCGCACCGGGGCGTCGCAGGCGCCCACCCGCGTCTACCGGCGCGAGCCCGACGGCGAGGACGAGACCGTCACGCTCGGCCTCCCGGCGCAGGCGACCTGGGTGCTGACCGCGGGGCGGCAGCGCTGGCCGGTGTCGGCGCGGGGGCTGCGCGTCGGGCGCTCGTCCAAGGCCGATGCGCAGCTCGACGACCCGCACGTCTCGCGCCTCCAGGTCGAGCTGGTGCAGGACGGGGCCGCGCTGCTGGTGCGCGCGCTCGAGTCCAAGAACCCGACGCTGGTGGACGGGCGGCCGCTGGCCGGCGAGGTCCGCCTCGAGGGCCGCGAGCACACGCTGCAGCTCGGCCAGACCGAGCTCCGGATCGGCCGCGAGTAGCCGCGGCTGGAGTGCGCGCAGGGCCGGGCGGCGGGCGTGACGGAATCACGCCCGACGCGTTTCCGTCAATTGACGGAAAGGCGTCGGGCGTGATTCCGTCATCGGGCGCCTTTCCGTCATCGGCGCTGTTGCTTCCGCTCAGAAGGTCAGGATCGACGCCAGGAACGCCGCGCCGACCGACGCCACCGTCGCGCCCACCACCGACGACGCGACGGTGATCGGCCAGGCCCGGTGCCTCGTCACCACCGCCACCGTCACCGGCAGCCACCCGACCAGCATCGTGGCCGCGCCCGCGGCGCCCGCCACCGCCGCGAACCAGAGCATGACCGGGTCGAAGACCCCGGCGTTCCAGGTGGTGTAGCCGACCCAGCCGGCCGCGCTCGCCAACGCCCCGAGCGCGGCCTGCCCGCACACGATCGCCGGCAGCCCCGCCCGCCCGCGCAGCCGGTCCATCAGCACCGGCTCGACCAGCCCCACCGCGCCGCCGACGGCCGCCCCCACCGCCGCCAGCCCCAGGAACGCCTGCACCAGGAACCACGGCGGCACCGCGAGCTGCAGCGCGGTCAGCAGCCCGAGGAGCGACAGCGGCACCATCGCCCCCGCCAGCGCCCCGTGGCCGGCCCACCGCACCGGCGACCCCACCGTCCGCTCCCGCGTCAGCCACCCGCGCGCCGCGTCCGCCATTCACCACCCCATCAGCAGGAAGGTCCCCAGCGCGAGCCCGCCCGCCCCCACCGACGCCGCGACCGTCACCGGCCACGCCGCCCGCCGCAGCACGAGCGCCATCGTCACGGGCAGCCAGCCGAGCAGCATCAGCAAGCCGCCCGCGAGCCCCGCCAGCCCCGCCGGCGCCGCGACGACCGGGAACGCCCACACCCACAGCGTCGCCCCGACGGCCGCGGCCGCGACCGCCGCCCCGACCGCCACCTGGCCGACCACGATCACGGGCAGCGACACCCGGCCGCGCAGCCGCTCCAGCGCCAGCGGCTGCAGGAGCCCCAGCAGCCCGCCCGCACCGGTCCCCGCGCCGACGAGCGCCGCGAGCACCAGCACGAGGCGCAGCGGGAAGACGAGCCCGGCCTGCACGACGACGAACGCGACCATCGGCGCCAGCACGCCGGCGGCCAGCACCCCGCCCGCCAGCGCGCCGTGCCCGGCCCACCGCACGGGCGACCCCACCGTCCGCTCCCGCGTCAGCCAACCCCGAGGTTCCATGCCGACACGATACGCGAACGCCGCGGATCGGACGTCACTGCCGGGTGATGTCGATCCGCTGCCGGGTCGCGATCCCCTCGACCACGCTCTCCTCGCCGTCGGGCCACACGACGCGGATCCGCTCGATCGTGTCGACGAGCCCGAACCCGAAGTGCGCCTCGAGCGGCGGCGACGACGCGTAGCCCACGCCGCCCGCGGTGATGGTGCGGGTCTGCGTCTTCCCGGCCGTCGTCACCTCGATCAGCGCCCCGACGGCGTCCGGGTTCAGCGTGCCCGGCTGGTGCAGCGAGATCCGCGCCCAGCCCTCGGCGCCGCACCGCGACAGGTAGGCGGCGTCGTTCGCGTCGAGGATGCGCTTGGCGACGTCGAGGTAGCCATCGCCGTTGAGGTCGGCCAGCACCGCGCCGCGCGACATGTACGGGTCGGCCAGCCCCCACGCCACGGCCACGTCGGTGAACCGGAAGGCATCGCCGTTGCCGTCGTTCAGGTACAGCGCATCGGCCTGACGGGTCTCGTTCTTCCAGACGACGGTGTTGTCGTTCACCACGTGGCCGAACTGCTGCAGGATGTCGAGGTCGCCGTCGTTGTCGACGTCGCCCAGCACCGTGCCCCAGCCGACCTGCTGGTTGCGCGCGTCGTCCACCGCGAAGCCGCGCGACGACGAGCTGTCGATCCAGATCCCGGCGTCGGCCCGGCTCTCGAGCAGCGTGTTCTTCTTCCACTCCGCGATGGCCAGGTCGGGCAGCCCGTCGCCGTTCAGATCGCCGATGCCGAGCCCCATCCCGGTCATGCTCAGCGCCAGCCCGCTCGGATCGTCGGGATCGAAGACGAACCCGCCCCGCCCGTCGTTCCACAGCACCCGGTTCGGCCACAGCACGCCGAAGTCGTTGACCGTGTACAGGTCGAGGCGCCCGTCGCCGTCGAAGTCGACGAAGCCCCCGGCGTAGGTGAAGCCCTCGTGGAACTCGGTGGGCAGCAGGTCGGACACGTCGACGAACGTGCCGTTGCCCTCGTTGCGGTAGAGGAAGTCGCGCTCGGCGGGGTCGAGGTCGGTCTGCTTGGTGCCGGGCGTCTCGTCGACGAAGCCGTAGTCGCCGACGTAGAGGTCGAGGTCGCCGTCGCCGTCGTAGTCGCCCCAGGAGCTGGCCATCGACTTGAAGCAGCGCTGCTGCCCGTCGCGGAAGTCCTGGCCGCAGCCGCTCACCCCCGCCACGTCGGTCACGTCCTCGAACTGCCCATTGCCGAGGTTGCGGAAGAGCACGTTGCGCCCGTACGTCCCGCCTTCGGGCGCCGGGAAGCCCGAGATCCGGGTGACGTACAGGTCGAGGTCGCCGTCGGCGTCGTAGTCGACGGCGGAGCCACCGCTCGCGTAGGACAGGTCGACGCCGCCGAACGGCCCCTCGCCCCGATCGGTGAACAGCCCGCCGGGCAGCCCCTCGTACAGCGAGATGCCCTGCTCGAGCGCGATGACGAGGTCGGTGAGGCCGTCGCCGTTGAAGTCGCCGGCCACCACGCCGCCGTGCCAGATCCAGGCCTCGGTGGGGCGCGGCACCTCGGTCTGCCGCCGCTCGTAGGGCCCGAGCGCCGCGCGATCGCCGGGCGCGAGGCAGGTCACCACGCCGCGGCCGACGGCGGTGGCCGGCACGGTCTCGTCGAGCGGCGCGCCGTCCTTGTCCTTCCCGTGACAGGCGGCGAGCAACGACATCCCCAGCAGGATCTTGGCCTTCGACACGCTTCCCCCGAGGGCTCGACCACAGTAACCTTCCCCCTCCACTGTCCGCAGCGACGTCGAAGGATCCGATGCGCCTGCACTACCACCCCACGTCCCCCTACAGCCGCAAGGCCGCCGTCGCGATCCGCCTCCGGGGCGACGACGACATCGAGCTCCACGTCGTCGACGTGACGACGGGCGCGCACAAGCAGCCGGCGTTCCTCGCGCTGTCGCCCTTCGGCAAGCTGCCCGCGCTGGAGCGCCCCGGCGAGGCCGCGCTGTTCGAGTCGACCTCGATCGTCGAGTTCCTCGAGGCCCGCGGCCCGCGCCGGCTGCTCCCCGAGGATCCCGAGGCCCGGCGCCACGCCCGCCACTGGGACCGCCTGGGCGACCTGTACCTGCTCGAGCCGCAGGGGCAGCTGTTCTTCGTCCACGCGCCCGACGTGCAGGCCGCGGCCCGCGCCACCGCCGAGCGCGCCCTCGCGCTGGTCGACGCCGAGCTCGCCGACGGCCGGCCGTTCCTCGGCGGCGACGCCTTCGGCCTGGCCGACCTGTCGCCCGCCATCGGCGCCACCCAGCTCGACGCCCTCGAGATCCCGCTCCCCGACGCCGTCGCCGCCTGGATGGAGCGCTGCCACGACCTGCCCGCGATGCGCGAGGAGCGCGCCGCCGGGCGTCCGCTCACCGAGGCCCTGCTGGCGAGGCGGCGGGCGGCGCTCGGCGGGTGAGGGTCCGCGTCCGCATCGAGACGCCGCGCGGCTCCTTTCTGAAGCGGGGCTCCGACGGCGCTGTGGACTTCGTCTCGCCGGTGCCCTGCCCCTTCGACTACGGCAGCGTCGTGGGCGAGGCTGGCGGCGACGGTGACCCGCTCGACGCGCTGGTCCTCGGCACCCGCCTGGCCGCGGGCGACGTGGTCGAGGTCCCGGTGCGCGCCGTGGTGCGGTTCCTGGACGCCGGCGCCGTGGACGACAAGCTCGTGTGCAGCGAGGCCCCGCCGTCGGCGCTGCAGCGTCGCGCCGTGCTGCTGTTCTTCGAGGCCTACGCGCGCATCAAGCGGGCGGCGAACCTGGCGCGCCGCCGCCCCGGCGAGACGCGGGTGCTCGGCTGGGAGCCCCGCTGAGCCATCCGCGCCAGCGGATGCCCGGGCGCGTCTCGCAGGAGTCGGAGGACGCGCGCCAGCGCGTTCTCCGACGTATTGAGCGAGCAAGCAAGCCGAATGCCTGCCAGCGGGGCATGGCGAAGCCGGACCCGCGATCGAGGCGCATTCGGCGAAGCTTGCTGCGAGGTGACTCCATTGTCCACGGATGGTTGGTCGAGTCTCTACCGCCCGGCGAGCGCCCGCAGATCCGACGACCAGTCCGCGAAGTCGGGGTCGCTCGATGCTCTCCTGCGGGGTGTCGCCGTCGAGCAAAGCACGGCAAAGCGCAGCCAGGCGAGCATCTCCTTGCGCCCGAGCTTCGCCGCCGCGCAGGCGAGGTTGTACGCCACGTGGCTGCCCTGCGCTACGCCCGGCCGCGCCACCGCCGTGACCGCGGCGTAGGCGCTCGAGCAGCTCCCGCGCCCGGTTCGCACGGCTCAGCGGCGTTGGTGACGGGATCGGGGAGCAGCACGCCGCGCTCCGCGCCGCTCGAGGTGGCGGACGAGCACCTCGAGGATCCGTCTCCTCGCCGATCGACAGGCCCAGGCAGCACGTCGCGGACGGCCTCGCCGACTGGCCCCGGCGGCAGCGTCGCGCCGGCGAGCGCCTCGGCGCCGAACCGCTCGGAGACGAGCTCCTGCAGCCGCTCGACCCCGAAGTCCGCGCCGGCGAGCGCGGCCAGCGCCGCCGTGGGTCGCTCGCCTCGCGCCACCCCTTCACCGCGGCGCTCGGGCGCGAGGGCGCTCCAGCACCCGGCGCCCACCTGACCACCGCGGGCGGCCCGCCAGCGCCCTTCAGCCACTGCACGCCCGCGCGTCGCCGCGGTCGCGGGCGGCCTGCAGCGCCGCGCGGGCGTCGTCGGGGCGCCCGGCCCAGGTGGCGATCAGGCCGCGGGCCAGCAGCGTGTCGGGGTCGTCGGGCAGCGCGGCGACGACAGCTCGGGCGGCCCTGGTCGCTCCGCGCACGACCGACCACAGCGCGCTGATGTGGCTGTCGGGGCCGATGTCGATCTCCGGCATCGACTCCTGGACGTAACGAGCTGGTCGAGATCGTGTGCGACCGCGTGGTGCAGGATCCACAGCGCCATGCCGACCAGGTGGTCCGTGCGCCACCCAGCGCCTCCACGGCGGCGACGACCCGATCCTCGTCGGCGAGGCCTCGCCACGTCGAGGTCGAGCGACGGGCGGTAGGCGCGGGCGAAGGCCAGCAGCGCGCCCCACTCGGGCGCGGCGCAGCCGATACACGCCGCGCGCGGCGAAGCGCAGCACGCTGCGCGACCTCCGGCAGCCGCGCGTCGAGCGCCACCACGACGGGCACGGCCACGTCGCCGAGCAGGTAGCACAGGTGCTCGCCGTCGTAGGGTCGGCGAGGTCGTCGAGGCGCGCGCCGGACGTTCGCGGTGTCGCCCGTCCGCCGGACGTGGTCGCGCACGAGCCCGAACAGCGGCAGGTCGTCGGTGCTCGGCGCGTCCATCGACGCGGCGAGGAGCGGCACCATCCCGCCCGTCCCGACGCGGGACAGCAGGGCGAGGGTTCACGGCCAGGTTCGCAGGCTGCTCGGCGAACCGGTACTTGTACGAGAACCCGGCCGTGCCGGTCAGTAGCGCGCCCACCGCTCACCCCCCGTGGAACACGGCCTCGACGTTGTACCCGTCGGGATCGTGGACGAACGCGCCGTAGTAGCCCGGGTGGTAGTGCGGACGCAGCCCAGGCGCCCTGCTTGTCGGCGCCGCCCGCCGCCAGCCCCGCCGCGTGGAACGCGTCGACCGCCTCCCGCGACGACGCCCGGAACGCCAGGTGCGTCGGCACGATCGCCTGGTCGGTCGGCTCGAGCCACAGGTCGGGCTTGCCGTCGGCGCCGAGCCCGCAGATCGCCGGCGCGGGCAGGTGCGGCGCCTGCTCCTGCGTGATCTCCATGACCAGCGCAGCCGAGCGGGCGAGCGCCTGCAGGAAGAACGCCTTGCTCCGCTCGTAGTCCTTCACCTTCACCGAGATGTGGTCGATCACCGCTCCCTCCGTCCGACGCGCGTAACGCGCCCGCGTTAGCCCGGGCGCATGAGCACCGACGGCCTGATCCGCGGCGACGACGGCCACCTCCGCTGCTGGTGGGGCGCCTCCACCCCTGACTACGCCGCCTACCACGACCACGAAGGGGCCGGCCCGTCGGCGACGAGGCGCGCCTGCTCGAGAAGCTCGTCCTCGAGGGCTTCCAGAGCGGCCTCTCCTGGATCACCATCCTGCGCAAGCGCGAGGCCTTCCGCGCCGCGTTCGCCGGCTTCGACGCCGCCACCGTCGCCGCCTACACCGACGACGACGTGGCCCGCCTGCCGCTGACCCGGGCATCGTCCGCCACCAGGCAAGATCCGCGCGGCCATCCGCAACGCCGGCGCCGCCCTGCAGCTCGCCCGCGACCACGGCTCGCTCGCGACCTTCGTCTGGGGCTTCGAGCCGCCGGCCCACGAGCGCCCCGCGCGCCTCGACAAGGCGACCCTCGGCCGGATGCCCACCACCGACGCCTCCACCCGCCTCGCGAAGGCCCTCAAGCGCGAGGGCTTCACCTTCGTGGGCCCCACAACCTGCTACGCCTTCATGCAGGCCATGGGCCTCGTCAACGACCACCTCGAGGGCTGCTGGGTGCGCGCCGAGGTCGAGGCCGCCCGCGCCGCCTTCCCCCGCCCGCGCTGACGCCCGGCGATACAATCCACGGGTGACCGCCCTCCTCTACTTCATGGTCGCGGTGCTCGCGGTGGCCCTGTCGGTCGCCGCCTTCCTCGACGACCGCCAGGACCCGGCGCGCCAGGCCTACCTCGCCCTGTGCGCCGGCGTCGCGCTCGCCTACCTCGGCTTCTCGCTGTCGCTGCTGCCGGGCCTCGAGGAGGTGCGCGCGCTGTACCTGCTGGCGGGCTGCGCCGTCCCGCCCGGCCTGCTGTGGACGTTCGACCGCGCCTTCCTCCGCGACGACCTGCCCCCCACCGGGCCCATGCGCCTGGTGTTCGGCGGCAGCGTGCTCGTGGGGCCCGTCGCCACGCTCGGCCACCTCGCCCTCGGCGGCGGCACGAGCCCGTCGCCGCCCGCCTTGGCCGCCGGCGCCTTCGCGTTCTACGGCTTCGGCGTCGCGCTGCACCGGCTGTGGGTCGCGCACCAGGCCACCAACCTGCGCATCGACCGCGCCCGCATGCGCTACCTGCTCGGCGTCATCGGCGCCGCCGTGGTGCTCACCGCGCTCGAGCAGGTGGGCCGCATCCTGTTCCCGCCCGTCGACCCGCGCGCCCTGTCGCTCACCACCCGCGCCGTCGCGCTGCAGGGGCCGCTGCCGCCGTTCTCCGCCGTGTTCACCGGCCTGGCCACCTACTTCCTGTACCACTCGGTCGTCATGAGCCGCCTGCTCGACGTGACCGAGCTCCTGTCGCGGCTCGCCACCGTCCTGCTGTCGGCCACCGCCCTCGTCCTCATCGACGGGCTCACCTTCCTGTGGGTCGACACCTTCACCGTCTACCCGCTGCACTCGACGTTCCAGATCTTCCTCGCGTCGACCCTGTTCCTCGCCGCCTACGACCCGCTGCGCAGCCGCATCGCCTGGCTGGCCAACCGCCTGTTCGACCGCCGCAGCCACCAGCTCACCGACGTGCTCGACCAGCTCCGCCGCCAGCTCCCGGCGATCATCGACCTCGACACGCTGGTGGCGCGCCTGCTCGACGGGCTGAGCTCGTCGGGGCGCGCCCCGAACTGCTCCGTCTACGTCTGGGACTCGAGCCACGAGGCGTTCGTCTGCGCGGGCTGGCGCGGCCCGCCCGACGACCAGCGTCCCCTGCAGGTCGTCGCCGCGAGCCCGTTCACCGACCGCTTCGCCCGCGGCGCCCCGTGGTACCTGCGCACCTCCGTCACCCGGCGCGCCCACCACGACCCGCAGCAGGCCGAAGTCCTCGCCCTGATGGACGCCATGAACGCCGACCTGACCGTGCCCCTGCTGTCGGGCCGGGTCGTGCTCGGCTGGCTCCACCTGCGCGACGAGCCCTGGTCCGACGGCTACTCCGCCGAGGAGATCCTCGCGCTGCAGGAGGTCTCGAGCCTGGCGTCGGTCGTGCTGGCCAACGTGCAGGGCTTCGCCGCGGTCGAGGAGCAGAAGCGGCTCGCCGCGCTCGGCGCGATGTCGGCCGGCCTCGCCCACGAGATCCGCAACCCGCTGGCGGGGATCAAGGGCGCTGCGCAGCTGCTCCAGGGCGAGACCGCCGACGGCGAGGCGCGCGACATGCTGTCGGTCATCGTGGACGAGACCAACCGCCTCAACCACGTCGTGACCGAGTTCCTCGACTACGCCCGGCCGTTCGAGCTGCAGATCGAGGAGGTCACCGTCGACACGGTCGTGCGGCGGGCCCTCGCCGTCGTCAAGGCGCAGGGGATCCCCGAGGACGTCGAGCTGGTCGAGGAGATGGCGCCGGACCTGCCGCCCGTCGAGCTCGACGCCCTGCGCGCCGGCCAGGTGCTGCTCAACCTGCTGCAGAACGCGCTGCAGGCCATGCCCGCCGGCGGCACGCTCACCGTGCGCACCCGCGAGGGGCGCGAGCGCAGCGGGCGGCGCCAGATCGAGGTCCACGTGGTCGACACGGGCCAGGGCATCGCCGACGACGCGCTCGAGCAGCTGTTCGTCCCGTTCTTCACCACCAAGCAGGACGGCACCGGCCTCGGCCTCGCGATCTGCCAGCGCATCGTCCACGCCCACCGGGGCGAGATCGACGTGCGGACCGAGGTGGGGCGCGGCTCGTCGTTCGTCGTGCGCTTCCCGCAGACGGTCGACCCGAGCGAGAGGCCCCGCGCCGTGGCACACCTGAACATGGACTCACCGCGATGACGCTCCTCCCTGCCCTGTGGCTGACCCTGGCGTGCAAGCACGGCGGCGACGACACCGGCGCCTACACGACCGGCAACGGCAACTACGACGACGACTCCGGCGGCGGCGGCGGGGGCGGCGACACGGGCCCCGAGGGGCCGTTCGTGCCGTACTACCTCACGTTCCAGGCAGAGTTCGGCTACGACCCCGCCGAGGGCGTGGTCGACGCGATCGCGCCGCCGGGCGTGCAGCGCTCCGCCATCTACCTGTTCCTCGGCTCCGAGGACTGGTACGCCGACCAGTTCTCCTACGACTCCGACCACTACTGCGTGATGGTGTTCCCGCTGGTGAACACGGGCACGGTGCCGCGCTGGGTGGCCGACAACGGGCTGTGGTTCGGCGTCGACTACGACCCGTCCGTCCCGCCCGACACCACCTGCACGGGCCGCCTGCAGCTCGATCCGCAGCGCTTCGGCCCCGACCCGCTGTCCGACATCGCGGGCCTGCAGTGGGGCGTCGGCGTCGGGCCGAAGATCATCGACACCTACGACAGCGCGTTCGACCCCGACTTCCTGCCGTACGTGGGCGGCGGCTACCTGCTGAACGAGGTCATCAACACCTCGGAGGGGCAGCACCTCACGGGCTACTGGACCTACGCGCAGGAGCTCGACGCCGACCACCACCTGCTGATCGACGGGTTCAACGAGCCGATCCTCGTCTCCCCGGAAGACGTGCCGACCGGCCCCGGCCAGATCGCGCGCGCCTGGTACACGATCACGAGCTTCTACTACTTCTACTGAGCCGCGAGGCGTCGCTCAGCCGCGCATCCACGACCAGATCCGGTCGAGCCAGCCCTGCTTCGACATCGCGTCGAGCCGCTTCATCCAGGCGGCCCCCACGGGCGCGTCGCTGGCGTAGTGGTCGGCCAGCGCCGCCACGTCCACCGCGCAGCTGCGGGCGTTCGGGTACCGGTTCGCCGGATCGAGCGCCATGCACTTCAGGATGAAGTCCCGCAGCGGCTCCGGCACCGTCGCCATCACCGGGTCGTCGCGGTCGACCATGCACAGGAAGCCCGGCCGCTTCGCCGTCACGAGGAAGTACAGCGTGGCGCCGACGCCGTAGATGTCGGCCCGCGCGTCGACGCTGGCGGCGTCGGTGGCCTGCTCGGGCGCCCGGTAGTTGGGCGTGCCCATCGACTGGTCGGTGCGCGTGCGGTAGTCGACGCCGCCGTGGACGTGGCGGGCCAGGCCGAAGTCGGCGAGCAGCGCGTGGTCGTCGTCGGAGACGAGGACGTTGTGGGGCTTCACGTCGCGGTGGACGAGCCCGGCCTCGTGGACGGCGTGCAGCCCCTCGAGCACCTGGAAGATCCAGTCCAGGGCCTTGTCGGGGCCGAGCGGCCCGCCGCGCTTCACCCGGTCGCGCAGGCAGCCGCGGGCGTACAGCGGCATCGTGTACCAGTAGCGCTCCTCGTCTTCGCCGTAGTCGAGGACGGGGACCAGCCGCGGGTGTCGCAGCCGCTGCATGTCGCGCGCCTCGGCGATGAAGCGCACGGGGCGCTCACCGTTGCGCGCCTCGCGGATCTTGATGGCGCAGCGCTCGCCGGTCTCGAGGTCGACGGCCACGAACACGGTGCCGCTGCTGCCCGCGCCGACGGCCTGGCCGATCTCGTACCGGCCAGCGACGATCCGGGGAACCTCGGAGAGCGTGGGCATGGCGTGGGTCACGTGGTCGTCCTATCGGCGGCCCGGGGGATCGCGGGGCGCGGTGTACCCGCGAAGGAAACCGGCGAGGCGGCATCACCGGTCCCTGCCCCCGTCTCGGCGCTTCGAGCGCCTGGGTTGAGCCGGCGCGGTCGCGCGCGGTGACGCCCGGTCTCGCCGCCCGACGGTTCAGTGCCCGTGCAGGACGCCGTCGGGGCCGTGGGCGTGGCCGTGCTCGATCTCCTCGGCCGTGGGCTCGCGCACGCGCAGCACCTCCACGTCGAACCGCAGCTTGTGCCCCGCCAGCGGGTGGTCCACGTCGAGCCACACCCGCGCGCCCTGCACCTTCGTGACCCACAGGCGGACGTTCTGCCCGTCGGACCCCGGCACGTCGAGCGGCCGCCCGACGAACAGCTCCAGGTTCTTCGGCAGCTCCTTGCGCGGGACGGCCTGCGGGCCGGGGCCCTGGCGCGCGCCGAACGCCTCCTCGGGCGCGAGCTCGATGTCGAGCTTCGCCCCGGCCTGCTGCCCCGCCAGCGCCTTCTCCATCCCCGACAGCAGGCTGCCGCGGCCGTGGAGGTAGGCGAGCGGCGCCTTGCCGCGCGACGACTCGACCAGCTGCCCGTCGTCGCGGGTGAGGGTGTAGTGGATGACGACCACGCGGCCGTCTGCGACCTCGAGCCCCGATGCCGTGCTCATGTGCCTCCCGGCACCCTCCCTAGCCCGTCGGGGACACCTTCGACCAGAGCCGCCGCACCCGGTCCATCCCGCGGCTCACGGCGGGCAGGTCGCGCTCGAGCAGAGCGAGCCCGCCGAGGATCGTGAGGACCCCGGGGCCGGGGAGGACGAGCATCGCAGCGCCGGCGAGGATCATGCCCGCGGCGGAGAGGCGACGCAGCCAACGGTGGGAGTCGAGGGCGCTCATGCCCTCGATATGCCCGCTCGCCGCCCGGAGCGCCTGTCGCGAACGGTGACGGGTTGTTGCAGCGCCCTACTGCAGCGACTCGAGCTCGACCTCGAGCGAGACGGCCTCGTCGTCGTCGTCCCAGTTGACGCCCGGCACCGCGGCGGTGGGGTCGAACACGCGGTTCTCGACGAGCGTGGACCGCGGCGTGGACAGGAACCGCAGCAGCTCGATGCCGCCCGGCACCCCGTTGCTCGACCGGCCGAGCCCGACCGACGGCAGCCGCAGCGACGCGCCGATGGTGCCGCGGTTGATGTTCAGCGAGCCCGTCTTCAGCCGCCCGACGATCTCGGGCAGCTCGGGGAAGTCGGGCGCCACGAACAGGCTCGTCGACACGCGGTAGAGCAGCCGGTTGTGCAGCGCCACCGCCTCTTCCCAGTTCCGCACGCGGTAGAGCAGCACGGTGGGCCCCGGCGGCTCGTCGTTGACGAAGCCGTGGCCGTTCTGCCAGTCGATCGCGTAGACCGCCGGCTCGACGTAGAACCCGCGCCGCCCGGCCACCTCGCGGTTGCGCGCCTCGGAGAGGGCCTGGTGGCCGCGCTGCGAGAGCAGCCGCCCGTAGCGCCGGTAGCGCGTGCGGAAGTTCTCGGAGATGACGGGGCCGAGGAACGAGGCGCCGTCGAAGCCGTAGCCCACGGTGATGCGCTGGGAGCGTCGCTCGAGCTCGTGGGCGAAGCGGTCGAACACGTCCTCGGTGACGATGACCCGGCCCGTGCTGTTGTGGCGCTGCCCCGCGGTGAGGAACGCGCCGACCAGCACCTCGTACACCGCGCGCGGCAGGTCGCAGCCGCCGAGCACCAGGGCGGCGCCCTTGCCGCCGCACTGCAGGCACATCGGGAGCTCGGGGCGGTCGACCGACGTGCGGCGGATCGCCTGCGCCGTGCTGTAGGAGCCGCTGAACAGCAGCGCGTCGACCCCGGGGTGGCTCGCGAGCTTCTGCCCGATGCCCGTGCCCGAGCCCTGGAGCAGGTTGAAGGTGCCGCGCGGCAGCTTGCAGCGGTCGAACAGCTCGGCCACCGACTGGCCCACGCCCGGCGTGAACTTGCTCGGCTTGATGATGACGGTGTTGCCGGCGAGCAGGGCGGCGCAGACATAGACCGTCGGGATGAGCAGCGGCAGGTTGTAGGGCACGAGCGTGGCGACGACGCCCCGCGGCCGGTAGTCGCTGCGCGCCTCGCGCTCGTTGAGGATCCGCGGCTCGAGCAGCGGCAGCCCCTCGTCGAGCAGCAGGTCGACGGCGCGCATCGACGCGATCACCTCCTGGCGGGCCTCCCAGATGGGCTTGCCCGTCTCGCGGGTGATCAGGCTGGCGAACCGCTCCTGCTGCAGGTTGAGCGTGTTCCGGTACTTTCGGATCGCCTTGGACCGGTCGTTCCGCCCCACCCGGCGCCAGAAGACGGCCCCGCGCGTGGCGCACTCCACCGCATCGTCGACGGAGGCCTCCGAGAACGGGAAGCGCCCGAGGACGTCGGTGCGATCACCGGGGTTGACGCCGACGATGTACCCGTCGACGCGCTCCGGCTTGGTCCAGGATCCCCAGATGTAGTCGCCGCGGCGCAGCAACCGCTCGCGCTGCCCTTCCAAAGACGCTCCACGTCGTCCCGTCCGGAAACCTACCACGGCTGGCCCGTGACGGGCCTCGCGATTAACGTACCCCGCCACGATGGGCGTCCGGACGGGCGGGGGGCATAAGCGTGCACAACGTTCACGACAACGTGCTGAGCTGCATCGGACACACTCCGCTGGTCCGTCTCAACGCGGTCACGCGGGGGCTGAAGGCCACGGTCTACGCCAAGCTCGAGTTCATGAACCCGGGCGGCTCGGTGAAGGACCGGATCGCGGTGCGCATCCTCGACGACGCCGAGCGCGCCGGGCTGCTGCAGCCGGGCGGCACGATCGTCGAGGCCACGAGCGGCAACACCGGCGCGGGCCTCGCGATGGCCGCCGCGATCCGCGGCTACCAGTGCGTCTTCGTGCTGCCCGACAAGCAGAGCGAGGAGAAGCGGGCCGCGCTGCGGGCCTATGGGGCGAAGGTCGTGGTGACGCCCACCAACGTCACCCCCGAGGATCCCCGCAGCTACTACAGCGTCTCCCGCAAGATCGCCGACGAGACGCCCGGCGCGTTCTACGCGAACCAGTACCACAACCCCAGCAACCCCGCGGCGCACTACGCCTCCACCGGCCCCGAACTGTACGAGCAGCTCGACGGGCGGATCGACGCGTTCATCTGCGGCCTCGGCACCGGCGGCACCGCCACCGGCACGAGCAAGTACCTCAAGGAGCGCGACCCGAACGTCAAGACCGTCGGCGTCGACCCCGTCGGCTCGCTCTACTACGACTACTTCAAGACGGGCCAGCTCACCGAGGCGTTCACCTACGTGCTCGAGGGCATCGGCGAGGACTTCCTCCCCTCCACCATGGACTTCGACCAGGTCGACGACGTGGTGCGCGTGGGCGACAAGGAGTGCTTCGCCATGACCCGCCGGCTGGCCCGCGAGGAGGGCATCTTCGCCGGCGCCTCGGGCGGCGCGGCCGTGGCCGGTGCGCTGAAGTGGATCCGCGCCAACGATCGCGAGGGCCTCGTCGTCGTGATCCTGCTGCCCGACGGGGGATCGCGGTACCTCTCGAAGGTCTACAACGACCAGTGGATGGCCGAGAACGGCTTCCTCGACGAGACGCCCTCCCTCGGCACCGTGGCCGAGATCCTCGGCGCGAGCGGGCGGCAGCCGGTCACCGTCGACGACACGGCGGCGGGCGGCGAGGTCGTGCGCCTGCTCACGCAGCACGGGATCTCGCAGGTGCCGGTGCTGCGCGACGGGCGCGTCGTCGGGGTGCTCCACGAGAAGACGCTCCTCGAGCAGGCCCTGCGGCCCGACGGCGCGTCGAAGCGGGCCGGCGAGCTCGCCACCCACGACTTCTGCGTCGTCGACCGCTCGACCGACGTGGCGGTGCTGTCGGACCTGCTGCGCCGCACGCGCGTGGCGCTGGTGATGGACGGCGAGGCGCTGGTCGGCGTCATCACCCGGATCGACGTGCTCGATCACGTGGCGCGGCGGATGGCCACCGCCGGTTGAGCCCGGGCGCGGTAGCATCCGACATGCTGCTCTTCGTCGCCGCGGCCGATGCTGCGCCGCCCGCGCCCGGCTGGACGCGGGAGCGCACCGTGAGCATCTCGTTCGACGGGCTGCCGGGGCCGAGCTCGCCCGTGGCCCCCGTCCAGGTGCCGCGCAGCGCGACCTTCGACCCCGCGGACGTGGGCGAGGTCGCGTTCCTCGGCCCCGACGGGGGGATGCTGCCGTTCGAGGCCGATGCGTTCCGCTCGGCCGATCCCGTGTTCTGGGTCGCCCTCGGCACCGTGCAGCCCGACGATCTCCGCGAGATCCGGCTCGTGTGGGGGCCGGAGCAGCCCCTCCCGGCCACGCCGTCGCCCTGGGGCGCCGAGGTGCTCGGGGTGTTCCACTTCGACGAGGAGCCGCCCTACACCGCCGGCGCCACGCTCGACACCTCCGTCCCGTCGGTCGAGGGGCTCTTCGGCAAGGGGCTGGCCGTAGACGACCGCGTCCGCGTCCGGTCCGACGACCTGACGCTGCCCGCGACGGTGTCGTTCTGGACCAACGACGCCCTGCTCACGGCGAACGAGGCGATCGTGTCGTTCCCCGAGCTCGCGGTGGTGCGCTGCCGAACGCGGCCCGACCACCTCGGGCTGTTCACCGGCGACTGGCTGTGCGACAACGCAGCGAGCGTGCTCCCCGGGCAGTGGCACCAGATCGTCGTCAGCGGCAGCGGCAGCGGCATCGGCATCGTGACGGTGCGGATCTGGCTCGACGGCCAGCTGGTCATCGACGCCGCCGGGCTCAGCCTCGCCTCCGACGCTTCGCCCATCCTGTTCGGCGACGTCTCGGGCGGGTTCTTCGGACAACAGGTCCCCTACGACGGTGGCCTGGACGAAGTGCGGGTGTGGACGGGGACCCCCAGCCTCGCCCAGGTGGCGGTGGACTACGCGCTCGTCGCCGAGCCCGGGCGCATCGTGCTCGGACCGGAGGGCGCGGCGCCGACGGGCGGCAGCGGCGGGGTCCCGGACAACCCGCCGGGGCCGGGGCTGCCCGGCGAGACCGGGCTCGGCGCCGCGAGCTACCGGCTGACCAACGGCCCGTGCGGCTGCGCGACGCCGGCCGCGCCGCAGGGGTGGCTGCTCGCGCTGGTCGGCGCGGCGGTGGCACGTCGGCGGCGGGTGCGCTAACTCCGTGAATCACGTTCACGGATGGAGGCGCCGGTGGATCGTCGACGGTGGATGCGGCTGCTGGGCGGGGCGCGCCTGCCGACGACGGCGGGCACGGTGCGGGTGGCCGGGCTCGACGGCGACGTGCGGATCGGGCGCGATCGCTGGGGCATCCCGCACATCCGCGCCGACCACCCGGCCGACGCCTGGTTCGGCATGGGCTACTGCCAGGGGCAGGACCGCTCGTTCCAGCTCGAGGTCATGCGCCGCGTCGTCCACGGCGAGCTGGCCGCGCTGATCGGCCCGTCGGGGCTGCCGCTCGATCGGCTGATGCGCCGCCTCGGGCTGGCGCGCTCCGCGGCGGCGCAGCTCGGGCTCGTCGACGGCGAGGTCCGCCTCCGCTGCGAGGCCTACACCGCCGGGCTCAACGCCGCCCGCGCCGCCGAGCGCCGCCCCACGAGTCGCGCTGCTCCTCCCGCCCGACGCCGTGGACGGCGGCCGATCCGCTGGCCATCACCAAGCTGGCCGCGTTCATGCTGTCCATCAACTGGACGACCAAGATCGCCCGCCAGCTGGTCCTCGAGCGCGACGGGGCGGAGGCGCTGCGCGCGCTCGAGCCCGTCTACGCCGCGCACCACCCCGCCGGGCCGGCGCAGGCGCTGCGCTTCGGCGACACCGCGGACCGGCTCGCCGAGAGCCTGGAGGCGGTGGAGGCGCTGCTCGGGCCGCGCGCCGCGTCCAACGCCTGGGCGCTCGGGGCGGAGCGCAACGACACCGGCGGGCCGCTGCTCGCCTCCGATCCCCACGTGAACCCCGCGCTCCCCTGCTTCGTCTACGCGGCGCACCTGCGCACCGACGCCTGGAACCTGGCCGGCGCGGCCTTCCTCGGCGGGCCGGCGATCGCCTTCGGGCACAACGGGCAGGTCGCCTGGGGCGTCACGTCGGGGCTCACCGACACCGTCGAGCTCTACCTCGAGGACGAGGACCCCGCGGGCGAGGTGCGCGAGGAGCTCATCGCGGTGCGTGGCCGGCGGCGGCCCGTAGTGGAGCGGATCGTGGAGACGCCGCGGGGTCCGGTGATCGGCCCGGCCGTCGAGGGCGGCATGGCGCTGTCGATCCGGGCGCCGTGGCTGCAGGCGCGGCCGATCCGCGGCTTCCTGGGGGCCGAGGGCGTCGAGAGCTTCGCCGCGCTGCGGGAGCGGTTCACGGACTGGCCGTCGGCGCCGCTCAACGTGATCGGCGTCGACCGCGACGGGGCGGTGGGGTGGCAGCTCGTGGGCGCGGTGCCGCGGCGGAGCGGGCCGTCGATGCTGCCGCTGCCGGCGTCGGTGCCCGGGTGGGAGGAGGTGATCCCGCTCGACGAGATGCCCGGGGTGGTGCTCGGCCCCGACGGCACCGTCGGCAGCGCGAACAACGCCCCGGCGCCCGACGGCGAGGGGCCGTGGCTCGGCGCGGACTGGAGCCTGGGCAACCGGGTCGAGCGCATCCGCGAGGCGCTGGCGGGGGGCGGATCGCGGACGGTGGCCGCGGCGCAGGCGCTCCAGCGCGACACCCGCTGCACGGCCTGGGACGACGTGCGCGAGGCGGTGCTCGCCGCCGAGCCCCTCGACGACGACGGGCGGCTGGGCCTGTCGCTGCTCGAGGCCTGGGACGGCGACGCGGGCGTCGCCTCGGCCGGCGCGGCCGTCTACGAGCTCACCATCGCCGGCCTCACGGAGGTGCTGGTGCGCCGCAAGGCGCCGAACGCCTTCCGCACGGCGATGGGCGGCGGCGTGAACCCGCGGCTGCCGTTCCACGGCTGGGCCGCGCGGATGAGCGGCACGACCGGGCGGTGCCTGCGCGAGCAGCCGGCGGGCTGGCTCGACGAGCCGTGGCCGCGGGCGGTGGGCCGCGCCGTCGGCGAGGCGGTGCGGCGGCTGCGGGAGGCTCGGGGCGACGATCCCGCGGCCTGGGGCTGGGGCGAGGTGCGGCCGGTGACGCTGAAGCACCTGCTCGGCGAGCTCCCGGGGCTCGGGCGCCTGCTCGACCTCGGCCCGATCCCGTGGGGCGGCGACAGCGGCACGCTCGGCATGGGCACCTCGCACCCGCTCGATCCGCTCGACAACCCCGTGCTGATGCCCACGCTGCGGCTCGTGGTGCCGCTCGCCGCGCCCGACGAGGCGCGGATCGGGCTCGCCGGCGGGCAGTCGGGGAACCCCTGCTCGGTGCACTACGACGACCTGCTGGGGCCGTTCGTGAGCGCGGACGGCGTGCCGCTGCTCTACTCCGACGCCGCGGTCGACGGCGCCGTGACGGACTGGCTCACGCTCTCGACGGCGGCGTCCAGCTCGGCGGGGCTCACCTCGTAGGCGTTGAGGCGGCGGAGCAGCTGCCGGGCGTTGCCGTAGCCGAGGCCGAGGCGCTCGCCCACGGCGGCGCGGCGCTCCCGGGCGCCGGGCTCGTCGCACAGGCCCAGCCGGCGCAGATCGTCGGGGGCGAAGGTGGGGGCGCGCGCCGGACGGCGGGGGGCGCGGGCGGCGGCCAGGGCGTCGCGGATGGCCTCGGGGCTCGCGTGCTCCACGCCGACCCGCCCGTCGCGGCCGCGGCACAGCGCCGCCGGGACGCGGGCGTGGCGGGCTTCGGGGGCCAGCAGCGCGACGCGGCGGCGGATCTGCTCGCCCGCGCCGTCGGAGTCGGTGAGCACGACCACGCCGCGGACGGCGGCGGCGCGGCGGATGCGCGCCGAGGCGTCGGGGCCGAGCGCGAAGCCGCCCGTCACCACCACGTCGGCGTCGACGGCGCGGCGCACCGCGACGGCGTCGGAGACGCCCTCCACCACCACCAGCTCTGCCAGCTCGTCGCCGTCCACGCCGGCAGGGTATCGTGCTCGGGGAGGGCGTGTGCTGCTGGCGATGCTCCTCGGCTGCGGCCGGGCCCCCGCGCCCTGCGAGCCGCCCGGCACGCAGGTGCCCTCGCCGCGGGCGGCCGGCTGCGTGGTGGTGGTGGACCACGAGGTGCTGCTGGTGCAGCAGCTCGACGGGCGCTGGACCATCCCCGCCGGCTACGTCGATCCGGGCGAGGACAGCGCGCAGGCCGCGGTGCGCGAGACCTGGGAGGAGGCGAAGGTGCGGGTGCGCGCGGGGCCGCCGTACTGCGCCGTGCCCGCGAACCGCTTCGTCGCGCACGCCTGCGTCGTCGACGGCGCGCCGGCCCCGGCGGGCGACGGCAGCGAGACGCGCGACGCGCGGTTCTTCGGGCGCGACGCCCTGGCGGCGCTGCCGGACTCGGCGCTGCGGTTCCCGGCGCAGCGGGCGGCGTGGCTGCGGGCGCTGGAGTGACGCTGCCGGAGGCGCTGCGGGCGCGGCTCGCGCCGCTGGCCGACCCGGCGCGGGCGCGGGCGCAGCAGGCGTACCTGAAGACGGAGGCCCCGATGCTCGGGGTGCCGCGCCCCGCCGTGCGCGACGCCGTGCGGGGGCTGCTGCGCGAGCGGGGCGTGGGCGACCGCGACGCCTGGGCCGAGGCGGTGGCGGCGCTGTGGGCCGGGCCCGAGCGCGAGCTGCGGGCGGCCGCCGTGGACTGGGCGCGCGGGCGGCGCGGCGAGCACCTCGACGCCGAGGCGCTGCCGATGCTGGAGGCGATGATCCGGGAGGGGGCGTGGTGGGATCTCGTCGACGACCTGGCCACGCACCCCGTCGCGACCGTGCTGCACCGCGCGCCGGCGCTGCGGGGGCCGGTGCTGCGGCGGTGGGCGGCGGACGCCGACGTGTGGGTGCGGCGGGCGGCGCTGATCGCGCAGCTGCCACACGGCGCCGACACCGACGAGGCGCTGCTGTTCGAGCTGTGTGCGCAGCAGGCCGGCGATCCGAGCTTCTGGATCCGCAAGGGCATCGGCTGGGCGCTGCGGCAGCACGCGGGGGTGGCGCCGGACGCCGTGCGCGGCTTCCTGGCGGCGCAGGGCGAGGCGCTGTCGCCGTTGTCGCGGAAGGAGGCGGAGAAGCACCTGCGCTGAGTGGCCTGCGATGGGGTCGGAGCCGGGCGTCCGGGACTCGAAGCGGCCGCCCGGTCCGACCACCGCTATCGCATCGTCACCAGCGTGACCTCGGCCAGCGCCGTGCGGAGCAGCTCGCGCTGCTCGCGCTCCTCCTGCAGCCAGCCCTCCACCACGGCCCGGGCGTCCGCCGGCAGGTCCTGGTCGGCGAGCGCGAGCTGCAGCGGGTCGGCCTGCTGCTCGACCCGGTCGCTGTCCTCCACCCACTCCTGCAGCGTCGAGAGCACCGTCCCCTCGGCCTGCGGCCCGTCCACCACCAGCTGCACGCCGCCGAGCGGCCCGTCGGGCACCAGCGTCTCGAAGTCGCCCCAGCCCGCCATCCGCGACCGCCGGGCCGCGAGCGGGCAGCTCGAGCCGCGCCAGCAGGCCGCGACGAAGTGGCCGTCCGGCCCCGCCGTCACGAACCCGTCGACCCCGTTGCCCACCTCGACCCCGCCGACGGGGCGCCCGCGGGCGTCCACCACCGTGCCCGTCACCGCGACCCGCTGCGGCCGGATGGCCTCGCAGCTGCCCGTCTCGCCCGGCCAGGCGCCCGACCAGCGGACGACGAGCCGCGGCGCGTCGCTGCGGGCGTCCGACTCGAGCTGGATGCGCGCCTGGCCCTCGGGGTCCTCCACCGAGCCGACCAGCACGCCGTGCTCGACGCGGGCGCGGGTCATCCCCGCGACGGGCCCGTCCGGCAGCGTGTCGCCGACCGAGCAGCGCACGACGCCCTCGCCCGTCAGCTCCGCGACCGCGCGCAGCGCCGTCTCGTGGGCGCTCACCGTCGAGGTGGACGGCGGCGGCGGCGGCGGCAGCGCCGTCGGGCGCTCGGCCTCGAAGCGGGGCGCCGGACCGCGCTGCACGCGCGGCGCCTCGCGGACCTCGGTGCGGGGGGCGACCGCGGCGTCGTCGCCGTCGGTGCCGCGCAGCCACCAGCCGAAGGTGGTGCCGAGGAGGGCCACCATGAGCGACCCGGCGAGTGCGACCTTCCGATCCATGTGACCGCCTCCGTGCCCTTCACTGGGATCAGCGTGAACCGTGCCCGCCCGACCGGTTTCGCCACCGTTTCACGGCGGCGGTCGCGTCAGCGGGTGTCCGGTGTCGAACCTTTCGGTCCGCGCGTCGAATGGTTCGACCCGAGCGGTCGTCGGAGGCCGCGGGGTTAGCCTAGGCTCCGGTGGGAGGATGTCCATGATGCGCACGATGGGGGCGGCCCTCGCCCTGTGGGGTGTCACGGCGGTCACAGCGCCGGAGGTCGCTCGCGCGGACAATGGTCCGTACATGTGGGGCATCGGCCCGAAGCTCGGGATGATCATCATCCCCGGGCGCTACCCCTACGCCTGGCCCTCGAAGGTCGCGAACTACGACTTCATCGACGAGGGGCCGAACGCCGGCGATCCGAACGACCTCGGCGCGGATGGCAAGCCGCTGAACACCACGCTGCAGCCGGTCGGGTTCGACCTGCGGCTGGGCGCCGAGGGTTTCTACGGGATCAACGCCGACAACCGCGTCGGGGCCGGGCTCGGGCTCGCCACGGGATCGCACTACAGCGACTACTGGCTGTCGCTCAACTACGACCGGGTGCTGTTCTCCGACAACCCGTTCGACGTCGTGGCCGGGCTGCAGGTGGGCTACGGCGGCACCACGTTCCGGGGCGACGAGGCGGCTGGGGGCGCCGACGAGAAGCTCAAGATGAGCTACTACCCCATCCGCGTGCGGCTCGAGGGGCAGTTCCGCGACAAGGTGCGGATGTACGGGCTCGGGCTGTTCGTGCAGGACGCCGTCCCCGCGCGCACCTCGTACTACGACCGCGCTGGCGAGCTGCAGGAGGCGGTGGGCGGGCCCGGGAACTTCGCGCTGTTCTTCTCGGCCGGGCTCGAGATCGACGTGCAGTTCGGCGACTTCACGCCGCCCAAGAAGAAGAAGAAGGGCGGGGCGAAGAAGGGGGGCGGCGGCGGCGGGAACACGGGGGCGCGCCGCGGCGGGGCCGCGCCGGCGCCCGCACCGAAGCCGAAGCCGAAGCCGGGTGGCGGCGGCGGGCCGCAGCACCCGTAGTACCTCGGGCAAGGGGAACTCAGGGCAGGTGGACGGCGAGCCGGGGGACCTCGCCGAACACGGTCGCGTCGGGCAGGGCCCGGCGCGCCGGCCCCTCGGCGGGGGCGCCGTCGAGCTGGTGCAGGGCGTAGATGCGCGGATCCGTCCACCCGCTGTAGGCGACGGCGCCGACCCGGTCGCCCTCTCGGCGCGGCGTGAGCAGCGCCACGGCGTCGTCGAGCCAGGCGTAGGGGCGGACGCCGTCGGGGTCGAACCGCGCCCACACGACGCGCAGGCGCTGCCCCGCGAGCACGAGCCCGACCAGCGCCGTGCCCGTGCCGTGCGTGGCCTGCAGCCCGGCCGCCGGCAGCGACCACCACGGCGTCGGCACCGCCTCGCCCGGGAGACGCCGCGGGAACGCCGCGATCTGGCCGCCGGCGACCACGTAGCAGGCGCCGTCGGCGAGCCAGCCCACCTCGGTGACCTCGCCGCCCAGCGCCTCGGCCGGCACCACCTCCCACGCCGTGCGCTGCGGCCCGTCGACGGCGTACACCGCGCGGCCATCGCTCACCAGGAAGCGCGCGCCGTCGGGGTCGATGGCGTAGGGCACGCGCTGGGCGCGGATGGGCAGCGGCAGCGCGTGGACGCCCTCGGCGTCGCCCACGGCCACCTCGTACTGCCCGCGCACGAAGCGCAGCACCAGGCTGTGGGACGCGCCCGGCGCAGTGCGCACCCAGTCGGGCTTCCCGAGCGCCGCCAGCACGGCGGCAGGCGCCCGGCCGGTGCCGTCGTACACGATCTCGGTCACCCGCTCCACCCACGGGTGGCCCTCGGCCTCCGCCTGCGTCACCGCGCCCTCGGCGGCGGCGAGCTGCGCCAGCGCCTCGTCCACGGTGACACCCCCCGACAGCGCGCGCAGCAGCGCCTGGCAGCGGGGGTGGTCCTCGGCGAGTTCGTCGGCGTGAGGGCCGCGCAGGATGGGCAGGTCGCGCGCGCAGCGCCGGTCGTAGCGGAGCAGCGTGGCCAGGACGGCGAAGTGGCCGGCCTCGGCGGCGCGGTGGATCGGCGTGTAGCCGCCCTCGGCCCAGGCCGCGTCGTCGTGCTCGTCGACCTCGGCGGCGCCGAGCTCGGCCGCGCCGGCGCCCGGATCCGCGCCGCGCGCCAGCAGCAGCTCGGCCACGCCCACCGCGTCGGCCTCGGCGGCCACGTGCAGCGGCGTGGCCTCGCCGCCGTGGATGGTGTAGGCGACGGGCTCGAGGCGGGCGCCGGCGTCGAGGAGCAGCGTCGCCAGGGGCACGTCGTCGCGCCCCGCGGCGAGGTGCAGCGGCTGGTCGATCTTCTTGCGGCGGTTCTCCACCGGGCAGCCCGCCGCCACGAGGCGCCGCGCCGCAGCCGCGTTCCCGAGGCTGGCGGCGCTGTGCAGCGCCGAGGTACCCGACGCGGTCTGCGCCTTCGGGTCCGCGCCGCGCTCGAGCAGGCGCTCCATCCGCTCCACGGCGCCGGCGTCGCGCGCCGCCGCGCAGGCGAACAGCGCGGTGCGCCCGTCGGCGTCGAGGGCGCGCGGATCGGCGCCGCGCTCGAGCAGCAGGTCGAGCACCGCCAGGCTGCGCGCGCGGTGCAGCGCGGGCACGCGCGCCGGGCCGCGGACCTCGCCCGGGTCGGCGCCGCCATCGAGCAGCGCGCGCACGGCCTCGACGTCGTCGGCGTCGACGGCGGCGTGCAGCGTCGCGAAGCCGCCCCCGGCGCGCTCGGCCAGCCGCGCCGCCGACGCCGCGGCGCCCGCGAGCTCGGCGTGCTCCTGCGCGGTCCGCGGCGCCGGGTCGTCCTTCTTCCACGGGTTGGCGGCCTTCCGCGTCGGGTCGGCGCCGGCGTCGAGCAGCGCGTCGACGGCGGCGACCTGGCCGTTGATCGCGGCCGCCATCAGCGCCGTCCAGGTGCCCGCCTCCACGTCGGCCCCGCGGTCGAGCAGCGCCTGCAGCGCCTCGAGCTGCCCCTTCTCCGCGGCCATCGCGATCGCGGCGCGCCCGTCCGCGGTGACGGCGTCGATGGCGGCGCCGCGGTCGAGCAGCAGCGCGCAGACCTCGACCCGTCCGCGGAACGCCGCCTGGTGCAGCGCGCCCCAGGCCTTGCCGAGCGGGCCCGGGCTCGCGCCCGCGTCGAGCAGCCGCGCGATCAGCGCCACGTCGCGGCAGTTCGCCGCCGCGTAGTTCAGCGCGGGCAGGCCGCGGTTGTCGAGCGCGTCCACCGAGGCCCCGCCGGCCAGCAGCGCCTCGACCACGCCCGGGTCGGGCTCCTTGACGAAGAAGGTCACCTGGAGCGGCAGCGACGGCTTGTTCGCCGTGTGGTAGGGCGCGTTCGGGTCGGCGCCGCCCGCGATCATCGCGGCCACCGCCGCCGCGTGGTTCGACTCGATCGCGTACTGCAGCGCGTCGACCGCGGTGGTCGTCGCGCCGAACTCGACCAGCGCGTCCACCACCTCCCGCGGCACCGACCGCACCGACAGGCTCAGGCAGGCGCTGCGCAGCGCCTTCGCCCCCACGGGCCCGCGGATGTCGGCGCTGCGGGACGCGATGGCGCGCACGAGGCCCACGTCCCCGCACTCGACGGCCGCCGCAAGCGGCGACGGCGCCCCTCCCGCACCGCGTCGACGGACGCGCCGCGCGCCAGCAGCGCCTGGCACAGCTCGACGTGGCCCCCGTCGGCCGCGGCGGTCAGCGCCGTCGCGCCGTCGTGGCCGGTGGCGTCGACGGGCGCGCCCCGGTCGAGCATCAGCAGCGCCAGGTCGTGCTCCCCGGCGCGCGCCGCCGCCACGATCGGCGACTCGACGGCCACCGGGCGCCCGTCCACGTCCACCTCGGCGGCCAGCGCGGGCGCCGCGCCCAGCCGGAACAGCCGCTTCGCCAGTCCGTCGTGGCCGCGCTCCAGCGCCGTCGCCATCGGCGGCCGCCCCGTGCGGCTGACCGCGTCGAGGTCCGCGCCCAGCGCCACCAGCGCGGCGCCACCTCGTCGAGGCCGCGCCAGGCGGCGTAGCCGAGCGGCGTCCACCCCTCCTGGTACGCGCGCACCTCGAGGAGCTGCGGGGTCTGGGCGAGCCGCTCGCGGACGTCGTCGACCCGCACCTTCCCGAGCGCCACGGCCGCGATCGTGTCGTGCAGCGGCGCCAGCCCGATCACGTGGTCCCGCCCCACCACCGGCTCGGCCTCGGCGGCGCGCCACGCCTCCTCGGCCCCGCAGGCGCGGAACGTGCGCTGCCCCACGACGAGGACCTCGAGCGGCGCGGGGATCGTGTCGCGGACCTTCGAGCGGCCCTCGCGGTCGCCCGGCACGGCCACGACCCGCAGGCCCTCACCCGGCTCGCAGTCGACGGGCAGCGGCCAGCTGCCGTCCGCGGGGAAGTACCCCTCCTTCTCGCGCTTGCGGACGGCGGTGGCGAGCGACTTGCGCGCCTTGTCGGACGTGCCGTGATCCTTGCGGGCGGTGCGCTGCTTCCCGTCGGCGGGCCCCGACGTGGTCGTGACCACGGCGCCGTCGCGCTCGGCGCGCCAGCGCTGGTGGGTCTCCGGGGTGTGCAGCTCGAGCTCGACGAGGTCACGGTCGCTCACGGGGGCACCTCACCCCCCGATCGTAGCGAGGACCCGTCCCCGCGCCGGTGATCAAACCGTGACCATCGTCGGTCAGCGCAGGCCGGCCTTCCCGAGCGCCCCGAGCTCGTCGAGCAGGTGGACGTTGGCCAGCACCGCCTTGCGGAACACGCCGAGGTGCATCGACTCGTTCGGGCCGTGCGCCGTCGTCAGCGGGTCCATCACGCCGTTGAGGATCAGCGGCAGGTCGCCGAACCGCTCCCCGAACAGCGCCACGAACGGGATGCTGCCGCCGACCCCCACCTGAACGAGCTCGTGGCCCCAGGCCTTGCGGTAGGCCCGGTCGGCCGCCTCGAACGCCGGCCCGTGCGGTTGGTACAGCCAGCCCTCGCCCGACCAGCCCTCGGCGTGCATCGACACCTTCACGCCGCCCGGCGGATCGCGCAGGAGCTCGGCCTCGAGGAGCTTCAGCATGTCGGCGGCCTTCTGGTCGGGCGCGAGCCGCACCGACAGGATCGCCGTCGCCGCCTGCCGCAGCGCGTTCTTCTTGCGGTCGGGCGTCGGCAGCGTGGTCGCGACCACGGTGATCGACGGCTGCCACCACATCCACTCCGCCGCCGAGCGGTCGCGCACGGGGATCGGCTCCACGCCGGGCAGCAGGTGCGCGCCCTCGCGGATGACGTCGGCCGTCAGCGGCACGTTCTCGGCGGACGCCCGCCGCGCGGCGTCGACCTGCACGCGGCCGACCTTCATGCGACCGTCCTCGTCGAGCAGGCGCGCGACGAGCAGCACCAGCGCGGTGGACACGTCGGGGACCATGCCGCCCCACAGCCCCGAGTGGCCGTCGGCCGAGAGGGCCTCGACCCGCAGCTCCACCTCGAGCAGCCCGCGCAGCGACACCGTCAGGCCGGGGATCTCGGTGGACGGGTTCTCGCAGTCCGTCAGGACCATCGCGTCGGCCTCGAACGCCTCGGGGTGGGCGTCCATGTACTTCTCGAGGTTCGGGCTCCCGATCTCCTCCTCGCCCTCGATGACGACCCGCACGTTGCACGGCAGCCCGCCGGTCTCGTCGAACCAGGCCTTCAGGCAGCCGATGTGCGAGACCCAGCCGCCCATGTCGTCGGCGGCGCCGCGGGCGTACATCCGGTCGCCCTTGACCGTGGCCACGTGCGGGTCGGTGTCCCACACCTCGCCCTTGACGGGCTGCAGGTCGAGGTGGCCGTAGATGAGGACGGTGGGCTTGTCGGCGCCCGCGTCGAGCCACTCGGCGGCCACGAGCGGCAGCGCGTCGGGCACCTCGAGCACGCGCGCGTTGCGCAGCCCGAGGGCCTGCAGGTCGTCGCGCACCTTGGCCGCGAGGGCGCGGACGTCGCCTGCGTGGTCGGGGTCACAGGAGATGGCGGGGATGGCGAGGTAGCCGGTGAGCTGCTCGAGCAGCCCGGGGACGGCCGACGCGGCGCGGGCCGCGACGGCGTCGACGTTGGGGTTGGGGTGGGGCACGGGACCTCCGAGGGCGGAGGCGCACCGTATCCCGTCAGGGGGCCGGGGCGGGCGCCGGCGGGGCGGGCGGGACGGGGTCGGGCGGCGGGGACGGCGCGGGGTAGACGGCCTCCTTCACGGCGACGAGCCGCTGCAGGACGCCCTCCCACGGGTTGTCGTAGACGCCCGCCGACAGCAGCACGAGCTGCAGCGCGAACAGGCCCACCAGCGCGACCACCCCGGCGACCACCAGGTTCCGGATCCGCCGGGCGCGCCGCTGCTCGCCGACGGGCAGGTAGCCGGACTCGACCCGGGCGACCTCCTTGTCGGCGACGTACAGCGCGAGCAGCACGAACAGCGCGCCGGCCGCCGGCGTGCACGCCATGCCGAACACGCCGAGCAGCACCCCGACGACGAGCAGCCCGATGATGAGCCCGTAGCGGGGGCGGACGGCGCCGCCGCCCTCGCCGAACAGCTCGTCGACCTCGTCGTGGCGGCGCTGGGACGGTTCGCTCATGCGGGGCTCTCGGGCGGGGCGGTGACCATCGGCTGCAGCCACGCCCGTATCTCCGCGGCGCGGACGCTGTCTTGCGCGAGCTCCGGCTCCGCCCGCGCGCCGGGCAGCGCCACGCGGCGGCGCGCGGCCTGCTCGACGAGCGCACCCTCGTCGCGCAGCGTGGCCACCGCGTTCTGCAGCGTCACGAGCGACGCGGCCTCCGGGCGGGTCAGGCGCCCCGCGTCGACCAGCGCGGGGACCTGCTCCTGGACGGCGGCGACCCACCGATCGCGGGTGCCCGGCGCGGCCGTGGCGTCGAGCACGGCGAGGTAGCCCTCGAGGAGCGGGCGGAACAGGCCGTACAGCTCGCCGGCGCGGTCGCTGTCGGCCAGGGTGACGTGCGCCGCCGCGCGGTTGACCGCGCCCGCGCGCTCGAGCAGGGCCAGGCCCTCCGCGACGCGCGCGCTGGCCGGCACCGCGGGGTCGAGCACCACGTCGCGCCGCAGGAGCGCGGCCAGCCGCGCGTAGGCCGCTTCGAGCTCGGCCTCGGGCACGCCGTCGGCGCCGCTCGCCTGCAGGGCGCCGCGCAGGGCGCACGCGACGAGCCCGGCCGGCGCGAGGAAATGCACGACCTGGTTCTTGTAGTAGTCGAGGGTGATGCGCTCCTCGGGGACGATGCCCCACAGCCGCTCGCCCTCGTGGGTCAGGGCCTCGAGCCGCCCGTCGCGGACGAAGCGGTCGAGCGCCTGGGCCACGGCCTGGTCGAACCGCTCGAGCGACGCGGCGCGCAGCACGCCGAGCTCGCGGAACCGCGCGTCGAAGCGGAGGATGCGCTCCTGCAGCTCCGCGTGGCGGACGGCGCGCTGGGGCAGCGCCAGCAGCGCCACCGCCACGAGCGACGTGGGGAGGAGCACGGCCTGCTCGCCCACGGCGCCGATCACGCGGTAGCCCAGGGCCTCGACCTCGCTGCGGCGCTCGGCCTCGGGGCGCTCGTCCCAGGGGGGCGCGCCCTCGCGGGCGTCGACGACCGGCCCGCACGGGATGGGCTCGGCCACCCGCAGGTAGACGCGCCCGAAGCGGCGCGAGAGCACGCGGCGCGCGCGCAGCAGCTCCCAGAACGACTCCGGGCGCTTGGCCTCCCCGCCGAGCTCGCGGGCGTAGGCGGTCTCCTCGGCGACCTGCTCGTAGGCGAGGTTCACGGGCAGCAGCGTGACCTCGCGGCCGTGGGCGCGCAGCGCGGCGGCGTCGAGGACCATGCCGAGGACGCCGAAGCGGGGGCGCATGAGTCGCCCCGAGCGGGTGCGCCCGCCCTCGATGAAGAACTCGACGGGGTAGTCCTGGAGCAGCAGCTCGCGCAGGTAGCGGGCGAAGACGGCGGGGAACAGGCGGTCGCCGGCGAAGGTGCGCTTCAGGAAGAAGCCGCCGGCGCCGCGGAGGATGGTGCCGAGCGGCCACACGGCGAGGTTCATCCCGGCGACGACGTGCGGCACGATGAGGTCGTGCTCGTACATCACCCAGGACATCAGCACGTAGTCGAAGTGCGACTTGTGGGACGGCACCAGGACGACCGCGCCGTCGCGCAGCCCGGCGCGGATCCGCTCCACGTCCTCCGGACGGACGTCGACCCCGCTGAACACGCGCGTCCACAGCGGGCGGAGCACGAGGTGCAGCAGCTGGATCATCGTCCAGGAGAAGTTCGCCGCCATCCGGTCGTAGTCGCTGGAGAGGCGGCGCTCGATCCGCTCCACCCGGGTGCCGGTGAGCTCGGCTTCGCGGCGGGCGAGCTCGCGCATCGGCGGGTTGTGCAGGACGAGCCGCTTCATCGTGCGGTGCGGCATCAGGCGCGGGCCGGTCGCGAGGCGGCGCTCGTCGCGCAGGGCGCGGGCGAGGACCCGTCGCAGCACGCCGGGGAGCCGCTCGGCGCCGACGCGGTCGCGCAGCTCGCGCAGCTCCAGCGGCCGGCCGACCTGGACGAAGGCGTCGGCGGAGCGCACGGCCGCCCACAGGCGGCGGAGCAGCCCCGGGACGCCGCGCTTGCTCAGGAAGAAGCGGCGGAGCGGGTCGTAGGGCTCGGGGGACCGGTCCCACACCACCATCAGGGGGACGACCCGGACCGGCGGGTCGAGCTCCGCCGCGCCCACCAGCGGGTCGAACGGCATGGGCTCGCGGCGGAGCAGGCGGGTGCGGTCGTCGACGAACCACGTGACCGCGTGGCCCGTGGCGAGCGCGCGGACCAGCCACCCGCTGTCGACGGGGTCCGGGGCGAAGCGGCCCGCCAGGACCTCGCCCGCGCGGTAGCGGAAGCCCTGCCAGGCGTCGGGGAGGGGGTGCCAGAGCGCCGTGCGCAGGCGCGGCGCCCAGGACGACAGCGGCAGGCCGCGGCTCGCGAGGGCCGCGTTCAGCGCGAGGTGATCGAGGGCGGAGACGCGCGGGAGCACGTAGACGACGGGGCCCTGGCGGGCAGCCTCGCGGATCGTCTCGGCGCCGGGGTCCTCGAGGCGGGTGCGGCCCAGGGCGTGGCCGAGGCCGAGGAGGTGGAACAGGGGGCCGAAGCGCGGCGCCATGGCGGCGCCGTAGCGGTCGGGGTCCGGCGTGAGCGCCGGCGGGGCGGGGGCCGGGTCGGGCGGCGCGACCGAGGGCCAGCCCTCGCTCACGGGGTGCCCGTGTCCGTGGACGTGGCGGTGTCCGTCGTCGTGGCGGTGTCGGTCGTCGTGGCGGTGCCGGTGTCCGTGGCGGTGCCAGTGTCCGTCGCGGTGCCGGTGTCCGTCGTCGTCCCGGTGTCGGTCGACGTCGTCGTCCCGGTGTCCGTCGTGGTCGTGGCCGTGCCGGTGTCCGTCGTCGTCCCGGTGTCGGTCGACGTCGTCGTCCCGGTGTCCGTCGTCCCGGTGTCCGTCGTCGTCGGCGCAGTGTCCGTCGGCGTCGTCGTGCCGGTGTCGCCTGTCAGGGGGACCGTCGCTGGCGGCAGCGCCGTGACCCAACCCCGGCGGCGCCTCGCCAGCCCACGAACACGTCGGTGGGCTCGCCATAGCCGTCGCCGTCGGCGTCGGGGTAGTACGCGGTGCGCACCGCGCAGTTCTTCTCGGCGATCTCTGCGGGGCAGCCGGCGCCGAACAGCGCGAGGAGCAGCATCATCCGCTCCCCGTAACCGGCGCGCCCCGGTCCCCCCATCTACGCCGCGGGCAGGCGCCAGGGGTCGGCCTCGTCGGTCGGGTCGCGGCCGAAGACCGCCGTCCAGGGCGCAGTGTCGCCGTCCGGGCCGGCGTCCGCCGGGTCGGGCAGCGCGGGGCCGGGGTCCTCGTCGTCCGGCGGGGAGATCCGGTACTCCAACGACTCGAGGAGCCACTCCCGGAACACGCCGTCGCGGAGGTCCAGCAGCTCGGCTTCTGCCCCGAAGACGCGCCGGAGGCGGCGGCGGGCGTCGTCGTCCCGGCCGCGCACCAGGTCGCAGAGCAGGCGCCGGGCGGCGCTGTCGGGCAGGTGACGAGCGACGAGCCAGGCGTCGCGGCGGGGATCGTCGTCGAACACGGGCACCTCGGGGGGACGGGGTACCCGAGCTACGCGCTGGCGACGCCGTCGGATCACTCGGGCATGACCCCGTCGACGGGGGGCGGCCCCCATCTCACTCTCGCGTGATCGTCACCAGCTGGTCGACACCGAAGTCCTCGGCGACCACGGACTCCGCGCCGTCGGGCCAGCGGACCTCGATGTGGTCGATACGCTCGCGCGGGCCCAGGCCGAAGTGCACGATGGGAGGCCCGCCCGTGCCGTAGCCGGTGCCGCCCGCCGTGATCCAGCGGCTCCAGGCGTCGCCGTCTTCCCCGAAGACGCGCACCCGCGCGCCCACCGCGCTGCGGTTGCGCACGCCGGGGTCGCCGAGCCGGACCTCGAGCCAGTGGTTCTCGCCACAGCGCGAGACGTACATCGTGGAGGGACCGTCGAGGTCGCGCTTGGCGAGGTCGAGCCAGCCGTCGCCGTCGAAGTCGGCGACGATGACGCCGCGGTTCTTCCCGTCGTCCGCCACGCCCCACTCGGCCGCCACGTCGATGAACGTGCCGTCGTCCTGCTGCAGGAACAGGGCGTCGGGCTGGTGCTCCGGGTTGTCCCAGCCGGGCACGGGCGGCTCGGCGATCGTGCCGTACTCCACGATCGCGTCGAGGTCGCCATCGTTGTCGAGGTCGGCCAGCTCCGCGCCCCAGCCCACGCGCTGGTCGGGCCCCGGGATCAGGTTGCGGGACGGCGCCGACTCGATCCAGCGCCCGCCCGGGCCCGACAGCATGAGCGACAGGTCGTCCCACTGCGGGATGAGCAGGTCGGGGACGTCGTCGCCGTCGATGTCGCCGACGCCGAGGCCGCCGCCCGCCATCTGCAGGTCGAGGCCGCTCTCCTCGTCGAGATAGAAGTGGCCGTAGTGGTTGCGGAGCAGGACGTTCGGCGCGACGCTGCCCACGTCGTTGACGACATAGAGCTCGGGGTAGCCGTCGCCATCGAGGTCGTGGAAGCCGCCCACGCGCGTGTAGCCCTGGTGGAGGACCTCGGGCAGCTCGGCGCTGCGGTCGGTGAAGGTACCGTCGCCCTCGTTCTCGAAGAGGTAGCTGCGGGCGGGGCGGTCTTCGTCCTCGACGTAGCCGTAGGAGCCGACGAACAGGTCGAGGTCGCCGTCGAGGTCGATGTCGGCCCAGGCCGACGAGGTGGTGGGACCGCTCACGGCGATGGGGAGCGCCGCCGACACGTCCTGGAAGTGACCGCGACCGTCGTTGCGGAGCAGGACCGCCGGCGCGTCGTAGCGCAGGACCAGGAGGTCGAGGTCGCCGTCGCCGTCGACGTCGGCGAGGGAGCCGCCGGTGCCCTCCGAGAGGTCGAAGCCCGACAGGCGCTCGGTGTAGGGCGCCATGTTGTTCGGCCGGCCGCGGAACAGGCGGGCTTCTTGCTCGAGGGGGGTGACCACGTCGAGGTAGCCGTCGCTGTCGAGGTCGCCGGCGAGCAGGCCGCCGGAGAGCCAGGCGCGGGAGGCGGGTGTGCCCTCGGCGACCCAGGACCGGAAGGGTCCGAGCGCCTCGCGATCGGTCGGCGCTTCGCAGTGGCGCGGCTTGGAGGCTTCGACACGCGCCTCGACCTTCGGTCGTCGCCGGGGGCCGGCGGGTCGTCGGGCGCGGGCGAGCGAGACGCGCGGGATCGCAGCCGGCCAGGAGCAGCAGCGCGAGTGAGCGAAAGTGCACGCCAAGGCCATAATCCGGTTCCGAGCGACCTGCAGGATCTCACCGGGCGACGGACGCCCTCCAGGCCTTGCCGACGTTGGCGCGGAGCCACGCGAGCGACGGCGGGTCAGGTGGGCGCGGCTCGGAGCCAGGGGTCGAGCAGCCGCAGCGGCAGCCGGTGGACGAAGGTGAGCAGCTCGCGCCAGTGGATCCTTCGGGCACTTCTTGGGCCGCACGTTGACGTTGTACAGGTGCAGGTAGGCGTCGACCCAGCGGGGGAGCCAGCGGAGGCTGACGCGTCGTGGAACTTCTCGATGCGCGACTGCAGCCAGCCCGCGACCTCGTGGCGCATGTAGTCGACGGCGGCGACCAGGTCGGCGCGGCCGTAGGTCAGGGCGTCGCCGGCGCGCAGGTGCGACAGGGGCTGAAGCCAGGACCGTGGTCAGGGAGGCAGACCTGGGCCTCGCGGAAGCCGTCTTGTCGAACTCGAGGCGGGTGTGGCCGAGCTGGCCGGTGGGGAGGCCGGAGGGCGATGGGGACGGTGAAGGCCGTGGAGGCAGTAGTGCTGGATGCCCTTCTGGAGCAGGCTCGTGAGGGCGGCGAACTTCTGGTTGAGGAGCCAGGCGGTGGAGGGCGACGCGCGCCGAGGTGCGGGCGACCTCGCGGGCGGAGGGAGGTCGTCGCGGGGGCGTCGTGCACATCTCGCCGCGCTGCTCCCACTGGAGGAGAGCTTGGAGCCGTGGGCGGCGGTGCCGGCGGTGACGGGCTTCCTGGGCGCGGCGGTCGCGGGCGAGGTGCAGCGGAAGACGCGGGGTCGGTTGCCACAGGGGGTGCCGTGGGGGTGCTGGCAGAGGCGACAGCGGAAGCCGGTGTCGGGCCAGCGGTGGAACCGGAAGCGGTCGATGGCGGCGGACTCGGTGAGGCTCGAGGCATGGGGAGGAGGTAGCGAGGGCGGCCCGGGGTGTCGCGGAAATCTGGGGTGGGAGGACGCGATCGGGGCAGTCGAGGACAGGCTGAGGAGGAGGGGGGGTGGGCCCCCGAAAGACGCATCTGTTCGGAAGACGCACACGAGAGGACCCGAGAGTCTGCTGTGGAGCTCGATTCCGGAAGGCGCCGTGTGTGCGTCTCTCCCCGAACGCGATCCGTTCGGGAGCCACACAGCGCCGATCCGCGGCGATCGCGGCCTGCGGCGTCCTCTTCCGAGCAGTGTGTGGCTTCAGAACACATGTCTTTCAGGGGGTCTCCCCTCGTCCTGAGCCGTCAGCGCCGCGCCCGCCCTCCGCTCCACCCCCACCGTCCCCCCACCGTCCCCCGCCCCACCCGCACCACCCGGCTCTCCTCGTCCACGATCTCCAGCCCCACCACGTCCACGCCCACCTCCACGCCCACCCGCAGCACCGCCGCCCCCACCGCCCACCGCCGCGCCCCGAGCGCCCCACCACCGGCACCAGCGGCGCCTTCGCCGCCGCCCGCGGATCAGTCACCACCCGCTGCGACACCCCCGCCCAGGGCCCGATCTCCACGCCCGAGGGCCCACACCACCGCCCCCGGACGTCGAGCGCCCCGAGCCCGGCTCGCCCGCAGCGCTCCCACGTCCGCCAGCGCCAGCCCCTCCACCCCGAGCCCCCACCGCACGGGCACCCGCCGGCCCGGCCAGCCGACCACGCCCCCGAGCCCGCCGCCGGGAGCTACCCCGCTCCGGCCCCGCACCGACGCCGCCCCGCCGGCCCACCACCGCCACCTCAGCCGCTCCCGAGACGCACCGCGCGCCGCCCGGCGGGGCCTGGCAGGCAGCGCCCGGATCGGCGTCGCCACCGCCCGCCCCGACGCCGTCACCACCGGCGCCGCCACGGCCGGCGGCCCCCTCCCCCGCTCTCCGATGGCCCCACGGCCAGCGGCGGCGACGCCGCCCGCGGCCGCCGGCAGCGGCACGTCGAGCAGCGCCACCGAGGTGCACGAGGCTCGCCACCAGCGCCGCCAGCGCCTCCCGCTCCCGCCGGTCGACGGGCACCGGCACCACGACGACGTGCTCCGTCCCGTCCTCGCTGCGCACCCAGACCCGCCAGCCGCTGTCCACCGCGACGATCCGCGCACCGGCCCCGTCGCCCACCGGCCCCAGCTCTCCGAGCCCCGCCAGCCCAGGCGGGTTGACCCACGCGGCCACCGGCGCCTCCGCCGGCAGCTCCACCGGGGCCGCCACGGCGCGCGCGATCCACAGCCAGACCATGACGGAGCGTAGCCCGCCCAGCAGCCCGCGCCCCGCCGGGGTAGCCTGCGGGAGGAGGAGCGATGACACACCAGAAGTTGGCCTGGATCCTGATCACATCCACAGCCGCGGGCTGTGGAGGAGTCCACACCGCCGCCGAAGCTCCGTTCGACCTGCACCCGAAGGTCTCCCTGTTCTCCCCCGCGTCGACCGGCGACGATGCCTCCGGCGGCGCCCTGCTCTTCCTCGGCGACGGCGACCTCGACTGCAACATGCTCGCCGGCAAGTCCTACGAGGACGCCATCCAGGCCGTCATCGCCAAGGGCACCGGCGCCGGCTTCTGGCTCGACGCCTACGCCCTGCAGGGCTCCGCCGTCGGCGACCTCACGGGCTTGTGGACGGAGGCCGGCGCCGAGGCCGTCGAAGAGCCCTACGCCCAGTACCGCTCCCTGCTCGCCTTCGGCTGGCAGGACGGCTTCGTCTCCTCCATCTCGAGCGACGAGACCGGCTGGCTGCAGCTCGACGAGGTCGGCGACAAGGTCACGGGCGCGTTCCGGACGAGCTGGTGGTGGGGCGACTTCCGCGCCGAGGCCTGCGCGGCCTACGACGACGCCCCGCCGGCGACCACGACCACCAGCACCTACACCTTCTGACGCGCTCCGCTCACGAGCGGAACCCGTTGGTCCGGTGCGTGCCGTCGCAGAACGGCTTGTTCTTGCTCCCGCCGCACCGGCACAGCGCGCACCGCGTCTGCTTGGCGAAGGTCGCGCCCGTGCCCGTGCAGAGCTCGAGGTTGCCCGACACGAGCAGCGGCCCGTCCGGCGTCGGGTTGACGTTGAGCACGCCGTCGCGCGCCGGCAGCGCCTCCGTCGACACCGTCGGCGTCGGCTCGCCGGTCGCCGCGAAGCCGGCCTCCTTGTGGCTGTTGTCGCAGAACGGCTTGTGGCGGCTCTTCCCGCACCGACACAGCACCGCCCGCGTCCGCGGCGCCTGCCCGGCGATCCGCAGGTCGGCCCGGAACGCCAGCGGCCCGTTCTCGCGCACGTTCAGGCGGTTGACCTGCGGCGGCACCTCGTCGGGACGGCCGTCCTTGCGGGTCCAGGTGATCGCCCCCGACGGGCAGCGCAGCCCGACGGCGACGAGCGTCTCGGTGTCCATCGCGTCCGGATGGATCCACGGCCCCTCGACGTTGGCGACGAACACCTCGGGCGCACCGAGCACGCACTCCCGCGCGTGGATGCAGCGGTTGGTGTCGAAGCGCAGCTCGAGGTCCTCGCCCTGGACCACCTCGACCCCGTCCACCACGACCCGCGGCGGCGCATCCCGCGGCACGGGCGGCGGCGCCGCGGGGGCGGGCGCTGGCGCGGCAGCGTAGTCCAGCGCGGCTAGGCGGTCCGCAGCGGCCCGCAGCTGCTCCGCGACCCGCGCCAGCGCCGGATCGAGCCGCTCCAGGCGCGCAGCACCGTCGCCGAGCTCGCGGGTCCGGTCGGCGAGCAGCTCCAGCGCGCGCCCCGCCGGCGGCACCCGGATCTCGCGCGTCACCGCGAACGACATCCCGGCGTGGATCCCGGGGTGCTCCTCGTTGGCGGGCAGCCGGGTGAGCACCTCGTTGAGCGGCGCGAGCACCTTCATCAGGCCGATCGACTCGCCGACCAGCGCGCCGCGCGTGCCCTCGGGCAGCTCGTCGTAGGCGGCGCCGATCATGCGCAGCATGGGGTTGTAGATGGCGTTGCAGAGGTCGACGAGCGCGGCGGCGTCGGGGTGGCCGATCCAGACGCGCGCGTCGAGCATGGGCCGCCGCTGCACGGGGTTGGTCGCGACCGGACGCGCCGGATCGAACGACGGATCGGCCGCCAGCTTCGCGACGTAGGCCTCGCGGACGCGGCAGAACCGCCGGTAGTGCGAGTGCTCGGCGTCCTGGGCGTGCCCCTCTCCCTGGCGCACGACGGCCTCGATGGCGGCCAGTGCGCTCTGCCGGTCGGTGACGGCGACCAGGCCGTCGAGCGGGACGTGCTCCGGACGGATCTGCAGCGCCGGGTCGCCCACGAACAGGTGCTCCTCGCCGAGCCTGTCGCAACCCCGGCAGCGATGGCCCGGTACAGGTGCCCGACGGTGGCGTAGTCCTGCGGGGTGGGCATCAGCATCTTCGCGTGGGTGCCCCGCTGGTAGCGCTGCGCGTGGTCGAAGCCCTCGCCGTCGGGCAGGTCCACGCCCTCGGGCCGCTCGAGGTAGACGAAGTGGTCGAGCGTCGCGCGGTCGAACCGGCGCAGGTGCACGACGATGTCGGCGGGGTGGTAGCCCGGCGCGATGGGGAAGTTCGGGCGCCCGAGGTGCGGCCGCGCGCCGATGGCCGACAGCAGGTTGTTGGCGTTCGCGAAGTGCGCCATCTCGTCGATGGCGACCCCGAGCAGCGTGCGCCGCCAGCCCTCGATGAGCGCGCCCTCGTCGCCGTCGCGGTGGTCGAGGGACCAGGCGGCGTACAGGTAGCAGCACATGAGGTTGTGCTCGATCTCCACCGCCTCGGTGACGAGCTCGGCGAGCTCCTCGTGGTGGTTGACGATGATGTCGGGCTCGGTCACGGGATCTCCTCGGGCGCTCCCGCGTATCGCCCCGCGGGGCCCGCTCCCATCCCCCGAACGGGGAGGCCCTACGACAGGCCGAGCAGCGCCTCGCGCACGACATCGTCCCACGGGCGGACCCGGGGACCCGCGGCCGGTCGCGCTGCCGCCGCACCGCCGCGGCCCAGGCGGCCGGGTCGGCGGTGTCGGGCAGGAGCTCGCCCGCGCCGCCGATCAGCGTCCGCGCGTCGCCCACGTCGGTCGCGACGACGGGGACGCCCTGGGCGCGGTACTGCAGCACCTTGAGCGGACACAGCCAGGGCGGCGCCTCGGCCGTGTAGGGCGCGATCCCCACGTCCGATGGCGGCGCACAGGTCGGGCAGCGCCCCACTCGTGCACCCGCCCACCGCGACGATGCGCGGGTGGTCGGGCGCACCCGGCCCGACGCACAGCGCGGTCCAGCCGGGGCCGAGCGCGTCGAGCAGCGCCGGCAGCCGCGCCGCGCCCCGCCAGCGCCGCATGGAGCCCAGGAAGCCGAGCACGTCGCCCTGCAGGCCGAGCGTCGCCCGGGCGCGCTCGCGGTCGCCGAGCCCCTGCGGCGCGACACCGTTCGGCACGTGCACGACCCGCTCGGGCGCGCAGCCCGCCGCGTGGACGGCCCAGTCCGCGAGCCAGGCGCTCACGGCGACCACCCGGTCGGCCGCCCGCAGCGACGCTGCCTCCCGCTGCAGCGCCCCCACCCGCGGCGCGGCCGGCCACCGCCGCTCCCAGGCCAGCGGCGCGTTCAGCTCCACGACCCGCGGCGTGCCCGTCAGCCGGGCCCACTGGCCGGCCGCCCGCGTCGCGGGCTCGTGGCGCTCCCAGAGCAGCGCCGGGCGCCCGCGCGCCCACGCGCGCGCCGCCAGCCGGTGCCCGCTCGCCCGCGCTCCGCCGTGCGCAGGCGCGGCGGCGCCCACGGCGCGGCGTGGACCGCGGGGAGCGGCTCGGCGTCGTCCCAGCGGCCGCGGGCATCCGCGGCGAGCGCGGTGGCCACCAGCACGTCGGCGCCGGCGCCGCTGCAGCGCCCGCGCCACCCCGCGCAGGTGCGCGCTGGCGCCCGACGGGCCGTACAGCGGGATGCCGCGGGCCCCGCAGAACACCAGGACCCGCTCGGTCAGCGGATGGCCGCGAGCGCCTGCTCCAGGTCGTCGATCAGGTCCTGCGGGTCCTCGATGCCGACCGACAACCGCACGAGCCCGTCGTCGAGGCCGAGCGCCTTGCGCCGCGCCGGCGGGATCGACGCGTGGGTCATCGCCGCGGGCAACTCGATCAGGCTCTCCACGCCGCCGAGGGACTCCGCGAGCGTGAACAGCTTCGTCGCCGAGACGAAGCGCTCGGCCCGCGCGAGGTCCACGTCGAGCACGAACGAGATCATGCCGCCGAAGCCCGACATCTGCCGCTTCGCCACGGCGTGCCCGGGATCGGCCTCGCGCAGCGGGTAGTGCAGCCGCGTGACCTCCGAGCGCGACTCGAGCCAGGCCACGACCTGCTTCGCGTTGGCCTGGTGCTGCGCCATGCGCACCGCGAGCGTCTTGAGGCCCCGCAGCGTGAGCCAGGCGTCCCACGGGCCCGGCACCGCCCCGACGGCGTTCTGCAGGAACCGCAGCCCCTCGGCGTCCTCCGCGGCCTTCGCCACCACGATCCCGCCCACCACGTCGCTGTGGCCGTTGAGGTACTTCGTGGTGCTGTGCACGACGAGGTCGGCGCCGAGGGCCAGCGGGCGCTGGAACACCGGCGTCGCGAACGTGTTGTCGACGGCGAGCTTGCAGCCGATGGCCCGGCAGCGGGCCGCCACCGCGGCGATGTCGGTGACCTCGAGCAGCGGGTTGGTGGGCGTCTCGAGCCACACGAGGTGGGTGCCCTCGGGGATCACCTCGTCGAGGGGCTGCCGCGCGAGGTCGGCGTAGGCGAACGACACCGAGCGCTTCGAGAAGACCTTGTCGAACAGCCGGAAGGTCCCGCCGTACAGGTCGTTCCCGGCGACGACGCGCGCGCCCTCGGGCAGCGTGTGGAGCACGGTGGTGGTCGCCGCGAGGCCCGAGCCGAACGCCACGGCCTCGACCCCGCCCTCCAGCGCCGCCACGCAGCGCTCCAGCGCCTCGCGGGTCGGGTTGTGCGTGCGCGCGTACTCGTAGCCCTTGTGGCGGGCGGGGCCCTCCTGCGCGTAGGTCGAGGTCTGGAACACGGGCGGCATCACGGCGCCCGTCGTGGGCTCCGGCGCCTGCCCCGCGTGGATCACCTGCGTCTGCACGCCCAGTCGCCGCTCGTCGCCACCCATCTCGCCCCCACCTGGTCGGCCGGTGTCCTAACATTGGGGATCGGACCAGCCAGGGAGCCCCCGGATGCTGCTCGTGACGTGGCTTCACGCCGCACAGGCCGGCGAGCTCGTCGAGATCGCCGTCGCCGGCCTGCCGCAGACCGGCGGGATCCCGTTCTACGAGAAGGAGGCCGACCCCACCTGGGCCGACGTCGACCTCGACGGCGACTGGGACGCGTTCGTCGCCTCGGTCGACGGCGCCCGCCTGCTCGTGAACCAGGGCGGGCTGGGCTTCGTCGACGAGACGGCGTCCCGGATCCCCGACCTCGACTTCGCCGGCGGCAAGCCGTCCCGCGGCGTGCTGGTCGGCGACCTCGACCACGACGGCTGGCCCGACGTCGTCCAGGTGCGGTACAACCTGCTGCAGGTCTTCTACAACGCAGGCGGCGGCACGTTCCCCGCGGCGGAGCGCTGGGGCCTCGTCGACCTGCCGCGCCAGGACCCGTACGACCTCACCGGCGCCAGCCTCGAGGGCGCGGCGCTGCTCGACGTCGACCTGGACGGCGACCTCGACGTGCTCGTGAACAACTCGCTCGAAGGCGACGTGGTCCTGCGCAACGACGGGGCGCGGACCCTCACCCCCGTGCTCCAGGGCCTGCCGCTGGTCGAGGCCGACTACCTCACCGCCGCCGACCTCGATCTGGACGGCGACATCGACGTGATCCTCCGCACCCGCGACGGCGGGAACGCCGCCTGGTTCGCCGGCGGCGGCAACTGGAGCCCGGGGACCGGACTCGACCTGGCCTCCCCGGAGATCGACAAGGTCGACAAGGGAGCCGTCCTCCCCTGCGACGTCGACAACGACGGCCAGCTCGAGATCTACTGGAGCAACCTCGAGGGCTACGACCGCGGGTTCTTCGCACGGACGGGCACGACGTTCGCGCCCTGGGCGGGCTCCCCCGCCGTCGAGACGGACTCCGAGGGCACGCTGAGCGCCGCCTGCGGCGACCTCGACAACGACGGCCTGCGCGACCTCTTCCTCGGCGACGCCGCGAGCGACCGCGCCTACCTGCAGGGCGCGGGCTGGGCGCCGGTAGCGCTCGCCGAGACGGACCTGACCTTCGGCGTGGCCCTGGCCGACGACGACGACGACGGCGACCTCGACGTCCTCACCACCGGCCTGCCCGACAACCACCTCTACCGCAACGACGAGCCCGCGGCCGACGACCACTTCCAGCTCCGCATCCTGGCGACGGTGCGGGACTGCGGGCTCGGCCGGATCGTGCGCGACGACATCGGCGGGAGCGCTGTCGTCTCCGACGTGAACGGCCCGAGCTTCGGCCGCGCCGAGGTCAGCGGCGGCGCCGGGCGGGGCGGCACCGAGTGGCCCGTGCTCCACTGGGGCGTCCCCGACGGGCAACCGGTCACCGTCACCGTGCACCCGCTGTACGGCGCGACGCCCCCGTACACGCTGGAGGTGGTGCCCGCGGCGCTCGGCACGCCGCACCGCCTGGTCGTCGCCACCGACGACCGTGACGGCGACGGAATCCTCGACGCATTCGAGCCCGACGACATCGACCACGATGGCGTCCTGAGCGCCCTCGACCGCGACAGCGACGGCGACACCCTGCCCGACGACCTGGAGCGTGGCACGGGCGACGTCTGCGCCCCGCCCCGCGACACCGACAGCGACGGCACCCCCGACGCCTACGACACCGACTCCGACGACGGCGGCGTCCCCGACGGCGACGAGGTGGCCGCGGGCACCGATCCCCTCGACCCGAGCGACGACTTCGCGACCACGCGCCCGACCACGTCCACCGGCTCGAGCGCGACGACGACGCCGGCGACCGGCACAGCGACCGGCACCGTCGACCTCCCGCCGCCGCTCCGCGAGGTCTCCGTCCGCGCGACGAGCGGCCCGTGCGGCTGCGCCAGCACCGCCGGCCCCACTCCGCTGCTCGGGCTCGCCGCGCTGCTCGTCGCGCGCCGCCGCCGCTACAGCGGGCTGATCTCGAGCAGCTCCAGCCCCGGCGCCTCGCTCAGCGCGTAGTTCAGCGGCCAGGGCGAGGCCGAGAGCACCACGGGGTTCCCGTAGCGGTCCTCGACGAGGGTGTAGTCCTGGCGCGCCTGCAGCCAGGCCAGCCCCTCCGGCGCGCCCGCCACCCACCGCGCCACGGTGAACGGCGCCGACTCGAGCTCGGCCTTGGTGTTGTACTCGGTGGCCAGGCGCTCCTTGAGCACCTCGAACTGCAGGAGGCCGACCGCGCCGAGGTAGGGCCGGCCGCGCTGAGGCCCGCCCGGTAGAACAGCTGGATGGCCCTCCTGCGACAGCTGGGTGAGGCCCTCCTGCAGCTGCTTGCGCCGGGTGGGGTCCTTGAGGCGGATGCGCGCGAAGTGCTCCGGGGCGAACCGCGGATCCCCTGGAACTCGACCTTGTCGCCCACGTAGAGCGTGTCGGCGATGCGCAGCTCGCCCGGGTCGTATAGCCCGACGATGTCGCCCGGGAACGCCTCGACGATCGAGCGCTCCTGCGCCATGAAGGTGTGCGGCTTCGGACAGGCGCAGCGTCTTGCCGCTGCGGGCCACCGTCACGTCCATGCCGCGCTCAAAGCGGCCTGACACCACCCGCAATGAACGCGATGATCGCGGTGGCGCGGGTTCATGTTCGCCTGGATCTGGCGACGAAGCCTTCGAGGCAATCCCGGCGCCTCGGGCTCGCGGATCCCCTCGGTGGTGGGGCGGCCTGCCGGCGGCGGCGCGAGGCTCGCCCAGCGCGGCGAGCAGCTGCGACACGCCGAAGTGGGCTGGGTCGCTGGAGCCGGCAGCGAAGGGCGTCACGTCGCCGGCGAGGAACGCCTCGCGCGAGAACGGGTCGCCGGCGGTGTCGAGCAGCTCGGAGCTCCTCGCGCAGCTCGGCGACGGCCCTCGCCCACCCGCGCGGCCAGCGCCGGATCGTCGAGGTCGCGTGCTCCACCCTCGGGCACGATGTCGGTGCCGCCGGGGCCCTGACGCCCTGGACAGCACGGCCTTCGCAGCGCCGCCCGTGCGGTCGACGACCCCGGTGAACTCCTTGTCGCGCCCGATGGGCCAGTTCAGCGGGACGGTCTTGATGTTCAGGGTGCGGCCCACGTCGTCGAGGAGGTCGAGCGGGTCGAGGCCCGGCCGGTCCATCTTGTTGACGAACGTGATGACGGGCAGCTTCCGCAGGCGGCACACCTCGAACAGCTTGAGCGTGCGCGGCTCGACGCCCTTGGCGGTGTCGATCAGCATGATCGCGGCGTCGACCGCGGCGAGCACCCGGTAGGTGTCCTCCGAGAAGTCGGCGTGGCCCGGCGTGTCGAGCAGGTTCATCCGGCAGCCGCCCCAGTCGAACTGGAGCACCGACGAGGTGATGGAGATCCCCTTCTCCTTCTCCATCGCCATCCAGTCCGACAGCGCGTGGCGGCTCGCCTTGCGCGACTTCACGGCGCCAGCCACGTGCACCGCGCCCGCATACAGCAGGAGCTTCTCGGTGAGCGTGGTCTTGCCGGCGTCGGGGTGGCTGATGATGGCGAACGTGCGCCGACGCCCGACCTCGGCGTCCAGGCCCATGGTCTCCTCCCCGGCTCGCCTAACCCGCTCGCCCGCTCAGGCGACGGTGAGCACCACCTTCCCGACGGTGGCGTTGGTCCGCAGCCGCTCGTGGGCCTCCTCGGCGCGCTGGATCGGCAGGACGGCGTCGATCACCGGGCGCACCGCCCCCGAGGCCACGTGGGGCCAGATCTCGGCGCGGGTGCCCGCCACGATCTCGGCCTTGTCGGCCACGGCGCGGGAGCGCAGCGTGGTGCCCACGACGGTCTGGTGGCGGGTGAGGAGGCGCGCCAGGTCGAGCTGATCGGCGGTGCCGCCGAGCAGCCCGAGCACGATGCGCCTGCCCGTCGCCAGCACGCGCTGGTCGTCGCCGAGCGTGCCGCGTTCGACGGGGTCGACGATCACGTCGGGCCGGCCCCAGGCGGCGACGGCCTCGGCGCCACTGCCTGCGCACCCCGCCCTCGGCGCCGAGCGCCACGCAGCGCGGGATCTTGTCGGCGCTCGCCGTCACGAAGCAGGGGTTGCCCCAGGCCTTGCAGACCGGCTGGCCGTGGTGCCGATGGCCGCTGGCGCTGGCGTGGAGCAGGACGCGCTCGCCGTCGCGCAGGCGCCCGACGTGGCGCAGCGCCATCCACACCGTGCAGACGGCCCGGGCAGGGCGGTAGGCGTCGACGAGGTCGAGGCCGTCGGGCACGGGCAGCACCTGGCCCGCCGGCACGACGACCCGCTCGGCGTAGCCCCCGCCCGCCAGCAGCGCGCAGACGCGGTCGCCGAGCTGCAGGCCCTCCACCCCCGGCCCCAGCGCCGCGACGGTGCCGGCGCACTCGAGGCCGAGGATCGGCGAGGCGCCGGGCGGCGGCGGGTAGGCGCCCATCCGCTGGAGCAGGTCGGCGCGGTTGCAGGCCGTGGCGGCCACCGCCACGGCGACCTTCGCTCGGGCCGGGCGCCGGGTCGGGCGCCTGGCTCCAGGTCAAGCGCCGATCCGCTCGACCCGTACCGCCTTCATCCTGTAGCGGTAACGACCGTAGATGTCGAGCGCGAAGCCGAAGCTGTTGTCGAGGTCCCAGGTGTTCGACAGCCCCAGCGTCGCCCCCACGTCCCAGCGTCGCGCACCGGCGTGTACCGGCTTTCGCCGACCGACAGGTTCAGGTAGTCCCATTAGCCCCGTCACGCTCGGGCCCTGCTGGCGCGAGGTTGAGCCGGAACACGTTGAGATCGCGAAGATCACCGTCTTCAGGTTGATCTGGTAGCCGATGCCCCCGTTGGCCGCGAGGGCCAGCCCGAAGTTTCCAGCGACAGCTGGATGGGGATCGCGCTCCCGCCGAAGCGGACGAACAGGCCGTCCGACAGGACGTAGCGGCAGGGCAGGTCGACGACCACGCCGAAGCCGGCGCCGTCGACGGCGACGATCGGGACGAGCAGCCCCGGCGCGAAGTCGAACAGCTTGCTGCTCGGTGCGAGGTGGTCCTGCAGCAGCAGGGTGCGGTTCCAGTCGAAGTCGGGCGACAGCGTCAGCCCGGTCGCGACGCCGACCTCGCCCACGTCGCCGATGCCGTAGGCGAAGGCCGCGCCGAGGCCGACGAACGTGGTGTCGAAGGCGCGGGAGATGGACAGGTCGGCGCCGACCTCGCCCATGCTGTTCGGCGGCACCAGCGGGCGCATCCGCTCGGCGAAGGGGTAGTCCTTCTTCTTGAACGGGCCGACGCCGTCGGCGCCCTTCTTGCCCTTGCCCTTCTTGCCCTTGGCGTTCTTGCCGCCCTTCTTGCCCTTGGGCGCGGGCTTGGCGCCCGAAGACGGGTGGCCGGGCGCGGCGGGTGCGCGCCCGACGCAGCGACGGCGGGCACGGATTGGCTGACGACCAGGCCGCAGGACAGGACGATCGCGACCGAGAGCGCCACGAGGGGGGCGCGGGGGATGGAAAGCCAGACATGCCGATGCCTCCGGCGGGAGTCTACGTCACGATCCGTCACGGTATTCAACCGTGGCGGCCTCGGGGTCCGCGAGGCACTGGATAGGACTGGACACGCACGAGGCGACGCATGCCGCAGGCCGAAGACGACGACGCCCCCACCTCCGGCCCGTACTGCGTCGTGTGGCTGTACAGCGACAGCCCCGACGCCTTCGAGCGCGCCGCCCGGTACGCGGTGCAGAACGCCGGCTACGGCCTCGAGGTGATCCTGGTGTTCACCGACGCCGGCGCCCGGCTGCTGCAGGTCGACCGGATGACGCAGCTGTTCCGCCTGCCCGCCGTCACGGCGCTGATCGACGAGCTCGAGGCGAAGCGGGTGATCCTCGAGCTCGACATCGGGGCGGCGCGGCGCGCCGGCATCGTCGAGACGCTCGGCGTCGCCATGCCGAACCTGCGGATCGCCGGGGAGGAAGCGGGTCGCCGAGCTGGACACCGGCGCGCGGATCACGGCGCGATATTGAGCCGCCGATGAGTGCGCGCACGGAGGTCGTGGGCCTCGGGATCCGGTACGCAGTGGGCGCGGCGTTGGCCGTCGCCGCGGTGGAGCTCGTGCAGGCGGGGATCGGGACGGCCGTGCCCCTGGCCGGCGCGCTGGGCCGAGGTGGCCGGCAGCTGGCGGTGGGCCTCGACACGCTGAAGGCCGCGCTGGCGCGGCAACGCCGTCGCGGCGGCGCTGCCGGCGGCGCTGAGGGCTCGGCGCGCGTCGGGATCGCGGTGTGGGCGAGCACCTTCGGGCTCGGCCTGGCCGCGCTGGAGCGCCTCGGCCTGCGGCGCGCGCTGCCGAGGACCAGCTCATGGGCGTCGGCGTGCTCGGGCTCGTGGCGCTGGGGATGTCCGGGCGCCGTGGCGGTGGGGGCGGCGCTCGCGGCGCGGCGCGCCCTCGGGGAGGACGAAGCGGTGCCTCGGGCGGCGTTCGGTCATGCCTGCCGTGGGGGCTGCGCTGGCGGTGCTCGGCGGGCATGGCGGCGCCGCCAACCGCGCCGAGGCAGCCTGCACCAGCGCTCCCCGCCGCGCAGCACCTGGCGCTGCTGGTGAGCGTCGACTTATTCGCGGCCGACGCCGTCCTGCCCGGCCTGGCCGCGCTCACCGCCGGGGGGCTTCGCTCGAGCAGGCGGTCACGCCCATCGCCGTCCGACCGCCCGGCCCAGCTACGCTGCTCGTGGGGCTCCACCCGCTGCGCCACCGGGTCCTGCGCAGGGCGACGTGCTGTCGCGGGCCTACACCACGGCCTTCGAGGCGCTCGCCGAGTCGGGCTGGGCCACCGGCGCCTTCGCGTCGACCCTCGCGGCCGCCGCGGGCAGCGGGCTCGAGCAGGGCTTCGCCCGCTACGACGACGACTGGACCGCTGTCGCGCACCGGCCTCGGCCGCCTCCTCGCCCGCTGGCGGCCCGGCGCCCGCCCCGCCGCCGAGACCGCCGCCCGCTTCGCCGCCTGGGCCGAGGCGCAGCCCGGGCCCCTGGGCCGCGTGGGCCAGCTCGACGCCGGCGACGACCTCGATGCCGCCGGCGCCACCCTCGCCGCCGCCCTGCCCGACGACGCCGTCGTCGTCGTGGCGGGTACCCACGGCCCCGTCGACCCTCGCGCGGCGCCGAGGCCGCTCCTGCTCGACGGCGCCGTCCACGTGCCCCTCGCCGTCCGGCTCCTCGGCAGCGAGGGCGGCGACGTCGCGGCCCAGGTCCGCACCGTCGACGTCGCCTCGACGCTCGCTCCGCCGCGGCGGGCATCGGCCCGCTGGAGCAGAGCGAGGGCGTCTCGCTCACGGGCTACACCCACGAGGTCGCGCGCAAGTCGCTGTCCTGCGCCCTGCTCGGCCCCGACGGCCGGGGCTGGCTGCTCGGCGTCCGCAACAGCGGCTACAAGGTCGTCGTCCACCCGAGCGGCGAGGCCTCCTGTACGATGCTCATCACTGACTCGGCGAGGCCATATCGTCTCTGCGCCGATCACCCTGAGGTGCTCGACCAGGCCCGGTCGCTGCTCGTCACCGACCGCGCGGCGCTCGCCTCGCTGTGCGGCGCCCTGCGCGGCCTGGCAGCGATGACGCGGTCACCGTCGCCGCGCTGTCGCAGCAGCTCGACCGCCTGCTGAACCGCTCGTTCCCGCAGCTCAGGTGGAGGGCGAGCTGTCCAGCTGCAGGTCCCCGCCTCGGGCCACGCCTACCTCACCCTGCGCGATTTGCCATCCCCACGCTGTCGGTCATCAGGTGGCGCAACGAGTGGCGCCAGCATCGATCGCCCGCCGCGCGGGCCAGCGCGTGGTGTGCACCGGCCGCCTCGGCGCCTACGCCCTGCAGGGCAAGTACCAGCTGTACGCGCGGCGGGTCGTGCTCGCCGGCCAGGGCGAGCTGCAGGCCCGCCTCGGAGCAGATCCGCGCCCGCCTGCGCGACGACGGCCTGCTCGATCCGCGCCGGCGCCGCCCGCTCCCGCGGTACCCGGGCATCATCGGCGTGGCGACCTCGCTTCCGGCGGCGCCGCCCTGTGGACTTCCTCCGCGTGAGCCGCCACCGCTGGCCGGCCGCGCGATCCTCGTGTCGGGCTGCACCACCCAGGGCAGCGAGGCGGCCTCCAGCGTGATCCGCGCCCTGGAGCTGCTGTACGAGGACGGCCGCGCCGACGTCGTGGTCGTGACCCGCGGCGGCGGCAGCCAGGACCGACCTCCTCCTGTTCTACGACGAGCAGCTGGCGCGCTGGGTCGCCACCTCGCCCGTCCCCATCCTGTCAGCGCCGTCGGGCACGAGGTCGATTCAAGCTCACCGACGAGGTGGCCGACGCCAGCGCCCCCACCCCGTCGGCCGCGGCCGTGCTGCTGCTCCCCGACGGCCCCGCGTCGCCCAGCGCGTCGACGAGGGGATCCTCGCCATGGAGCGCCCGTGCGCCGGGGCACTCCGCCGCGCGCCGCGCCCGCGTCACCGAGCTGTCGGCCCGGCTGCGCCACCCGGCGCGCGCCCTGGCCGAGCACCAGTGCCGCCGGCGCGAGCTCGAGGCGCGGCTGCGCGAGGCCGTGCGCCGCCGCCTGCAGCAGGACCACACCCGCCTCGACGCCCTCGAAGCGCCGGCTGCACGCCCTGTCGCCTGTGGCCGTCCTGTCGCGCGGCTACGCTGATCGTGCAGGGGCCGGCGGGGGTCGTGCGGGCGCCCGAGGAGGTCGCCCGGGCGACGCGCTCACCGTCCGGGTCGCCGGCGGCACCTTCGACGCGACCCGCACGTCTTGAGCTTCCGCGGCGCGCCCGATGGTGTACCATCGACGGGCGGATGGGGGGTGCGTCGGATGGGCCCGCGCTGGAGGCGCTGTCGCCCGCCGACGGGGCTTACGTCGAGTGGCTCGCGGACGTTCGCCGGTCGGCACGATCTGGTCCCGCCTGGGCCCCCGCGACGATCTGGCCGTGGCCGAGCCCACCGTCACCACGGGCACCTGCACCCGCGCCGGGCGCCTCGTCGCCGTCGACCTCACCCCCGTCGGCCCGCGCCTGCGCTGGGCCGCCGGCGACACGACCCGGCTGTCTCCGCCGATCGCCGGCCTCGACGCCCTCGAGGAGCTCGACTGCACGGGCCTTGACCTCGACGACCTCGACGTGCGCCTCCTCGGGCGGCTCCGCGTGCTCCGCTGCGCCGACAACCGGCTGCGCGAGCTCGATCTCGTCGCCTCGCCGTCGCTGCAGGTCCTGGACTGCGCCCGCAACCAGCTCATGGTGCTCGACCTGCGCAACAACCCGTCCCTGCGCGAGGTCACCTGCGTCGACAACGGGCTCGGGCTCCTGGTGCTCGCCGACCCGCACCCGGGCGACCGCCTGGAGGTCCTCGACGTCTCGCACAACCAGCTGATGGTGCTCGACCTCGGCGACCGCCCGCGCCTGCGGGTCGCGCGCGTTGCCCACAACGCGCTCGCCCGGGCCTGGCTGGGCGCGCGCCCCCTCCGCGAGCTCGACCTGTCGCGCAACGACCTCGACCGCGTCTCCTCGCCGGCGCGCCGGCGCTCGAGCGCCTGCACCTCGGGCGCAACCGCCTTCGCCGCCTGCGAGCTGCCCGCCCCCGCCGCGCTCCGCGAGCTGCGCTTCCACGGCAACTACGTCGCCGAGCTCGACCTGCGCGGCGCCATCTCCCTCGAAGTCCTCGATGCCCACCGCAACCAGCCCAGGCGCTGGCCCTGCCCGCCCTCGCCGCGCTGGTCGAGCTCGACGTGGCCGACAACCGCCTGACCGAGCTCGCCCTGCAGGCGCCGGCGCTGCTGCAGCTCGACGTGTCGCGCAATCCAGCCTGCGGCTCGTCGCTCGCGGGCTGCCCCCACCTGCGCGCGTTGACCGCCTCGTGCAACCCGCTGGTGGCGCTCGATCCGGCGCCCGCCCCCGAGCCTGTCGCGCTCGACGCCACCGAGACCCGCCTGCAGCGCCTCGACATCCGCGGCAACGCCGCCCTGGCCCGCCTGCGCACCGCCACGCCCCAGCGGCCCGGCCCGCAGGTGCAGGCCACCGACGTGCAGCAGCGCCGCCTCGCCCAGCTCCGCCGCACGCTCGGCCTCGGCACGGGCGCCACCGCCATCGACGACCTCGACCCCTTCGAGCTGCACGACCTCGCCCAGTCCATCGGCGGCCGCGACGCCGACCAGCGCCTGCTCGCCATCGTCTCCGCCCCGCGCTGCGACCGGGGCACCGCGCTGATGGTGTACTGGACGAGCTCGCCCCACTACTACGCCCGCTACGCCTCGCGCGACGAGGTCCCCTCCTACGAGCTCGCCGGCTGGGACCTCCTCGCCGCCGTCGAGGCCCGCATGGCGGGTGAGGGCTTCGCCACCGCGCAGATCCCGTTCGACCCCGCCGACGACCGGCAGACCCGCTCCGTCCGCGGCATCGACTGGACCCGCGCCGCGTCTGGCGTCCACCGCCCCGACCCGCGCCGCGAGCTGCCCCGGCGGCTGCGCGAGCCCGTCCGCCCCTCCGCCCCGGCGCCCGGATGAAGGACATCGACGACGTCTACGCCACGATCCTGCACTGGCTGACGACCCCCATCTTCAGCGTCGGCGACACCCCCGTGAACGCCACCCGCGTGCTGGGGCTCATCGCCATCATGTTCTCGGTCTGGTGGTTCGCCTCGGGGGTCGAGCGCACCATCCGCAACGTCGCCGCCCGCCAGCGCCACGTCGCCAACCCGGCGCTCATCTACGCCTGGGCCCGGGTCGTCCGCTACGCCGTGTGGATCGTCGGCACGCTGTTCGGGCTCAACTTCATGGGCTTCCAGCTCACGAGCCTCGCGTTCCTGGGCGGCACGATCGGCGTCGGCATCGGCTTCGGCCTGCAGAACGTCTTCAGCAACTTCATGAGCGGCATCATCATCCTGATGGAGGGCACGCTCAAGCTCGGCGACTTCGTCGAGTTCCCCGACGGCGCGCGCGGCCAGGTCAAGGAGATCGGCCTGCGCTACACCCGCATCCTCACCAACGACGCCGTCGACATCCTCGTCCCGAACTCCGAGTTCATCAACGCCCGGGTCACCAACTGGACCTTCGAGTCGAACATCCGCCGCCTGCGCGTGCCGTTCGGCGTCGCCTACGGGTCCGACAAGCTCAAGGTCCGCGAGGCCGGCATCCGCGCCGCCCTGTCGGTGAAGGGCACGCTGCCGGAGCCCGCCCCCGAGGTCTGGCTGGTCGGCTTCGGCGACAGCGCCCTCGACTTCCAGCTCGTGGTCTGGATCGGCCACGACATGGTGATCCGCCCGGCGCGCACGCTCGCGTCCTACACCTGGGCGCTGTCGGACGAGCTCGGCGCCGCGGGCATCGAGATCCCGTTCCCGCAGCGCGACCTGCACGTCCGCTCGGGCGTCCTGACCGTGCGCCGCGAGGCCGAGCCGGAGTAACTACCGCGCCGAGAGCACGTGGCGACCGTCGACGCCGACGGTCACCCCGAACAGCGAGCCCCCCGCCGACGCGTAGAGCCGGTCCGCCGCGAACCCGCCGACCCCGGTGCCGAAGCGCAGCGCCGTGAGGCTCTGGGCGGGCGACAGGTCCGCCACGGGCTCGATCCGGGGGTCGCCGTCGTCGAAGCGCACCCGCTGGATGACGGAGCCGCCGAGCTCGCCGTAGTACAGGTTGCCGCAGACGTCGGTGGTCATCGCGTAGATCTGGTCGTTGGCCGCGAGGACGACCCGCGCGGATGCAGGGTCCCAGACGCCGTCCACCCGGTCGATGGCGGCGATGTGGCTGCCGTGGTTGCCGTAGGTGGCGACGTAGAGCGTCTCGTCGTCGGGCGAGAGCGCCAGGCCGGTGGGGTACGGCAGGATGGCGACGAGCGCGGCAGCGCCGCCCTGCGGGTCGACCATCCAGATGTGGCCGTCGTCGGTGGCGTCGGCTGCGTAGACGGTGCCGTCGAGGCCGACCTCGAGGGCCAGCGGGTTCAGCAGGCCGCCGATGACCGGCCGGGGCGGGGCCTCGTCGCTCACGAGCGCGGTCATGCCGAAGCCGGGGCGGGCGACCGCGATCTCGCCGGTCGGCAGCGACCGCACGCCCCAGACGTAGCCGACACCGGGCAGGAAGAGCTCGGCCGAGCCGTCGGCGCCGAAGCGGACGAGGTCGTTGCCCATGCTCGTGATCACGCGGCCGTCGATGTCGAAGTCGAAGTCCATGCCGGCGGGCAGCCAGGCGCCCTCGTCGATGGTGGTCTCGGCCGTGGTGGTCGCGTCGAGCTCGGGGACGCCCATGCAGGCGGTGGTCTGGTCGGGGCGGGTCGACGTCGTGCCCGTGTCGGGCAGCGTGACGACGGTGGGCCCCGTGGGGTCGACCAGGTCGGCGCCGGTGTCGTGCAGGAACACGCCCGCCTCGGGGCCGGTGCAGGCGCCGAGCAGCGCAGCGGACACAGCGATGGAGAGTCGGGAGATCAACGGGGGGCTCCGCACCATCGTCACCCAGAATGGCCCGCTCCGCGGCGCCAGCTTCACTGACGGGTCGCACCCGGGTTGCACCCGCGGGGCGGTTGCGGCAGGCTACCCGCACCACCAGGCCCGTTGCAGGGCGGAAGTCCTCGATGCCAGTTCCGTTCGACATCGGGCCGTTCGAGATCGCTGACACCGAGATCCGAGCCTCCGCCGCGGCGGGGAGCGCGGTGGTGGTGTTCGCCGGGAACGGCAGCGACGCCCTCCGCTACGACGTGATCCAGCTCGAGGGCCTGCGGGTGGCGCCCGCGGCCGCCGCCGCCGACGTCTCGGGCCCGTACGGCGTGCGCGGCACCGTGCGGATCGAGGCCGCGCTGTCCGACGGGCGCGTCGCCACCTCCGAGCTGCGGGTCGCCGAGCTGCGCGCGGGCTGGGAGGCGCCCGACGGCTACGGCGGCGTCGGGATGGGGCGGATCCACGTGCCCCTGTCGTCGGACCGGCGCGACGAGACCGAGGGGATGGCCCTCTCCTTCCGCCCGCTCCTGTCGCAGCTCGGGAGCGCGCCGCTGCACGCGCCGGGGGTCGACGCGCGGATCGCCTGGCCCGACCGGGTGCAGGTGCAGGGCGGCGTCGTGTGGACGGCCCCGTCGGCGTCGGCGCCGATGACCTGGGCCCGGCTCGACCTGCTGCCGCTGGGCCCCATGCCCGACGACGAGGACGGCCACACCGACAAGCTGCGGATCGACGCCGGCGGGGCGATCGCCGACCAGCGCGACCACGTCGGGGGGCCCGAGACCTGGCTCGTGGGCGACGTCTCCGCCGCCTGGCGCAGCTTCGGCGGCGAGGTGGGCTGGATCTCCCGCAACCACGCGGGCACCATCTCCGACGACCAGTGGATCGCGCTGCACGCGCGGCTGGCGCCGCTGCCCGTCCACACCGACCTGTTCTTCGCCGGCCGGGTCGAGTGGATCGACGGCATCGTCGCGGGCGAGTTCGCGCGCAACCAGGCCACCGGCCGCCTGTCGTGGCGGGCGCTGCAGCCCGACGCCGACTTCGGCGACGGCGCCGACCGGGCCTGGGCCGCGCTGTACGTCGAGGGCACGGTCTCGCGCGAGAGCGGGGCCGGCAACGAGCCCACGACCGGCGACGCGCTCACGCTCGACCACGAGCGCCCGAACGACTGGCTGGCGGTGGGGGTCTGGACGCGATGGTGACGCTGTGGGCCCTCGCGAGCACCGCGCACGCCTGGACGGCCGAGGGGCCGCTGTGGGGCGAGCCGCCGATCCCGTACTGGATCGCCGCCGACGTGGGCCCCTACGACGAGGCCGCGACGCTCGCCGCGATCCACGCGGCCTTCGCGACCTGGTCGTCGCCGGCGTGCACGTCGGTGCGCTTCCTGTACCAGGGGCGGGTCGAGGCGCCGCTGATGGCGACCGACGGGCTCACCGTGGTCACCGTGGTGGGCCAGGGCTGGCCGCAGCCGGACCTGAGCCCCGCCTACACGCAGCTGACGGCCCCCGAGGCCCGGATCCTCGAGGCCGACGTGGCGCTCGACGCCGAGGGCGTGGCCTGGTCGCTCGGCGACGACGCCGACGGCAACAGCGTGCTCGACCTGCAGGCCGGCCTCGTGACGCAGGTGGGGCACCTGCTCGGCATCGGCGACTCCGAGGTGCTCGAGGCGTCGATGAACCCGGCGCTGCTGGGCGCGCCCGACGCCCGCACCCTGTCCGACGACGACGTGGCGGCCGTCTGCTCGCTGTACCCCACCACGGCGCCCGGCGCGGGCGAGCTCGGCGACCCCTGCGTCAACGACGACAGCTGCGCCGAGGGCCACGAGTGCGTGCTCGAGGTGGGCCGGTCGTACTGCTCGCCCACCTGCACCACCGAGGCGCAGTGCCCGGCGGGCTACACCTGCCTGCGGTTCGTCGACCACCGGGTCTGCGCGGTGGGCGGCTGCGGGTGCTCGGCCGAAGGCGTGTCGGGCGGGGCGTGGCTCGTCGCGGCGCTCGCGGCGTGGCGGCGCCGGTCGCGACGGGCGCTCAGAAGCCGCCGCTCAGGATGAGCCCGTTGACCACGCCGAACGAGCGGTACTGCCGGGTGTAGCCGACGGTCAGGCGGATGGCGCTGGCGCGGATCACGGCGAGGGCGGTGAGCGTGAGCTCGTGGAACGGCCCGACGCCGCCGCCCTGGCGCGCGGCGACGAAGGCCCAGCCGGGGGTGACCTCGCCGACGAGCGAGATCTCGCGGATCGGCGTGAAGACGAGCTGGTTCTTCAGGTCGACGCCCGGCGACCAGGGCATCCAGTAGTCGAGGGCGCCCTGCTGGCCGTAGCCGTTGAACCACACGTCGGGGCCGATCTGGTAGAGCAGGTAGCGGCCCTGGGGCCCGACGAAGCTGCCGACGCGGAAGTCGCCGCCGAGCGAGCCGGTGGTGAGGCCGTAGGTGCCGACGGCGGAGGCGCGGGTGTTCGACAGGACGTTGGGCTTGCCCGCGTAGCGCATGCGCAGGCCGCCGAGCAGGCCGACGGAGGCCTGGGCGGTGCTCTGGCCGCCGACGTTGATCAGCGTGACGTCGAGCTGGGGCAGCAGGTAGGGCTGCGGCTCGCGCCACTGGCCGGCGGCGGCCGGCAGGGCCCACAGGAGGAGCAACAGCGACAGGAGCGGTCGGATCATCGCGGGTCCGCGGGCTCCGCGCCGAGCTGGTGGAGCCGCCGGCGCGCGAGCTGCACGGCCATCGTAGCCTGGTCGCCGGCGGCGGCCTCCTCGATCCGCGCGGCGGCGCGGGCGAGCAGGCGCGCGCGGTCGCGGCCGCGGGCCCGCTGGGCCAGCGCGAGGTCGAGGTGGGCGCGGTGGGCGGCGAGGGCGGGGCGCTCGTCGGGCTGCACCCCGGCCTCGGCCTCGGCGAGGGTCTGCTCGGCGGCGTCGACGAGGTCGAGGTCGGCCAGCAGGGCCTCGAGGTCGCCGAGCGCGGACGCCGCCAGCGCCGGGTCGAGGCGGCGCAGCAGGCCCACGGCCTCGACGTAGGCGGGCTCGGCCTCGTCGAGGCGGTCGAGCCGGTGGAGCAGGTAGCCGAGCGTGTGCAGCGCGTGGGCGACCAGGAGGCCCTCGCCGGCGGCGCGGGCGGCCTGCAGGGCCTGGCGGGCCGTGTGGACGGCGCCCTCGAGGTCGCCCCGCTCGGCGAGCAGCCCGGCCAGGTTGTGCAGCGCGGAGGCCTCGGCGCGGACCTGGCCGTGGGCGGCGCTGGCCTCGCGGGCGCGCCGGTACAGCGCTCGGCCTCGGCCGTGCGGCCGGCCTGGCGGCGCAGGTTGGCCAGGTTCGACAGGACGGCGCCCTCGAGGCGGGGGCACGCCGTCGGCGCGGACCCGCTCCAGCGCGCGGGAGAGCGCGCGCTCGGCGTCGGGGGCGCGGCCGAGCCGGCGCTGATCGCGGGCGAGCGCCAGCCAGGCGAGGACGGCGGTGGCGGGCGGGGCTCGGCGGCCAGGGCCTGCTCGGCGCGCTCGGTGGCGGTGTAGGGCCCGGCGGCGAGCGCGGCGGCGACCAGCGCGGCCGCGCGGACCTCGCCCGCCGGCGCCACGGCCAGGGCCTGCTCGGCGGCGGCCAGGGCCTCGCCCGCGCGCCCGACGACGCGCAGGGCGCAGGACCAGCGGCGCAGCAGGTCGGCGCGGGCGGTCGGCTCCACGATGCGCTCCAGCGCGGCCTCCAGCCGCTCCACCCGCTCGGGGGCGGGGCCGTCGAGCTCGAGGGCGGCGTCGAGGGCGCGGACGAGGCCGGCGTCGGCCGGGTCGCGCGCGACGGCGGCGCACAGGTCGGCCGCAGCGCGCGCAGGCGGGCCATGGCGGTGGTCGCCTCGGGGCCGTCGAGGGCGGCGGCGGCGGCGGCGCCGGCGCGGGCCAGCCAGCGGCCGAGGCGGCCGAGCGCACCTCCGGCGGCGGCAGGGCGGCGCGGACGGTGTGGAGCACGCGGAAGCGGGAGCGTGGCGGTCGTCGCGGACGCCGAGGACGAGGGAGCGGTTGCGCAGCGCCGTCAGCGCGTCGACGAGGGCGTCGGGCCGGTCGACGACGGCCTCGGCCGCCTCGAGGTCGAACGGGCCCTCGAACGCGGCGAGGCGGGCGAGCACGTCGCGCTGGTCGGGCGGCAGGGCCGGCAGCGCGGCGCGGCGGCCAGCGGCGTGGGCCCGCATGGCGTCGGCCGGCAGGACGTGGGCGCGGGCGGCGGCCGCCTTCGACGCCGGCAGGCGGTCCAGGCGGTCGACGATGGCCTGGAGCGGGCCGGCGCGGCGTCCCAGCCGGGCTCGGCTCGCGGGCGCGGGCGAGGAACAGGGTGGCGGCGTCGGCGGCGGGAGCGGGCCGAGCTCGATCCACGCCAGGCCGGGCACGAGGCGGCGCTCGCGCGCGGCGAACAGCACCCGGCCCGGCCACCGCGCGACGGTGGCGAGGTCGTCGGGCGCCACGTCGTCGACGACGGCCAGGGGCCGGGCGGCGCGGGGGTGGGGGCGTCGAGCCAGGCCACGTCGCGGCCGGCGGCGCGGAGGCGCTCGGCGAGCTCGCGCAGCAGCAGGCTCTTGCCCACGCCCGGGGGCCGACCACGCCGAGGCGCGGGCGGTCGGCCCAGGCGGCGGTGACCGCGGCCAGCTCGCGGTCGCGCCCCACGCGCGCGGCGCCGCCCGCCTGCAGGGGCTGGAAGCGGTAGCCCTGGCCGTGGACCGTCTGCAGGTGCGCGGGCTGGGCGGATCGACCTCGATCTTCGCCCGCAGGCGGCGACGGTCGTGTCGACGGTGCGGCTGACCACGCTGGCGGCGTAGCCCCACACGTCGACGTGGAGCTGCTGGCGCGACACGGCTTCGCCGGGGCGGGCGGCGAGGTAGCGATGAGGGCGGCCTCGCGCGTGGTGAGCGGGGTGACCTGCCCGCGCCGGGTGACGAGCCCTGCCCGAGGTCGACGGTGCCGTCGGAGAGGGTCACCCACCGGAATCCCGCGTCCATGTCGCCCCCTGCTGGGTCGAACCGATGTTAACGGTGCTCCGGGAATCCGGCCACCGGTCGGTTTCGGACCGCGACGCCGGTGGATCCGCTGGCCGTGGGCCGTCGCGACACGTCGGTCGCGGTTCCGGTGTCATCGCGCGTCACCGTTCCGGCGGAGGGGCGCCAGCGCGGCGTCTGCGGGTTGGCACGGGGCTCGCATTGGTACGGGACGTCCGCAGGTCAGTCCGTGCCCCTGATGAAGGCCTGCGGATGTGGGGGCGGTACGGGGAATGGTCCTCGTACCGTCCCCCGCGTGTCTATTGGGGGTGTGCTCGCGTCCATGGGGGTGTGCTCGGCCGACGCGGTACGCCACGCCGGCGCTGTGTTTTCTGGGGTGTGCTCGGGCGACGCGGTACGCCACGCCGGCGCCGTCAGGCGCGGAGTGCCAGGGCGAGCGATCGTGGGGCGCCGACGTCGCGTACCGCCTCGCCCTGCGCGCACCCCGGCCACGCGGGCTGCTGACGGGGCGCGGCCGCGGCGACTGGGCAGGGATCGGGCTCGGCCGGGAGGCGCGGCGTACGTGGGGCGCCGACGTCGCGTACCGCCTCGCCCTGCGCGCACCCCGGCCACGCGGGCTGCTGACGGGGCGGGGCCGCGGCGACTGGCAGGGATCGGGCTCGGCCAGGCGCGGAGTGCCAGGGCGAACGATCGTGGGGCGCCGACGTCGCGTACCGCCTCGCCCTGCGCGCACCCCGGCCACGCGGGCTGCTGACGGGGCGGGGCCGCGGCGACTGGGCAGGGATCGGGCTGGGCGTCGGGGCCCGGTGTCGGCGAGCCTGCTGGGAGCTTGTCGCGAATAGGCTTTTCGCCTGCGTTTCTGGCACGAACACGACCACCCCCACGACCACCACCACGCCCTGGTGCCCGGCCAGGCCGCGTGCCCAGCCAGTGGCTACCGGCGTGGTCGTGGTGGTGGGTGGTCGTGGTCGTGGCCCGCATGATCAGTCGGCGCTGACCCGCATTGCCGAGTTGGACCGTACAACCTCCATGCCCGACAAGCGCAGCGGGCGAGCGCCCGAGCCCTCACCCACCCGGCGGCCGCCACGGATCCGCCCCCGGCGCCCGCGCCGGCCCCCGCTCCCCCGGCGGGTGCAGCAGCTCGGCACACTCCGTGACGCACTCCTCGCAGATCGCGACCCCGTGGTACCCGGCGACCAGCCGGTGCACCTCGTCCCGCGGACGCCCACAGAACCCGCAGCGCGTCGGCCCGAGCGGCATGGCCCGATCGACCTCCCGCTCGATCACCACCCCCACGAGCAGCGCCCCCACGGTCACCACCCCGAGCCGCTTCGCCTCCGTCCCCGTCAGCGCGCCCGCGAGCGGCCCGAGCCCGACCACGGCGAGGATCAGCAGCCGCACGCCGAGGCGGCGCGGCCGATCCTTGTCAACGGCGTGGGGCTGGCGCATCTTGCTCCCGGCTGCGACAGCAGCGTATCCGAAGCGAGGAGGGCGGATGGCGATCGACCTGGGCTTCTTCCACCAGCGCATCGAGCGGCTGCGCAGCGAGGTGGGCAAGGTCCTGGTGGGACAGCGACCGGTCGTCGACGGCGTCCTGACGTGCCTCGTCGCCGACGGTCACGTCTTGCTGGAGGGCGTCCCGGGCCTCGGCAAGACGCTGCTCGTGCGCACCCTGTCGGAGTGCCTGGGCCTCGTCTACCGCCGCATCCAGTTCACCCCCGACCTGATGCCCGCCGACGTCCTGGGCACGCAGATCCTCGAGGAGGGCGCGGACGGCCGGCGCAACGTGCGCTTCCAGGAGGGCCCCGTCTTCACGCAGATCCTGCTGGCCGACGAGATCAACCGCGCCACCCCGAAGACCCAGTCGGCCCTCCTCGAAGCGATGCAGGAGCGCCAGGTGACGGTCGCCGGCGCGCGCCGCCCGCTGCCCGAGCCGTTCTTCGTGATGGCGACGCAGAACCCGCTCGAGATGGAGGGCACCTACCCCCTGCCCGAAGCGCAGCTCGATCGGTTCTTCTTCAAGGTCCACGTCCCCTTCCCCACCCTCGACGAGCTGATGGAGGTCATGGGGCGGACGACGGCGGGCGCCAGCGCGCGCGTGCAGCCCGTCCTCACCCCCGACGAGCTCGCGCGGATGCGCGCCATCGTCCGCGAGGTCACGATCGTCCCCGAGGTGATGCGCTACGCCATGCGGCTCGTCCTGGCGACGCACCCCGACCTGCCGTCCGCCTCGCCCACGGCGAAGCGCTACCTGCGGTACGGCGCGTCGCCGCGCGGCGCACAGACGCTGGTGCTGGGCGCGAAGGTCACGGCCCTGCTGCACCAGCGGGAGCACGCGTCGATCGCCGACGTGCGCGCCGTGGCGCCGTCGGCGCTGCGACACCGGATCGGGCGCAGCTTCGAGGCAGAAGCCGAGGGCCTGACGGCCGACGCGCTCGTCGCGAAGCTGCTGTCGGAGGTTCCCGAGGTCGAGGGCGGCGCGGCGCGCGAGCTGCGCTGACGGGCTCAGCGCGGGCTCGACAGCGGGCGCTGCGGCAGCGACACCGGCGCCGCCGCCTTCGCCTCGCGGTGGCCGAACGTCAGCGTGACGGGCAGCCCGTTCGACGCCACCTCCACCGCCACGGCCCGCTGCTGCCGCCACGCCTGGTCGGCCGACGCCGCGAACTGCGCGACCGTGCGCACCGGCTGCCCGCCGACCGCCAGCACCACGTCGCCGGGCCGCGCGCTGCGCTCCCCGTCGTCGACCCCGACCACCACGAGCTCGCCGTCGCCCGGCAAGCGCGCCGCCACCGTCGGGAAGAGCAGGCCGACCCGGATGGTGCGGAACGCGGCCGCCTCGGCGTAGCTCGCGAGCAGCGCGTCCCACGCGGCGCGATCGACGGTGTACCGCGCGGCCACGTCGACGGCGCCGCCGCCCGCGTCCCGGGTCCACGTGCGCTCGCGGCTGATGGCGCCGCCGGCCGCCCGCAGGTGCGCCTCGAGCCGCGCGGCCGCCCGCGCCGCCTGCTCGGGCGACAGCGGCGGCGACAGCGACGGCTCGACGACGGGCCAGGCCGGCGCCGCCTGCAGCCCCTCGGCGAGCCCGCGCAGCGAGCACGCCGGCGGCGTCGATCCGGGCCTGCTCCAGCGCCGCGGCGGATCGGCGCGAGGGCCGCTCCGCCCCACGGCCAGCACGACGGAGTCGCCGACCTGCAGCGCGGCCTCGACCCACGGCGGCGGCAGGTCGCCGGACACGGCCACCGCGGTGAGCGGCGGCACGACCTCGTCGGCGGCGACGACCTCGGCGCTCGGCTCCCCCACAGCGCGCGGCCCACGGCCGTCGGCCCGAAGGCCCCGAGCCCGACCGAGGCGACGATCAGCGCCACCAGCGCCATCCCCCCAGCGCGACGAGCACCGGCGGCAGCGCGGCAGGCCCGGCCGGCGCGGGCGGCGGGGGCGGCGCGCGCGGCGCCGACGGCTCGGGCGCCTCCCGCATGGGCAGCCCGCGCGCGATGTCGACCACGACGGACGGCGCGCCCGCGGCCGCCCGGCTCGCGATCGGCGCGTAGCGCTCGGGGTCGCCGTCGAGCACGGCGGGCTCGCCGCACACCGCGCACGCCACCGCCGCCTGCCCGAGCTGCTCGAGCACGCGCGGATCGCGGGTGTCGTACAGCGCGCTGAACGCCGTGCCGCACGCCCGGCAGCGGTAGGGCGCGAACAGCGACAGGACGCGGGCCGTCGCCCACAGCGGGGCGCCCTCCGCCACGACGGCCTCGGAGCACCGGGCCAGGTACATCGCCCCTGCCTGCGCGAGGGGCGCCCAGGCGGCGACGCCCTCGGGCAGCACGGCCTCCACGCCGTCGAGGTCGACGAGCGTGACGCCGCCGAGGTCGGGGAGCAGCTTCGCCGGATCGAGCGTGCCGTCGAGGGGGCCGGACAGCGTGAGCACCGCGATCCCGTCGACGGTGCGCAGCCGCACGTCGAGGCCCCCGCCCCCGGGGCGCTGCCGCGCGGCGAGCTCCTGGCGGTGCGCCTCGAGCGAGAACGGCCCCTCGGGCGCCGCGGGCCGCTCGATCACCGGCACGGGCGTCCCCCCGCTGGCGTTCGGCGAGGGCACCGGCGCCGGGCGCGGCGGCGGGGGCGGCGGGGCGAGCGCCACGGGCGCCGAGGAGGCCACCTCCGGCGCGTCGAGGCGCCGGGCGAGTGCCCAGAACGCCTCGAGCTCGGCGGGGACCTCGCGCGCGGGCACGGGCGCGATGCCCTCGCGGTACAGGCCGACCGCCACGAGCATCGCGTCGGCCAGGCGGGTGCCGTCGTAGACCCAAGCCGGATCGCCGTCGGTGCCCGCGGCGTGCACCAGCGCCACGGCCACGTCGCCGAGCACGACCTGCATCGCGGCGCGGTGCCGCGTGAGCGCCTGCGGCGGCGAGGCGGCCAGCGCCAGCACCGCGACCAGGCCCGGCCGCTGACGCAGCTGCTGCGCCACCTTGCGCCCGGGCCCCTCCGGATCGCCGCCCACCGCCACCGACGCCGACGCCGTCTCGATGCCCAGCCGCTCGAACTGCGCCAGCCGCACGTCGAACACCCGATCGCCCGCCTCGGCCGCGCTGACCGCCACCACGTGGCTGCGCCCGAGCACGCGCGAGAGCTGCCGCAGCGCCCGGCTGTCGCGCCCGCCGACCGGCGCGCCGCGCACCACCGCGAGCGTCCGCTCCGAGTCCCGCGCCACCGGCAGCGACGCGGTCCACCCGCCGGCGGCGTAGAACCCGAGCCGGTCGGTGTCGGCCGGGGGCGGCGGCGGCACGAGCAGCGACGGGATCTCCGTCACCTGCGTCTCGACCTCGTCGAACTCGTCCTCGGCGAGCGCGAGCCGCTCGCGCACGGTGGTGAGCACGGGGACGTCGGCCGGCGGCGCCTCGGGCAGCCGGTGGAACGGCACGACGCTGCTCACCACGACCCGCGCGTCGCTCGTCGCCTCCGCCCGCGGCCCACGGCCAGCGAGAAGCCGCCGCCGGCCTCCGTCGCCTCGGCGGCGCTCGCGGACTGCTGCACGACGAGGTCACGGCCGTGCAGCGCGACCCCCACGAGCACGTCGCCGGTGCCCTCGGCGCCCAGCACCCAGGCGCCGCCGCCGCCGTCGGCGAGCCCGCCGGCCAGCGCCGTCTGCTCGAGGAGGGCCTCGCGGAGGGCGGCCAGGATCGCGTCGCCGTCGCTGCCGGCTCGGCGGCCGAACGCGACGACGAGGGCGGGCGGCTCCTCCGTCGCCAGCGCGCGGGCGAACGCCGCGACGGCCGCGACGCCCTCGTCGCCCGGCGGCAGGGCCCACGACACCGTGCGCAGGCCGACCCGCCGGAAGCGCACCGCCGTCGTCGACGGGGCGCCGCTCGTGGAGCACCCCACCACCGCGGCGCGCGGGAAGGCCACGCCGAGCTCGCGCGCCGCCTCCTCCCGCTCGTCGGCCCCGGCGCCGCCGAAGGCGAGCACCAAGGTCTGTTCACCGTCGAGCGGGGTGGGCGCGTCCCGACCCGGCTCGCGCGGCACGGCCTGGACCTCCATCGCCGCTCCTGCAACGGCCCACAGTATCCGCGGGACCCGGGGCCCACAAGCGCGGTCGCCGTCCGGTCTCACTCCGGTGTCGCCGGGTTCGGGCCTCCCCGCCCCGGACCGAAGGATCGAGGCGCGGGCGCGCGTCGCCCCGCGCGACCTCGACCGTGTCGTAGGGGGTGTGCTGGTGCAGCAGGCTGGCCCGGTGGTGTTGGGCGCGGGGATCCGCGTCCGGGGGAGCGTGAAGGGCGCCGAGGACGTCGTCCTCCGCGGGCACGTCGACGGGACGGTGACCCTGCCCGCCAACACCCTCACGGTGGAGTCGGGCGCCCGCCTCGACGGCGACGTCGACGCTCAGAGCCTCACGCTGCGCGGCGAGCTCACGGGCGACGTCTCCGCGAGCGAGCAGGTGCGCCTCGACCCCGGCGCGCGCGTGGTCGGCGACCTCAAGACCGACCGGCTCGTGGTCGCCGAGGGGGCGCTGTTCCAGGGGCACGTGGAGATGGCGTTCGAGCTGCCCGCGGGCCTCGAGCGCAAGCGCTGACCTCGACGAAACCAACGAACGGAGGCTGAACATGGACGGCACGACGGTCCTCGGGCGGACCATCGAGATCGACGGGGAGATCGAGGGCGCCGAAGACCTCGTCATCCAGGGGACGGTGCGCGGGCGCATCGTCTCGAAGAAGGACGTGACGGTCGACGCGTCCGGCAGCGTCGAGGCGGTCGTCAGCACCCACAACCTGTCGGTGAACGGGCGGCTGCAGGGCAACGTCGACGCCACGGGCCGGGTCGAGATCGGCGACTCGGGGCGGATGATCGGCGACGTGAAGGCGCCGCGGGTGGTGCTGGCGGACGGCTCGAAGTTCCGCGGCAAGATCGACACGGCGCAAGAAGACTAGGAGGTCCCGGATGAACCCGCCGAAGCGGAAGAAGCGCGACTGGTCCGAGGACGGGACCTGGGACACGGCCGTGAAGGCCTCGCCGGCGCCCCCGCCGGCCACCGAGGAGCGGCGCACGGTGTCGGTGTCGATGGACGAGGCCGTGGCCGTCGCCGCGGCGCCCGTCGCCGCCGAGGGCGCGTCGACGACGATCGGCCCGAGCATCGTGGTGCGCGGGCGCCTGATCTCGCACGAGGACCTCGTGGTGCACGGGCGGATCGAGGCGACGCTGCGGTCGAGCCGCGACCTGCGGCTCGAGGCGTCGGGGATCGTGCTCGCGGACGTGGAGGTGCGCTCGGCCACGATCAGCGGCACCGTGGTGGGCAGCATCAAGGCGACGGAGCGGGTGGAGCTCACCGCCGAGGCGCGCGTGGTCGGCGACATCGACACGCCCTCGCTGGTCGTGCACGACGGCGCGCGCTTCCGCGGCGACATCGTGATGGCCGGGCTCGAGGGGATGGCGCGGCCCGCGAAGAAGGCGTCGAACCGGACGGCGGCGAAGCCGCGGCCGGTCGCGGCGGCGGCGGCGGCGGTGGTCGTGGACCCCGAGCCGACGCCCGAGCCGGTGGTGATCCCGCCGTCGCGCCCGGCGCCGGTGGTCGTGCCCGCGCCGAGCATGGGCCCGGCCGCGTCGCCGGTCTCGCCCGCGACGCCGGTGGACCAGGCGCCCGCGCGCAGCCGGCGCCAGGCGGCGGCCGAGCCGGAGTCGCCCGCGCCCTCGAAGCGGGGCTGGTTCTCGCTCGGCTGAGCGGCCCTGCGGTCAGGCCTCGCCGACAGCCGCGCGGGCGTCGGCCACGGCGAGCCAGTAGTCGTAGAGGCCGAGATCCTCGGCCGTGGCGGGGAGCGCCGCGATCAGGCCCGCCATCTGCGCCAGCGGCGCGAACGGGTCGGGGATCTCGCGGACGATCTCGGCCGCGCGCCGGGCGGCGGCCTTGACGGCGCTCCGCTTGCCGCACCAGACCGCGGCGGCGACGATGTCGTCGAGGTCGCACACGGCCTCCTCGACGTCGTCGTCGGACAGGCCGCCGCCGGTGCAGGCGTCGACCGCCTCGACGAGGGGCTCCAGGTCGAGGAGCGTCCACGCCTCTTCGAGCAGCTCGCGCCCGTCGCCGTCGCGCCAGGCGATCGCGTCGCCCAGGACGTCGCTGCCGGCGCCCAGGCGGGCGGCCAGGCCCGCGACGGTGGCGAGCTCGAGCGCGTCGTCCGGCTCGACGATCGGGCTGCCCAGCAGCTCGTCGAGCTGCTCGATCAGCACCTCCAGCTCGGTCTTGACCTCGGCTCCGTCCGACATGGGGTCCCCGCGTGTGCTGCGCCCTCCCCTTGTTCCGCGCCGGACGGGCCCGGTCAAGGTGTCCGCGATAGCTCCGCGCCATGGACCGCATCGTCTTCGCCACCCACAACGCGCACAAGCTCGACGAGGTGCGCGCGATCCTCGCCGACGCCGGGTTGCCGCTGTGCAGCCTCGCCGACCTCGGCTTCGCCGACGATCCGCCCGAGACCACCGACACGTTCCTGGGGAACGCGCTGCAGAAGGCCACGTTCGTCCACGAGCGCACGGGGCTCGTCTGCGTCGCCGACGACTCGGGCCTCGAGGTGGACGCGCTCGGCGGCGCGCCCGGGGTGCACAGCAAGCGCTTCTCGGCCGAGCAGACGGGCGAGGCCAACAACCGGCTGCTGCTCGAGCAGCTCGGCGATCGGGCCGACCGGCGGGCGCGGTTCCGCTGCGTGATCGCGGTGGTGGGGCTCGGCGCGCCGCGCTCGGCCGAGGGGGTCTGCGAGGGCGCGATCGCGGGGGCGCCGCGCGGGGCGGGCGGCTTCGGCTACGACCCGCTGTTCCTGCCCGACGAGCGGCCCGGGCGCACGCTGGCGGAGCTGCCGCTCGACGACAAGAACGCGATCAGCCACCGGGGGCGGGCGTTCCGGCAGCTGCCGGCGCTGTTGCGGTGAGCGAGCGCGTCGATCTCGTGCTGTCGAGCGGGTTCCTGGCGTTCGGGGCGCACGCCGGGTTCCTGGCGGGGATCGAGGACCTCGGGCTCGAGGTCGGGGGGATCTGCGGCACGTCGTCGGGGGCGCTGCTCGGGGCGCTGTGGGCGTCGGGGATGCCGGCGCGGGCCGTGCTCGACGCGCTGACGGAGCGCTCGCCGCTCGGCTGGTCGCGGCCGTCGTGGGCGCCGTGGCGGGGGCTGCTGCGGCTCGACCGGGTGCTCGAGGAGCTGCGGGCGCGGCTGCCGGCGACGTTCGAGGGGCTTCCGCGGCCGTTCGGGGTCGGGGTGGCGACGCCGGGGGGCGGGCACGAGCTGATCGTGTCGGGGCCGCTGCCGGAGGCGGTGGCGGCGTCGTGTGCGGTGCCGTGGCTGTTCGCGCCGGTGGCGGTCGGCGGGGCGTGGCTGGCGGACGGTGGAGCCGTGGACCGGCTGGGGCTCGGGGCGTGGCGGGCGCTGCGGCCGGCGGGGGCGCCGGTGGTGCACCTGATCGAGCGGACGGCGGGGGCGGCCGGGGAGGCCGGGCTCGAGGGGCTGCGGGTGGTGCGGTCGCCGCGGTCGGGGGCGCGGCTGTGGTCGCTCGGGGACGTGGAGGGGGCGTTCGGGCGGAGCCGGGCGGAGACGGTGCGGCTGCTGGGCTGGACTTGCGCGAGCGGAGCCGGCGGGAGCGTGACGCGATCGCGCCCGACGCCTTTCCGTCAAATGACGGAAAGGCGTCGGGCGCGATCGCGTCAATTCGGGTCGGGCCCGATCCGCTTCCGCCTCGACGGTGCCGTGTTCGCCGTGCTCGCCAGCCGCGAGCGGCCGTCAGCGGCCAGCAGCCTCCGTCACCCACGCGGCGAGGCGCGCCGACTGCCGGGCCAGCAGCTCGCTGTCGGCCTCGTCGCCGGCGTCGTCCCAGGCGGCCCACCGCGCCAGGCACGCGACCGAGCCCGCCACCGAGCAGGCAGACCCCGCGTCCACGGGGGTCAGCGCCTGCGCTGCGGCCGCCCGCGCCGCTCGGCCCGGACCGACGCTGGCGCACTCGGCCAACGCGCGGACGGCAGCGTCGCGATCGGCGCCGGAGGCGAGGAACCGGCGCACGGGCCCGGGCATCGGCCACAGGTGGGCGACATCCTCGGCACAGCGCCGGAGGAACCGCTCCAGCACGGCGGTGGCGTCGATCCGCCAGCGGATGGTCCGGACCCGCGCCACGAGCTTGTCCGGGCCGCCGAGCCGCTCCTCGCCCACGTCGACCCGGCACACGACCGGCCCGGGGGCGTACTTCATGGCGTCGAGGATGCCGACGGAGGCGTGGAACCCGGCGCCGCGGAGGACGAGCGGGCCGTGGTGGACGAGCGGTACGTCGTCGGGCGGCGCAGGGGCGCCCCCGCGCAGGGTCTGGTCGTGCGACAGCCAATGCCAAGCGTCCACGAGGCCTCCAGGGCGGACGTGACGGGCGGCTGCGTGTCCCGGACGGGGGGTCCGTGCGTCTCTGCACCCGGCCCCAGCGTACCCCGTGGCGGACGGGCGGGCGTTTCACGGCGGGAACACCCCACCCTCGCCAGATGACGGAAAGGCGTCGGGCGCGATCGCGTCAGAAGACGGAAAGGCGTCGGGCGCGATCGCGTCACGCTCCCGCCGGCTCCGCTCGCGCAATTCGGTACGCGCCGGAGCGGCCGTGCCGAGCCTCTCGCCCGTGGGGCTCGAGTGCGCGCAGGGCCGGGCGGCGGGCGGGCGAACGTCACTCCGGCTCGGCGCCATCGCTCCCGTCCGCACGTTCGGGTGCCCGGCGCCCGGCCCGAGCACACTCCCATGAACTCCACTACCGCACGGCGTCGACGGAGTCCCGCATCTCCGCGTTCCAGTCCTCCCGCAGCCGCACCAGCGGGTTGAACCCCTTGTGCGCCACCTCGCCCAGCAGCGACACCTGCGGCTTCACGAGCTCCCCGTCGAGGCTCACGCCCTCGAACACGATCTCCTCCCGCTCCCGGTACTTGATCTGCCGCCCGGTCTTCTCGTCCACCTCGACCGGCGCGTCCTCGGCCGGCGCCGCAGCGGCCGGCTCGGCCCACGTCCCCACCACGAACCCGATCGCAGCCAGCATCTCGTCCTCCTCCCCCCTCCGACAGCCGGTGCGCCGAGCGGTTCCGGGGTAGACCTTTTCGTGCAACACAGCCCGGGGGATCCGTTGGACCGCGCCCACCTGGAGCACACGCTCGCCGCCGTCCGCCGGCGCCTGCGCCTGCGCACGGCCGTCCGCGCCGTCTCCGTCGCCGTGCACCCCGCCCTGCTCGCGGCCGCCCTCGCCGCCGCCATCGGCTCGCTGCTCGGCCTCCCCCGCCTGCTCGTGCTCCTCGCCGCGCTGGCCGTCGCGAGCGGCGTCCTCGCCGCCGCCGCCGCCGTGGGGCTGCTGATGCGCCCCATCGATCGCCGCTCGGCCGCGCTGCTCCTCGATCGCCTCGGCGCCACCGACGAGCTCGTCCTCACCTCGCTCCACGTCGCCGACACCGACGACCCGAACCGCGACGCGATCCTCGCCCGCCTCGACGCCACGCCCCTGTCGGTCCGCGAGCTCCTCCCCGTCCGCCTCCCGCGCCACCTGCGCTGGGCGCCGCTCGAGGTCGTGCTCGTCGGCCTGTGCCTGCTGCTCGTCCCCCCGGTGATCGCCTGGCCGTTCGGCCCGAGCGACGTCGCCGCGGCGCGCGAGGGCGAGCGCCTCGAGGACCGCCTGACCGAGCTCGACGAGGAGGTCGCCGGCGCCGAGCTGCCCGAGGGCATCGAGCACGAGGTGGCCGAGCTCGCGAAGGACATGCGCGAGGGCGACCTGTCGGCCGAGGAGGCCCGGGAGCGCATGGAGGAGCTCCAGGAGCGCATCTCCTCCTTCGAGGAGCGGCTGGCCCCGAGCGCCGACCTGCTCGACGACCTCGCCGACGCCGCCCGGGCCCTCGACAGCGAGGCCACCGACCGGCTGTCGGAGGCCCTGCGCAACGGCGACCTGGGCGAGGCCGCCGACGCCGCCCGCGACCTGTCCGACGACCTCGCCGAGGCCAGCCCCGAAGAGCGCCAGCGCGCGGCCGACGCGCTGGACCAGGCGGGGGACGCCCTGTCGAAGTCGGCCGACCCGTCGCTGCGCCAGGCGGGCGAGGCGATGAAGTCGGCGGGGCGCGAGGCCGCGGGGCAGCCACAGAGCGGGCAGCAGGCGAGCGGCCAGCCCGGCCAGCAGCAGCCGGGCGGCCAACAGCAGCCGGGCGGCCAGCAGCCGGGCCAGCAGGGCACGGGCAGCCAGGGCACCTCGCCGGGCTCGGGCCTGTCGCAGCAGCAGGCAGATCAGCTGGCGAAGGACCTGAGCGCCGCGCAGCAGACCGCCGCGCAGCTCGCGAAGGACAAGCAGGCGCTGCAGCGCTCCCAGGCGCTCAACGGCGCCCTCGAGGGCTCGCGGCAGCGGCTCGGCGGCGATCCGCAGGTGGCGGACGGCCAGTCGTCCTCCGGCCAGCCGGGGCAGCAAGGCCAGCAGGGGCAGCAGGGCGACGGCCAGGGCAGCGGCCAGGGCGACCAGCCGGGCGACGGCAACGGCAGCGGCAGCGCCAGCAACGGCAACAGCGGCGCCAGCACGCAGGCGGGCGACGGCCACACCTGGGAGGACCAGGGCGAGTTCACCTCGAAGGGCCCCGGCGGCGCCAGGAGGACCGCTTCGACGATCGCCAGGGCGGCCGCCACGTCGACGACTTCGAGAAGCTCTACGACGAGATGCGCCTGAAGAACGCCCACTCCCTGCTCGCCGGGGCGGACGGCCAGCTCGACGACCGCGGCCAGGTCGACCAGCTGCCGATCCGCATCACGACGGGCGACGAGGACGCCGCGACGGGCAGCGTCGAGATCCCGGCGGGCTACCGGGACGAAGCGGCCGAGGCGATCGAGGCCGAGCCGGTCCCGCCGGCGTACGAGCAGGCGGTCAAGCAGTACTTCGACGTCAAGTGACCGCCCCGAGCCTTGTCGCTCACCCACCCGTCGCATATACTGAACTCGTGTTCAGCGGTGGAGGAGCGATGGGCCAGCCCGCGCCGGAGGTGCTCGATGCGCTCCGCGCGAAGATCCGTGCGCTCGAGGCCACCTCCTCCTGGGGGCAGGTCCAGCGGCGGCGGATCCCCTGCGGGGTGCCGGCGATCGACGACCTGCTGGGCGGCCTGCCGGCCCCCGGCATCGTCGAGCTGTCCGGCCCCGAGGGCAGCGGCCGCGCGCGGTCGCGCTCGCCGTGGCGGCGCGGTTCGCCGGGGCGCAGCGCCGCGCGGTGGCGTGGGTGGATCCGCGCCGGCGGCTGTATCCCCGGCCGTCGCCGACCACGGCGTGCCCCTCGAGCGGCTCCTGGTGGTCCGCCCGCCCGACGATGGCGCGGGCGCCTGGGCCTGGGCCGTGGAGCAGCTGCTGCGGTCGGGCTGCTTCCCGCTGGTGGTGGTGGAGCACCCCGCGCAGGCCGTCTCCACGGCGCGCACCCCCAGCGCGCTGGCGCAGGGCTGGGCCCGCGCGGCGGAGCAGGGCGGGAGCGTGTGCCTGGTGGTGGCGCAGCGCCAGGTGCGCGCGCTGCCGGCCGACGTGCGGCTCGCGGTGGGCTCGGGCTCGGTGGTGGTGGTGCGCGATCGCGCGGGCGCCGCGGGCGGCCGGGCAGCGCTGCCCGGCTGGCCGGCGCGGGCGGTGCCCTGGTGAGCGGGCCGCGCAGCCTGGCCGTGCACCTGCCGGCCTTCCGCCTCGAGCGCTGCGGCTTCGGCGCGGAGGACCTCGCGGCGCTCATCGCCGAGGAGCGCGGCGCCACCCGCCTGGTGGCGCTCACCCCGGCCGCCCGGCGCGCGGGCCTGCGCCGCGGGCCACGGCCAGCGAGGCGCGGAGCCTGCTCCCCGAGATCGACCTCGTCCCGGCCGACCCGGAGGGCGAGCAGCAAGACCGCGCCGCGGTGCTGCGCGTGTTCGGCGCCCTGTCCGACCGCGTGGCCTTCCCCTGGGAAGACGCGCTGCTCGCCGAGATCGCCTGGACCCCGCAAGCCGAGCTCGGCGCCGCCCAGCGCGCGGTGTCGCTGGCGGGCGAGCTCGGCCACGTCGCGCGGGCGGCGGTGGCGAGCGACCCGCTGGCGGCGCGCTCGGTGGCGGGTGGCTCGCGCCCGACGGCGGGGTGGTGGTGGTCCCGCTCGCCGAGACCGCGCGCACGCTCGCGCCGCTGCCCATCGCCGCGCTCTACCCCGACGAAGCGCTCGGCTGCGCCCTCGAGGCGGTGGGGGTGCAGACGGTGGGGCGAGTGGGCGGCGCTCGATCCGGCCGCCGTCGCCGGGCGCTACGGCGCGGCGGCCGCCCGGCTGCACCGGGTGGCGCGCGGCAACGTCGAGGGGCGGGCCCGGCCGTGCCCCACCCGGTCCACGACGCCGAGCGCCCCGCGGTGCGGGTCCCGATGGCGGGCGCCACCACCGCCCAGGAGCTCGGCTTCGTGCTGCCGGGCCTGCTCGCCGAGCTGTGCACCCAGCTCGCAGCGCGCGACCTCGCCGCGGTGCGGGTCCGGGTGGCGCTGCGGCTCGACGGGCGGGGGCCGCCCCGCGCGCTCCTGGTGCGGGTCGGCCGGCCCACGCGGTCGGTGCCGAAGCTCGAGCGCCTGATCCGCGCCCGCCTCGACCGGCTGGCGGTCGACGCGCCGATCGAGGAGCTCGGCATCGAGGTGGTCGAGGCGGCGCCCGAGCAGGGCTGGCAGCCCGGCCTCGCCGACCGCACCGAGGCCGGCGAGCCGCTGCCCGATCTGGTGGCCCGCCTGTCCGACCTGCTCGGGGCCGAGGCGCTGTTCACCCCGGTGCTGGCGTCGTCGTGGCGGCCCGAGGCGGCGTGGCGGCCGGCCCCCTACCCGCGTCCGCCGGCGCTGGGCGTGGAGGCCAGCGCCGCCGCGGCCCTGCTGGTCGATCGCGCCGATCCGGTGGCGATCCTCGAGCAGCAGGAGCGCGACTGGCCGCTGCCCCGCCCCTCGCAGCTGCTCCCGGCGCCGGAGCGCCTCGAGGTCGAGGTGGTGGGGGTCCGCCCGGCGCGGGTCCGGCTCGACCACCGCTGGCAGCGGGTGGAGCGGGCCTGCGGGCCGGAGCGGCTGGTGGGCGGCTGGTGGGAGGCCGCGCCGCTCGACCGCACCTACTGGGCGCTCGAGGTGGGCGGCCGCGGGCTGTGGGCCTACCGCGACCCGGCCGGCTGGTGGCTCCACGGCTGGTTCGACTGACGCCCCGCCCCGTCCGGACCCGTCAGAACTGGAGCCCCGCGAACGCCCCCGGCCACAGCGCGATCTCCTCCCCCGGCGCCAGGAAGTCCGGCGCCACGTCGATCCGCGGCCCGCTCATCGGGATCTTCCCGTTCACCGAGATCCCCACGAACGGCGCGAGCTGCGGCAGCACCTGGAACCCGAACGTCGCCCGCGCCCGCACCACCGGCGTCAGCGCCTCCAGCGGCCCGTCGGCGATCTCGCCCCCGCGCACCTCCACCTGCCCGAGCCCGAGGTACGCCGCTCCGAGCCCGTCCAGATCGAGCCACAGCCGCTGGTGCCCCATCGGCGCGTGCACCCCGAGCCCGAACGACCCGTAGGCGTGCGACAGGCTGCCCCCGACCCCCACCAGCGTGTACAGGTAGTCCCCGCCGAACCGCAGCTCGGCGTTGGCCGGATCGCTCTCGGAGCCGAAGGCGAGCACGTCGTGGCGCCCCTCCTTCTCCACCGACACCACGCCGAAGGGCGTCCCCTTCACGTCCCGCGCCACGTTCACGAGCCCGATCTGCGTCCCGGTCACCTCGCCCGCGACGTTGACGAGCCCGATCTGCGCGCCCGTGACGTTCCGCCCGACGTTGATGAGCCCGATCTGCGCCCCGCCGAGCCCGCCCGCCACGTTGATCCCGGCGAGCTGGACCCCCTCCGACGCCGTGCCGCCCGCATAGTTGAGCCCCATCGTCGTCTGCAGCCCGCGCAGCCCGCCCGACGCCGCGTTGACCCCCATCGACAGCTGCGCCCCCCGCAGCATCCCGTCGACGACGTTGACCCCCATCGTCAGCTGCCCGCCCTCCAGGTCGCTGCCGACGGTGTTGAACCCCATCGACAGCTGCCCGCCCCAGGTCGGTGAGGCCCCCGCCACGGTGCCGAGCCCGGCGACCTGCACGCCGTCGAGCTGGCGCGCCGACACCGCGCCGAACGCCAGCGCCGTGCCGTGCTGCTCGCCCACGCCGACGTAGCCGAGCGCGAGCCCGAGCCCCTGCACCGACGGCGCCGACGCCGCGCCCAGCCCCACGAGCAGCGAGGTCGTACGCGGATCGGGCGCCGGCAGCCCGGGCACGATCTGCGCCTGCACCGTCAGCGTCGCCAGCGGCCCGGGCACGACCACGGCCGCCGGCGCGTCCCCGCGCGCCACGGCCAGCTCCTCGGCCCGCCAGGCGAAGTCGCCCGGCCCCACGAGCACCGAGGCCTCGGGGTCGAGGTCGAACCCGGCCTCGCCGTAACCGTCGGCCCCGGCGACGGAGACGACGAAGCGCCCGGCCGGCAGCCCCAGCGCCACGGCGCGGTGCTCCTCCTTCGGCAGCTCGACCACCAGCGCGCCGTCTGCGTCGCGGACCATGACGTCGCCGGCCAGCCCCTCGTCGAGCACGAGCGTCGACGAGACGAGCGCGAGATCGGTGAGCACGTAGTCGCCCGTGCCCGACAGCTGCGTCTCGTAGCGGGCGTGCTGCGGGCCGTGCTGCGTCTGCTGCGTGCGCTGCAGCGTCTCGGCGTTGGCGTAGCTGTAGGCCTCGTTGAGCGTGACGCGGCCGTCGCCCGAGACGTCGGCCGCGCCGCGCAGCCCGGCCGTCAGATAGTGCGTGAAGTAGGAGCCGCCGATGCGCTCGGCCTCCTGCGCCACCTCGTCCGCCGAGCTCGAGGTGAGGTAGGCGAAGCCCTCGTGCTCGGCCGAGGCGTCGACCAGGAACGGCGCCACGGAGCGCCCGCCCTTCGACAGGATCAGCGCGCCGGACGCGCAGGAGTCGAGGATGGCGAGCCGCACCTGCGCCGGCAGCCCGTCGAGCGTGCTGCGCAGGTCGGCGTAGCGGAAGCGCTCGTCGCCGAGCAGCAGCCCGTCCTCGTCGGAGTGCCCGGAGTAGTAGAAGACGAACTCGGTGCGCGCGGGCGCGTCCTGCAGCGCCTGGCGCACGACGTCGAAGGCCTGCGCGAGCTGCTCCTCGTCGGGGTCGAGCACGACCCACTCGTGCTCGGGGTCCACCCCGCCGAGGTCGGCGAGCACGGTCGCCATCTGGTGGGCGTCGTCGTGGGCGTAGCGGAGCGTGACCCGCTCCGAGCCGCCGTCGTTGGCGCCCACGAGCAGCGCGTACCGCGCGACGGCAGCGACCCCGGCGGGGCTCACCGCTGCTCCTTCCGGAGCAGGAACGCCGTCTGGCGGTAGCCGGAGGGCAGCTCGAGCGGGGCGGTGCGCGCGTCGTCGCGACCGGCGAGCGCCTTCGCGGCGCCGACCACGCGGCCCACGTCGACGTCGCCGGCGCCGTCGGTGGTGACGAGGAAGAACCGCTCGTAGGCCGGCGCGTCGTCGAGCTCGTAGCCCTGCGGCAGCTGCAGCTCGCCGCTGCCGAGCGCGGTGGACCCGTGGCCGCCGGGCGGCTGGTGCACGGTGACCTCGCCGCGCCCGTCGAGCGAGACGACGACGCCGTGCGTCGCGCTGCCGGCCACCACGCCGACCTGCACCACGTCGCCCTGCCGCGCGACGGCGCCGGTGGCGAGCCGGTCCGCGGTCGTGCCCCGCTGCCGGTAGACGCGCAGGCGCGGGGGGAGGCCCTTGGTGCGCACGTCGTCCGCCCGCACCCCGTCCGTCGCCGTCGGCGGGTGCGGCACCGCGACGACCCACATCAGCGCGACCGCCGCCGCCATCAGCGGCGCCAGCCGCCGAGAGCACCGCCGGGCGGTTGTCGCGGCGCGCGGCGGCCCGTCCGCGCGCGGCCCTCGATGCGCCGCACCGCCTCGTCGACCGGGAAGTCTGCGAGGAAGGCGGCGTCCTGCGCCGGCAGCGCCTCGAGGCGCGCCCGGGCGTCGGGATCGCCCAGCACCAGCGCCCGCTCGGCCTCGCTCGCCTCTCCGAGGTGGACCTTCTCGACGAGGAGGTCGGGACATCCCGCTCGTGGTCATGCGACCTCCTGCAGCTCGGCCACGTGGGCCTTCAACACCCGGAGCCGCTTGCGGACCCCGAGACCGACATCGGTCTCGGCGACCCTCTTCCGAGGGTCATCCCGTCGACCAGGTGCATCACCGCCATCTCGCGCGTGGACGGCTGCTCTCGCTGGAACACGAGGTCGAGCAGGCCGCGTGATCGAGCGGTCCTCGGCCTCGGGCGCGACAGCGATGCGGGCCAGCAGATCCGTGTCCGGCTCCGATGGCTTGCGCTTGCAGGTGCGCAGGCGGTTCAGGCAGAGGTTCGTGGCCGTCCGGTACAGGAACGACGACGGGGCGTCGACCTGCAGCGCGTCTCCGCGCCGGAGGACCTCCACGAACACGTCTTGCATGACCTCCCGCGCCTCCTCGTCGTCGCGCAGCAGGGCGCGGCACCGACAGTGGACCATCAGGCCGTACTGCTGGTACCAGTTTCGCAGGTCGACGCCCATCGTGCCTCGTTGGCGTCCGGGTTTCGTCGACTCGGACACCGCGGACCCGCAGACGTGTCACCCGGTGTCGCATCTCGCGCGAGCACGAGCCGGGCGAACGTCACGGAAGACGAAGTCCTCCGTTCGCACGTTCGGGGGGCCCGCCGGAGGGCCCAACGCGCCGTGCCGAACGTCGAGGCCCCCTGCGGCGACTGAAATCCGGTTATCATTTCAAGTAGCCGGGGAGGCCGCGCGTGATCCTGTGCCTGTGTGAGGCGGTGACGGACCGACAGATCCGCCAGGCAGTCCACCAGGGGGCCGACACCGTGCAGGAGATCGCCCGCACCACCCGCGCAGGCACGTGCTGCGGCGCCTGCGCGTGCGACGTGCGCAAGCTCCTGCGCGAGGCGCGCGCGGCCGCTGCCGAAGAGGCCCTGCCCCTCGCCGCCAAGTAGCGTTAGGGGCGCGGAACTCTGGAGGAAGGATGGCGGTCAAGGCCGGCGCCGAGATCATCGCAGCGCTGAACGAGATCCTCACGGGCGAGCTCACGGCGGTCAACCAGTACTTCCTGCACGCGCGGATGCTGAAGAACTGGGGCCTGAACCGCCTCGCCGAGCGCGTCTACCACGAGTCGATCGACGAGATGCGCCACGCCGACTGGCTCATCGAGCGCATCCTGTACCTCGACAGCGTGCCCAACACGTGCAGCGCCTCGAGGCCGCATCCGCATCGGCGAGACCGTGCCCGGATGTTCGCCTCCGACCTCGCCGTCGAGCAGGAGGCCATCCCGCGGCTCAACGCGACCATCGCCCAGTGCGTGGCGGCCGGCGACGGCACGCGCGAGCTGCTCGCGGGCCTCGTCTCCGAGGAGGAGCACCTCGACTGGCTCGAGACCCAGGTGAGCCTCGTCGACCGCCTCACGCTGTTGCCCGTCACCTCGCCCAGCATCTGAATTCATGGGAGTGTGCTCGGGCCGGGCTTAACGGCGCGAACGTGCGGACCGGGCGATGGGGTCGAGCCGGAGTGACGTTCGCCCGCCCGCCGCCCGGCCTGCGCGCCCTCAGCCCCACGGGCGAGAGGCTCGGCACGGCCGCTGCGGCGCGTACCGGAGATGTCGTCCTCCCGGCTTCGCCCGGGCGAACGACAGTTCTCATCACCACGGCGCGTGGACGGGAGCGCCATGCGACCGCGAGCTCATGGCGGTTGAACCTCGGCAAGCGGCCGCATCGCGCTCCCGCCGGCTCCGCTCGCGCCATTCCTTCGGTGCCGGCCGACGCCACCGGGAGCAAGCCGGGTCGAGTGAGACACCCGCAGGAGGTATGCCCCCCTCGATCGCACAGTTGGACCCGGTTCGGGGGACCTGGCGAGGCAGGGTCGCCCAATAGTGACGGTTGCATCGTCGCGGGACCGGCAAGACTCGCCCGGGGTGTGCGATCGGGGCAGCTTGCCTCCCGAGGTGTGCGATCCGCCCTGGCTTGCCTGGGGGAAGCCGGAGCGAATTGTGCTGACGGGCAGGGGACTATTGGCGGGCGGGCGCTGAGCGGATCTGGCGACGACGCCCGCTGGCTGCGCCTGACCGACAGGGGCCCCGCCCGGCGGCACCGTAGCAGTTGTCGTCCCGCCCGGCTTCGCACGGGCGAACGCCAATTCCCACCACCATGGCGCGTGCTCGCGCGACGGGAGCGCCATGCGACCGCGAGCTCTCGGCGGTTGCAGCTCGGGGAGGCGGCGGCCGCATCGCGCTCCCCGCCGGCTCCGCGCGCAATTGCGCGAGCAAAGCCGGTGGGGCTTCCCCGATTCCTGCTCCGTTCACGAGGTTGCTCCTGGGTGCCCAGGAATCGGGAAGCCAGTTCGGCGCGCACGCGCCCGTAGTAATTGTCGTCCGCCCGGCTTCGCACGGGCGAACGCCAATTCCCACCACCATGGCCCGTGCTCGCGCGACGGGAGCGCCATGCGACCGCGAGCTCTCGGCGGTTGCAGCTCGGGAGGCGGCCGCATCGCGCTCCCGCCGGCTCCGCTCGCGCAATTGTGCTGACGGGCGAAAGGGGACTATTGGCGGGCAGGCGCTGAGCCGATCTGGCGACGATGCCGGCTAGCTGCGCCTGACCGACAGGGGCCCCCGCCCGGCGGCACCGTGGTAACTGTCGTCCGCCCGGCTTCGCACGGGCGAAACTGATCGCACGACAGGAGCGGCCGCATCAGCGCTCCGCCGGCTTCGCTAGCGCAATCCGGCCCTACGAGCCGCCCGCGCCATCACCCCGGTCCGTGCTATGTTTCACGCGCCGGAGGCAAGATGCAGTTCCAGGGGATGTTCGCGCTGGGGCTCGTCGCGTGCAGCGGCACGCCCGACGAAGCGGCGCGACAGGACGGAGCAGACGCCGCGGCGGTGCGGGTGGTCGGCGCCGACACCATGATGTCGACGCTGATGCCGCGCTGGTCGTGACCTACGAGCGGTCAGCCGACGCCGGTTCGACCTGCAGACGCTGCCGACCGACGAGGCGATCCAGGCGCTCCTCGCCGGAGACGCCGACATCGTCGCGTCGGGGCGGGCACCGCGCCCCGCCGAGCTCGAGCAGGCGCGGATGCAGAAGATCGACCTCGCGAGCGACGCATCGCGGCACCTCGTCGGGGTCAACGTCATCGGGGTGGCCGTCCACCAGGGCAACCCGGTGGAGGCGCTCACCTACGACCAGGTCGTCGGCGTGTTCTGCACGCGCGAGATCACCGACTGGGGAGCGCTGGGCGGCACCCCCGGTCCCATCGCCGTGACCGTCCCCGACCTCGAGAACGTCTCCACCCGCGCGCTGTTCGAGAACTTCTTCTGCGGCGTGCACGGGCTCGATCCGAAGCTCGCCGTGGGGGAGCCCGAGGCCGTCCGCGAGGCGCTGACGAACGATCCGGCCGCGATCTCGTTCGTGTCGGCCTCGGAGGGGGTGGGGCAGCTGCTGGCGCTGAGCGTCGAGCCCGAGGCGCCGCCGGTCAAGCCCACGCAGGACAACATCATCCGCGGCTCCTACCCGCTGTACGACGACGTGTACCTGCTCACCCGCGGCGAGCCGAGCGCCGAGATCGGCGCGTTCCTGGACTGGATCGCGTCGCCGGCAGGCCAGGAGGTCGTGGACGAGCACCGCCTGGTGCCGCTGTTCCTGCGCCCCGAGCGCCTCGACGAGCCGCGCCCGCTGCGCGAGACCATCCGCTTCGAGGCCGGCTCCCCCGCGCCCGACGACCGCAGCCAGGCGCGCATGGGCGTCCTCGTCGACGAGATCACCGAGCGCAAGCTGCGCCACGTGATCCTCGAGGGCTTCACCGACGACCGCGAGCCGAACCCGCTCGCCCTCGCCCAGAAGCGCGCCGAGGCCGTGCGCGAGGCGCTGGCGCAGGAGATGGGCCCCGAGCTCGCGAAGCAGCTCTACTTCGAGATCATCCCGCGCGGCGCCGAGCGACCGATCGCGCCGAACGACACGCCCTACGGCCGCCAGATCAACCGGCGGGTGCAGGTCTACCTGGCGGAGGACGAAGCGGGCGGCGGCGACGAGGCGGTGGTGGTAGACAGCGAGACACCGGCCGCGCCCTCCGCCGCGACCGACGGGGACTAGGTGCCGAACCTCGCGCTCACCCACAAGTCCGCGGTCTCGTCGTTCCGGATGATCGCGATCGGCACCTGGCGCACGGCGAAGGACCCGAGCGTCTACGGCTCCATCGCGATCGAGATGGACGAGACGCTGCGCTACGTCGAGGCCTTCCGCGCCGCCACGGGCAAGCGGCTCACCGTCACGCACCTGATGGCGGCGGCGGTGGGGCGCGTGCTCCAGGCCATGCCCGACGCCAACGCGATCCTGCGGTTCAACCGCATCTACCTGCGGCAGAGCATCGACGTGTTCTTCCAGGTGGCGATGGAGGACCCCGAGACGGGCCAGGTCGACCTGTCCGGCGTCACGCTGCGCCAGGTCGACCGGATGTCGACGGAGCAGATCGTCGACCGGTTCGAGGCGGCGGCGGCCAAGGTGCGCGCGGGCAAGGACGAGGAGAAGGAGAGCACGCGGCGCACCTTCAAGCGGCTGCCCGGCTGGCTCGTGGGCCCGCTGCTCGACGCGATCTCGTTCCTGACGTACGAGCTGAACCTCGACCTGTCGTGGGCCGGCATCCCGAAGGACCCGTTCGGCTCCGTCATGGTGACCAACGTGGGCTCGCTGGGGCTCGAGGAGGCCTACGTGCCGCTCGTGCCCTACAGCAAGGTGCCGCTGCTGGTCGCGATGGGCGCGCTGAAGCGCCAGGCCGTGGTGCGCGACGACGGGCGCATCGAAGCCGCGACCGTCATGCGGCTGTTCGCGACGTTCGACCACCGCATCCTCGATGGCGCGCACGCGGCGACCATGGCGAAGACGCTGCACGCCGTGTTCGCCGACCCGTGGACGGCCTTCGGCGGCGTCGCGCGCCCCGAAGCGCCCGCGCAGGCCGGGGTCAGCGGGGGGTGAGCGTCGCGGTGGGCGGCGCCGCGGGCTCGTCCTCCTCGGGGTCCTCGGGCTCGGGCGCCGACGGGGGCGCCGCGGCCACGGCGGGCGCGACCACCTCCGCGGACACGCCGGGGGCGGCGACGGTCACCTCCACCTTCACCGTCGGCGGGAGCACCGCGGGCGCCGCCGGCGGCGGGGGCGCGGTCGCGACCTCCGGCTCGGGCGCGGGCTCGGGCGCCGCGGGGAGCGCCTCGGCCGCCACCACCGCCGCCGGCCGGCGGTAGCGCAAGCAGGCGAGCGACGCCCCTCCTTGCGCTGCCGGTGGCGCCGGACGTCCTCCTCGCGCAGCTGCCAGGTCACGTCCTCGGCCAGGATCTGCGCGGCATGCTGCCGGTCGCGCGCCGGGTCCACGCCGACCTGCGGCAGCACGAGCCCGAAGTCGCCGGTGACCCAGCGCCCGTGGTCGCAGCGCAGCGTGACCTGCTTGGCCACGAACGGCGCGAGCACCAGCGGGGGGGTGCGCCCGTGAGCCAACGTCTCGAGGCCGCCGCGCAGGCAGCGGGCGCCCTGCAGGGGGATCCACATCGTCTGGTCCGTGTCGTTGCGCAGCTCGACGATGAGCACGTAGTCGGGCGACGTGACGTCGATCTCGTACGGCGTCAGCGTGAGCACGCCCGGGATCGAGGCGCCACTCGCCACGGGGTGCAGCTTGTGCTCCTTCGCCTCCGCCGTCGCCGCCACGGCGAGCCAGGCGGCCGCCACCATCCACGCCCTGCGTCCCATCGATGCCTCCGCTGTGATGGTGCGAAGACACCGGGGCCTCGCAGGCGTGTCACTCTCCCCATGGGGGTGTGCTCGGCCGCGCGGCAGGCACCCGAACGTGCGAATCGGCGGATCGGTGAAGGAGGTCTGGTGAAGTATCTCACTACATTATCGTCGGCCGCGTTCATCGGATGCACGAGTGCCGGATCGGACGGAGCAGACCCGCCGCTCCTTTCGCCGTCGAGTTCGAGTCCAGGAACACCGCCTTCTTCATACGGCCCAACGTCCTCGCCCGTCACCATCCCGTGTGCCGCGGTCACCGGCACCGACCAGGTCTGGCTGGTCAGCCGAGCGGACCCTGCGGTGGTGGTCGGCCCCGCCGTGGCCTACGAACCCGGCCCTGGAACTCCCCTGCACCAGCTGGTGGGCCCGGACGCGCTCGGCCGCCTGTACCTCCGCCAGGGCGTCGCCACCCTGCGCTCCGACGATCAGGGGTGCAGCTGGAGCCAGGTCTCCGCAACGCCCACCGTGTACGGTGACCTGTTCGCGTCCGCCACCTCCGAGCGCCTCTACCTGTCCGCCCACGGCGACCTCCAGGCCTCCGACGATGGCGGCGTCACCTTCTCCGTCGTCGGCCCCGCCCCCGAACGCCTCCTCGCCGCCTCGGACACCGAGCTGCGCGGCCAGACCGACGATCAGCTCCTGCGCTCCACCGACGGCGGCGCAACCTGGAACTCGGAGACGACCCTTCCGTACGATCGCCTGGTGGAAGTCGATCCCACGGCGCCCGACCGCGCTGCGTTCGTCCGCTCGCCGGACCTCTGGACCTTCGACGGCACGGGTTGGACGTCCTCGCCGCTCGGGCTCGGGCTGTGGGCCATGCGCTGGAACGGCGGAGTGCTGGTCGTAGAAGCCCGTTCCAGCATCGACATGCTCACGTCGGTGGTGCTGCGCAGCGAGACCGGCGCGCCGCCGTTCGTCGAGGTCGACTGGCAGCCCGACGTCGACGACCGCCCCGGTCCCCTGTGGGTCGACGGCGACCAGGTCGTCGTCACCGGCTTCTGGCGCCCCGGCGAGGCGAGCGACCTCCCGCTGGGGGCCGCCGAAGGGCTGGTCGTCGTGGTCGACCCCGCCGCCGTCCACCGCCACACCTTCCCCGACACCGAGGGCGCCGGCGGCATCGGTGTGTTCGACGACCGGTTCGTCGTGGGCCTCCGCGGCACCACGATCACGAGCAACGACCGGTGACGCGTCCGGTCTGCCGGTCGCTCCTCTCCGCCACGATCGTGCTCAGGCGCCGTGGATCCGCCGCGCCTCCCGCCGTCGAGCCGGCTCCAACGTGAGGCGCCGGTCCGACCGGTACGTCCGTGGGGCGGACGTTGCGGGGACTCCCTCCCGCCGGCAAGCGGGGTTAGGCCAGGGGAAGCCCGGGAGCCCGATGCTGACGTTCGCCCTGTCGCTCGCCACCCCCTCCGCCGCGGCGCCGCCGCCCGCCGCCGGCCAGCGTGAGCTGCTGTGCGGCAAGGCCGAGGTCTACACCATGGACGCCACGCTGGCGCAGCTCGACGACGCTGCGCTCGGCGTGTTCGCCACCGAGGGGCAGCTCGTCTCCGCCGTCGCGCAGGACGGCTTCGCCCGGGTGCTGGTGGAGCAGATGTTCGAGTCCGCCCGCGTCTCGACGACGTTCCTGTACGCCGGCACCGACCTCGTGTGCATCGACAGCATGACCACGACGATGCGCACCGTCCTCGCCAAGCGCGACGACAACCCGGACGGCATCGATCCCGCCTACCGGCGCGACCGGTGGGTCCTGTCGCCTGCCGGCGCCGTGCTGGTGCACCACGTGCAGGAGGCACCCGCGCCCGACCAGCGCCACGTCGATCTCGACGAGCAGAAGGCGCTGGCGCCGAAGCTGCGGGCCGCCATCCCGGCGAAGTGACGCAGCGGCCCGGTCCGACCGCGGCCCGGACTACATCTCGACCAGCGCCGGCAGGTAGTCGTCGGGCGGCTGCAGCCCGCACAGCGCCAGCACCGTCGCGCCGATGGCGGCGATCGACGTGCCGTCCGCGCCCTCCCGCAGCCGCACCCGCCGCGCCGGGTCGGCCACCACGAGCGGCACGGGCGCCAGCGAGTGGCTGGTCCGCGCGATCGGACGCCCGTCCTCGTCGCGCTGCACCGCGCCGCGCTTGTCGTGCTGCCACATCTGGTCGGCGTTGCCGTGGTCCGCCGTCACGAGGAGCACGCCCCCGACGGCCTTGACGGCCGCCCAGAGGCGCCCGATCTGCAGGTCCACGGCCTCGACGGCCACCCGCGTGGCCTCGAGGTCGCCGGTGTGCCCCACCATGTCGCCGTTCGCGAAGTTGAGCCGCACGTGGTCGTAGTCGCCCGACCGGATGGCCTGCACCACGGCGTCGGTGATCTCCGCCGCCTTCATCCACGGCCGCTGCTGGAACGGCAGCGTGTCGGACGGCACCTCGACGTACGTCTCGAGCGCCTCGTCGAGGCGTCCGCTGCGGTTGCCGTTGAAGAAGTAGGTGACGTGGCCGAACTTCTGCGTCTCGCTGCAGGCGAACGTCCGCTTGCCCGACGCCACCAGGAACTCGCCCACCGTGCGGTCGATGGCCGGCGGCGGCACCAGGAACCGCTTCGGCACGTGCAGATCGCCGTCGTACTCCATCATCCCGGCGAACAGCACGTCGGGGCGCAGCCCGCGGTCGAACGCCGAGAAGTCGTCGCCGTCGTCGAAGGCCCGCGACAGCTCGATGGCGCGGTCGCCCCAGAAGTTGAACGGCAGCACGGCGTCGCCGTCGCGGATAGGCGACAGCTCGCCCGGTCGTCGACGACCACGAACGGCTGAGCCACTGGTCGTCAGTCGGGATCCTCGATGTGCCGGAATTCCGGATCGCCTCGCTCGCCGAGGGCCGCCAGCCTCCGCGCGGACGTGGGTGGCCCAGCCGCGCGCCACCATCGGCCAGTCCGCCTCGTAGCGGTCCATCGTGATGCGCATCCGCCCGCCGCCGGAGGCAACGCGGTAGTCGCGGCCGGCCTCGCGGTACTGCGCCAGCGTGCCTTTCGAGCGGCTCCACGAACTGCAGCGCGCTGCGGGCAGAGCACGTCGCGGCCGTCGGTCAGGACGTGCACCCGCAGCCGCCGCCTCGACCGCGGCCCGCGCAGTCAGCGCGTCGAGGTGCGCCACGTTGCAGTGCACGTTGCCGTCGCTCACGAGCCCGACGAGGTGGAGCGTGTGCGCGGCGCACAGCTCCCGCCACAGCGGCTGCTCCCACAGCGCACCCGAGGCGATGGCGCCGTCGACGAGCTTGGCGCCCTGCTCGAACACCCGCCCGCAGCCCATGGCGTTGTGCCCGACCTCGCTGTTGCCCATGTCGGCGTCGCTCGGCAGGCCCACGGCGGTGCCGTGTGCCTTCAGCCGGGCCGTCGGGAACTCGCGCATCAGCGCGTCGAGGCGCGGGGTGCGCGCGGTGGCCACGGCGTCGTCCTCGCCGCCGTCGCCGAGGCCCACGCCGTCCATGATGCACAGCACGACCGGGCCGTTCGGGGCGGGCAGCGCAGGGTTCGCAGCGAGCGGGCGCACGGGCATCGGACCTCCGCGCACCGCCGTATCAAGTCTGCGCCCGACGAGCCGAAGGGCCTGCGGAGGTCGGATGCGCCTGTCCTTCCGCAACGTGCTCGCGCTGTCGCTGGTGCCGGCCTGGATCTGCTCGGTGGCCAGCGTGGGGCTCGTGGCGCTGGTCTTCGAGCACTCCGCCGCGCGGGTGCACCACCTGCAGGACGCCTGGGCCGCCGGCGTCGACCCGGCCGAGGCGCTGTGGCCCGCGGGGCAGTACGCGCGCCTGTCGTGGCTCGCCACCGCGAGCGGCTTCCTCGGGCTGTCCGTGGCGACCGCCCTCGCCACCGCGCTCGTCGACAAGCACCTCCGCCAGCGCACCGACGCGCTCGCGTCGTGGCTGCAGCGCATCGAGGGCGGCGAGACCGCGGCGCCGCCGCCCGAGGTGGTCGGCGACGACCCGCTGGCGCGCCTCGAGCGCACCGTCGTCGAGGTGGCGTCGCAGATGGCCGCCCGCAGCGCGCAGCTCGACGAGGAGACGCGCCGCTCGCGCTTCGACGGCAAGCTCCAGCGCGCGCTCGACCTCGTCGACACCGAGGACGAGGCGCTGTCGCTCGCGGAGGTCGCGCTCGGCGAGGTCGCCGGCGGGATGCCCTTCGAGGTGCTCCTCGCCGACGGCAAGGAGGGCGACCTGCGCGCCTGCGCCGGCTCCGCCATCCGCCCCGGCTGCACCGCCCGCGAGGCGCACCAGTGCGCCGCCGTCCGCCGCGGCCAGACGCTCGTGTTCGACAGCTCGCGCGAGATCGACGCCTGCCCGAAGCTGCGCGGCCGCGACGACGGGATCTCGGCATGCTGCGCCCCGCTCACCGTGATGGGCCGCACCATCGGCGTCATCCACGCCACGGCCCCCGACGGCCAGCCCCCCGCCGACGAGGTCGTGCGCCGCCTCGAGTCCGTCGCCACCCACATCGGCGGGCGGATCTCCTCGCTGCGGACGCTGGCCTCCTCCGAGAGCCGCGCCCAGACCGACGGGATGACGGGGCTGTGGAACCGCCGCACCTTCGAGGACGCCGCCGCCACGCGGCTGCGCGCACACCCCACCGCCGTCGACGCGCTGGTGATGGTGGACCTCGACCACTTCAAGGCGCTCAACGACACCGCGGGCCACGAGGCGGGCGACCGCGCGCTGCGGCTGTTCGCGAGCGTGGTCCGCGGGGCGCTGCGCGAGAGCGACCTCGTCGGGCGGTACGGCGGCGAGGAGTTCGTGCTGATGCTGCTCGACTGCGACGAGGTCCGGGCCCGCGCCGTCCTGTCGCACCTCCGCAAGCGGCTCGCGCAGGCCGTCGCGCGCTACGGCGGCCCCGCGTTCACCGCGTCGTTCGGCGTGGCCACGACCGGCGGCGCCAGCCTGGCGGAGCTCCTCGCCCGCGCCGACGCCGCGCTGTACCGCGCCAAGCGCGACGGCCGCGACCGCGTCGTCACCGCGTCGGAGCCCGACCGCGTGCCCGTCCGCAACGCGCCGGACACGCCGGCGCCGGCCGAGCGCGTCCGCCTGGTCGAGGAGAGCGGCTGACACATCGGCTTTGCTCGCGCAATTCACCGCCGGGGCGCCTGGCCGGTGAGCCGCGTGTAGAGCTGGTACCCGACGTAGCGCAGCGGCTCCGGCGGCACCCCGCCGGGCACGTGGTCGACGAACGACAGCCCCGCCCAGGCCGCCCGCTCCCCGCTGTACAGGTCGCACAGCACGCGCCCGGCGAGGTTCGCCATCACCACGCCGTGGCCCGAGTACCCGACCCCGTAGCCGACGTTGCGGTGGGCGCCGGTGATCCCGATGCCGCACCGCCGGTCGAGCGTGACCGCGAGCGCGCCGGACCAGCGGTGCGCCAGGGCCACGTCGCGCGCGCCGGGCAGGTAGCGGTCGAGCACCCCGCGGACGAAGGCCCACTGCGCCTCGGGCGGGCGCGGCACCTCGGTCGGTCCGCCGTAGTGGTAGTCGTACGCCCGGTTGCCGCCGCCGCCGAACACGAGGCGACCGTCGGGCGTCATGCTGGCGAAGGCGGTGCGGGCGCGGTCGTCGTACATCCCCGCGATCGGGCCCCAGCCGCGGGCCGCCCAGTCGGCGAGCGGCAGCGGCGCGGTGGCCACGAGGTGGCTGTGCAGCGGGAAGACGCCGCGCCGGAAGAAGCCGAGCGACGGGCTCCAGGCGTTCGTCCCGAGGACCAGGAACGGTGCGGACACCGTGCCGGTGGCGGTGTGGACCCGGTGGACGGGCCCCTGGTCGACGCGCAGCACCGGCGTCTGCTCGAAGATCTCGACGCCGTGGGCGCGCAGCCACCCGGCCAGCGCGCGCAGGAAGGCCAGGCCGTGCAGCTGGCCGGTGGTCGGGTCGAGCACGCCGCCCACGACGCCCTCGGCGCGCAGGACCCCGCCGAGCGCCGCCCGGTCGAGCCAGCGCAGCGGCAGGCCCCACTGCTGCAGCCGCTCGACCTCGGCGTGGGCGGCCTCGGCGCCCTGCTGCTCCGTGTGGGCGACGACCGAGCCGTCCCGCCGCAGGAAGCCCGCCGGCGCGCCCGCTTCTACGCCGACCCGCGCGATCCAGTCGAGCGTCTCGGTGGTGAGGCGGTACAGGCGCTGCGTGAGCTCGCGCTCGTCGTTCGGGATGCCGTTGACCTCGTGCAGCGCCATCCCGCCGTTGCGCCCCGAGGCGCCGGCGCCCACCGTCCGCGCCTCCAGGACCGCGATCCGCCGGTCCGGGAACCGCTCGATCAGGTGACGCGCCGTCGACAGTCCGGTGAACCCTGCGCCGACGATCGCCACGTCCACCGTGCGGTCACCGCGGAGAGACGGGCCGACGATCGCGTCGGGCGCGGTGTCCTCCCACATCGACCGGCCGTCGGGGGCTGGGCTCACGGGGCTCACGGGGCTGGATGGTGGACGCGCACGGTGTGATGATCGGGGCGCGAGGCCCCCGTGTCGACGCCGACCCGCCGGATCCCCCTGAAGCCCGGCGACCTGTATCACCAGGACCTGGTGGAGATCATCGCCCGCGAGACCCGTCGCTACGGGCTCGTGGAGGTGAACGACCCCGACGATCCCCTGTTCCCCGTCGCCTATCGGATGATGTGGGACGTCTTCGGCCCGCGCGGCGAGCTCGAGACGGCCGAGGATCTCCGCGGCTTCCTCCGCGAGGATCCGTTCGTGCCGGGCCCGGGCGGCAGCTTCCTGCGGTACTTCCTGATCGTCGCGACCGACCGCGAGGGCCGCCCCATCGGCGTCCGCGACGGCACCATCCTCGTGAACCCGGCGATCGACCCGCGGCTGTGCGTCGTGTACCTGTCGCGGCTGTACGTGCCGCCGGAGGCGCGCGGCACGGCCCTGTCGCTGTGGCTGCGCATCGCGCCCGTCGAGATCGCGACCCGCTTCCTCGGCGAGCTCGGTGCGCGCGGCCTCGTGCCGCTGCCGGCGCCCGACGACCCCGACCACCACTACGGGATGCAGATCGACCTGGTCGCCGAGATGTCGTTCTTCCACCCCGACGACCGGATGAGCTGGCAGCGGCTCGTGTTCTACGGGCGCGGCGGCTTCGAGGCCGTCGATCCCGCCGACTTCCCCTACCTGCAGCCCGACTTCCGCGAGGGCGGCGGGCCCCTGTCGCCCACCCCGTTCGCGCTGGTCGTCCGCCGCATGGGGCGCGAGGGCGACGGCCAGCTGCCCGTCGACGAGGCGACCGCCATCACCCGCCTGCTGTTCGACGACTTCGCGAGCTTCTGCACCGACGAGGCGCTGCGACAGGGCCTCGGCCACCTGGTCGGCCACCTCGCGCAGCGCGGGAGCGCGCCCCTGCGGCTGCTGCCGCTGCCCGTCGACGCCGGCACGGTGGACCGCCTGCGCCCACTGTTCCGCGACGACGTCTACCAGCGCTGCTACCGCGGGCTGTCGCCCGAGGTCGACGCCGTCCTGGCGGAGGCGATCGGCTCGCCCGACGCGCTGAGCCAGAGCCTGGGCCGGCTGGCGGAGCACCTCGCGTCGCGCTGACGCGGCGCCCGGAGCGGCATACGGGACCCCCATGGATCCGATCGAGCTGTCCGAGTACGAGCGCCGCGTCGTCCTGCGCAACCTGGTGGCCGACGACTGCCAGGCCCTGATCGACCTGCAGCTGCGCTGCTTCCCCGACATGAAGCCGTGGACGCGCGCGCAGTTCGACAGCCACCTGGAGCACTTCCCCGAGGGCCAGTTCGGCGTCTTCATCGACGAGCGCCTGGTCGCGAGCTCCAGCAGCCTGGTCGTCCGCTACGACGACTACGCCGAGCTGCACGACTGGCTCGCCGTCTCGGCCCAGGGCACCATCTCGAACCACGACCCCGACGGCGACACGCTGTACGGCATCGAGATCCAGGTCGACCCCGAGTTCCGCGGCATGCGCCTGGCCCGCCGCCTCTACGACCGGCGCAAGCAGCTGTGCCGCGAGAAGAACCTCGCGCGCATCGTGATCGGCGGGCGGATCCCCGGCTACAGCAAGGTGCAGGGCGAGATGACCGCCCGGGAGTACGTCGAGGCGGTGCAGTCCGGCCGGCTCTACGACCCGGTCCTCACCACGCAGCTCGCCAACGGCTTCCTGCTGCGGCGCCTGATCCCCGACTACCTCGCGTCCGACGAGGACAGCGCCGGCTACGCCACCGAGCTCGAGTGGCCGAACCTCGACCACCACGGCCCGCGGCACCAGAGCCGCCGCGCGGTGCGCGTGGTGCGCGTGGCGTCGGTGCAGTGGCAGATGCGCGCGGTGGCCTCGTTCGACGACTTCGCCCGGCAGTGCCGGTTCTTCGTCGACACCGCGGCCGACTACAAGGCCGACTTCGTCGTGTTCCCCGAGCTGTTCACGTCGTCGCTGCTCACGCTCGTCGACAGCGCGCGCCCCGGCGAGGCAGCGCGGTCGCTGGCGCAGTTCACGCCGCAGTACCTCGAGCTCTTCAGCGATCTCGCCATCAAGTACAACGTCAACATCATCGGCGGGTCGCAGTTCACGATCGAGGGCGATCGGCTGTTCAACCGGGCCTACCTGTTCCGGCGGGACGGCAGCCTCGAGCAGCAGGACAAGATCCACATCACGCCGTCCGAGGCGCGGTGGTGGGGGGTCCAGGGCGGCGACGCCACCACCGTCTTCGACACCGACCGCGGCCGCATCGCGATCGTCGTGTGCTACGACGTGGAGTTCCCCGAGCTGGTGCGCATGGCGGCCAACGCCGGCGCGACGATCCTGTTCGTGCCGTACAACACGAACGACCGCTACGGGCACATGCGGGTGCGGATCTCGGCCCAGGCGCGCTGCGTCGAGAACCACCTCTACGCCGTCACCGCCGGCTGCGTGGGCAACCTGCCGATGGTCGAGAACGCCGACGTGCACTACGCCCAGTCGGGCGTCTACACGCCGCTCGACGTGGGCTTCGCCTGGGACGGCATCGCGGCCGAGGCGAGCCCGAACATCGAGACGGTGCTGGTCCACGAGCTCGACACCGAGACGCTGCGGCGCCACCGGCATTCCGGCAGCACCCGCAACTGGCTCGACCGGCGGCGCGACCTGTACACGGTCGCCTGGCGCGGCGGGAAGGATCCGCGCGAGGTCTGAGCCCCCGCCCGGCGGCACCATGGTGATCGAGGACGGGGTGATCGAGGACGGGGTGATCGAGGACGGGGTGATCGAGGACGGGACCTGTCCGCGACCCCGACTACGACGTCCGCAACCGAACGGAGGTCGTGATGGACGTGGAAGCGCTCGAGGGCAGCTGTGTGTGCGGGGCGGTGCGGTACCGGGCGCGGGTGGACCTGTCGTCCGGGACGATGCGGTGCAACTGCACGTCGTGCACCAAGTGGGGCCGCTGGTCGGTCCGCGCGCCGGTGGACGCCGTGGCGATCGTCGCGGGCGAGGACGTGGTCGCACTGTCGGCGCCGAACCCGTACGGCGTGACCCGGAGCTGCCCGAAGTGCGGCATCAAGCTCTTCTCGTACGTCGAGGCGCCCGAGGCGGGCGGCCCGTGCGTAAACGTGAACGTGCGCACGCTCGACGGGGTGGACCTGCACGGCGTGCCCGTGACGTGGCTCGACGGCCGCCACGACACCTGGGCCCCGCTCGGGACGGCGCCGCACCAGGTGCCCGAGCCCCTCCGCGTCACAGCTCCGTGACGTCGAGCAGGGCCTCGATCGTGCGCTGGTCGGCGCCCGGGAACGGGTAGTCGCCGAAGGCGTCGGGCGTGACCCAGGCCACGGCCTGGACGTTCTGGGCGCTCGGCTCCTGCCCCGCGGGCAGCTCGCAGCGGTAGACGGCCAGGATCACGCTGTAGTCGGGGTAGTCGTGGCGCACCTCGAGGACGCGCTCGTGGACCTCGACCCGCACGCCGACCCGGTGCTCGAGCGCGCGGGCGAGGGCCTGCTGGTCGGTCTCGCCCTCGCGGACCCGGCCGCCCGGGAACTCCCACAGCAGCGGGAGCACGGCCTTGGCGCTGCGCTGGGTGATGAGCCACGCGCCGGCGCGCTGCAGCTCCGCGCTCACCACGCGGACGGTGCCCTGGATCTTCCCCATCGGGTCGCACTCCCCGGGGGCCGTAACGCGGCGTCCGGGCGCCGTCAGGGCCTCGCGCTCCCGCTGGCCGTGGGATACGGAGCCCGGCTGGAGGACGCATGCCCCTCGCATCCACCCTCGCCCGCCTCTCCCGCTGGGGCCGGAACGGCCGGCCGAACGGGGTGCGCGCCGGCGTCCGCCGCGGGGTGAACCAGCTCCTCGGGCGCGACGGCGAGCCGGTCGCGCCGGTGGCCGAGCCCGAGCCCGCGGTGGTGTCCGCACGCCGGAGCCGGTGGCGCCGGCCGGGCCCGCAGCACCCTCGACGAGGTCGAGGCCGTGATCGACGACATGGTGCGCCCGGCGCTGCAGAGCGACGGCGGCGACATCACCCTGGTCAAGGTCGAGACAACGACGTCTACGTCGGCTCCTCGGCGCGTGCCACAACTGCCCGTCGGCCATCGTGACGATGCAGATGGGCATCGAGCAGCTGCTCCAGGAGGAGTTTCCGCACTTCGGGCAGCTCGTCCGCGTCGGGGCCGACGGCGCGGCGTGGGCCGACCACCCGAGCCGTTCGAGGCCTGACGTGGAGCCGGAGGATCCCCCGGGGCCGCCGTCGCGGAGGCCCCTTCGACCGCGCCACGCTGGCCACGCTCCGCCCGACGCCCTGCGGGCGGCGCTGCCGTCGTACCTGTCGGCGTTCGTGGCCGATCCGGCCGCCGCCGCCCGCAACCGCGCGCGGGTCACGGCCGAGGTGGCGGCCTGGGCCGACGGCACCTGCGCCGACGTGGTGGGCGCCATCGCGGGCCTCGGCGGGCACCGCCTCTACCGCGCTGCCGGCGTGCGCGCGCTGTCGCGCACCTGGAGCCGCGACGTGCTCGTCGACCCGTCGCTCGACGGCGTCGACCACCTGCGCGCCGCCGCGGCGGCAGGGCCACGCTGCTCGTGTGCAACCACCTGTCGTACTTCGACACCACCGCGACGGACGCCATCCTGGCCTGGTCGGGCCACGCCGACCTCGCCGACCGGCTCGTCGCGGCGGCGGGCCCGAAGGTGTACCAGCACATGTTCCGCCTGCTGGCGGCCTCCTGCCCTCAACACCCTGCCCCGTGCCGCAGTCCACGAGCTTCGCCCACACCGAGAAGCTGTCGGCGCGCGAGCTCGCCCGCAAGGCGCTCGAGAGCGTCGACGAGGCGCGGGAGGTGCTCGGAGCGGGCTTCCTGCTGCTGCTGTACCCCGAGGGCTCGCGCAGCCGCACGGGCCAGCTCGGGCCGTTCCTTCGCGGCGTGCAGCGCTACCTGTCGTCGACGCACCCGCTGTCGGTCGTCCCGATGGCCATCATCGGCACCGAGCGCGTGATGCCGGTCGACGATCCGCGCCTGCACCCGGGGCCCGTCACCCTGCGGTTCGCGCCGCCGATCGCCGTCGAGGCGGGACCCCGCGGGGCGCGCGAGGGGCTCGGCGAGGCCCACCGGGCGGTCCAGTTCCTGCTGCCGGCGCACCTCCGGCCGCTCGCGGTGGCGGCAGAGACCGCCTGACAACCGCTCCCGGGTGGACCGGGACCCGCCCCTGTGGTTGTCTAGGGCACACACGGGGCGGACCCATCGCCCCGCGGGGCGGATCGGGAGCGGAGAGGATGTCGCAAAGCGAGTGCTGCCCGGCGATGGACCTGCAATGGACGCAGCGGGTCGTCGACAGCCAGTACGCCGACGTGTACTTCTGCGCCTCCTGCGGCCACGTCCACCGCACCGAGAAGTACATGGTGGCGATGCGGCTGCCGTACCAGGACCGGTGCGTCAACTGCGGCGGTGACCTGCTCGTCGAGGGCGAGGTGCCGGAGCACGCGTTCCCGGAGCCCACCCAGGTGCGGTGCAGCCAGTGCGGGCTGTCGGGCACGGAGGATCGCGCGCTGCACGACCGGCTCGCGTCGATCCTGCCCACCGGGAACTACCTCGAGGCCTCGCACGCGCTGGTCGAGAGCGGGCGGTACGTGCTCGCGCTGAAGCTCGCGACGGCCGAGGTGCGCTGGGGCGCCGATCCTGTCGACGGGGAGATCCAGCGGCTCGCGATCCTCGAGGCGATGAGCGAGTACGACCGGGCGCTCGACGAGGGCTACGAGTGGGCGAGCAACGACGGCTGCCCCACGCTGGTCTGGGGGGTGCTCGCGCAGCTCGAGGCCGGCAGCGGCAACATCGCCGGCGCGCTCACGGCGCTCGAGAAAGGCATCAACCTCGAGCCCGACAACACCGACTGGTGGATCGACTACGCCGAGCTGAACCTGCACCTCGACGACCGGCCCAACGCGGTGCGGGCGTCGGCCAAGGCGATCGTCGACCCGCGCAACGAGCGGCGCGCCGTGGCCGTGATCAGCGAGGTCGGGGAGCGGTACTACGCGAGCGAGATGTACGCGGAGGCGCTGTCGGCCTGCTCGATCGCGGGCGACCGGCAGGAGCACTACTTCGACCTGGCGTGGCTGCGGGCGCGGATCGCGGCGAGCCAGCAGGACACCGAGTACCTCGTGCAGTGGCTCGAGACGGCCACGCGCCTCGATCCGGAGCACGCCGAGGCGCAGGAGATGCTGGCGCCCTACAAGCGGCGGCGGCGCTGGTTCTGGTAGCTCCCGAAAGCTTGCACGGATGGTGCGCGCGAGGCGCGGGGCCGCTCCCATAGGCAGGGGTGGGAGGGATCATGCGCGTCGTCCTCGTCAACCCGCCGCACACCGCCATCGGCAGCCGCATCCCCCGGGAGCAGCTGCCGCCGCTCGGGCTCCTCTCGGTGGGCGGTCCGCTCGTCGACGCCGGCCACGACGTGTCGCTGGTCGACGCCGAGCTCGGCCCGCTCCCGCTCGACGCGATCGTGGCGCGGGTGGCGGAGCGCGAGCCGGACGTGGTGATGTTCGGGCACTCGGGCTCGACCTCGGCGCACCCCACGGTCGCGACGCTGGCGCGGCGCCTCCGGCGGCGGCTGCCGAAGGCGCGGATCGTGTACGGCGGCGTCTTCCCGACGTACCACTGGCGGGAGGTGCTCGCGGAGGTGCCCGAGGTCGACGTCATCGTCCGCGGGGAGGGCGAGGAGACCATCGTGCACGTGCTCGACGCGATGGCGTCGGGCGGCGATCTGCGCCGGGTGCGGGGGATCGCGCTACGCGGCGACGGCGGCGTCCCCGTCGCCACGCCCGACGCGGCGGTCATCCGCGACCTCGACGCCTGCCGCGTGGGCTGGGAGCTCGTCGACCACGCGGACTACTCGTACTGGGGCGGCAAGCGCGCCGTGGTGGTGCAGCTGTCGCGCGGGTGCCCGCACCCGTGCACCTACTGCGGGCAGCGCGGGTTCTGGACGCAGTGGCGGCACCGCGACCCGGCGCGGCTCGCCGCCGAGATCGCGCGGCTGCACCGCGAGCAGGGCGTCGAGGTGTTCAACTTCGCCGACGAGAACCCGACGGCGTCGCGCAAGGTCTGGCGGGCGTTCCTGGAGGCGCTCATCGCCGAGCGGGTGCAGGTCACGCTCGTGGGCTCCACCCGCGCCGACGACATCGTCCGGGACGCCGACATCCTGCACCTGTACAAGCAGGCCGGCGTGGAGCGCTTCCTGCTCGGCATGGAGAACACCGACGAGGAGACGCTGCAGGCCATCCGCAAGGGCGGCGCCACGCACACCGACCGGGAGGCGATCCGGCTGCTGCGCCAGCACGGCATGCTGTCGATGGCGACCTGGGTGGTCGGCTTCCGCGACGAGACGGCCCGGGACATGATCCGCGGCCTGCGGCAGATCCTGTCGTACGACCCGGACCAGATCCAGGTGCTCTACGTGACGCCGCACCGGTGGACGCCGTTCTTCCGGGAGGCCGCCGAGCGGCGCGTCATCCAGCCGGACGTGCGGAAGTGGGACTACAAGCACCAGGTCCTCGAGACGGTGAACCTGGCGCCGTGGCAGCTGCTCGCCTGGGTCAAGCTCGTCGAGGTGACGGCGCAGATGCGGCCGCGGGCGCTGCGGCGCGTGGTGACGCACCCCGACCCGAGGATCCGCCACGCGATGCGCTGGTACTACCGGATCGGGCGCCGCGTGTGGTTCCACGAGGTGGGGCGCTTCGCGCTGCAGGACGCGTGGCAGCTGCTCCGCGACGGGCCGACGCTGGCGGCGTTCTGGGGGGCGGCGCAGGATCACGAGGAGCGGCCGCAGGTGATCGAGGGGCGGCGGCGCGCGGCCGCGGGGTGACCCCTTCCCGCGCGGGGGCGCGTGGTTAGCTTGCGCCGTCCGTCGTGGAGGCCTCGTGTCCGCGTTCCTCTCTCGGCATCGGCGCACCATCCTGTGGCTGGTGGTCCTCGGGTTCGTGCTCGGGCGGCTGCTGCGGATGCGGTGATGGCGGCGGTGTGACCCCGCTGGTGTTGCTCGTGGCCGGGGCGGCGAGCGCGGCCCTGGCGCTGACGCCGGCGCTGCGGCGCTCCCGCTGGTGGCGCGCCACGGTGACGCCGCTGTCGTCGATCATCGGCAGCGGGTTCCTGGTGTGCGCGCCGCTGCTGGTCGCGCTGGTGGGGCGGTGGGCGCCGCTCGCGATGGGCGCGCTGCTCGCGGTGGCGTGGGGGCTCGGCGCGGTCATCCGCTGGAACATCCGCTGGGCCGAGCCCGTGCTGGCGGGCGACGCCGGGTCCGGCGAGCACCGCGGCCACCTCGCCCACGCCGCGCGGTGGCGCTCGCTCGGCGCCCTCGAGCGGGGGAGCGCGCGGGGGTTGGAGCGGGCGTCGCACGTGGTGCTGGCCGGCGCGTACGTCGTGTCGGTGGCGTACTACCTGCAGCTGCTGGGCGTCTTCGTCACCACGCAGCTCGGCGTGACCGCGCCGCACGCGGACCGGGCGCTGACCACGGCGGTCGTGGCCGGGATCGCGCTGCTCGGGGCGGCGCGGGGGCTGCAGGGGCTCGAGGGGGCGGAGCGGTGGGCCGTGGCCGTGAACCTCGGCGTGGTGGTGGCGCTGCTGGTGGGGCTGCTCGTGCACGACGGCGTGGCGCTCGCGCACGGCGCGGCGGTGCTGCCCACGGCGCGGCCGGACGTGTCGGTGGGGACGGTGCGGTCGCTGATGGGGCTGCTCATCGTGGTGCAGGGGTTCGAGACGTCGCGGTTCCTGGGGGCCGAGCACCCGGCCGAGGAGCGGATCGCGACGATGCGGGCCGCGCAGGCCATCGCGGCGGCCGTGTACCTGCTGTTCCTGGGGCTGGCGCTGGTGCCGCTGGCGGCGGTCGGGCCCGAGGCGAAGGGGATCACGGGGATCCTGGAGGCCGTTCGGCCGGTGGCGCCGGTGCTGCCCGCGCTCGTGGCGGTGGCGGGGGCGTGCAGCCAGGGGGCGGCCGCCATCGCGGACGACGCGGGGTGTGCGGGGCTGCTGCAGGGGGCGCTCGGGCGGTGGGTGTCGGCGCGGTGGGTGTACGTGGGGATCGGGGCGGCGGTGGTGGGCCTGTGCTGGGCGACGGACGTGGTGCAGGTGATCAGCCTGGCGTCGCGTGCGTTCGCGCTGTTCTATGCGCTGCAGTGCGGGTGGCGGTGGCGACGTGCGCGGGGACGGCTCGATCCCGCGCCGGTGGCTGCGGGGGGGGGGGGGGGGGGGGGGGGGGGGGGGGGCGCTGGGGGTGGCGGCCCTCGGCCTCCCTGCGGAGTGACGCCCGTGCCCCTTGCCCCTGCCCCTTGCCCCCTGCCCTGGGAGCTTGTCGGGCATTGAGGTTGTACGGTCCAAATCGGCAACGCGGTCGGCGCCGACTGATCACGCGGGCCACGACCACGACCACCCCCACCACCACCACCACGCCGGCAGCCCACTGGCTGGGCACGCGGCTGGCTGGGCACCAGGGCGTGGTGGTGGTCGTGGTGGTGGTCGTGTTCGTCCAGCAACGCAGGCGAAAAGCCTATTCGCGACAAGCTCCTAGGTCGGGTAGACCGGCGGGTCACCCGCCGGCCCCAGATCCGGACGTGCGGATTTCCGCATCCGGCTCCTCGTGGACTGCGTTCGCTACCCGGTCCGGAAGACCGAGTGCACCACCTGCGGCTTCGGGAGCGGCAGGCGCTTCGGAAGCGCCGAACCGCTGCCACGTCATGTTCGCCTTCTGGCTGCGGCGATCGAGCCAGTAGCGCCAGATCGCCTTGACCCGGTCAAAGACCTTGTCCAGGGCGCGCTTGTTCATGGTGAGCCCGAAGTATGTAGTGCCCCCAGAGTTTCCGGCTGAGGGCGTCGTGCTGCACCCTGGACCGGGCGTGGCGGTTGTCCCGGCAATACACCCAGAAGGAGCGAAGCGTGCGGGCAAGCCGCTTCTTCGCCGTCTTCCATCGTATCGTCGGACGACTCCTCGACACCCCCCAGTGGAAGGTGAAGCCGAGGAAGTCGAACGCAGAGTCGGTGGGTCGGTATCGCTCGAAGGGCGCCCGAATCCGGACCAGCCGAGTCTTCCGGGCTCACTTCGAGACCGAAGCGGAGAGGCGCTTCCGGGAGCACCTCCAGCACCCGCCTCGCGTCGTCCTCGTGCTGGAACACCATGACGAAGTCGTCGGCGTACCGCACGAGGTGCGCACGTCCCCGCAGGCGTGAGACCACGTCCACCGCGAACCATTCATCCACCGCGTAGTGCAGGTAGATGTTGGCCAGCAGCGGCGAGATCACGCCTCCCTGCGGCGTACCGAGGTCGGAGCGCGTGAGCGCCCCGTCCTCCATCACGCCGGCGTTCAGCCACTTCCCGATCCTGACGGATCACGACACCATCGCGTACCCTCTGCTGGAGAAGCTCCCAGGACGCCGTGATCCATCCGGTCGAAGAACGCCCGGATGTCCACGTCGAGGACCCACCCGCCGCCCACACGCCAGAGGTGTCTCCCGGAGCTGCTCCAGCGCCTGATGCGCCGAACGCCCCGCCGGAACCCGTACGAACAGTCCAGGGAAGACCGTCTCGTACAGCGGCTCGCAGCATCAGGAATCCTCGCTGCAGCACCTTGTCCTCGAACGTAGGGATCCCGAGAGCGGGCGCAGGCCGTCCGCTTTCGGGATGTACGTTCGGCGAACGGGCGGGGCGTGGGTAGAGACCGGACTTCGACCGGTCCGATAGCAGCTGCGAGGTTCCCCTTCCAGGTCCTGCGCGTACGCTGCCGCCGTTTCTCCGTCGATCCCCGTCGCACCGCCCTTGCGGGTCTGTCGCCAGGGCTTCCTTCAGCCAGTCCACGTCGATGTGATGGGCCAGCGTGCGGGTGCCTCGTCCGGCATCTGCCTCGCCAGCGTTGCTTATCCGCTGTTGTTTCGTTGAGATGGTGCTCGGATGCGGTGTTCCGGCCATCGTTCCCTCCAGTGGTCGCAGTTCACGGCGCCCCCTTCCCTCCGCTGGGTCCCGAGGTCGGTTCCCCAGGTTCATCGGTACCACGAGGCGCTCCGACTCCTGCTCCCCCACCGCGCTCGTGCGTGTCGCCTTGGCGGTTCCGTCGCCCTGCTGCTCGTTCTCTCCCGGCCTCGGCGCAGCAGGCGGCGTCGGGGGCATGGGGGGATCTCGACGACCCCGGCGTCGTGAGTTTGTCGACGGAGGATGCAGGGTCTCCCAGGTTCCTGGGAGCCCTTGCGCGCGTGCCCCGATCTTCGATCCCGGTGGGCCTCCCGTCGCTTTGGGCCGATCACGGCTCTGGGAGCACGGCCTTCCACTCAAGGGAGAGTGTCGCGCCCACGATGGGCAGGATTTCGGGACTCTGTCTCGCGGCCACGCGCTCGCTGTCTACGCTTCACCCTTGGGGTCGCCCCCACCGGTGCAAGACTCGCTTCCGGCTGCTCGGCCGCTCTGCCGGACGGGTTGGCTGGACCCGAATCCGGGCTCCTTCATGAGGTTTCGCCAGTTCCTCCTCATCCAGGCTTCGCCTGGCGCACCCCTTGCCCTCTGCCGACGTCGACGCCTGGCAGCCGCGCCGTCGGCGCGTGCGGATCACGCCGACCCGTCCGACGGCGACGCCTCCGCCGCCCTCGGCCCGCCGCCCGCGGGCCGATGTGACCACCACCGCCGTCGGCCGCCACAGGAAGCAAGCCGACGCCAGTGCAACACCCGCGGGAGGTATGCCGCCCTCGATCGCAAGTTGGCGGGGGTGAGCGGGGTCGGGGGCGGCGGTCGCAGTCGATAGTGACGGTTTCACCGTTCGCGACAGGAGCCGACCCGGCCAGGTGTGCGATCGAGGGCGCATACCTCTGCGAGGTGTGCGATCCGAGGGGGCTTGCCTGGAGGGGAGCCCGGGCGAGTGGGCTGACGGGCAGATCTGGCGGCGGGCTCGCTGGCTGCGCCTGATCGACGGGGTTCCCGGCGGGCGGAACCGGAGGAACGAGGGGCAAGGGGAGGGCAAGGGCAAAGGGCAAGGGCAAGGGGGAGGATGGGGAGCGTCGTCACCTCTCGGTGGAAGCGACCCACACCCCCACCGGCCCGCCAGCCGCAGCGTCCCGTCGGCCCGGACCACCACCGACAACGTCCCCCCGGGCATCTCCACCGCGATCCGCCCCGCCGGCAGCCGCCCCGTCCGCACTGCCGCCGCCGCCACCGCACACGCGCTCGACCCCGACGCCAACGTCGGCCCGGCCCCCCGCTCCCAGACCCGCGCCTCGATCCCCTCCCCCACGATCCGCGCCACCTGCACGTTCGTCCGGTTCGGGAACGCCGGGTGACGCTCCAGCGCCTCCCCCCACGCCCGCCACGGCAGCGCGTCGAGCGCCTCCTCCTCCCGGAACACCACGCAGTGCGGGTTGCCGACGCCCACCGCCGTCGCGGACAGCGTCGTCCCCCCCACCTCGATCGCGGCGTCGATCCGCTCGCGGTCCACGGGGACGCCGGCCGCGTCGAACCGCACGGCCCCCATCTCCACCTCGACGTCGGCCCCGTCGACCTCGCAGCCGACCACCGCCCCGCCCGTGTCGACCCGCACGGTGAACGCCCGCGGCAACCCCGGAACCGGTGCGCCCAGTACGCCAGGATCCGCAGCCCGTTCCCGCTCTTCTCCGCCAGCGAGCCGTCCGGGTTCCAGATGCGCACCCCGAGGTCGGCCCCGGCCCCCGGCAGCGGCTCGAGCACGCCGTCGCCGCCGGCCCGCGGTGCCGGTCGCACACGGCCCGCACCCACGCGGCGTCCACCGCCCGCGGCGTCTCGAGCACGAGGTAGTCGTTGCCGAGGCCGTGGGCCTTGTACAGCGACGTGGTCACCGCTGCGCCGCCGCGACCTCGCGCACCTCGTCCACGCGAGCCGCACGTGCGCCTCCGTGGTCCGCAGGTTCCCCACGACGACGCGCAGCACGGTGCGCCCCCGCAGCACCGACGTGGACAGGAACACCCGCCCGCGCCGGTTCACCTCGTCGCACACGGCGGTTCAGCGCGTCGTCGGCCTCGTCGCCGGCCCCCGACAGCGCCCGGAACGCCACGATCCCGAGCGTGACGGGCGCGACCCGCACGAAGCCGGCGTCGGCGTCGACCCAGCCGGCGAGCTGCCGCGCCAGCGCGAGGTGCGCGGCGATGCGCTCGCGGATGCCGTCCACGCCGAAGGCCCGCAGCACCATCCACAGCTTCAGCGCGCGGAACCGCCGCCCGAGCTGCGGCCCGTAGTCCATGAGGTTGGTCACCCCGGCCTCGGTCGTCGCGAGATACGGCGGCACCAGCGAGAACGCCGCCTTCAGCCGCTCGGGCGCCCGCAGGAGCAGGATCGAGCAGTCCACCGGCGTGAACAGCCACTTGTGCGGGTTGACGACCACCGAGTCGGCCCGCTCGATGCCCGGAAGCGCGGCGCGCACCTCGGGGACGACCATGGCGCCCCCGCCGTACGCCGCGTCGACGTGGAACCAGGCCCCCGCCGCCTCGGCCGCGTCGGCCACGGCGTCGAGCGGGTCGAGCGAGCCCGTGGACGTGGTCCCGGCCGTCGCCAGCACCACCAGCGGCACCACGCCGGCGGCCCGGTCGGCCTCGATGGCGCGGCGGAGCGCGGCCACGTCCATCCGGAAGGCCTCGTCGCTCGGCACGCGGCGGACGGCGTGCAGCCCGAGGCCGAGCGTGATCGCCGCCTTGTCGAGCGAGGAGTGGGCCTGGTCGGAGGTGTAGACGGCGAGCTGCGGCGCCCCCTGCAGCCCGCGGTCGCGCACGTCGGGCACGGCGCGGTCGCGCGCGGCGGCCAGCGCCAGCAGCACCCCGATCGACGCCGTGTCGTTCATGTGCCCGCGGAAGCCCTCGGGCAGCCCCATCATCTGGCGCACCCAGTCGCAGACGCGCTCCTCGAGCTCGGTCGCGACGGGGGAGGTGCGCCACAGCATCGCGTTGACGTTGAGCGCCGCCGCGAGCGTCTCGCCCACGATGCCCGGCGCCGACGCCGTGATCGCGATGTAGGCGAAGAACGCCGGGTGGTTCCACTGCGTGTTGTTGGGCACGACCAGCCGGTCGAAGTCCGCCAGCACGGCATCCATCGGCTCGGGCGATGCCGGCGGCGCGCTCGGCAGCGCCCGCGCCACGTCGCCGGGCTGCGTGGGCGGCAGGACGGGCAGCTCCCCCACGCCTGCGAGGTAGTCCGCCACCTTGTCGGCGGCCTGGTGCATCACCGCGCGGAGCTCGTCCGGCGGGAGATCCCCCAGCGGGTTCACAGGTCGATCAGCCACAGGACTCGCCCCTCCCCCACGCCGACGGCCACGGTGCGCCCGCCCGACGACGCGATCTCCACGTCGACCACGTCGGAGCCGTCGTCGGCGACGAGCCAGGCCTCCTCGGCCGGATCGCCCGGGGCGTCGCGGACGAGCAGCCGCGTGCGCTGGTCGAGGCCCTCGACGGCCGTGTAGAACGGCCCCGCCTCGGTCGGCGCGACGGCCACCCACGTCTCGCCCAGACCCACGTCGCCGGCGTGGTCGATGCCGGGCGTGCTCCAGGCCTCGCCGTCGGCCGAGGTGGCGCTGAACAGCCGCCAGGTGCCCTCGGCCGGCGCCATCCAGGCGGCGTACAGCGTGCCGTCGGCGAGCTCGGCGATGCGCGGGCCGTCCTCCGGACAGACGTCCGGATCGTAGTGCCAGTCGTCGTCGGAGATCTGACGCACGGTGGCCGCGCCCGTGGCCGGGTCGACGCGGACGGCGAGCGTCTGCAGCCAGCCGTCGATGTTGCCGCGGACCGCGACCAGCAGCTCCCCGCCGTACCCGAACCGCAGGTCGGGCGGGCTGCAGTCGTGCTCCGTGGGGAGCTCGGCGCTGAGCAGCCTGGGCGCGAAGTCCTCGTCGCCGCGGGCCACCCACACGTGGTCCTGCTCCCCGTAGATCTGACGCTTCCAGAGCAGCCACAGCTCGCCGTCGGGCGCGGTGGCGACGCGGGCCTGCTCCATGACGAGATCGGGCGGATCGTCGGGGAGCACGCGGTCGATCACGCGCGCGGACGAGAACGCCACGGCGTCGCCCTCGGGCACGCCGCGCTGCAGGTACAGCGCGCGCGCGTCGCCGTGGCGCTCCGGGGCGAGCCCCGTGTAGGCCAGCGCGATGCCCTCGGCGTCGACGGCGATGGCGGGCTTCTCGGTGGTGCCCACGCTCGGCGGCACGGCCACCGGCACCGCCACGGGCTCCGACAGCGGCGCCCCCGGGCTCGGCGAGCGGGCGAGCCACACGCCGGTCACGTCGGGGCCGTCGGCCTGCGCCCAGACCACCCACGCCGCGCCGTCGGGCCCGATGGCGACGTTGACCCAGCCGTTGCGCACGTCTTCGCCCGCGGGGTCGTCGATGCAGGTGCCGCTGGCGCACGCCGTGGTCGACAGCGGCGGCCCCGGCTCGGTGATGAACACCGGCGGGCGGGAGCAGGCAGCGGCCAGCAGCGCGAGCAGCACGGTCGGGCAGGGTATCATGCGGAACCCCCGGCCCGCAGTGACACCGCACGCCCCGATCGGTCATGTTGAGGCGTCACCCTCTCGTCACCGGATCGTCGCGGGGGAGACGGGAGTCCCCATGCGCGTCGCCCTCGCCGTCGTCACCGCCCTCGCCCTGACGGCCTGCCGCTCCGAGAGTCGCCTGCCGCACCTCGGCGACGACGACGACGACGTGACCGGCACCGACCCGACGGACCCCACCGACCCGGTCTCCGACCTCGACGTCGTCATCGACGAGGTCATGCCCGGCAACCAGTCCACGGTCGACGCCCCCGACAGCGCCGACAAGCCCGACTGGATCGAGCTGCGCAACCTCGGCGACGCGCCCGTGGCCCTGTCGGAGCTGGTCCTGCGCAACGGCGACGGCGACCGCTGGACCGGCCCCGAGGGCGTCTCCCTCGAGCCGAACGTCCCGCTGCTGATCTGGGCCCGCGAGGCCCCCGACGACGTGTTGTCGACGGGCTTCACGCTCGACAAGGACAACGACAAGCCTACGCTGCTCGACCTCAAGACCATGCGCTGGATCATACATCGGCGAGTCGATATCGGCCTGACGCAGCCCATCGCGGCGCCTGTCGCCCGGCACTTGCGAGCACCGCCCGGTCAGCCCGGCCTTCACCCCCGGAAGCCGAGCAATGGCGAGCGAGGTCGTCGGCCTGCCCGTCGACGAGACGTTGTTCGGCTGCGTACAGATGGCAGATAAACGTTCACGACGTCGAACAACGCTCTCTGCTTGTCGCTGAGTCAGGCAGCGGTCGAAAAAAAAACGAGGTAAGCGATCATCGCGTGGCGGCGCGTCTGGCGACGTGGGGCCAGCCTCGTAAACGCCAGCTACCAGCAGATGTCGGGCAAGCCCGCGTTCATCCTCGACTTCAACGAGTGGGTCGAGGGCACGAAGTTCCGCGAATTTCAAGGCGATCAAGCTGCACAACGGCGTGGGTGCTGGATCCGACGCGCAACCGCGACCACCCGTCGTATCAGCTGGCGCGCGAGGCTGGGCTGATGGCGCCGCGGGTCGGCTGGGCCGAGGTGACCGTCAACGGCAACCCGCATGGCTGTTGTACATCATCGTCGAGAAGCACGACGACCCGTTCATCGAGTACCACAAGCTTCGGCGAGCGCGACATCATGTGGTCCTCGAGCCCAACGAGTCGCGGGGGAGCGGTTGGGGCTGGGGCGACTTCGGCCAGGGCAACGTCACGAACTGGGACTACGAGGAGGGGCCGATCCCGCCGGACCCGCTGGATTGTGGACGTGCCGAAGCGCGCCGACCAGCTCGTGGCGGCCGCGCCGAACGACGCGAACGTGGCCTCGTTCTGGGAGGTCATGGACAAGGAGCCGTTCCTGACCTACTCCTCGCGTGGAGACCGTCGATGCACAACGACGGTACCGGGCGCCGAACAACTGGCGGGTGTTCGTGGAGGCACCACGCACCTCATCCAGCTGCTGCTGGCCGGGCCGAGTGGACGTGGGACGCGAACGTGTCGGCCTGGTACTCGGGCGGGGCCGCCGCGAGCTGGTGCCTGCAGAACGCCGGGTGCAAGCGGAGTACGGCCGAGCACGTGCTGGTGGTGGTGACCTGGGCCGAGCAGCTCGACCTGGCCGGGCAGTTCGCCGACCAGCAGGTCTGCCGACCCGTACATCGACAGCGACACGCGGTACCCGAACACCTGGCAGTCGGTGGGCGATGCGCGGTCGAGCACGTCGGACGCACCTGGCGGACAACTCCGGGAGAGGCGCGGCGGCAGGGTGTGCCTCCAGCAGTACCCCGATCTCCGTCCCTGACCCCTTCCTTCCCTTTCCTTGCCCCTTGCCCGTGCCCCTTGGTGAGCTTCGAGGGCGCATTCCAACGGGGGTCACGGGCCGGCCGCCGCCGATCAGCTCGGCGCCTGCCCGCACCGCCCCTGCGTGATCCGGCGGACCGGCGACGCCGACGCGGCCGACGACGCCCTCGGCCGGCTGGCTGCGCGCCGGTGCGACCACCGGCGCCGTCGGCCGCCACCGGAAGCAAGCCGGTGCCAGTGCAACACCTGCGGGAGGTATGCCCCTCGATCGCACAGTTGGCGGGTCGAGCGGGCGCGGGTCGCCGGGCTCGGACGATAGTGATGGTTTCATCGTCCGCCGCGGGGCCGAACTCCGTCCAGGTGTGATCGAGGGCGGCATACCTCCGCGAGGTGGTGATCCGGGGTATGTTTTGCCTGGAGGTGAGCGGGGGCGAATGTGTTTGCCACGGATGAAGGCAGCTTCTCATCATCACGGTGCGTGCCGCACGACAGGAGCGCGCCTGCCGGCGCAGGGCAGCGGGCGGCGACCGGCCAATAGTCAACGTTCACCCATGAGCATCACGCATCCGGAGGCAGATCCGGCCTGACCTGAATTCATCCTGTTCCGGAAGCAGATCCGGCCCGACCTGACCATGGTCGTGTGCTCGGGCTGGGCGCCGGGCACCCGAACGTGCGGATGGGCGATGGCGGGCGAAGCCGTGCGACGTTCGCCCGCCCGCCGCCTCCGGCCCTGCGCGCACTCCAGCCCCACGCGCGAGTGGCTCGGCACGGCTGCTCCGGCGCGAATTCATCCTGTTCCGGAAGCGGATCCGGCCCGACCTGAATTCATCCTGGCGCGGCTTCGCTCGGGCGAACGCTAGTTCCCACGACCATGGCGCGAGCTCGGGCAGGCGGTGCCGCCGGCCGAGTCACTGTGGGCGTGGACCTCGTCGACGGTGCAGGATCGGCCTGCCTCGTGCGGCGCCAGGCGTCGACGTCGGCAAGGGCAAGCGGCAGGGGCAGGGGCAGGGCAAGAGGCACCCCGCCCCCAACCGCCACCTCTGTCACATCCACGCAAAGCCTGACGGCGGTCGCCCCCACGGGGCAACCTCGCCCGAGGTGCCGATGGAACCCTTGCCTCGCAGCCCTGCTGGCCGCGTGCTGTACCGCCGACTGGTTCGATCCGGGCGCCGGTGGCAACCCGCCCCCCCCGTCCGCCGACCCGGGCACACGCCCCCTCGCCCGCCTCAACGCCACCGAGTACGACGCCACCATGCGCGATCTCCTCGGCACCGACGAGCGCTTCGGCCGCACGTTCCCCGCCGACGAGTCCGCCTACGGCTTCGACAACATCGCGAGCGTCCTCACCACGACCTCGAACCACGTCGAGGGCTGGGACGTCGCCGCCGACGAGCTCCTGACGAGATGTTCGGCTACAAGACCGGTCCCGGCCTGTGTCAAACCCAGGCCGAGGCCGCCGGCGTCACCTACCCGGCTCCGGCGTGCCCTACCTCGAGTCGGGCTACGCCATCTTCGAGGGCAGCCTCTCCACCGCGCTCGCCCTCCCCTACGACGGCACCTTCGATCCGGTCGCCGCCTTCTTGCCGGAACTCGGCGGCGCTGACCCGATCATGGAGGTCCGCCCTCGACGGCGCCGTGGTCTTCACCACCCCCGTCGCCGGCGACGCCGCGGTCTACGACGACTACACCTTCCGCACCGAGCTTCGACGACGGCGTCCACACGCTCGAGATCGCCCTGGCCAACCCGTACCAGGACGGGGCGATTGCTGTGGCGCGCACCGGTGGTCGACAATGCGCGTGGAGGGCCCCACGGACCCGCAGGTGGGCCGCACGGCCGCCTACGACCGCTCTGTCCCCTGCGCCCTCGACGGCTCGCCGACCCGCGGCTGTGCGGCCGAGAGCCTCGAGCGCTTCGGCCGCCTCGCCTGGCGCCGCCCTCACCGAGGACGAGGTCGACTGGGCCACGAGCCTCTACGACACCGCTCGACGCGGGCCTCGACCGCCTCGGCGCCCTCCGCCACGCGTTCAAGGGCCTGCTCGTCTCGCCGGAGTTCGTCTACCGCTTCGAGCAGGACCCCGACGGCGACGGTGTGCGCACCCTCGACGGCTACGAGGTGGCCACCCGCCTCGCCGCCTTCGCCTGGAGCAGCGCCCCCGACGAGGACCTCCTCGACGACGCCGCCGCCGGCGCCCTCGACACGCCGGAGGGCGTGCGCGACGCGCTGGGCCGCCTGATGGCGGACGAGCGGGCCGAGGCGCTCGTCGACAACCTCGCCGGCCAGTGGTTCTCGATCCGCGACCTCGAGCGCACCACCGCCGACGCCACGCTCTACCCCGAGTTCGACGACGCCCTGCGCGCCTCCATGCAGCTGGAGCTGCGCCACCTGATGCGCGGCTTCTTCCGCGACGGCAAGCCGCTGGTCGACATCCTCACCGCCCAGGACGCCTACCTCGACGACCGCCTCGCCGACTTCTACGGCGTCCCGCTCCGCGGCGACGATCCGGCGGAGGTCTCGCTCGCCGGCACCGGCCGCGTGGGCCTGTTCGGCACGGCCGGGTGGCTCAAGGCCCACTCCCGGGTCGACGCGCCCTCGGCGGTCAAGCGCGGCAAGTGGATCCTCGAGAACCTGCTGTGCAGCCCTCCCCCCCCGCCGCCGCCGAACGTGGAGAGCATGGTGGTGATCGTGCCGGAGGGCGCCTCGGTGCGCGAGCAGGAGGAGGCCCAGCGCTCCGACGACTACTGCCAGGGCTGCCACCAGTACATGGACCCGCTCGGCTTCGCCCTGTGGGACTACGACGCCATCGGCGCCTGGCGCACCGAGGACGAGCTCGGGTTCCCCATCGACAGCGAGACCTCGATGGGCGGCCAGGCGCTGCAGGGCGTGGAGGACGTGGCCACCTGGGTCGCGACGGATCCGCGCCTGCCGAAGTGCGTCGTCCAGAAGTCGATGACCTACGCGCTCGGGCGACCGCTCGATCTCCACGACGAGCCCGCCATCGACGCGGTCACCGAGGCCTTCGTCGCCGGCGGCGAGACCTTCGACGCCCTGGCCACCGCACTGGTGCAGACCGACGCGTTCCGCCGACGGGGCGCGCCGCAGGAGGTGGAGTGATGGACCGCCGCATGTTCCTCCGCAGCACCGGGGCGACCCTGTGGCTGCCGTTCCTGGCCTCCGCGCTGCCCCGCGGCGCGCGCGCGGCCGTCCCCACGCCGCGTCGCGCGCTGTGGTGGTTCGTCCCCAACGGGCTCGTCTCGGACTACGTCCGCCCGACGCAGCTCGGCGCCGGCTACGACCTGCCGCTCGCCCTGCAGGGCATCGCGCCGCTCCAGTCGCGGATCTCGGTGATCTCGGGGCTGAAGAACCGCGCGGCGATCGGCTACGACGCCCACGAGGAGGCGATGCCCACCCTGCTCGGCGACGACCACGTCGACAACACGTTCAACGGCCCGCTCGACGCGGCGATGACGGTCGACCAGTTCGCCGCGCAGCAGATCGGCAGCGAGACCCCGTTCGGCTCCCTGCAGCTCGGCACCGACGAGCCGTACATCAGCGGCGGGGGCAACGTCGACGTGCTCTACCGCACGCTGTCCTGGGCCGGGCCGAGCACGCCCATCAGCCCGCTGACCGACCCGAAGACCGTGTTCCAGCGGATGTTCGGCGGCACGAGCAGCGACCTGACGGCGCAGGAGATCGAGATCCGCGCCACCCTCCGCAAGAGCCTGCTCGACTCGGTCCTCGACCGCACCAAGGCGCTCGACGCCCGCCTGAACCCCGCCGACAAGGCGAAGCTCGACCAGTACACGACGGGCGTCCGCGAGCTCGAGCTGCGGCTCGACCAGCTGGAGGGGCTGTCGTGTCCCGAGCCCGGCGAGCCCGACGCCTCCCCGGGCTACCAGCAGAAGATCGCCCTGATGACCGACCTGATGGTCGTGGCGCTCCAGTGCGACTTCACGCGGCTCGTCACCTTCCTGACGGGCGCGAGCACCGCGCTCACCACCTACAACTGGCTCGGCCACAGCAACGACCACCACACGCTCTCGCACAACTGGTCGTTCAGCAACACCGCCGCCCGCGACCTGCAGCAGGTCTACGACTGGCAGGTCCAGCGCTACGTGGAGCTGTGCACCAAGCTCGCCGACATCCCCACCGAGGACGGTGACCTGCTGTCGAGCACCCAGGTGATCCTGCTGTCGGAGTTCGGCGAGTCGAACCTGCACCAGGCCGAGCCGCTCACGTTCCTGCTGGCCGGCGGCGAGGCGGGCGACATCGTCCAGGGGCAGCACCGCGCGTTCCCGAACCAGCCGCACAGCAACCTGTGGCTGTCGGTGCTCGAGCACCTGCAGTGCGACCCGCAGGGTTACGGGACCACGACGACCGGACCGCTCGACCTGCGGTCCACCTGAACGAACCGCCGATCGACACAGCGGGCGGAGGACGGTCTCGCGTCTCCTCTACCGTGCGCGCCCCTGTGTCGATCGGCCTCCCACCCCGGACGGACCGGGTGTTATGCGAGGCCTCCCAGCCCGGAGACCCGCGATGGACCTGTCCCAGATCGCCGACCTGCTCGGCGACGACGCCGCCCTCCTCGAGCACCGCTGCAAGTTCCCCGCCGACACGCTGCACGTCCCGGGGCCCGACTTCGTGGAGCGCGTGTTCGTCGACTCCGACCGCAAGCCGGGGGTCCTCGTCGCGCTGCAGCGGATGTACGGCACCGGCCGCCTCGCGAACACGGGCTACGTCTCGATCCTGCCCGTCGACCAGGGCATCGAGCACTCGGCGGGCGCCTCCTTCGCGCCGAACCCGGCGATGTTCGACCCGCAGGGCATCGTCGAGCTCGCCATCGAGGGCGGCTGCAACGCCGTGGCCTCCACCTTCGGCGTCCTCGGCATGCTCTCGCGGCGGTACGCCCACCGGATCCCGTTCCTCGTCAAGGTGAACCACAGCGAGCTGCTGTCGTACCCGAACACCTACGATCAGGTGCCGTTCGGCTCGGTCCAGCAGTGCTTCGACATGGGCGCGGCCGGCATCGGCGCCACCGTGTACTGGGGCAGCGAGGAGTCGCGGCGTCAGCTGCAGGAGATCGCCGCCATGTTCGAGGAGGCCCACCAGCTCGGCATGTTCACCGTGCTGTGGTGCTACCTGCGCAACGAGGCCTTCAAGACGCCCGAGGGCGACTACCACACCGCCGCCGACCTCACCGGCCAGGCGATCCACCTCGGCTGCACCATCGGCGCCGACATCGTGAAGCAGAAGCTGCCCGAGGCGCCCAACGGCGGCTACCGCAGCAAGACGCTCGGCAAGTGGGGCAAGACCCACGACAAGGTCTACACCGAGCTGTCGGCCGAGCACCCCATCGACTGGACGCGCTACCAGGTCATCAACGCCTACATGGGCCGCGTGGGGCTCATCAACAGCGGCGGCGCCTCCGGCGCGAACGACCTGGCCGACGCCGTGAAGACGGCCGTCGTCAACAAGCGCGCCGGCGGCATGGGCCTCATCTCGGGGCGCAAGGCGTTCCAGCGCCCGATGGCCGACGGCGTGAAGCTGCTGAACGCGATCCAGGACGTGTACCTCTGCAAGGACGTCACGCTCGCGTGAGCGCCCGTCCGCGCCCGGGAACGGGGTAGACTCCCCCCATGCGGGTGTGGGTCCTCCTCGTCGCCGTCCTGGGTGCGCTCGCGCCAGGATGCGCCTATCAGCTCGGTCAGGGCCTGATCGAGGGCGCCTTCGACGAAGCCTCCGGCGGGGGCAAGTCGGGCGGGCTGCCCCACACCGCGCAGGTCCTGCTCGAGAAGGAGCTGGTGAGCGAGCTCGGCCACCAGCTCGGGCAGGGCCTGTCGTCGGGCGTCACCGAGGTGCAGCCCGAGCAGCAGCAGAAGCTCGAGGCGCTGGTCGACGACCTCATCACCGTGGCCACCCGCAAGGCGGGCAAGGGGCTGCGCCAGGAGGTCTCGCCCGAGCTGCGCGAGATGGTGCAGCGCGACATCGTGCGCGCCCTGTCGGAGGGGCTGCGGGGCGAGCTCGGCGACTCGCTCGAGGAGACGGTCGACCGCGTGGTCGCGCGCGCCGTCACCTCGCTGCGCACCTCCCTCGACGAGGAGGACATGCAGCTCGCCGTGGCCGACCTGCTGCGCGACAGCGTCTACTCCGCGATGCGCGAGGCCGACGAGTCGCCCGCCATCGGGCAGACCCTGGAGGAGACGCTCACGAAGAACATGCTCGCCCCCATCGACTCCACGGTCGACGGCATCGGCGAGGTGGTCGGCCGGGTCGAGGTGTCGGCCCAGCGCACCGAGAACACGCTGCGGGGCGTGATCGGCGCGCTGGTGGTCGTGTCGAGCGTGATCGCCACGCTGTACTTCATCCGCAACCGCCAAGTCCGGCGCCTGCAGGAGGAGAACGTCGCGGCCGAGCGCGGGCGGCGCAACCTCGACGCCGCGCTGGAGCAGCTCGACGGCGACGCGCGCGCGGCGGTGCTCTCCAAGCTCGCGGAGTACGAGCGCGTGGCCAGCACGTCGAGCGGGGTGACGCGCGCTGCCCCCCGCAGTGACGAATACCTGCGGCGAGGTTAGCTCGGGGACATGCTCGCCTTCGTCCTCGCCCTGGCCTCCGCCCACGCCGCCGACGCCCCGGGCTGCAGCAAGACCTCCATCGGCAAGCTCGCCAAGCAAGACGAGCCGGTCGTCCTGGTGCTCGGTGAGCGCAAGGGCACCCTCCCCGACCTGTCCCGCGCGGCCCGGCTCGTCCGCAAGCTGCTCAAGCGCGGCTCGGTCACGCTCGCGCTGCAGGCCGTGCCGTCGCGCCACCAGGGCGAGCTCGACCAGTACGCCCGGGGGGGGCTGTCGATCGAGGTGCTCCCCGAGCGGCTCGAGTGGGAGACGAGCTGGGGCTTCCCGTTCGAGGCCTATGCCCCGCTGTTCGCGACGGCCCGCAACGGCACGAAGCTCGTCGCCATCGGCGAGCGCTACGTGCCGCCGCCCGAGGGCGAGGCGGTGCAGGTGCCGCCCGGCTACGTGCAGCTGCTCGAGGATCCCATGGGGGAGAACCCCATCCCGGTGGAGCTCGAGTCGCGCTACGCCACGTTCGTCGCCTGGGCCGACCACCGCTTCGCCGACGAGGCGCTGAAGGCGTGGGACGGCACGGGCGCGCTGGTCATCGTGGTGGATCGGTTCCACGTGGAGGGCGGGCTCGGCGTCCAGTGGCAGGCGCGCACGCTCACGCAGGCGCCGGTGACGGGCGTGCTGCTCGCCGAGGCCGACTCCCGCTGCTATCAGGGCGATCTCGTCCTGAAGTGAACCGCCACACACCGTTGCGGGCTGCGGAACGGCCGCCTGCCCCCGTTACAGAGGGCCCAGACGCGGGTGCCCCGTGACTGCGACCCCGGGTGGGGCCCTGCCACCGCCCGCGAGGAGGTCGAGATGGTCCGTTCCGCACTGCGCGTGGCTCTGGTGATGGGTGTCGTCGGTTGCTCCGGCGGCGAGTCCGCCACGCCCGCCCCCGCGCCGGCGCCCGCCCCCGCCGAGCCCGCGCCGGCCCCCGCGCCCGCGCCCGCTCCGGCGGCGGCCGACGACGGCCTGTCCAAGGACACCGACATCTCCGCGATGTCGGAGGAAGAGCAGCACACCTTCCTCATGAAGCTCGGCGAGAAGGTCTACAAGACCGGCGACGGTGGCCTCGCCTGCCTGACCTGCCACGGCGAGGAGGGCAAGGGCATGCCCGGCGTCTACCCGCCGCTCGCAGGCCAGAAGGACTTCATGGGCGACTGCAAGAAGCACGCTGGGCTCGTCCTCAACGGGCTCAACGGCGAGATCGAGGTGGCCGGCCAGAAGTTCAACGGCGTCATGGTCCCGCAGGCCACGATGCTGAACGACCTGCAGATCGCCGCCGTCACGTCCTACGAGCGGCACTCCTGGGGCAACGACTTCGGCTACTGCATGCCGGCCGACGTGGCCGCCGCCCGCGGCGCGCAGTAGCCACCCGCGTCGGCGCGGAGGCGGATAGGGGGGTGCCATGGCGAACCCCCTCGTCCCCACCCTGGCGGCGCTGGTGCGCCAGGCCGACGCGCTGCAGCGTGACGGGCACCTCCCGCGCGCCCGCCGGGCCTGGGAGGCGCTCGTGCAGCGCGCCCAGGAGTCCGGCGACCGCGCCACCGAGGCGCTGTCGCGCGCCATGCTCGCCCGCTGCCTGCTGAGCGGCCGCGACCGCGCCGGCGCCGAGGAGCAGCTGGCCCTGGCCGCGCCCATCGCCGAGGCCGATCGCGGCGAGACGGGCGCGCGCTACCGCGCCGCAGCGGTGCGCCTCGCGCTCGACGAGCTGCCCGCCGCCGGCGGTGAGCGCGCCCGGGCCACCCTCGAGGGCTACCTGCAGTGGGCCGAGCGCCACGAGCGGCCCGACGCGCTGTTCGACGCCTGCCTGCTGGCGGCGCGGGTGCTCGACCCGCCCGACCGGGTGGTGCGCCTCGAGCAGGCCCTCGAGCGCGCGCAGGCGGTGCTGGAGCGCGAGGGCGCGCCCGCCGAGCTCCTCGTCGGGCGCGCGCGCGTGGCGGCGGCGCTGGGCACCGCGCTCGAACAGGTGGGCGAGCTCGACCAGGCGCTGGCCGCGTACCAGCAGGCGCTCGACGGCTTCCGGGCGGCGCAGGTGCCGGCGCGCGAGGCCGTGGCCGCAGGCTGGGCCGTGGGCGCGCTGGCGGGGCGCATCGAGGACTGGCCGCTCGCGCGCGACGCCCTGGAAGACGCCATCGCGCAGGGCGGCGCCGCCGACGACTGCGACGACCTGCTGGCGCTGGCCCTGGCCGACCTCGCCACCGTCTACGAGGCGGCGGGCGACCTCATCGAGGCCCGGCGGCTGCTCGTGCGCGCGGTGGCGCTGGGGCGCGAGCAGCAGCTCGCGACCACCTGGCCCGACCGCTGGGCTCGCCTGCTCGACGAGGCCCGGCGGCTCGAGGTCGCCTAGCGCTCGCTACAGCCAGCTGCTGATGAGCTCGTCGGTGAGCTTGGCCGGGTGGCCGCGCCAGATCACCTTGCCGTCCTTCACGACCGCCGCGGCCGGGATGCCGCGCACGCCGTACGCGTTCGACATCTCCTGGCCCTTCTCCTTGGCGATCGGGTAGGGCAGCTTGTTCTCCTTGATGAAGTCCTCGACCTTCTCGTCGGTCACGTCGCGGGTCATCTTGGTCAGCCCCACCATGCCCAGGCCCTGGGGGTGGAACTTGTTGTAGGTCTCGGCGAGGCGCGGCACTTCCTTGCGGCAGTGCGGGCACCAGACCTCCCAGAACACGTACAGGGTGGCCTTGCCCTTGGTCTCGGCCTCCGAGCCCTGGAACCACTTGTCGACCTGCAGCGGCACGGCGTCCTTGCCGACGACGTTCAGCTCCTCCTCGAGCCGGACCGCCGCCTTCGCCGAGCGGGTGTTCGGGTACTTGGCGCGCAGCTCCTTGACCTTCTCCTTGGCGAGGTCGAAGTTGCCGTCCTCCATCGCGACGCTCACTTCCTTGATGAGCGCGCTGGCGGCCTGCTCCTCCTCGGCGTTCGCCGCGGGGGCGGCGGCCGGACCGGCGCCGGCCGGGCGCTGCTCGAGCGCGTCGACCTTGGCCTCGAGGTCGGTCAGCCGCTTCTCCGTCTCGGGATCGGTGCACCCGGCGGACCACACGCTGGCCAGCAGGAGCACGAACATGCTTCGCTTCACGATTCCTCCATCGCGTGGTGGCGAGGAGGCCGTATAACCCGCCCCTCCGCACCCGAACGGCAACCCGCCGAACGACCCGTGCTCACATGCCCGAGCGGGACGCGCAACGTCGCGGGTCAGCGGCCGGCGCCCGACCCCACGGCCACCGCGACCACCGGCGACAGGCGGCCCTCGGCCAGGCGGACCTTCGGCTCCGCGAAGACGAACAGCCGCCGCCCGACCCGGCTCCAGGTCTGCGACCAGCCGATCCGCACCGCGGCGGACGGGGCGATGTCGGCCGCGGCGGTCGTCTCGACCGTGGCGGTGTGGGAGGTGTAGACCAGCGCCGGCCCGACGCCCGCGCCGAGGAGGAGCCCGTTGCGCCCGACGTAGTCCCAGGCGAAGGTCGGCTCGAGCGCGAGCTGGGTGTGCACCCCGATGTCGCCCTCGGCGGTGACGGTGCCCGCCACGCCGATGCGGTTCAGCCCGAAGTTCTTGCCCCAGCCACCCCGGAAGCCGAAGCCGACCCAGGGCGGGACCTGGTCGCGGAAGTAGGCGACGGTGCCGTAGCTCACCTGGATGGCGAACTCGAAGCTCGTGCTCGGCGGGATCCGATCGAGCGTGAGCGTGGGGATCGGCAGGTCGTCGGCCAGCGACGGCGGCGGCGGCAGGTCGACCGTGATCCGCGGCGGAGGCGGCGGCTCCAGCGCGCTCGCCGGCGACTGCGGCTCTTCGGACGCGGGCGCCTCCTCCGGCGCCGCCTCGGGCGACGCGGGGGCGTCTGCCGGCGCCTCCGGCTCGGCCGTGGGCTCCGACGTCGGCTCGAGCGGCGCCGCAGGCACCTCACCACCGTCCTGGGCGAGCGCGGGGCCCGCGAAGGCGAGCGCGCACACCAGCCCGAGCCGCCGCAAGGTCACGTTCCAGGCGTCCACGATTCCTCCAGGTCGGCTGCGGGATGGCATTCCAAAGGACCAACTAACGTCGGGCGGGCCCGATCACCAGGACGCCGGCGGGCAGTCGCCGAGCTCCCTCCTCCCCGTGGCGCGCCGCGCGCCGATGTTCACCCCGCCCCGCGCCGCCAAACCGGGCTACGAGGGTTGTGCCACCCGCGCCCCCACAGCGAGTAGCATGGCCGCGATGCGCCGCACCTTCACCCTGCTCCGCACCCTGGGCCGCGGCGCCCACGGATCGGTGCACCTCGCCGAGATGCACGACGCGGAGGACGGATACGTCCAGACGCTCGCCGTGAAGCGGCTGTTGCCGGAGTGGACGGGCGATCGCGATCTCGTGGCGCGGCTGCGGGCGGAGTTCAAGCTGCTCGCGCTGCTGAGCCACGAGCACATCGTGCGGGTGCACGGCCTCACCCAGATCGACGGCGGGCTCGCGATCCTGATGGAGCCCGTCGAGGGCGTCGACCTCGGGCGGATCGTGAGCCAGTCGGGCGCGCTCGAGCCCCGTGTGGTGCTGGAGATCGTGTCGGCGGTGGCCGACGCGCTCGACGCCGCGTGGTGCACGGTGCCGCCGGGCCAGGACGAGCCGCTCACCGTGGTCCACCGCGACATCAAGCCGTCGAACGTGATGCTGACGCCCCGCGGCGGGGTGAAGGTGATGGACTTCGGCGTGGCGCGGGCCACGTTCGAGGCGCGCGAGGTCGAGACGCGCAGCCAGCAGTTCGGCACGGCGCGGTACATGGCGCCCGAGCGCTGGCTCGACGGCCACGCCGGCCACAAGAGCGACGTGTTCTCGCTCGGGGTCACGCTCGCGGAGATCGCCACGGGCGAGGCCGTCCCGCGGTTCCGCCTGGCGAAGGACGGCTTCGCCGAGGACCGCGCGGCGGCGCTGGCGCGCATCGGGTGGGAGCCGCTGCGGGCGCTGGCGGAGCGCCTCCTGGCGTTCGAGCCCGACGAGCGACCCACGGCGGCGGAGGTGTCGGCGGCCGCGCTGGAGCTGCTGCCGGAGGCGCCGGGCCCGCCCCTGCGCGTGTGGGCGCACGGCAACGTCGTGGTGCGGCCCGGCGAGGCGGGCGACGCCACCGCGACGATGACCGTCGATCCGCGAAGACACGGTGTCGCCGAGCCAGCGCAGCCTGGGCGCCGCGCCGCCCGTGGCGGTGCAGCCGCCGCCGCCGCGCCGCTCGTGGGCGGTGGCCGCCGGCGCCGCGGCGCTGGCGGCGGTGGCGCTGCTGCTGCTCGGGCTGCGCTCGGGCGCCGATCCCGCGCCCGTGCCGCCCGAGGTGCCGCCGGAGCCCACGGCCATGCTGCTGCCCGAGCCGGAGCCCGAGCCCGTGCCCGTGCCGGTCGCGGCGCCCGAGCCGGAGCCGGCGGCCGCGCCCGCGCCGGAGCCCGCCGTGAAGCCGGTCCCGCGGCCTGCGCCCGAGGCGGCGGGCACCCCGACGACCCGCCCCGCATGGCGAAGGTGCGCTTCGCCGTCGACCCGCACCTCGCCGTGCGCACCGACTTCGGCCCGGTGGTGGCCACCCTGTCGAAGCGCCCGTCGATCGCGGTGCTGTCCCTGCCGGCGAGCCAGTCCGTGAACCTGAGGATCGAGGAGGCCGACCGGCGCTGGTCGTGCCGGATCGACGTCCCCCCGAAGTACGGTGAGGTCGCCGTGCATGCCGAGGGGGACGGCGGGTGTAAGCAGGTGCTGGGGCTGCTCGCCACCGTGGCCGTCGCCGCCGACACCGCCCCCGCCGAGCCGGCAGCGCCCTCGCCCGCGCGCCAGTGCGCGACGCCGCGGCCGGCAGCGAGGTCGAGGTCTGCCTGCGGATCACGGTCGAGAACCCCGACGCCGTGTACGAGATCGCGGCAGCGCTGCTCGCCCACATCGACCACGCCGAGGCGCCCGACCGCGCCCTGCTCGAGGCGCTGCTCCTGCTGTCGAGCGACCGCGCCGCCGAGGGGGCGAGCCGGCTCGGCGCGCTGCGGGATCCGCGCGCCGTGCCGGTCCTGCTGAACCTGGCGCGCACGCGCGCGGGGCAGGATCCTGTCGTCGCCGACGCCGCCGTCGCCGCGCTGTCGGCCTACCCCGCCGCCGTGCCCACCCTCGCTGACTGGCCTCGTCGACCGCCGGCTCCCCGCGTCGCTGCGCCAGTCGGTGGCGCGCACGCTCGGCGCCGCCGCGATCCCCGAGGCCGGCGACGCCCTGCAGGACGCCCTGCGCCAGCGCATGCCCCCGGCCGTGCTCCGCGAGGTCACGCAGACCCTGTCGGACGCCTACCCCGAGCGCCTGTCGCCCGACGCCATGCCCCCCTCCACCGACGGCGCCCGCTGGCTCGCCGCGGCCGCCAGCTTCGGCCTGGCCTTCTCGATGGGCACCGCCGGCATGTACTCGCGGAACGCGCTGTGGCCCATCTGGGGGCTCACGGGCGGCGTGGGCGGCGCGTCGGTGGGCTGGGTGGCGGGGCGCGCCTGGCCCATGGAGGCGGGCGACGCCGCCACCATCGCCACCCTGGGCGCGGGCGGCGCCGCGGCGGGCACCCTCGTCGGCGCCGGCCTGGCGCGGTCGCGCGAGGGCCCCGCCGGCGCCCAGCCGCTGCTGTACGGGCTCGGCGGCCAGGTCGTCGGCTTCGGCGTCGGCTACGCGCTGGAGCGGGTCGACGACCGGCACGTCACCGAGCTCGACGCCCTCGAGGCCTCGGCCTTCGCCGGCCTGCTCGGCGCCGGGGCCGAGTTCGGCGGCATCTTCGCCGCGAGCAACGGGCTCGAGCCGCAGCGCGCCCTGCTCACCGGCACCTCCCTCGCCGCGGGCCTCGCCATGGGCCAGCTGCTCGCGCCCCGGGTCGACGCGCGGCAGCAGGCGGGCTGGATCGCCGCCGGCACCGGCCTCGGCGCGGCCGCCGGCTTCCTCGTCCCCATCGGCGACCGCGAGCGCTCCACGCTCCCCGCCGCCACGGCCTGCGGCGGCGCCGCCCTGGGGCTCACCTTCGGCGCCACTGCGCCGCCCATCGACATCTTCGTCGGCGCGAGCTCGGGCGCGGTGGTGGGCGGCGGGCTCGGCATCGGCGCTGGCCTGCTCGCCGCCGGCCCCGTCACCGACCCCCACGGCGACCTGGCCCGCGGCCTCGGCCTGGCCGGCATGCTCGCCGGCTTCGGCGTGGGCAGCATCATCTCCCACGCCGACCGCGATCCCCTCGACGACCGCGACGTGGCCGTGGCCTTCGCCGCCGGCGGCTGGGCCGCCTGGGACGCCGTGGCCGCGGCGTCGCTGCTCGACCTCGACCCCCGCCGCACCGCCGGCCTGGTGACGCTGTCGAGCGCCGTCTCCACCGGCACGGCCGCCGCCCTGAACCTCGCGCTCGACGTCCCGGTGCCGCACACGCTGTCGGCCTCGTCGATCGGGCTGTGGGGCGGCTACGCCGGCGCCGCCATCGGCGACCTCGCCGGGGTCGACCCGTTCGCGGTGGCGCTGCCGCTGTCCAACGCCGGGTGGCTGCTCGGCGCGGCGCTGATGTCGCCCTACGTCGGCGCGCCACCGCTGGTGGTGGGCATCGCCGACGCGGGCGGCGTCATCGGCGCCTCCCTCGGCACCACCGTGGCCGGGCTGGCCACGCGCAACCGGCGCACCGTGGTGGGCGCGTCGCTGGCGGGCGCCGGCGTGGGCCTGGTCGCCGGCGCCGTCGTCGGCGAGTGGTGGCGCACCTCCACCCAGTGGGAGCGGCGCGACGTGGCGCTGCACCTGCCGCGCTGGCCCCGCCTGCCCGCCGTGGCGCTGTCGCCGCTGCCCGTCGACGGCGGCGGCGGGCTGACGGTGGAGGTGACCGGGTGGTGATCGGCCTCGCCGCGGCCGCGCTGGCCGCGCCCGTCGTGTGCGAGCCCGGCGAGGCGGCCCGCCTGGTGCGCGACGCGAACATCGAGCCCACCCGGGTCCCGGTGACGCACCCCTGGCTCGTCCCCGGGCTGGCGCGGGCCAGCCAGGCCGCCGCCGCGGCCGCCGTCGCGCAGGAGTGCGACGCCGGCGGCGAGCTCGTCGTCCAGCGGGGCGACCAGTACGAAGGCGCGGGGTGGTCGGCCTACATGGTGGTGCTGTCGCGGGTCGAGCTGGAGGGCTGCAGCCTGGTGCACCACCGCGTCCCGATCTCCGTCGGGATCGGCCCCGAGGAGCAGCCGCACTACACGGTCGGCGAGCCCCTGCCCGAGGAGCGCACGCCGCTCGATGCGAGCTGCCCCGACCCCGCCGTCTGGCGGGAGCAGACGGTGATCGACGGCGAGAACACCGCCGTGCGCCTGGTCCTGGTCGTGGACCACGCCGGGGACCAGGTCACCCACAGCCACGTCGCCGTGCGCACCGCGAGCCCGGCGGGCTGGGAGGAGCAGGTGCTGGTCACCCCGGCGCCCCCTCGCCTGCTCGATCCGGCCGCCGCCGGCCCGCTCCTGCGCCTCGCGCCCACCCCGGAGGGCGACGTGTTCGTGGTCGCGTCCCAGGACCGTGCGCTGGCGCCCTGCCGCGCCCTCGGCGGCCAGACGGTCTGGCGCCACGCGCCCGGCGGCTGGGTCGCCAGCGAGGGCCGCGACGCCCTGCGCCTGCTCGCCGAGCACGCCCTCTGGCGGTACGCCGGCGACGATGGCTGGCTGCTGATCCTCGCCCTCGACGACGAAGAGGACGAGGACCTCATCGATCCCCGCATCCGCCGCCTGCAGCGCCGTGACCCCGAGCCGCTCATGAAGCTCCACTCCGGCGACTTCCCCGGCCTGCACGCCGGCTACGTCGTCGTCACCCCCGCGCCGTGGCCCACCGAGGCCCTCGCCGACGCCGCCCGCGGCCGCTGGCGCCGCAGCGCCCTCGCCTACGTCAAGGCCGCCTGGCGCGCGCCGGACCCCTGCGTCCCGCCACCCGCCGGTCCCTCCGCCCCCGCCCCACAGGACAGTCGATGATCGTGGTCCACGGCTTCGCGCCCCTCCCGCCGCTGCCCTCGCCCAGCCCCTTCTGCATCAAGCTCGAGACCTGGCTCCGGATGGCCCAGTTCGCCTACCAGGCGCGCGCCGACTACTCCCCGCTGCGCGCGCCCAAGGGCAAGGCGCCCTACGTCACGCTCGAGGACGGTCAGGTGATCGGCGACACCCACCTCGTGGTGCGGGAGCTGTCGAAGCGCCCCGCCGTCACGCTCGACCGCTGGCTCGGCGCCCGCGAGCGCGCCACCACCACGCTCGTGCAGCGCACGGTCGAGGATCACCTGTACTTCGTGATCCTCCACCAGCGCTGGGTCGTGCCGGAGGGCTTCCGCATCGTGCGGCGCACCTACTTCAACCACATCGGGGCCCCGGCGAAGTGGATCGTGCCGTACCTCGGGCGGCCGGAGGCGTGCGCGCCGCCGTCCACCACCAGGGCATCGGCCGGCACACGCAGGAGCAGATCCTGTCGTTCGCCGAGGAGGACCTCGACGCGCTCGTCCACGTCCTCGGCGATCGCCCCTACTTCTGCGGCGATCGCCCGTCCACCGCCGACGCCGTCGCCTACGGCGCGCTCGCCGCCATCCACCTCGCGCCGTTCCCCGGCCCGCTGCAGGACGCGATGCGCGCGCGATCCACCCTGGTGCGCTTCGTGGAGCGGATGCGCGAGCGGTACTGGCCATGATCGCGCGCCCCTGCTGGATCTTCGACCTCGACGGGACCCTCACCGTGGCGCAGCACGACTTCGCCGCGATGAAGCGCAACCTCGGCCTGCCGCCCGAGCAGACGCTCCTCGAGGCCGCCGCGGCGCGCCAGGGCGAGGAGCACGCGCAGTTCATGGCGGCGATCGACGCCTGGGAGCTCGAGCACGCCGACACCGCCGTGGCCCGGCCCGGCGCCGACGCGCTGCTCGCGGCCCTCGCCGAGCGGGGCGTCGCGCTCGGCGTGCTGACCCGCAACTCCGCGGCCCACGGCGCTGCGCACCCTGGAGGTGGCCGGCCTGGCGCGCCACTTCGCCCCGAGGCCGTCGCCGGCCGCGACTCGCGCCGCGCCGAAGCCCGCGCCCGACGGCCGCACCTCGTGGCCGGCCGCCTCGGCCACACCGCCCAGGAGGCCGTGATGGTGGGCGACTTCCGCTTCGACCTGCTCGCGGCGCGCGCCGCGGGGTCGCTCGCGGTGTGGCTCGCCGCCGAGCGCGCCGCGCTGGACCTGGCCGACCTCGCGGACGTGGTCGTGCGCGATCTCCCCGAGCTCCAGCGCCTCGCGGTGACCGGTGGGTGACGGGGCCCTGGGCGCGGGCGGTCGCCGCGGCGTACAATGCGGACGGTGACGTTCCTCTGGTCGGCCCCCTGGCTCCTGCTCGCCGCCTGCACCCCGGGTCCGGTCGACGCGCGCTCGGCCCCGAGCGTGCTGCTGGTCACGGTGGACTCGCTGCGCGCCGACCACGTCGGCGCCTATGGCGACGCCGAAGCGCTCACCCCCACCCTCGACCGCCTGGCCGCGTCGGGCACCACCTTCCTGCGCGCCTACACGAGCACGCCGCAGACGATCCCCGGCCACGCCACCCTGATGACGGGCAAGTACCCGCCGTCCCACGGCGTGCGCGACGACGGCGACTTCTCCCTCGGCGACGAGCAGGTCACGCTCGCGGAGCGGTTCCGCGCCGCCGGCTACACCACGATCGCCATCGCCTCGTCGTTCACGACCCGCCGGCGCTGGGGCCTCGACCAGGGCTTCCAGATCTACACCGAGCCCGGCACCCCGGGCCGATCCGGGTCGCACGTCGACGAGCGCGCGGCCGACGAGGCCGTCGACGACGCGCTGCGCGAGCTGGCGCAGGCCCCGCTCGACAAGCCCGTGTTCCTCTGGGTCCACCTGTTCGACCCCCACGCGCCCTACGACCCGCCGCCCCAGTGGACGGCGATGTTCCCGTCGAGCCCCTACGACGGCGAGGTCGCCTTCGTCGACGACGAGCTCGGCCGGCTGCTGGTCTCCTGGGAGATGCGGTTCGGCGTGGAGTCGTCGATCGTCGCGGTGACCGCCCCCCACGGCGAGTCGCTCGGCGAGGACGACGAGGAGACCTCCGGCTACCTGCTCCACGACGCCACGCTGCGCGTGCCGCTCATCGTCCGCGGCCCCGGGATGGCGCCCGGGCAGCGGGTCTCCGACCCGGTGGGCCTCGTCGACGTAGCGCCCACGCTGCTCGATCTCGCGCACCTCTCCCAGCACCGCGGCATGCAGGGCGACGACCTGCGCGACGGCGGCTCCGACGTGATCTACAGCGAGTCCCTCGTCGGCATGTACAACATGGGGCTCGCCCCGCTGTACGCGCTGACCGACGAGCGCGGCCGCTTCGTCCGCGGGGCATACGGCTCGTTCTACCCGGCGTTCGGCGACCGCATCGTCAACAGTGGGCTGCGGATGGAGCCCCGCGGCAGCGAGGCCATCCGGCTCGGCAAGACCCGCCGGTGGCTCGGCGAGCGCCACGCGCCCGAGGTCGCCCTCGACGCGCAGATGCTCACGATGCTCGGCGCCATCGGCTACGTCGGCGGCAACGCCAAGGCGGTGCCGGGCACGCTCGATCCGCGCGACGTGTCGTGGCTGCTGTCGCGCACCTCCGAGGCGCGGCGGCTCATCGACATCGGCATGTACCAGCAGGCCGACGACCTGCTCGACGACCTGTCGGACCACCTGCCGCCCGGCACCTTCGGGCTGAAGCTCATGCAGGCGCAGCTGCTGTGCCGGCTACAGGGGCGGCTCGCCGAGGCCGACCAGGCCTTCCAGAACCTGTTCATGGCGAACCCGTCGGGCACGGTGGCGGCGCTGCTCACGAGCGTCGCGATCGCGCGCGCTGGCGCAGGCCGCCGACTGGTACGACACCGCCTGCACTGGCTCGATCCGACCAACCCCGAGGTGCGCGCGGGGCTGGTGCGCTGCGCCTACGTCCTCGGCAACTACGACCTCGCGATGGACCGCTGCACCGAGATGGTCGCCCTGATGCCCGACGACCCGCAGACGGTGCTGGTCGGCGCCGAACTCGGCCTGCGCGACCTGCCGCCGCGATTGCCCTGCCGCTGGCGGAGGCGGTCGCGGAGCTGCCGGCGTCGCCCTGGGCCCACGCCGTGCTGGGCCGGGTGCTGTGGGACCTCGGCGAGTCCGACGAGTCCGTCGCCGAGCTGCAGGACGCCCCCTCGGCTCGACCCCTACCCCGCGCCCATCCGGATCGGTGCTCGTGAGCAACCTGCTCGAGATGGGGCGCCACCCCGAGGCGCTGCGGGTGAGCGCGCCTGGCGGCGCGGATGCTGCGCCGACCACCCGGCCGCGCAGGAGGTCTACCGCCTGGCGCGCGACAGCGTGACCGACGACGACTGGAACCGCATCCGCCGCGACCGGGCGCGCGGGCCCGACGGCCGGCCCATCCCCTACGCGCGGGCGACGGCGCCGGTCAACGACGGGCCGGCCGAGGGGCCGACCCCCGAGGGCACCGGCGACGCCGCCAGCGAGGGCGAGGGCTCGGCGTCGCCGTAGCGGCGGCTACTGGCCGACCGCCGACCACACGTAGATGGCGCCGCCGTCGAAGAACGTCGTCCGGTCGACGTCGTCGTAGTAGGCGCCGCCCGATGAACCGCCGTCGCCGTCGAGGTCGACCGGGCCGGCTGCGACGCGGCGGCCGAGGTAGGCGTCGTCGCGAGCTCGGGCCCGAGCATGGCAGCGTCGGCGTAGGTGGCGGCGACGCTGCGTGACGGGGCCGTTGAACAGGTACAGGGCGCCCGCGTTGGTCAGCACGCCGTCGACGCCGTAGGCGCCGACCATGAGCTCGTCGTTGCCGTCGCCGTCGAGGTCGCCCGGCGTGGCCGGCTCCTCGCCCAGGTACTCGTAGGTGTTGGCGCCGTAGACGGTGGCGACGGGCACCGCACTCGGCACGGCGCCGCCGCCCATCACGAAGAGCCCGCCCGAGGAGGTGACGCCGGCGCCGTCGTAGCCGTCGGCGGCGACACCATAGTCGCCGTAGCCGTCGCCGTCGAGGTCGCCGAGGCCCGCCACCGCACGCCCGGTGTAGTCGTAGGTGGTGGTGCCGACGACGGCCACGTCGGCGATGGTACTCGGCCGTGAGCGTGCCCGTGGGGCGGGTGGTGCTGCCGAGCACCAGGAAGGCGGCGCCCGCGCTGTTGGCGGCGAGGTCGTTGCCGTAGGCGCCGAGGAGCATCTCGTCGAGCCCGTCGCCGTCGACGTCGTCGACCATGGTGACGGCGTAGCCGAGGTAGTCGGACGCGTTGGTGCCCTGCAGCACGGCGTCGGCCGAGGAGGCGGTGCGGGTGCCGGTCATCGGGGTGGCGGTGCCGTAGAACAGGTAGACGGCGCCCGCCGAGCTGGCCGCGCCGTCCTGGCCGTAGGCGCCGAGGACGAGCTCGTCGCGGCCGTCGCCGTCGAGGTCGCCGCCGCTCGCCACGCTGTAGCCGAGGTCGTCGTAGCTGGTCTCGCCGTTGAACGCGACGCCGTCGGTGGCGGCGAGGGTGCCCGTGGTGGTGGTGCCGGTGGTGGTGAAGCCGCCGTAGATCAGGTACACGGCGCCGCGCGAGGTCACGTCGCCGTAGGCGCCGATGATCGCGTCCTGGATGCCGTCGCCGTCGACGTCGCCCGCCGCCACGTCGTAGCCCGTGTACTGCGAGGCCACGTCGCCGGTGATGAACACGTCGGCGCTGCTGGCCACGTCCCAGGCGGTGACCGGGCCGTAGAACAGCACGGCGACGCCGGCGCTGCTGCTCCCGGTGGGCAGGTCGTAGCCCGAGGCGCCGGCGAGCAGGTCGTCGTGGCCGTCGCCGTCGAAGTCGGCGACGACCAGCGAGCGGCCGAGCCAGTCGGACTGGTTCTCGCCGGCGATGCGCACCGAGGCGTTGGCGGCGGCGACCGGCCCGTCGAACACGCAGTCGGTGTCGGGCACGCAGTTGTTGTCGATGCCGTCGGCGCAGATCTCGGCGGCGCCGGGGTGGGCCGTGGCCTCGGTGTCGTCGCAGTCGCCGGCCGGCGCGGTGGCGAGCGCCTCGAAGGCGTCGGCACAGTCCCCATCCGCCGAGACGATGGTGCCGGGGCTGTCGGTGACGTACCCGTCGCCGTCGGCGTCCTCGTAGCAGATCTCGCTGCCGTTGCAGTCGTCGTCCTGGCCGTTGCCGACGATCTCGAACGCGCCCGGGTGCTGGGCGGGATCGGCGTCGTCGCAGTCGGCGGGGTTGACGACGTGGCCCGGCGGCAGCAGGCAGGCGTCGCGCGGCGCGGCGGGGTCGCCGTAGCCGTCGTTGTCGGCGTCGGCGAAGAAGGTGCTGGTGCCGGTCACGTCGGGGTCGAGGTCGTCGGCGAGGGTGTCGCAGTCCTCGTCGGTCTGGGCGGCGTCGCAGACCTCGGCGGCGCCGGGGCTCACGTCGGCGCGGGTGTCGTCGCAGTCGTCGTCGGTCGGGGCGTAGCCCGCGGGGGCGACGCAGCCGACCACGGTGGCCACGGGCGTGCCGTAGCCGTCGCCGTCGAGGTCGCGGTAGAACGTGGCCGGATCGATGGGGTCGTTGTCGACGACGGTGTCGCAGTCGTCGTCGACCCCGTCGCAGGTCTCGTCGGCGCCGGGGAACGCGGTGCCGTCGCCGTCGTTGCAGTCCGTGTCGTCGGCGACGTAGCCCGCGGGCGCCGCGCACGCCGCGAGGGAGACGGCGGCGTTGCCGAACCCGTCTCCGTCGGCGTCGGCGTGCCAGGTGGACGGGTCGGACGGCGTGTCGTCGTCGTCCACGAGCCCGTCGCAGTCCTCGTCCACGAGCCCGTCGCACACCTCGAGCGCGCCCGGGTTCACGCCCGACGCGGCGTCGTCGCAGTCGTCGGCGGTGGTGGCGTAGCCCGGCGGGGCGTGGCAGGCCGTCCGGTTCAGCGGCCCGTCGACGCCGTAGCCGTCGAGGTCGGCGTCGACGTACCACGGGGACATCGTCTCGGGATCCGCGCTCGGATCGGCGTCGTCGGCGAGCGTGTCGCAGTCCTCGTCGACCAGATCGGGATCGCAGATCTCCGTGGCGGCGGGGGAGATGGCCGGATCGTCGTCGTTGCAGTCCGTGGGCTCGGTGACGTAGTCGGGCGGCGGCTCACAGGCGTCGACCTCCATCGCGAGGTCGCCGAAGCCGTCGCCGTCGGCGTCGAGGAAGTAGGCCGTCGGGTCGATCGGGTCGTTGTCGACGAGGCTGTCGCAGTCCTCGTCGACGCCGTCGCAGGTCTCGGGGGCGCCGGGGTGGATGGCGGCGTCGGCGTCGTTGCAGTCGAGGCAGGCCGGCGACAGGTCGAGGTCGGCGTCGTCGAACTGCGTGGACCCGTCGCAGTTGTAGTCGTTGGGGTCGGCGCAGTCCTCGGGGGCCCCCGGGTGGAAGGCGCTGTCGCTGTCGTCGCAGTCGCCGGCCACGGCGGCGTGGTCGACCGGGCGGTCGCAGGCCATGACCGTGGGCTCGTCGGCGTCGCCATACCCGTCGTGGTCGAGGTCGACGAACCACTCGCGCGGGTCGACGGCGTCGTCGTCGGGGACGCCGTTGCAGTCGTCGTCGACGTGGTTGCACCACTCGACGGCGCCGGGGTGCACGTCGCTGTCGAGGTCGTCGCAGTCGCGGCAGGCCGGGGTGCCGTCGGCGTCGGCGTCGGCGTAGCCGATGGAGCCGTCGCAGTTGTAGTCGACGGCCTCGGTGCACGGCTCGGGGGCGAAGGGGTGGAAGGCGGGGTCGGTGTCGTCGCAGTCGCCGGCCTGCTCGGCGAAGCCGTCGGGCACGGCGCAGGCGTCGATGCGGGCGCCCTCGCGGCCCCAGCCGTCGCCGTCGCCGTCGGCATAGGACGGGATGGTGGGCAGGAACTCGTCGATGGCGTCGTCGCAGTCGTCGTCGAGGCCGTTGCAGCGCTCGGCGGCGCCCGGGTGGACCTCCGGGTCGTCGTCGTTGCAGTCCTCGCCCTGGTCGAAGCCGTCGCCGTCGAGGTCGACGAGGGCGTCCTGCTTGGTCGAGCCGTTGCAGGCCAGCGCGAACAGCACGGCGAAGGGGAGCGCTCGTGACACGGATCCTCCAGCGGGGAGCGGTCCAGTAGATCACGCGCTCCGCCGGATTTCAACCTGCGGAGTGCCCGAGCGGCACGGGAGGCCGAGGTGGATCCGAACCGAAACCGACCTGTCGCTCGGGCGCGGCGGCTCAGCCGGCCTCGGGCGCCTCCTTCGGCGCCTCGGCGGCCGGCGCCTCCGCGGGCGCCGCGGTGGCGGGCGCCTCCGGCGCTTCCGGGGGCGTCTCGACCTTCGGCGGCTCCGCCCTCTCGGCCTTCTCCGGCGCCTTCTCGGCCTTCTCCGGCGCCTTCTCGGCCTTCTCCGGCGCCTTCTCGGCCTTCTTCCGCTTCGGGGCCGCCCCACCCTCCGACAGCACCGGCAGCCCGTGCGCCTGGCGCGCCTCGTCGCACCACGGGTTCGGCCGCTCCGGCGTCGACGGCTCCATCATCTTGCAGGGCGTCGGGTGCCGCCCGTGGATCGTGCACGTCGTCCGCTGCCCCACGACCCCCTCGAGCGCGACGCAGCGCGGCGGCTCGCCCCGCGTCCCGCGCATCTGCACGTGGTTCGGGATCCACGGCGCCGTCATCGCCGCGGGCACCGTGCCCCGCCGCGCATCCGTCTCCCACGCCGCGAACCCCACCCGCAGGTGGGCGCAGCACGCCCCGCAGCTCCGGCACACGTCCTGGTCCATTCCCGCGCTCCCGGCCCGCAGGATACCTCGGGAGCGCGGAGGGTGGATGCGAGCGCGTACCGGAGCCCGGCTCCTGCTCATGCTCACGCTCGTGAGCGCCTGTCGCGCCGACGTGGCGCCCGAGCCCGACGACACCGGCCCCACGGTGACCACGCCGCCGCTCGGCGACCCGGACGCCGGCTGGGACGCCCTGCGCTACGGCGACTTCGTCGGCTCCGGCGTCCCCGCCGACGTGTGGTTCGACCTCGTCGGCGAGAGCCCGTCGAACCTCCTCGAGCGCGACGGCCGCTCGGCCGGCCTGCCGTCGTCGTTCAACCTGTTCGAGGCCCCGTCGGGCGCCGAGGTCGTGGGCGGCATCACCTGCTTCGGCTGCCACGCCGGCTGGATCGACGGCACCTTCGTCCCCGGCCTCGGCAACCCCCGCGCCGACTTCGTGGGCGCCGACGACGCCTCGATGTTCGAGCTGCTCGGCACCATCGTCGAGGCGCGCTACGGCGACGACAGCCCGGAGGCCCTGGCCTACGACCAGTTCAGCCGCGGCTTCTCGGCCGTGTCCGCCGCCAGCACCGGCCCGTTCGTCGGCGCGAACCCCGCCTTCAGCCTGGAGCGCGCCGCCGCGGCCCACCGCGACCCGGCGACCCTCGCCTGGGAGGACGCGCCCCGCTACGACGTCCCCGCCGAGCCCCTGTGGTGCGACACGCCGCCGCTGTGGAACGCCGACCGCAAGCAGCACCTGTACTGGACGGGCTTCGGCACGGGCCGGATCGATCGCATGCTGATGCAGATCAGCGTGGTCGCCGTCGCCGATGCCGACCAGGCCGAGGAGATCCTCCAGCAGTTCCCCGACATCCGCGCCTGGATGGCCGCCCTGCAGCCCCCGCCGTTCCCGGAGCCCGTCGACCCCGCGCTGGCCGACGCCGGCGCCCAGGTGTTCGCCACCGCCTGCGCGAGCTGCCACGGCACCTACGGCGAGGGCGGCACCTACCCCGAGCGGTTCGTCCCCCTCGACGAGATCGGCACCGACCCGGTCTACGCGCTGGGCTTCGTCGACAGCGACTTCGTCGACTGGGCCGCGAGCAGCTGGTACGGCGAGGGCGCCCCGCCGCCCGGCGACGTCGCGGGCTACGTCGCCCCGCCGCTCGACGGCATCTGGGCGACCGCGCCGTACCTGCACAACGGCTCCGTCCCCGACCTCGCCTCGCTGCTCGACCCGAGCCAGCGCCCCGACCGCTGGCGCCGCGACCCCGACGACAGCACGCTCGACCACGTGCGCCTCGGCTGGCCCTACACGGTCCCCGAGCCCGGCAGCGCCACCGACGACGCCTACGTCTACGACACCTCGGTGTCCGGAGCGGGCAACGGCGGCCACGGCTACGGCGCGGCGCTGACCGAGGACGAGCGCGCGCAGGTCCTCGCCTACCTCGCGACCTTGTGAGGCGCGTCGCCTCCGGTGGGGTAAGATGCGCGCCTCGGAGGCAAGATGTTCTCGATCCACCAGCCTGTGCTGGCCTGGACGCTCTGTGCAGCCCTGGCCCTCGGAGCCTGTGCTCCCGACAGCGTCGTGAAGCCCCTCGACCGCAGCGACACCGATCCCACCGGCACCACGAGCCCCACGTCGCCCACGAGCCCCACCGTCCCGGACACCGAGACGACCCCCACCGACAGCACGTCGACGACCACCACGCCCACCGGCCCGCTGACCGCAGCGGACTGCTTCGCCGGCCAGTGGGGCGGCGCGCCGCCCGTCGACTACGACCAGTACGGCCTCACCATGGGCAGCCACTGCGTCGGCACGAACCACCAGGACATCCAGGACGTGGAGCGGGTGGTGTTCGTGGGCGACTCCATCACCGTGGGCACGCCCCCCACCCCCACGGCCTCGTGGTGGCGCAACCAGACGGCCGACGCCATCGCCACCCGCTTCGGGCTGCAGCCGCCCGGGGTGCGCTGGCGCAACGTCAGCCTGGTCGACGGCGTGGCGCTGGAGACCTTCTCCGGCGACTTCGCCGCCTGCGCCAAGTGGGGCGCGCGCACCGACGACCTCATCCAGCCGCCGCACGAGCAGTTCGTCACCTGCATGCCCGAGGAGGACCGCGACCTGCGCACGCTCGTCATCATGTCCATCGGCGGCAACGACATCTACTCGCTGCTCGAGGACGCCCAGGCCGGCGTCGACGAGGCCACGCTGCGCCAGACCTACCTCGACGCGGTGGCCCAGCTGGAGGACGCCGTGGACTGGCTGCTCGAGCCGGGCCGGTTCCCGAACGGCGTCTACCTCGTGTTCACCGACACCTACGACTTCACCGACCCCGACGGCGCCGAAGACATGGCCCTGTGCGACGGCGCGCAGCTGCTCGGCCTCGACGAGCCGCTGCGCGACCCGGTCGTCCAGTCCATCCTCGCCGACGCGCAGGAGGCCTACGTCCGCATGGCCACCGAGACGGGCACCGACCTCGTCTTCCTCGGCGAGGGCTTCTGCGGCCACGGCTTCGACCGCGACGACCCGAGCTCGCGGTGCTACCGCGGTCCGGGCGCCGACCTGTACTTCGACCTGACCTGCGAGCACCCGAACCAGGCAGGCCACGACGCCATCACCGACATGGTGCTGCGGACGATCGACGAGTGAGCGCGAGCAGCAGCCCGAGGGCGAGGGCCGCGCCGCCCGCCGGCCCGCCGGCCGTGCTGCAGCTCACGGTGTTGTCGCCCTGGCGCACCTCGGCGTCGCCCGCCTGCTGCACCCAGCCGGTGACCTCCAGGCCGTGCCAGCGCGCCGTCACGGGCGCGGCCGCCACGGCGTCGTCGTGGTGGTACAGGTAGAGGTCGCCGCGGTCGCCGGGGTTGGGGGCCGTGTCCCAGGCGGCCATCAAGCCGCGGACGGGCTGGCCCGCGGCGTCGAGGCCGACCACCAGGAGCTCGCTCGGCAGGTCCGCCGCCGCGACGTGCTCCCGCAGCGCCAGCGACACGATCCGGTCCTCGGGGACGACCTCGTAGCCGAGCGGGACCGGCGCCCCCGCGACCGCGTGGCGCCCGGGCGGCGCCAGCTGGGCGACCTCCCGGGTCTCGGTGTCGGAGGGACCGATCTCGAAGTCGTCGAAGGAGTCGCCGCCGAGGATCAGCATCGGGTCGAGGTCTTCGGCGAGGGGGCGGCCGAGCGCGTCGCGGCGGGTGACGACGTAGCTCACGGCGGAGCCGGCGACGCTGCGCGGCGGCAGCCCGGCCATCGTCTGCCAGCGGGTCGCGCCGAGCAGCACGAGCTGCGCGTCGACGGCGGGCGCGACCTCGAGCTCCAGCTGCTCCACGATCTCGTCGGTGGCCTCGTCGACGAGCGACAGCGTGGCGAGGCCCGCGCGCCCGCTCTGCAGCAGCACCGAGGCCGTGCCGGCGCCACCCTGGCCCGCCGTGACCCAGAGGGCCTGGTCGCTCGGGCAGCGCTCGAGCGGCACGTCCTGGTCGAGCACGGCGTCGACGGGTGCCACGTCGAGCACGGCGGGGTCGTCGCTGACGAGGCGGTAGCCCCAGACGGCGTCGACGTCGTCGAGCTCGACCTGCAGGGCCAGGGTGGCGTCCTCGGCCAGCGGCCGCTCGCCGAGCCGCAGCACCTGCCCCGACGGCTCCGGCTGCTCCAGCGCGCTCAAGAAGACGCCGTCCGCCGGCACGCACCCCGCCACGAGACCCAGCCCCGTCCACCACCGCATCCGACCCTCCCGGTCACCCGGAGAGGGTGTCCGACCCGGCGCCATCCTGCGCTTTCGCGCCGTGATGACGACGGGTGACGGCGCTATCGGCTGCGACGCCGGACCAGCGCCAGCAGCAGCAGCCCGCCGAGGCCCGAGGCGCCGCCCGGCGCGCCGGCACAGCCGCAGCCGCCCTTGTCGTCGCCGCCGTCCTCGAGCGGCAGGTCGCCCGCGGTGTCGGGGGTGGTGTCCGTGGACGTGGACGTGGACGTCGTCGGCTCGGTGCCCGTCGGATCCGCGGCGTCGGTGGTGACGTCGAACAGGACGCCGCCCTGGGCCGGCACGCGGGGCCCGACCAGCCGCCCGTCGAGCGACACCGGCACGGCCCAGACGCTGGCCACCTGGGCGTCGTCGGCGAGGGCCTCGACGTCGACGGTGGCGCTGGCGTCGCCGTCGGCGCCCAGCGGCACGCGCAGGAGCGTTCCGTCGGCGGGCGCGATCTCGTCGCCCGTGGGCAGCGCCAGCACGTCGCCCGCGCGGAACGGCTCGGCGGAGGCGTGGTGCACGACGAGCGCCGCCGTGTGCGTCACCACCACCACCGCCTCGCCCTCGGCGCCGACGCTGTCGAGCGGGATGCGCAGCGTGCCCGTGGGGCTCGCGACGACCCGGTCGGGCGCCTCCAGCCGCACCACCGGCACCGCCACGGCGTCGGCCGCGGAGACGGCGCCGCCGCAGCGGATGCGCGTGGCGAGCTGGGCGTCGGGGGTGCACGAGGCCTCGAGCGTGCGCGCGGTCTCGTCGGCCGTCAGGCGCGGCCAGGCGCCGCGGACCAGGGCGGCGATGCCGGCCACCACGGGCGTGGCGTAGCTCGTGCCGCTGGCGACGCCGGTGGAGGTGTCGCTGTCGACGGTGTCGCTGCAGATGTCGGCGCCGGGCGCGGCCAGCGCCACCGACGCCGCGCCGTAGTGGCTGTAGGGGTCGAGCCGGCCGTCGTCGCGCAGGCTCGCCACGGCCACGACGTTGTCGAGCTCGTAGCTCGCGGGGAAGACGGGCGAGATGTCGTTGTTCGCCTCGTCGCACTGGGGCACGCCGCAGTTGACGGCCGCCGCGACGACGAGCACGTCGGCCTGGCCGAGCGCCGCCACCGCGTCGTACATGGCGGCGGGCGCGTAGGAGCCGCCGAGCGAGTAGCTCAGGACGCCCACGTCGGGGCGGTTCGTGGCGATGTCGTCCATCGCGTCGAGCGCGTAGGAGAAGTAGAGGTAGCCGTCGTGGTCGGCGATCTTCTGCAGGAAGAGCTGGCCCTCGGGCGCCACGCCGACCCGGCCCACGGCGTCGCCGTCGTTGCCGGCGACGATGCCCGCGATGAAGGTGCCGTGCTCCGGGACGCCGCCCTGCACGACCTCGGGGTCGGGGTCGCCGTCGCCGTAGTCCCAGCCGCTCTGGATGCGGCCCGCGAGGTCCTGGTGGGTGACGAGGACGCCCGAGTCCTCGATCGCCACGATCGGCGAGTCGGCGCCGCGCTGGACGGCCCAGGCGGCGTCGACCCCGATGGCCTCGAGGTCCCAGTTGGCGGTGCACGGGGCGTCGGGCGGCAGCGTGCCGGCCTGCTGGAGCAGCCCGTCGGGCTCGACGTGGCGCACCTCGGCGTCGCGGCGCAGGGCGGCGGCGTCGAGCGGGCCGGTGACGAGGCACACCCGCGAGGAGCGGAAGCAGCGCTGCAGCGTGCCGCCCGCGGCCGAGACGGCGGCGACCGGCGGGTGTGCGGCGTCGACCACGCCGACGAGCCACCGCCCCTCGGGCGCCTCTGCCCATGCCGAGCCTGCGAGGCCCAGAACCGCTGCCAGCCACGTCGCGCCCATGCGTCCCTCCCGGAGCGCGCCCATGTAATCGCGCATCAACCCGCGCGCAGCAGCTGGCGGACGCGCGCCACCAGCGCCGGCGCGCCGACCAGCCGCTCAGCCAGCGGGCGCAGCACCGCGGGATCGCCGAGCCCCGCGAGCAGCGACCGCGCCACCAGCAGATCCACCGTCGACAGCACCGCCACCGGCGGGCAGCGGTCCTCGACCCAGTCCCACGCCACGGCCACCCGCTCCGGCGCCCCCACCGGCGGCGGCGCGACGGGCCACAGCTGCTCGTGCACCAGCCCCAGCAGCTCCCCGTGCACCTCGTCGGGCGGCGCCAGCGTGGCGCCCACCACGCGCACCACGACCTGCACGACGGCCTCGGGCCAGCTCACCGCCAGCGCGGCGTTCGCCGCCGCCCAGCCGGCGTTGGTGCCCGCCACGTAGCGCCCGGCCGCGAGCTGCCCCAGCGGGAACCCGACCTTGGCCGCCACCGCGCGCACCTCGGCGTCGGAGCGCTCGCCCACGACCCAGCCCTCGGCGGCCCGCAGCGCCGACCACCCCCGCGCCTCGAGCTGGTCGACGATCGTGCGCACGAACGCGCAGGCGAGCCCCACCAGCGCCCGGCGATCGCCCTCCGCCAGCACCAGCGCCCCGGCCACCCAGTCGGCGCGCGGGCACGTCCGCCAGGCGGTCGCGGCATCGCCCTGCTGCGCCGCCCAGCGGTGCAGCTGGGGATCGGCCCCCGTCAGCCAGTCCGACCACATGCCGACCGGTATCCTGCCCGCCGCCTGGCTATGTCACGAGCGCTGCGCGAGGGGGAGGATGGACCCGTCCCACGGGCTGACGAGCGCACAGGCGGCGGAGCGGCTCGCCGCCGAGGGGCCGAACCGCCTCGAGGAGCGCGCCCGGCGGGGCGTGGGGCGCATGGTGCTCGACCAGCTCGTCGAGCCGTTCGTCCTGCTGCTCCTCGGCGCCGCGATCCTCGCCTTCGCGCTCGGCGAGCGCATCGACGGCACCGCGATCGCCGTCATCGTGGTGCTGAACGCCGCCGTCGGGGCCGCCCAGGAGTGGCGCGCGGAGCGGGCGCTGCAGGCGCTGCGCGCGATGACGGCGCCGCGCGCGCGTGCTGCGCGACGACCGGGCTGCCGTGGTCCCCGCCTCCGACGTCGTCCGCGGCGACGTGCTGCTGCTCGAGGCCGGCGACCTCGTGGCCGCCGACGGCGAGCTGTTCCAGGTCCACGCCCTCACCACCAACGAGGCCCCGCTCACCGGCGAGAGCCTGCCCGTCGCCAAGGCGACGTCGCTCGCGCAGGGCGTCCCGCTCGACGAGCGCTCCGACCGCGTCTACGCCGGCACCACCGTCGCCGCGGGCACGGGCCGCGCGCTGGTCAGCGCCGTCGGCATGGCGACGGAGATCGGCCGCATCGCCGGGATGCTGCGCGACGCGCGCACCGTCGCCACCCCGCTCCAGCGGCGGCTCGCCCGCGTGAGCCGCACGCTGCTGTTCCTGTGCATCCGGGATCGTGGCGGTGGTGGCCGCCGTGGGGCTGCTCCGCGGCCAGCCCTGGCTCGAGGTGCTGCTGTCGGCCGTGGCCCTGGCGGTGGCCGCGGTCCCCGAGGGCCTCCCCGCCGTCGTCACCATCGCGATGGCCGTGGGCGTCCGCCGGATGGCGGCGCGGCGCGTGCTGGTGCGCCGCCTGCCCGCCGTGGAGACGCTCGGCGCCGTCACCGTCGTCTGCACCGACAAGACGGGCACGCTCACCACGGGGCGCATGCGCGTGCGCGAGGTGCGCTGCGCGACCGGCGTGACCGAGCGGCGCCTGCTCGAGGTCGCCGCCGCCTGCACCGACGCCCAGCTGCGCCACGCCGACGAGGACGACCACCACGACGACGGCGTGGGCGACCCCACCGAGCTCGCGCTGCTGCTGGCGGCCCGCTCCCGCGGCATCGAGCGCGACGACCTCGACGCTCGCTGGCCCCGCGTGTGGCAGATCCCCTTCGACAGCGAGCGCAAGCGCATGAGCGTGGTGCGCACCGCGGACGGCGTCGACCGCATCTATGTCAAGGGCGCGCTTGCCACCGTGGCGCCGCTGTGCTCCATCGGCTGGGACGACGCCGCGCGCGTCGAGCAGGGGCTCGCCGCCGACGGGCTGCGCGTGCTGGCCGTCGCCGAGGGGGTCGGCCGCCGCGAGGAGGGGCTGCGCCTGCTCGGCCTGGTGGGCATCGCCGATCCGCCGCGCGCCTCGGCGGTGGCCGCGGTGGCGGCCGCGCGGCGGGCCGGCATCCGCACGGTGATGCTCACCGGCGACCACGCCGAGACGGCGACGGCCATCGCGCGCGAGCTCGGCCTGGTGCGCCGGGGCGAGGACCCCGAGCAGGTCGTGCGCGCCCGCGTGACCCCCGCCGACAAGCTCGACGTGGTGCGCGCCCTCACCGAGCAGGGCGAGGTGGTCGCGATGACCGGCGACGGCGTCAACGACGCGCCCGCCATTCGCGAGGCCCACGTGGGCGTGGCCATGGGCAGCGGCACCGAGGTCACGCGCGAGGCCGCGTCGATCGTCATCGCCGACGACCACTTCGCCTCGCTGATCGAGGGGGTGCGGGAGGGCCGCGCCGTCTACGACAACATCCGCAAGACGGTGACGTACCTGGTCGCCGGCAACGGCGCCGAGCTCGCCATCGTCCTGGTCGCGTCGGTGGCCGGCCTGCCCGCTCCGCTGCTGCCCGTGCAGCTCCTGTGGATCAACCTCGTCACCGACGGGCTGCCCGCGCTGGCGCTGGTCGTCGACCCGCCCGACCGCGACACCATGCTCCGCCCGCCGCGCGACCCGCAGGAGCCCATGCTCGGGCGCGGGAGCTGGGGGCTCGTGGGGATCAGCGGCGCGCTGGAGGCCGCGGCGGTGCTGACCGTCTACCTCGTGGCCCTGGGGCGCGGCGACGTGGAGGTCGCGCGCACGCTCGGGTTCAGCACGCTCGTGTGCAGCGAGCTCCTGCGCGCCTTCGCGTTCCGGAGCCGGGCGCGGGTGATGCCGGAGGTCGGGCTGTTCAGCAACCTGCCGCTGCTGTTCGTCGTCGCGCTGTCGCTCGGGCTGCAGGTCGCCATCACCGAGCTCGCCTTCCCGCGCAGCGTGCTGCACCTCGCGCCGCTGTCGCCGGCGCAGTGGGCCGTGGCGCTCGGCGCCGCGCTGGTGCCCGTCAGCGTGCTGGAGATCGGCAAGCTGGTGGTGCGAGCGCTGCATCGCGACTAACAGGCGCGACGGAGGGAACGTGACGCTGCCCGTCGACGGCGGCGAGGTCACCGTCGCCCGGCACCTCGCGCGGCGCGACGACGCCCGCACGGCGGTGGTGATCGCCGGCGGCCCCGGCGACTCCTCGATCGCGCTGCTCCGCGATCTGCTGCTGGGGGGCACCTACGAGGACCCGGAGCTGTGGCTCGACGAGACGTGGCTCGCCATCGACAACCGCGGCGTGGGCGTGAGCGACCCGATCGCCTGCGTCGACTCCGCATGGTTCGATGCGATGCGCGGCCTGGAGCCCGTCCCTGGCGACGACGACGCGGCCGACGCGCTCCGCGCCTCGCGCGACGCGTTCCGCGCGGGTTGCCTCGCCGACCGCGACGAGGCGTCGCTGGCGCGGCTCGACACCGCCACCTACGTCGCCGACCTCGAGGCGCTGCGGATCGCCACGGGCGCCCGGGAGCTCGACCTGCTGGCCTACAGCTACGGCACGCGGGTCGCCGCCGCCTACACGGCCGCGCACCCCGACCGGGTCGGCCGCGTCGTGCTCGACTCGGTGGTGGCGCCCACCGCCACGCGGGACGGCTGGCTCGACCCGCAGGCGGAGGGGTTCGAGGTCTCGCTGCACCGGTTCTTCGAGCGGTGCGCCACCAACGAGGCCTGCGCCGTGCGCGACGATCCGGAGGGCGCTTACCGGGCGCTCCTCGACGCCGCCGCCGCCGCGCCGCTCCCCGCGCCCACCGATCCGGCCGGGCGCTCGCTCACCCGCAACGAGCTGCGCTGGGGCGTCTTCGGGCTGCTGTACTACCCGCAGGACGCCCTCCTCGGCCAGGTGCTCGACCGCGCGCGGGGCGGTGACGCAGCGAACGCGCTGCTGATGGCCGACGGAGGCTGGGGACGCGATCCCGTCACGGGCCTGTACGACAACGTCTACAGCGCCTCCTGGTCCATCGGCGGCACCGACCTGCCCTGGCCCGAGGGCTGGACCGACGAGGACGTGTGGGCCTACGGCGCGCAGATGGAGGCCGACTACCCGCTGCTCGGCTGGTCGACGCTGTCGGGCGAGCTCGTGTGCAGCGGCTGGCCCGTGCGCTCCGAGCCGATCGACTTCTCGGCCCCCGACGCCCCGCCGGTCCTGCTGGTCAACAGCCGCTACGATCCCGCCACCCCCTGGGCGAACGCCGACGCGCTGCGGGAGGCGCTCGGGAACGGTTCGGTGCTGCTCACCTACGAGGGCGACGGGCACATCGCCGAGCTCTCCGACGCGAGCGGGTGCATCGGCGACGCCATGAGCCGGTTCCTGCGCCGGGGCGCGCTGCCCGACGACCTCACCTGCCCCTGACCGTCAGCTGCGCGACCTGCTCCGGCGCGAGCTGCAGCGAGCACGCCGGGCACGGGCTGCATCAGGTTGTTCGGCGCGTCGCGGTGGGCCAGGCCCAGGGCGTGGCCGAGCTCGTGGGCGACGACCCAGCGCCCGGCGTCGCCGAGGCGCGCCACCTCGCGGCGCGAGACGAACGCGCTGACGGGGTAGCCGTCGCCGAGGTAGGGCGCAGGGCCTCGTCCAGGTCGTCGCTGCCGAGCACGCCCGGCCCGACGGTCAGGCCGGCGACGGCGCCGAGCAGCGCGCCGCGGGCGAGGCCGGGCCGACCACCCGATCGACGAAGACGAGCTCGACGTCGTCGTCGCGGCGGCTCGCCAGCCAGCCGCGCAGCGGCGCGACGGTGGCGGCGGCGGGCGCGCCTCGGCCTCGTCGGGCGGGAGGTCGGCAGGCTCGCGGTCGAGCGCCGGGCCGTCGCCGCCGAGCAGCACGTCGGGGACCGCGGCCCGCTCGACGCCCGCGAGCGTGAGCGTGACGCCGTACTGCGCCCACCACGCCGCAGCGGCGCGGGTGTCGGCGGCGGCCGCGCGCGCGTCGGCGTCCGGCGCCAGGACGACGCGGACGGGCACGCGGAGCGCCGCGCGGGCGGGCGGCGGCGCCGGCGGGCAGGCGGCGGGGCCGGTGGGGACGAGCCCCACGCCGAGCCACTCCAGCCGGTCGGCGCGATCGAAGCAGGCCGCGAGGCTGAGCAGCAACACCGGACGCTCCCTCCCCGACCGTACCCTCCGGCGGGGCCTGTGTGCGATCGCACGGAGGCGTGGGCCACCCGACACAGCCCCTCCCGTCCCCGGCGGGCGGCGCCGCAGGCGTTCGGGCACACGTCTTGCAGCAGGCTCCCGACGGCACGGAGGAGCGATCGATGCGAGCACCGCGGGGAAGACCACACCGGGGCGCGGCCGTCGCCGCGCTGGGCCTGCTGGCCTGCCACCCGGAGCCCCCACCGGACCCGCCCGGCCTCGGCGACCACGGCCCCGTCGCCGAGGGGATCTACGCCCCCCTCGGCCAGCCGCGCCCCGACGCCACCGCCGAGCAGCTCACGACCTTCGCCCGCGGGCAGATCGTCGCCACCCACCGCTTCGACCGCGCCGAGGGCCTCGGCCCCGCGTTCAACGTCACCTTCTGCGCCGCGTGCCACGAGAAGCCCACCACCGGCGGCGCGGCGGGCCTGTACCGCAACTTCCTGCTCGGCGGGCGGCGCACCGTCGACGGCGCCTTCTTCTTCGGCGAGTCCGCCGGCAACGACTCCGGTGTGGTCCGGATGTACGCCTACGGCGGCACCTGGCCGAACCGCCCCGTCGTCCCCGCCGACACCACCATCGTCTCGCAGCGCAACAGCATCCCGTTCTTCGGCGTGGGCCTGCTCGCCGAGCTCACCGCCGACGAGATCCTGTCCCGCGCCGACGAAGACGACGCCGACCACGACGGCATCAGCGGCCGCCCGAACTGGGACCGCGGCTTCGTCGGCCGCTTCGGGATGAAGTCGCAGACGGTGTCGATCGAGAAGTTCATCCGCGGCCCGCTCTTCAACCACCTGGGCATCACCACCGACCCGCTGTCGGAGGCCCAGCGCGCGGCCCTGCCGGTCGACAGCTCGTCCACCGAGGCGGGGCGCGCCGACCTGCCGGCCGACCTCGCCCGGCTGCGGCAAGTGCTCCAGGCCGCCGCCCCGGACGGCCCCCTCGTCGACGACGACGACGTGGCGGACCCCGAGATGAGCACCGACGAGCTGTTCGACCTGGTCTCGTTCGCGATGCTGCTCGCCGCGCCCGAGCCCGACCCCGACGCGGTGCACGACCCGCTGTCGATGCCGGCCGCGCCCACGCTGTCGCCGGGCGACTTCGCGGCCGCGGCGAGCTGCGTGGGCTGCCACCCCGACCACGTCGCGCAGTGGGAGACCTCCATGCACGCCTACGCGATGCGGGACCCGCTGTTCCGCGCGCTCACCGAGCAGCGCCAGGTCGACCTCGACGGCCGGGAGGACCAGTTCTGCACGCAGTGCCACTCGGCCATCGGCACGCGCGGCGGCGAGATCGGCCGCGGCTTCTCGTTCGACGACCTGTCGCCGCTCGTGCAGGAGGGCGTGACCTGCGCCGCCTGCCACCAGGCCGTCGACGTCGTCCGCGACTACAACAGCGGCCTGGTCCTCGACGCGCGCGCGCCCATCCAGGGCCCCTTCGACGACCCCGTCCCCACCGGCAGCGGCGGGCACGCCTCGGGCGGCAGCGCGCTGTTCGCCGATCCGCTGCTGTGCGGCGGGTGCCACGACGTGATCGAGACCAGCGGCCTCGACCTCGAGCGGCCCTACCGCGAGTGGACGCAGTCGCCGTCGGCCGCGGCGGGCCAGACCTGCCAGGACTGCCACATGCCGTCGCGGCGCGCGCCAGCCGCGCTCGGCGGGCCCGAGCGGACCGTCCACGATCACCGCTGGGTCGGCGTCGACGTGCCGCTCACCGACGGCTTCCTCGATCCGGCGGCGGACGCCGATCTGCGCGGCGCCGTCCGCGATCTGCTCGCGGACGCCGCCACGCTGCGGCTCGAGGCGCCCGGCGCCGTCGTGCGCGGCGGCCCGTTCGACGTCACCGTCACCGTCCACAACGCCATCGCCGGCCACGCGCTGCCGACGGGCTCGACGTTCATCCGCCAGCTGTGGCTCGACGTCGTCGCCACCGACGCGACCGGCGCCGTCGTCTACGCCACCGGCCAGCTCGACGGCAACGGCGACCTGATGGACGCGTTCTCCGCCGAGGCGCCCTACGGCGACCCCGACCTGGTCTCGTTCGCCTCCGGCTTCGTCGACGATCACGGCGAGCCGACGCTGTTCTCGTGGAAGGCCGCCGAGCACACGAGCGCGGCCATCCCCCCGGGCTACGACCGCACCGTCACGCTGTTCGTCCCGAGCGGGCACGCCGTGGGGCCCGTCACCGTGACCGCGGCGCTGAAGTTCCGCGCGGTGCCGCCCTACCTGCTGCGCCGGGTCGGCCTCGACGACGCCATCGCGCGGATCGAGACGCACACCCTGGCCGAGGACACGGTCGTGGTGGACCTGACCGAGTAGCCGTCAGGCCGAAGCGCGGTCGGCGGGCCGCTCGTGGGACCCCTTGCAGTGGCGCAGGTACCACTGGCGGAACGCGAGCGTGGGCCGGTCGGTGCCCACGCTCAGCTCGTCCGCCGGCGGCGGGACCTCGACGGGGTCGTGCGACTCGGTCACCGCGCGATCCTGGCGCAGGATGAAGACGGTGAAGCGGTCGGTCAGCCAGTACAGCGGGTTGCGGACGCCGAACCCGCGCACCGTGACCGTCATCATCCGCGTGTGCTCGGCGTCGACGGGGACGCAGAACGCGTGGACCCGCATGTAGCCCTTGTCGGGCGGCAGCGTCTCGAGCGCCATGCCGTTGGGGCGGTACCACAGCAGGCCCGTGCCGCCGCCCTCGAGGTGGGACTCGATCTCGAAGCCGTGGGGACGCTCGTGCACCAGCAGCTCGGCCTGCGAGTCCTCCTTCAGCCGCCGCCGCACGCCCGCGCCGATCGTCGTGCGGTGGACGAAGGGCAGGTGCGGGTAGTCGAGCATGTTCTCCATCGCGCGGGTCCAGTGGCAGGACCAGGTCTCGGCGTAGTCGTAGCGGGCGAGGTCGTCGCGCAGGAAGGCCTCGGGGAGGTCGGGCTCACCAGGATCCTCGGCGCCGACCTCCGTGAAGACCCAGATCATGCCGCCGCGCTCGCGGACCGGGAGCGTGGCGAGCCCGAGCGGCGCGAGGTGCGCGCGGGGGTTCATCGGGACGTGGGTGCAGGCGCCGTCTGGGCCGAAGCGCCAGCCGTGGAACGGGCACTCGAGGCAGCCGTCGGGCCGGACGTGGCCGAGCGACAGCTGCACGCCGCGGTGCGGACAGCGATCGAGCGCCGCCTGCACCCCCTGCTCGGTGCGCCAGAGCACGAGCCGCTCCCCGGCGACCTTCACGGGCAGGGGCTTCCGCTTCAGCTCGTGGGCGTAGGCCACGGGGGTCCACAGCCGGGCGAAGTCGACGAACTGGGCGTCCACGGGTTCCTCCGTTTCTTGTCTCACGCGTAACAAGAAACGCCGCGCGCGACCGTCAGCGGCGGAGGACGCCGCCCCCGAACACGGGCGATCCGAGCACCGGGCTGGTCGGCGCCTGCTGCGCCGGGCCGCGCCGGATCTGGTCGACCGGCGTGGCCCACGGGTTGATCACGGGGTCCACGCGCATCATCTTCAGGGTCGCGAGCTCCAGCGTGAAGGCGCCGCACGGGCGCGTGTAGGTCTCGCCGGTCACGTCCCAGGTGCGGGCCAGGTCGGCCGCGAGCAGCCGGCTCGGCAGGCCCGTCACGCGGTACACCGACGCCAGCGACGAGGGGTCCGCGGTGGTGCACCCCGCGTAGGCGCCCGTCGTGAGCTCGTTGGGGAACAGCGCCGACAGGCCGCTGATCCGGTACGTCGAGCCCGTGCAGCTCACCGTCAGGTTCAGCGGCTGCATGGGCGCCTCGCCGAGCAGTCCCTCGTCGTTGAGGATCGCGCGCGGTCCGGCCTTCCGCGCGGCGCGGATCGGCATCTGCTCGCAGCGCGCCGCCGCCAGCACCCCGCCGTCGGTGGTCGCCGAGCGGAAGGTGCCGGTGATCGACGCGGACGGGCCGTCCGGCAGCGGGCCCACCACGCCGAACGCGAAGGTCAGCAGGCCCGTCGGGCGCACCCAGGACGAGATCCGCACCAGGCCGGACGGCACGACGCCGGCCACGCCGTCGTTCACCGCGGTGACGCCCTGGCGCACCATCGTCAGGCCGAGGTCGTTCACGTCCTGGAGGGCGCGGGTGGCCTTGCGCTCGAGCAGCCGGTCGGGGTCGACGAAGACCCGCGCCACGGCGAGCGCGATGTCGGCGACGACGTTGTCGGAGTCCACGTGGACGTCGCTCACCGCGACGAGCTCGGTGCCCGGCGGGATCGTCGACACCGACAGCGGGCGGGCCACGTCGGCACCCGGGCCGACGGGCACGGTGAACGTCAGGTCGAAGTCGACCATGGCGCGCGGGTCGGCCCAGGCGCCGAGGTCGCTCGGCGTGGTGAGCGTGGTGGCGAGGTGGATGCCGTCGAAGGTGACGACCCAGGCGAGGTCGAGCGGCGCCGCGCCGCCGCCGCCGCGGGACGTGAGCGTGAGCGTGGGCTCGGGGACGCGCAGGTCGATGTCCTGCATCGTCACGCCGTCCATGACGAGGTCACCCTGGCCCAGCAGCGTGACGAGCGCGTCGTGGAGCTGGGCCTGGTGCTCGACCCAGGCGCCGTGGATGGCGCCGGAGATCAGCGCCGGGTCGTCCACCAGGCGCTCGACGTGGTCGTCGTCGGTCACGGGGGTCCAGGGCTGCACCATCACGCGCAGGCCGACGTCACCGGCGTGGGCGGGGGCCGAGAGCAGCGCGGTCATCAGGGCGATCATTCCGTCCTCCTTGCCCCCCTGTGACGCCGTGGCCGGCCTGGGCTGCGTCAGCGCGACGTCAGCAAACCGTGAGTCCGCGGGGATGCTATGGGGCCCGCCCGGAGGCTCGATGACCCGCGAACCCGACGTCCTGCGCCTGGCGCGCGCCTCCTTCGAGGCCACCGTCCGCCGCGACGCGAGCGGCACCCCCTTCGTCTCGCCGGAGTTCGTCGCCGAGCAGGGCCAGTACGTGCGCATCGTCGACGTGCGCGAGCGCGACGAGCTGGAGGGGCCGCTCGGGCACATCCCCGCCGTCACGTCGGTGCCGATGGCGGTGTTGGCGCACATCCCCGACGTCCTGGAGCGGACCACGCTGCTCGTGGTGGTGTCGGGGACCGGGCAGCGCGCCGCCGTCGCCGCGCGGTACCTGGAGGCGCTCGGGATGGACCACGTCGCCGCCATGGAGGGCGGGATGACGGCGTGGAAGCGCCTCGGCTTCTCGGCCCCGCGCGACCTCGGCACGACCCGCCTCGAGCTGCGGGTGCTTCCGCCCGGCACCAGCCGCAGCGGCAAGCCGCTGGCGCCCGTCGTGCCGGGGATGAAGCTCACCGAGGCGCAGATCCTCGACCACCTGGGCGACCCGGGCGCGGTGCGGTGGGTCAAGCTCGCCGCGTTCCTGCTCCACGGCAAGCGCTCCTGCGTCGACGGCCGCGACGACAAGGGCGTCATCGGCACCCCCGGCGGCGACGCGGGGGAGCTCATGCTGGCGCTCGCCGCCGCCGAGGCCGTCCGCGGCGCCCCCCTCTCGGACGACGACGTGGAGCGCCTCCTGATGGCGCACCTCGACGCCTTCGGGCGCTTCTACATGCACAGCGACACCGACGCCATGGACCGCCTGGTGGCGGCCATCGAGCAGGACCCGCAGCTCGCGCCGGCGCTGCGCGCGGCCGGCTCGGTGCGGGCCTTCCTCGCCCACCCGCCCGAGCCGCTGCGGGCCGCGCTCCTCGAGCACCTCACCGACCCGGCCTACATGGGCTGCGGGCACCTGCGGCTCGTGCTCACCGACCCGGCCCACGACGTGCGTCCCGGGCTGTCGAGGGCGGTGCTGCGGGCGTTCCACCGGGCCCGGTGGGCCGGCGCGCCCGACCTCGAGTGGGTGGTCCTCGGCGGGGAGCACGTCGAGGGCGCCGTCATCGCCGTGACGGTCGACGCGCCGTTCCACTCGTACACCCGGATCCCGCTCGTGTCGCCGCAGGTCGACGGGCTGCAGATGTTCGTGAGCCACCCGCAGGTGACGGCCCACATCCGGCGGGAGACGGCGTCGTTCCTGACGGAGGCGGGTGCGGTGCCGGCGGACGCCGAGGAGGCGCTGCTGAGCGAGGTCACCGCCCGCGGGGAGCGCCAGCTGAACCACACGCTCTCGCACCTGGCGCAGGGCCTGCCCGTCTACCGGATCGCCTACCCGCCCGACCCGCGGAGCGCGCCGCCGACCGTGACGCAGGTGGGCACCGTCGGATAGCCTGGCGCCGGGGGTGCTCCGATGGACGAGCTCGTGCTCGAGGGCAAGACCAAGACGGGCGAGCTGGACTTCAAGATGGCGGCGGCGGCCTGCTACCTGCCCGTCGCCATGATCAACGTGCTCGCGTCCGTCGTGTTCCTGGCGACGGAGCCGAAGGAGCACCGGTTCGTGCGGTTCCACGCCGTGCAGTCGCTCGTGCTGGCGCTCGTCTCCTTCGTCGGGTCGATGGGCCTCGTCGTCGGCGGGATGATGGTGCTGCCGCTCGTCATCATGGTGTTCGGCGGCGCGCTGGGGAGCGTGCTCCCGAGCGACCTGGCCGACATGGTCTTCGGCGTCCTGTCGCTGCTGGCCGGGCTGTCGTACGTGGTGGGCGGCCTGGGCGGCATGCTGGTGGCGCTCGCCTACCCCGCGGTGAGCCTGCTGATGCTGTTCATGGTCTTCACGGGCAAGCACCTGCGTCTGCCGCTGCTCGGGGGGATCGCGACGCGGTTTGCGTGATCGTTGCTTGGGGGCGGCTGCGCGACCGGATACCTTGGGCGACCCCGGAGGAATGATGCGTAACGTCGTTGCACTGGTCGGACTCACCGCCCTCCTCACCGCGTGCCCCCGCGATCCGAAGACCACGGACACCGGCACCTTCCTCGACACCACCGACACCGACGCCGATGCGGATGCCGATGCCGATGCCGATGCGGACGCCGACGCCGATGCGGACGCCGATGCCGACGCCGACGCCGACGCCGATGCGGACGCCGACACCGACACCGACACCGGGGGCACCACCACCCCCACGCTCACGTCGATCGTCGACATCCAGAGCGGCCTGGTGGCCCAGAACACGGAGGTCACGGTCGAGGGCGTGGTCACCGGCAACGGCTCCAACGGCGTCTACCTGCAGGAGACCGGCGGCGGGCCGCTGACCGGCATCTGGGTCTACCTCGGCTCCGACTGGGAGTCGACCTTCGGCGCGGCGCCCGTGGGCGACATGCTCCGCATCTCCGGCGAGTACTACGAGTACAACGACCTGAGCGAGATCGACGTGGTCGGCTCGGCCGCGCCGGGCGTCACGAACCTCGGCGCCGTCACGCCCATCGACCCGCAGACGGTCGCCGTGAGCGACATCGGCGAGGACTGGGAGAGCGTGCTCGTCCGCGTCGTCGACGTGACCGTCGTGGACCCGGCGCTCGGCTTCAACGAGTTCAGCGTGGCCGACGCCGCCGGCGCCGAGACCGTGGTCGACGACCAGCTGTACCTGTGGGGCCCCGTGATGGACGGGTCGCTCGCGACGGGCGCGGTCATCGACGCCGTGGCTGGGCCGCTGAACTACTCGTTCGGCGCGTACAAGATCGAGCCGCGGTCGCTCGACGACAGCGTGTCGAACATCGTGGTCGACACGGGCGTCGACACCGCGGTGGACACGGCGGTGGACACCGGGCCCGTCGACACGGGCGTGGTGGACACCGCAGTCGACACTGGGCCGGTCGACACGGGCGTCGTGGACACGGGCGTCGTGGACACGGGTCCGGTGGACACGGCCGTCGACACCGGCGTGCCGGCGGTGACGGTGGCGCTCTCCGAGTCGTTCGACGACGCCACGGCGTTCGTCACGCTCGACGGCGCCGGCGCGCCGGTGGCCTTCTTCGACGTCAACTTCGACTACTGGGGCCTGTCCGACGGGACCACCGGCGGTGACTTCGGCGTCGACGTGCCGCCCGACCTGACGGGCAAGTACACCGGGCTCTCCGGCAACTTCATGGTGATGCAGGACCTCAACGGCCAGGGCATGACGCTCCCGGCCACGGCGTCGTGGTCCGCGGTCGACATCACCGGGCTCTCCGGCCTCGAGATCCGGGTCGACCTCGCCGAGGCGCTCGCGCTCGACGGCAACAACGACATCGACGGCACCGACTACGTCAAGTTCCTGGTCAGCATCGACGGCGGCGCCGCCACGACGGTGGCCGAGCTCCACGGCGACCTCACCACCAACGGGCTGTTCCGGGTCGACACCGACGGCGACGGCATCGGCGACGGGCCCGTCGCGGTCGGCCCCGCGGCGCAGACCTTCGTGTTCCCGATCGCCGGGACGGGCAGCTCGCTCAGCGTGTCCATCGAGGCGATCGTCGAGGCGGGCGACGAGGACATCGCGATCGACAACCTGCAGGTCGTCGGCTCCAACTGACGCGTCCCGGGCCGGGGGCGAAACCGTCGCCCCCGGCCTGCGCGATCTCCGGCGATCGAGACGGGATGCGTCCGATACCGGCTTGTGACCGACGCGGTACGATCGACGCACTACCCTGGCTCCACCCCTCGCACAGGAGCCCGAATGCGTCTCTCCGCGGTCTGTCTCGCCCTGCTCGCCGGTTGCGGCGAGGCCCTCCCCGCGCCCGAGGCCGCCGACGTGGCGGGGCTGGCCCACGCCCAGGGGCAGGGCCTGTCGGGCAAGCAGCTGTTCGAGCAGGAGCTGTTCCAGGGCAACGGGCGGGTCTGCGCGACGTGCCACCTCGAGGCGTCCGGCGCCATCGGCCCCGACGACATCGAGGCGGCGTGGCAGGCCGATCCGGGCGACCCGCTGTTCCGCGCGCTCGACAGCGACGACGGCACGGGCGCCTCCTACGACCGCCTGCGCACCGACGCCACGTTCCGCATCCGCATCGACCTGCCGCCCAACGTCACGCTCGTCGACGACCCGAGCGCCACGCAGGTCGAGCTGTTCCGCGGGGCGTCCACTGTCGTGAACAACCCCGGCCTCGAGGTGCTGTTCATGCAGGACGGGCGGAACGCCACGCTGCAGGAGCAGGCGCTCGGCGCGGTGAACGCGCACTTCGAGCCCGGGCGGCAGCCCACCGTCGCCGAGCTCGACGCCATCGCCCAGCACGAGCAGACGAAGGACGAGTTCTACAGCAGCAACGCGATGAAGCAGTGGGAGCGCACCGGGCGGCCGGTGTCGCTGCCGCCGGGCACCACGCCGGAGGAGATCCGCGGCGCGGCGTGGTTCGACAGCTCCAGCCCCGACGGCGTGTGCGCGCACTGCCACAGCGGGCCGTACCTGAACGAGACGGGGGTGTTCCTGCAGGCGCCGCTGCCGCCGGGGAGCCGGTTCTTCACGGCGCTGGTGTCGGAGTTCAACACCGCGGGGACGGCGCTGCAGACGTTCGCCTTCGCGGATCCGAGCGACCCGTCGGCGCCGCCGGTGATCGTCGAGTCGCCGGATCCGGGGCGGGCGCTGATCACGGGGGATCCGAACGACGCGAACTTCTTCCGGATCCCGACGGTGTGGGGGGCGGTGGACACGGCGCCGTACTTCCACGACAACAGCGCGGCGGACCTGCAGGCGCTGATGGACCACTACCAGGCGTACTTCCAGGTGGTGATCGGGCTGACGCTGACGGAGCAGGACAAGGCCGACATCATCGCGTACCTGCAGCTGCTGCGGTAGGCGTCCGAGCGGGGCGGGCGAGCGGCGGTTACGGCAGACGGGCCGCCCTCGTAGCTCAGCCGGAAGAGCACGGGTCTTCTAAACCCGGGGTCGCAGGTTCGAGCCCTGCCGGGGGCATTTCGATCTCGTTCGCAGCGCCCCGCTGGTTGGGATCGTCGCGGGCCCGACCCCAACCACACACCGATCTCGAACGGCTCTGGATCGAGCTCACGGTGGGGGGTAGTGGGACAGCACCGCGTCCCGCCCGGCCCGCGACAGGGCCCCGTCCGGATCGAAGGCCGAGACGAAGGCGTCGAGTTCGCCTTGTTCCTCGAACGCCTCCTCGAAGAACCGGCCCCCGCGGAAGCCGTACGCCAGCAGACACGAGCGCACGATGCGGCAGAACGGCTGCAGCGTACCTACCAGTGCCCCGGCGTGGCGCTCCAGCATCTCGACGAGCTGCGTGGTGGCTGCGTCCATCGCCGCGGCAGGGAAGTCGGGTGACGGCTCGCCGAAGCCTCCCGCTTCCGCTCCGGAGAGGGGTTCGTCCTCGACGCGCCAGTAGTCCACGTTCAGCGCGCCCTTGCGGTCGCCGATGGACTGCAGATGGTGCCTGGGGCGGTCGCCGTCGCGCCAGGACATCGCGAAGAAGGTCACGAACGTGCTCACGTCGCCGCGCTCCTCGCCGGTTGGGCCGTACAGGTGCTCCAAGGCGGCGAGGGTCTTCGGCACCGCCAGCGACGACCCCGGCGTCTCCCAGGAGAACGCCTGCCGCAGGGGCCTGCAGAAGCGGCGCAGCACCACCCGCTCGGCGGCGGCGATGGGGGCGAGCCGGATCGGGGGCATGCCGTCGAGCGACAGGCAGATGGGCGCACCGGGGTTCAACGACCCTCCTCGTCAGCACGTACCCGGGACGAAGCGTCTCGCGCCGGTTCGGCGGGAGGAAATCCAGCTCGGCTGGTCGCAATCGGACCTTCCGCCAGGAGTTGGGCGGGATAACGACCCTCACGAGATCGTGGCGCGTGTTCGGGCGCCCCCGCACCGCAGGAGGATGCGTGAGCGACATCGATGCTGCGCCGCTCATCGACGAGATCCGGACGAGCACGGGACCGCACTTCGAGGGTGCGTCGACGGACGGGGCGCCTTGGGGCGCGAGACCGGGAGCGACGTTAGAAGGCCGCATGTCCCACCTCACCACCGACCTCGATGCCGATGTGGCCCCGATCGCCGAGCTCGTCCGCTTGATCGTCGAGGCCTGGGCGCCCGAGGCCATCTGGCTGTTCGGCAGCCGGGCCCGAGGGACGGCAGGCGTCGAGAGCGACTGGGACCTGCTCGCGGTCGTTCCCGACGAGGTTGCCGAACGCGGCGCGACGGACCCTCTGGCGGGCTGGGAGCTCGCTCGGCGCGCTTCAGTCCGCGCCGACGTCATCGCGTGTGCTTCGAGCGACTTCGTCGATGGCGCTCAGGTGCCGAACACGCTGGCCTACGAGGCCGCGCATCACGGCGTGCTCCTCTATGAGCGCTGACGTTCAGATCGCGAGCTTGCTCCGGATCGCTGCAGAAGACCTCCAGGGAGCAAGGCTCCTGGCGGCCTCGGGCAACCGGAATGCCGTCTACCTCTGCTCACAGGCTGCCGAGAAGGTGATCCGAGCGGTACTGACCTCTGAGGGCGTCCACGCGGGCATCAAACACCTGCTGCGCGAGATGGTCGATCGGGTACCCGACGAGAACCCCCTCAAGCCGCTCCTGCGTGCCATCGAGCACCTCGGTGCCTACGCCACGACCTTCCGGTACCCGACCACCGCGGGGCGGGTCGCTGCCCCTCCTGGGACCACGGAGCTCGACAAGTACACAGCCAGCGTCGACGCCGCACTTCAGGCCGCTGCCACAGCGTTCGCGGTCGATCTGGCGGATCCTCGCCGACCAGCGGGTCGCCCTGGGCCCGTCCGCTGACTGGCCCGACGGTCTCTTGCGGAGCCAGTCGAAGCATTACCCCTCGCGCTCGCGGAGCTTCCGCAGTGCGATGCTGACGGCCGCGGTCGACACGCCTCACCGCGGGCCAACGCACTCTGGTTGCGGTACACGCCCTCGTCGAGCATCCGCCGCCACTGAACGGCGCGCCATCCCACGAGCTTTCGCTCCTCCCGTTCGCCGATCTCCTCGCTCGAACCAAGCCTGCGAACCAGCGCGAACGTGATGCGACGAGTTCTCGCTACGGAAGCACCGGGGGCGCTGTTCGATCGTGTTCGCACATCCTGGGCTACGCCACCGTCGCGGGCGGGAATCGAGCGCCGCACCGTGCCTGACGCGAAGCTCCGGAAGCGGCTCCCCGACCTCCCCGTTCGACGGCTCCCGGCTCGGCGTCGACCGACGCGCGCAGGGGCTCGGGATCGGTCAGGCGCTCGTCCGCCACATCCTGCGCCTCTCGCCCAACGCGATCAGGTCGGCTGCGTCGGCGTGGTCACCGACGCCAAGCCCGACGCGGTCGCGTTCTACGACGGCCTGGGGTTCTCGCGTCTCGAGGGCGTGCATGCTCCACGGCGACCCGACGCCCCTGTTCCTGGACATCGCCACCATCGCCGCCGCGGTGGATGCCGCGGAGTGACCTAGCTCACCCCCTCAACGCCTTCAACGCGACGCTCCTCATCCTGCCTCGAAGGGGTTCAGCACACGAACGCCCGTACCCGCGATGTCCTCGACATTGCGCGTCACGAACGTCAGGTCGTGGACCAGCGCGGTCGCCGCGAGCAACCCGTCGACCGTCGGCACCGGATCAGGCACGTTCGAGCGGCCCCACATCTCTGCGACCCGCACGTCGACCGGCAGGATGCGGGACTCGAACGCGCCGAGCAGTCCCGCCAGCCACACGTCCAAGTGGCGCGCCGCAGCCTCGTCCCTGCGCCGCAGCAGCTCGATCCCCCGCCTGATCTCGCCGACCGTGAGCACGCTCAGCCAAGCCTCGTCCTGCCGACCTGCGGCCCACCGCACGACGCCGGGATCGCCGCGCGCGCCCTTCCGGAGCTCCGAGACGACGTTCGTGTCGAGCAGCCAGCTCACAGCTCCACGTCCCGGGGGAGATCCCGCGCGCGCGCGAAGTCCTCGTCCTCGCCGACCTCCGGCATCGCAGCGAGCCACTCCCACAGCGACTTCCCGGCGGCCGGCCCCTTCAGGGCAGCGTAGAGGATCGCGCGATGCTCGGCCTCTGCCGACCGCTCGTGGGCCGCCGCGCGGGCCTTGAGCGCGTCCACGATCTCGTCGTCGAGATTTCTGACGATGAGCTGGGCCATCTCGACCTCCTGATACCTTGATATCATGATATCATTCCACCGCTTCGCGTCCACCCCGCCGCCTGCGTCGGCCGGACTACAGCCGCGGGTCCACCGGCTCGCTCTCGAGCGCCAGCACCCCGAACACGCACTCGTGCACCCGATACAGCGGCTCCCGCGCCACGAACCGGTGCAGCGCCTCGAGCCCGAGCGCCAGCTCCCGCAGCGCCAGCGACCGCTTCCGCGACAGCCCGCGCGCCCGCAGCCGCTCGAGGTTGTGCGGCAGCGTGTACTCCGGGCCGTCGACGATGCGCAGGTACTCCGCCCCGCGACACTTCAGCGCCGGCTGCACCAGCCCCCGCTTGCCCCGCGCCAGCCACGACATCGGCTTCACCACCGCCCCCTCGCCGCCCGCCGCCGTCAGCGCCTCCCACCACGCCACGGCCTCGGCCTCGGACGCCGGGTCCGCGAGGTCCACCACCCGGTGGTCCGTCGCGAGGAACAGCGGGTCGACGGCGCCGAGCCGCGCCAGCGTGGACAGGTGCCAGCCGTGGTCGCGGTCGGTGTGCACGCCGCCCTCGCTGGCGAGCAGGTGGAACGGGGCGAGCCGCACGCCGTCGAGGTCCTGCGTCTCCCAGCAGTAGCGCCGGCAGGCCGCGCGGAAGGCCTCGACCGTGGCTCGCCGCGCCGTCGTCGCCGCCAACAGCGGCGCGGCCGACCAGGTCGCGCGCGGCCGCCTCTCGAGCAGCGCCTCGGCCCGCCGCAGCACGTGGACGCCGGCCGCCCCGGCGGGCGCGTACTGCGCGCGGATGAGCTCGATCGCCTTGAGCGACCACGGCAGGATCTCGGCGTCGAGCACGACCCAGTCGGTGCCGAGAGCTCGTCCCACAGCCCACTCGCCGCCAACGCGGCGGACACGCGCGACAGCAGCGCGGCCTGCAACTGCGGGTCCCGGAAGAACGGCCGCCCGGTGCGCGACGTGACCACCCCGAGCCCGGGCGACGCCACGCCGAACCGCCGCGGCCCGACCTTGGGGTCCCGGCACACGACGAGCACCGCCCGCGAGCCCATGTGCTTCTCCTCCAGGATCGCGTGGGGCACGCCGTGGTTGCGGTAGTACGCCAGCGCCTCCCGCGGGTGCTCGAGCACGGCCGCGCCCTCGGGAGCGGTCTCCGACGGCGACATCGTGGGCGGCAGGTACACGAGCCAGTGCGGGTCGACGGCGAAGCGGCTCATCACCTCCAGCGCCGCCGCGGCGCGTGCTCGAGGCCGACGGTGACGGTGCGGCCGAGGCGCGTCTCGACGTGGCGTCGCCCCGACACGTCGTCGAGGTCGAGCAGGTCGCTGCCGGCGCGCGGATCGGGCGGGACGAGCGGGCGGACGGGCTCGTACCACGTCCGCTCCGCGGGCACCGAGACCAGCTCCTGCTCGGGGTACCGCAGGGCCGTCAGCGAGCCGCCGAACACGCAGCCGGTGTCGATGCAGATCGTGCCGTTCACCCAGGTCGCCTCGGGCACGGGCGTGTGCCCGTACACGACCCGCGCGGCGCCGCGGTACTCGGCGGCCCAGTCGTAGCGGACGGGCAGACCGTAGGCGTCGGTCTCGCCGGTGGTCTCGCCGTACAGGCAGAACTCGCGGACGCGCGCCGAGCCGCGTCCCTGGTACGCCTCCTTCAGCCCGGCGTGGGCGGCGACGAGCTTGCCGCCGTCGAGCACCAGGTGGCTCACCAGGCCCTCCACGAACGACGCCACCCGCTCCCGGAACGCCTCCGGCTCGCCCTCGAGCTGCGCCACGGTCTCGGCCAGGCCGTGCGAGAGGCGCACGTCGCGGCCGCGCAGCTTCTTCGCCAGCTTCACGTCGTGGTTGCCCGGGACGCACAGCGCCGCGCCGGAGCCCACCATGTTCATCACCAGGCGCAGCACGTCCGGCGAGCGCGGCCCGCGGTCGACGAGGTCGCCCAGGAAGACGGCGGTGCGGCCTCCGGGCGCCGTGGCGGTGGGCTCGCCGGCCTCGGTGGTGCCGATCGCGTAGCCGAGCCGCTCGAGCAGCGCGACGAGCTCGGCGTAGCAGCCGTGGACGTCGCCCACCAGGTCGAACGGGCCGCGCACGTCGCGCCGGTCGCTCCACAGCGGGACGCGCTCGACGGTCACGGCGTCGATCTCCGCCGGGTCGTCGAGGACGTAGAGCCGGTGGTAGCCCTCGCGCTTCAGCCCGCGCCGGCCGCGCTGCAACGCCGAGCGCTGGTTGCGGACGACGTGGGGGCCGAAGTCGCGGTCGGGCCGGGCGCGGTGGCGCTCGAGCAGCACGGGCTCGGGCAGATCGAACACGATCGCCGTGACGAGGCAGTGGTGCTCCTTCGCCAGGGCGACCAGCGGCCGGCGGTCCTCGGGCTTGACGCTGGTCGCGTCGATCACCGTGAGGTGGCCGCGCTTGAGCCGCAGGCCGACCAGGTGGTGCAGCAGGTCGAAGGCGTCGGTCGTGGCGTCCATCGCGGCCTCGTCGTCGGCGACGAGCGCGCGGCAGGCGTCGGAGGACACGACCTCGGTGGGGCGGAAGTGTCGCCGGGCGAAGGTGGACTTGCCGCTGCTGCTGGCGCCGACGAGCAGCACCAGCGACAGGTTCGGGATCTGGATGGGGCGGGACGTCATCGCTCGAACACCGCCAGCTGGGTGGGGGCGCCGACCTCCGGGTCGACGGGGCCGATGGGCGCGAACCGGACCCGGTAGCCGTGGCGGGCGGCCACCGCGCCGGCCCAGCCCTCGAGCTCGGCGCGCGTCCACTCGAAGCGGTGGTCGGTGTGGCGGAGCGCGCCGGCGGCCAGGCCGTCGAAGCGGACGTTGTACTCGGCGTTCGGCGTGGTCACGACGACCACCCGCGGCTGGGCAGCCGCGAACACGGCCTGCTCGACGGCCGGCAGGCGATCGAGCTCGACGTGCTCGATCACCTCGACCAGGCAGATCGCGTCGACGTCGCCCAGACGCGCGTCGCGGTAGGTGGCCGAGCCCTGGGCCAGCGTGAGGCGCTCGGCGACGCGGGCCGGCAGCCGCTCGGGGTCGAGGCGCCGGCGGGCGCGCTCCAGGGCGCGCACCGACACGTCGATCCCGAGGACGCGGGTGAACTGCGCGTCGCGGACGAGGCGGGCCAGCAGCTTGCCCTCCCCGCACCCGAGGTCGGCGACGGTGGCGGCGCCGGCCGCGCGGAGCGCCTCGACGACGGCGTCGAGCCGCTGCTCGTTCAGGCTGAGCGGGCGCTCCAGGGCCTCCTCGCCGCCGGCCTCGTGGTCGGGCGCGTCGTCGACGCCGTCGTCGTCGCGCAGGCGGTCGAGCGCGTCGCGGACCAGGGCGCCCCGGTGCTTGAGCGCGCGCTCGACGATGAGCTCCCGCTCGGGGTGCTCGCCGAGCCAGCCCTCGCCGCGGGCGAGCAGCTTGTCGACTTCGTCGGGGCCGACCCAGTAGTGCTTGTGGTCGTCGAGGACGGGGACCAGCACGTACAGGTGCGTCAGCAGCTCGGCCAGGCGGCCCGTGCGCACGAGGGTCAGGTCGTGGAGGCGGCTCGGACCCCAGGCCGGGAACGCTGGATCGAGCGGCAGGGCCTCGGCCGTGACCTCGTAGCCGAGGGGCTCGAACAGGCGACGCACGACGGCTTCGCCGCCGCGGCACGGGACGGCGTGGAGCGTTGCTGACAGCGGGATCGCCGCGTCGGCCAGGGCCTGGCGCTCGCGGCTGCGTCCGGCCAGCGCCGTCTGGAACACGCGGGAGAGCGCCACCGACAGGAACGACGACGCTGCGTAGGGGCGATCGTTGACGTACTGGGCGAGCGGGGCGTCGTCGGCCTGGCGGGCGCCGCGGACCAGGCCCACGGCGTCGACCTCGACGAGGAGCGCGGCCGTGCACCGCTCGGGGGTGGCCTCGGGGAAGAACACGTGGGCGCGGCCGGCCGGGACGTCGACGGCGTGGGTGCGCGCGGGGTT
>JAWKRQ010000008.1:0-230396 GCA_041389545.1 Myxococcota bacterium | reverse complement strand
GCGCAGCGCCGTCAGCGCGTCGACGAGGGCGTCGGGCCGGTCGACGACGGCCTCGGCCGCCTCGAGGTCGAACGGGCCCTCGAACGCGGCGAGGCGGGCGAGCACGTCGCGCTGGTCGGGCGGCAGGGCCGGCAGCGCGGCGCGGCGGCCAGCGGCGTGGGCCCGCATGGCGTCGGCCGGCAGGACGTGGGCGCGGGCGGCGGCCGCCTCGAGCGCGCCCGGCAGGCGGTCCAGGCGGTCGACGATGGCCTGGAGCGCGGCCGGCGCGGCGTCCCAGCCGGGCTCGGCCTCTCGGGCGCGGGCGAGGAACAGGGTGGCGGCGTCGGCGGCGGGGAGCGGGCCGAGCTCGATCCACGCCAGGCCGGGCACGGGACGGCGCTCGCGCGCGGCGAACAGCACCCGGCCCGGCCACCGCGCGACGGTGGCGAGGTCGTCGGGCGCCACGTCGTCGACGACGGCCAGGGGGCCGGGCGGCGCGGGGGTGGGGGCGTCGAGCCAGGCCACGTCGCGGCCGGCGGCGCGGAGGCGCTCGGCGAGCTCGCGCAGCAGCAGGCTCTTGCCCACGCCCGGGGGGCCGACCACGCCGAGGCGCGGGCGGTCGGCCCAGGCGGCGGTGACCGCGGCCAGCTCGCGGTCGCGCCCCACGCGCGCGGCGCCGCCCGCCTGCAGGGGCTGGAAGCGGTAGCCCTGGCCGTGGACCGTCTGCAGGTGCGCGGGCTGGGCCGGATCGACCTCGATCTTCGCCCGCAGGCGGCGCACGGTCGTGTCGACGGTGCGGCTGACCACGCTGGCGGCGTAGCCCCACACGTCGACGTGGAGCTGCTGGCGCGACACGGCTTCGCCGGGGCGGGCGGCGAGGTAGGCGATGAGGGCGGCCTCGCGCGTGGTGAGCGGGGTGACCTGCCCGCGCCGGGTGACGAGCTCCCGCCCGAGGTCGACGGTGCCGTCGGAGAGGGTCACCCACCGGAATCCCGCGTCCATGTCGCCCCCTGCTGGGTCGAACCGATGTTAACGGTGCTCCGGGAATCCGGCCACCGGGTCGGTTTCCGGACCGCGACGCCGGTGGATCCGCTGGCCGTGGGCCGTCGCGACACGTCGGTCGCGGTTCCGGTGTCATCGCGCGTCACCGTTCCGGCGGAGGGGCGCCAGCGCGGCGTCTGCGGGTTGGCACGGGGCTCGCATTGGTACGGGACGTCCGCAGGTCAGTCCGTGCCCCTGATGAAGGCCTGCGGATGTGGGGGGCGGTACGGGGAATGGTCCTCGTACCGTCCCCCGCGTGTCTATTGGGGGTGTGCTCGCGTCCATGGGGGTGTGCTCGGCCGACGCGGTACGCCACGCCGGCGCTGTGTTTTCTGGGGTGTGCTCGGGCGACGCGGTACGCCACGCCGGCGCCGTCAGGCGCGGAGTGCGGGTGCGAATGGTCATGGGGCGCCGACGTCGCGTACCGCCTCGCCCTGCGCGCACGCTCCGAGCTGGAACGAGGCCTCAGCGGCGGGGCTGGGGTGCGCTCCTGGCGGCGGGCGGGCGCCCTGCGGCGGGCTGTGATCATGGGGTGGCGGGGGGTACCCTTGCATGCATTTCGCTTGGTAGCGCTCCGCGGGGTTGCATACGTCCGATGGTGAGACCGCGGCGGTCGAACGGGCCGCCCGCGGACACCACCAGGAGGACCGATGGCACACACCAACGTCGCGCTCTGTACGGCGAAGGACGAGAACCAGGCCTACGACATCGTGGTCGCGCTGAAGTCTGCCGGCTTCCAGAGCGACGACATCTCCGTGCTGCTCCCGAACCACCTCTCGAGCACCGAGTTCGTCCACGAGGCCAACACCAAGGCCCCCGAGGGCGCCTCCATCGGCGCCGGCACGGGCGGCGTGGTGGGCGGCATCCTCGGCCTGCTCGTCGGCATGGGCTCCCTCGCCATCCCGGGCCTGGGGCCCCTGATCGCGGCCGGGCCGATCTTCGCGGCGCTGTCCGGCATCGCCGCCGGCGGCACCGTCGGCGGCCTCGCGGGCGGGCTCATCGGCATGGGCATGACCGAGGTCGAGGCCAAGCTCTACGAAGGCGCCATCCAGGAGGGCCAGATCGTCATCACCGTCGACTGCGGCACGGCCAACGACCGCGTCAGCACGGCCAAGCAGGTGTTCCGCGACCACAACGCCGAGAACGTCACCTCGCTGTCGGCCAGGGAAGCCAACCGCCGGACCGCCTGACCCGCTTGGGCGCGCTGTCTGCCAGAGCCCCCCGTCCACTGCGCCGCTGGGCGCTGCGGGCGTGGGGCGTCGCGCGTGACGCGATCGCCGGCCGCCGCATCCACGTCCGCAGCGGGTTCCTCGCGCTGTGGTGCCTGGAGTGCGTGCTGCCGCTGCTCGTGACCGCCGCCGCCGCCCTGCACCTCGTCGGGCGGCAGGATCTGCTCGTGCACGCCGTCCAGCAGGTGGTCGACGCCGGCGTGTTCGGCGGGACCTCCGAGCCCTTCGCCCGCACCCTGTCGGCGCGCATCGCCGCCGCCCACCCGATGGTGCTCGGGCTCGGCGGCGCCGCGAGCGCCGTCTTCCTCGGCTGGCAGCTGTACGCCGCCGCCGCGTTCGACTTCGACGAGCTGTCGGCCTCGCCGCCGGGCGGCACCTGGCTGCGCCACTTCGCCCTGTTCCCCGTGTTCGGCGTGTGGGCGGTGCTGCTCGTCGTCGGCGGCAACGTGGCCAGCGGCTGGCTGCTGACCACGCATCCCGCGCTGACCCCGCTGGCCTGGCTCGGCTCGGTCCTGGTCCTCGGCCTCGGCATCGCCGTGTTCCCGCGCCGCCGGCCCCGCTGGCCCGCCGTGCTGGCGGGCGCCGCCGTCGGCGGGACGTGGCTCGAGCTCGTCAAGCTCTTCTTCTGGGCCTACACCACCTCCGACTACGGCATCTCCACGCTCACCGCGACCTACGGCTGGTTCCAGTTCGTCCCCATCGCGATGCTGTGGATGCACCTGCTGTGGTTCTCGACGCTGCTGTCGGTGGTGGTCGCGCAGCACGTCGACGCGCCGCAGGCCGTCGAGGTCTGGCGCCGGCCCGGCCCGCCGCGCCTGCCGCCGCACCGCCGGATGGCCGACGCCGAGGTCGCCGGGCTCGTCTGGGAGGCGCTCGAGGACGACGGCGAGGGCTGGGTCGACCTGCACGAGCTGGCGGCGACGCAGATCCCCGTCCACCTGCTGGTGGACGTGCTGTCGGTGTTCCAGGACCGCGGCTGGGTCGAGGCCGGCCGCCAGGGTGGCGGATGCTCCGCAGAGCGCCGGCGGACCCGCGAGCAGGCCGCCCGCGCCTGGCGCGACGGCCGTGGCGCCCGCGGACGCACCGCGACGGACCGCCGCGGCGGGATGAGGTACAGTCCCGGAGGGGTCGTACCCCACAGGAGAGCCGGTTGGCGCATCCCCAGGCCCGTGGAGCGGTGGACTCGTCCCCACCCCGCGCCCGGCGACCAGCTCGGTCGGTACCGGCTCGCGGAGCAGGTGGGCGCCGGAGGCCTCGCCACGGTGTACCGGGCGCTGGACGAGCGCGACGCGCCCGTCGCCGTCAAGGTCCTGAACCCCGCGCGGGTGCTGCCGGAGGAGGTCAAGCGGTTCACCCGGGAGTACCGCGCGCTGTCGCGCATGGACCACGACAACATCGTCAAGGTCTACGAGGCCGGCGTGCACCAGGGCTATCCGTGGATCGCCATGGAGTACGTCGACGGGACCGACCTCGACACCGAGATCGCCCGGTGGCGCGCCCAGGATCCGAAGGACCGGTGGGTGCGGATCGACCGGATCCTGCGCGGGCTGTGCCGCGGGCTCGCCTACGTCCACGACCAGGGGCTGATCCACCGCGACCTCAAGCCCAGCAACGTGCTGCTCACGCGGCGGGGCGAGCCGAAGATCTCGGACTTCGGCGTGGTGAAGGCCGACAACACGCAGACGACGCAGCTCACGATGGCGGGGCGCCTCGTCGGCACCGTCGCGTTCATGGCCCCCGAGCTCATCACCGACGAGGGCGTCGACCGCCGCGCCGACCTGTACGCCCTCGGCGCCGTGCTGTACCTGATGGCGACGTACCACCGGCCCATCGAGGCCGACTCCGTCGCGGGCTACCTCGCGCGGCACCTGACCGAGGTGCCGCGGCCGATCGGCGCGCTCGACCCCACGGTGCCCGCCGTGCTGGAGCGGATCTGCACCCGCCTGCTCCAGAAGGACCGCGCCTACCGCTACCCCTCCGCCCAGGCCGTGCTCGCCGCGCTGGACCGCCCCGAGGACCCCGACACGCCGCCGCTCCGCGGGCGCGACGAGGTGATGGGCGCGCTCAACCGGCTGCTCATGGGGGTCATGGACGGGACGGGCGCCACGGTGGGGCTCGTCGGCCCGGTGGGCAGCGGACGCACGCACCTGCTGCGCGCGCTCGAGGAGCAGGCCACGAGCCACGGGCTGGCCGTCGCGCTGGTCGACGCCGGCCCGCGGCTGCTCGCCGACGTGGCGCTCGCGCTCGACCTGCACGACGCCGACGAGCTCGCCGACCTCGCCCGCGACGAGCCGGTGGTGCTGCTGGTCGACGACCTCGACCGCGCCGAGCCCACGGCCATCCTGACCCTGGCGCGCGCGGCGCGGCAGCGCAGCCACGAGGGCCACTCTGCCGGATCCGGGCGGGGCGCGGTGCTGTTCGTGTTCGCCACGCCCGACACCGACGGCGAGGCGAGCGCGCTCGTGGGCGAGGGCGGGGCGCAGTGGGAGGTCCTCGAGGTCGGCGCGGTCGACGCGAAGTCGACCATCGCGATGCTGCGCGACCGAGGCGCCACCGGCCCGGTCGCGCCGACCCTCGCGCGGCGGCTGCACGCCGACTACCGCGGGCTGCCAGGCCCGATGATGCTGCAGCTCGAGGCGCTGGTGCGGGCCGGGTGGCTCGTGCGCGCGGGCGACGTGCTGCGGCCGGCGCGGCCGCTGGAGGAGCTGCGCCGGGCCGACCTGCCGGTGCCCGAGGAGGTCCAGCGGCGCATCGGCGCGGAGCTGGCGGCGCTCGAGCCGGCCGCGCGCGACCTGTGCGAGCTCCTCGCCGTGCTCGACCGGCCCGCGGCGCCCGCACTGCTCGAGCGCTGCCGCCCCCACGACCCCGACGCCGCGAAGCGCATCGACCAGCTGGTCAAGCAGCGCCTGCTCCTGCGCACCACCCAGGAGGGCGAGCCCGAGGAGGTCTGGCTCGCCGACCCGTGCACGGCCCGCGTGGTGCGGGCGGGGCTGCCGCCGGGCCGGCTCCGCGCGCTGCACGCCGCGCTGGCCGAGGCGCTCGGCGCCCGCCGCCGGCGGACCAACGCGCTCGAGGTCGCGCGCCACCTGACGGCCGCAGGCGAGGCGGCGTCGGCGTTCCCGCTGTACGTGCAGGCGGCGAAGCGCGCGGCGCGGGAGGGCCGCTTCGCCGAGGTCCTCGACGTGTGCGAGGCCGCGGAGCAGGTCCGCGAGGCGGGGCAGGCGGCGCTCGGCGAGGCCGAGCGCGTCCGGCTCGGCGGCTGGATCGACCTGCTGCGGGGCGAGGCGCTGCTGGCCCGCCGGGCCTGGGACGACGCCGTCCCGTCGCTCGAGCGCGCGGTCGCCGCGGCGGGGGCGCAGGGCGACCCCGAGCTGTCGGCGCGCACGCTCGGCGGCCTCGGCCGCGCGCACTACCGCGCCGGCCGCTTCGCCGACGCCGAGCCACTGCTGCGCGAGGCCCTGCAGCAGGTGACGGCGCGGTCGCCGGAGGCGCCGCCGCTGCGCGCCCTGGCCGACATCGCCCTGCGGGCCGGCCGCCTCGGCGACGCCGAGACGCTGTGGGCGACGCCATGTTCGCCGCCACCGAGGCCGGCGACCCCGACGCCGAGGCGCGCGCCCGGCGCGGCCTGGCGCACCTGCGCGCCATCCAGGGCCGGCTGCAGGAGGCCATGGCGCTGCTGGCCCAGGCCGACGACCTGCTCAACCCCGACGGCGACTACCGCGTCCGGGCGGGGGTCCTGGCCCGCGCCATCGAGCTCGAGATGGCGGCTGGGCGCTTCGGCAGCGCGCTGTACCGCGCCGAGAGCCTCGTCGACCTGGCGCGGCGGCACGGCCTGGGCGAGCGGCTGCCCGAGGCCTACGCCCTGCTCGCCGACCTGCTGCTCCGCCTCGGCGAGACGGCCGAGGCCGAGGACGCCGCGCAGCAGAGCCTGGTCTTCGCCAAGGCCACCGACGGCGCCGGCTGGGACCCGCGCCTGCGCGCCGCGCGCGTGCTCGCCGACCTCGGCCGCCGCCACGACGCGCTGGCGGCGCTGCCGCCCGCCGAGGAGGTGGCCGCGAGCCCCGTCGACGACCCGCCGGCGCAGTTCGCGGCGGTGAGCGCGCGCCTGTACGCCGCCTCGGAGCCGAGCCGCGCCCGCGACCTCGCCACCTGGGCGCTCACCCGGCCCGCCCCGCTGCTCGTGCTGACGGGCACGCGCATCGCCCAGGACGCCGCCATGGCCCTCATCGAGGTCGGGCAACCCGAGCCGGCGCGGGCGGCGCTCAAGCGCGGCCTGTCGCTGCTCGGCGCCGCCGACGGCACCGAGGACGGCATCCGGCTCGAGCTGATGGTCGAGATGCAGCGGGCGAGCCCCGACCGGCGCGTGATCGGGGCCATCCGCCAGGTGGTCGAGCGGATGCTCGCCGCCATCCCGACGGCCGCCGTGGACCGCTTCCGGGCGCGCCCCGTGATCCGCGAGGCGCTGGCGCGCCGCGAGGCCTGAGCCCCGCCGGCGGCCGCTCAGTCCAGCCCGAGCTCCGTCTGGAGCTTCTCGCGGTCGGCGTCCTCGAGGTGGATGCTGTTCTGGAACAGCCGCTCCACGAAGTCGTCGGTGTCTTCGCCCTGCTCCTCGGCGAAGCCCAGGGCGCAGGCCGGGTGGAGGTAGCCCGCGCTCTTCATCGGCCCCATCGGCCCGTCGACCTCGCGCTCCACCGCGACGCGCACGGAGCCCTTCGGGATGGGCTCGCTGCAGGCCAGGCACCGCGCGCGGCCGGTCGGCGCGAGATCGGCGTGGGGCAGCGGCGCCTTGACCGCGCCCTTGCCCTTCTTCTTCTTGGCGGCGGTGAGCTCGGCCACCACCTGCTCCTTGTCGGGGACGTCACCGTCGAACTCCGACAGGGCGCGCTCCACCTGCACGGGCAGCTTCTTCGCCGCGCACAGCAGGTGCCAGTAGCGCAGCGCCTCGCCGCCGGTGAACGCGGAGTCGTAGGACTCGCCGAAGCGGACGACGCCCTTCGGGATGGACTCCTTGCACCCACGGCACTTCGCGCGTCCGGACGGCGAGATCTCGACGACGTCACCCATGAGGGCACCTCCCGACGGAGCCGCTATCCTGGTTCCCCGCGCAGGCCCACCGGTTCCGCGCGTGGGCGCTACCGGCTGCGCCAGCCCAGGGCGACGAGCAGCGCCAGGACGGCCCACGCGCGCCACGAGCCGTCCCGAGGGGCCTGGGAGCAGCCGCCGGGGGCGTCCGCCGGGTACAGGAACGTCTCCCCCGCGCGGTCGTCGGCGGACAGGTCGCGCGCCGAGGCGTCGTCGGGCTCGATCGTGGCGAACATGGTCGCCTCGGCGAGCCGCGAGTGCTCGAGGCCGAGCCCGTGGCCGACCTCGTGGGTCAGCGCCGCGCGCAGGTCGTAGCCGGGCGGGGACCAGGCGCGCTCGCCGTTGACCTCGATGTCGAAGGCGAGGATGGCGCCGCGGCTGTCGGACCAGGTGGAGGAGAGGGCCAGCAGCGTGTCGTCGTAGGGCCACGCCGCGAGGACCCAGGCGCAGTTCGGGTCGAACGGCGAGATGGACGGCACGCGGCAGGCCTCGCCCGCGCCGCCGAGCGCGACGGCCGCGCCGGGCACCGTGGACCAGGCCGCCAGCGCGTCGGCGAGCGCGTCGGGCCCCGCGTCGCCCACGCGCGGATCCGCCTCGGTCGGCACCCAGCCCACCGCCACCGGAAACGACGGCCAGCGCAGGGGATCGCCGTCCGGAGCGCGGTCGACCTGGAAGGCGAGGGCGTGGGAGAACCACCACAGCATGGTGTCCTCATCGGATCGTCGGCAACCTGACCTGAGCGCTTTCTCGGCGGCACCACCGGAGCCCGTCGCGCGTCCGCGCCGCGCACCTTTCGTCGCCCGCTCCCGGTGCGGGTCCGCTTGAAAGAATTCCGTCGGCCCTTCCCCCAGCGGTACACGTGGTGGATACTGCGCGGCGAGCCGACTGGGGGTTCTTCTCTATGCAACGCCACACTGTTCTGTTCAGCCTCGCCACGCTCGCCCTGTCCGCCTGCGCGCCCACGCCGCTCGGGGCCGTCCGGGGCGACCCGCCGCCGCCCCACGAGATCCAGCAGACCGTCCCGCCGGACTTCTCCGAGCAGGCAGGAGACGCCTCCGTCCCCTCCGAGATCCTGTTCGCCGTCGCGCGCGCCGAGACGGGCCTGCAGATGATCGAGGGCGACGAGGAGTTCGAGGGCCAGGAGCGGGCCTACGGCATCATGGGCCTGCGCGGGTACTACCTCGAGCTCGCGGCCGACCTCGCCGGCCTCGACGTGGAGGTGGTCAAGTACGACCGCGACGCCAACATCGCCGCCGCTGCCGCCCTGCTCGGCGCGATCGCCGACGACCAGGGCATCGACAAGGCCGACCTCGACGCCTGGGCGCCCGTGGTCGCCGCCTACTCGCAGATCGACGACGACGAGGGCCGCCGGGAGTACGTCCACCACGAGGTCTACGGCGCGCTGCGCCGCGGGATCGAGGTCGAGGGCTACGCGCTGCCCCCGATGGAGGTCTCGCCCGACTACCCGCTGCCGACCATCGATCTGGACCGCGGCCGCGACGGCAGCGCCATCTGGACGCCCTCGCCGAACTACAACAGCCGCGGCGGCGCGTCGGTCGACTACGTCATCATCCACACCTGCGAGGGTGCCTACAGCGGCTGCTGGTCGTGGCTCGCGAACAGCGCCTCGGGCGTTTCCGCGCACTACGTCGTCAACGACTCGGGCTCCGAGGTCCGCGCGCTGGTCGACGAGAACAACCGCGCCTGGCACATCTCGGCGTCCTACGACTGCAACAACAACGGCGGCATCGAGTGCTCGCGCAACGGCACCTCGATGAACACGATCTCCGTGGGCATCGAGCACGCCGGGTACGGCTCGCAGTCGAGCTGGAGCACGGGCCTGCTGCAGCGGTCGGCCGAGCTGACCTGCGGCATCACGCAGCGCAACGGCGTGGTGCGCGACAGCCACCACATCGTGGGCCACGGGCAGCTGCAGCCCTGGAACCGCACCGATCCCGGGCCGAACTGGCCGTGGACCGACTACCTGAACCGCGTCCAGACCGCGTGCGGTGACAACGGCGGCGGCGGCGGCGGCGGTGGCGGCGGCGGCGGCGGCGGCGGCGGGGCCGGCGGCACCACCGTGGTCATCGACAGCAACAACTCGGCCAACGACAACGACCACTACGTCGAGGTCTCCGCCAACTGGTGGTCCAGCGCGAACACGTCGGGGTACTGGAACACGGGCTACTGGGTCGGCCCCACCGCGGCGACCTCCGACCCCGCGTCGTTCTGGTTCAACGACGCCGACGCGAACTGCTACCAGGTCGAGGCCTGGTGGTCGGCGGCCTCGGATCGCCCCTCCGCGGTGACCTTCATCGGGTGGGACGACGCCGACAACGAGGTCGGGCGCGCCACGGTGAGCCAGAAGACCAACGGCGGGCGCTGGAACGTGCTCGGCACCTGGCAGTTCGGCAGCGGCTGGAACCGCGTGCTGCTGTCGCGCTGGACCACGCCCGGCAGCTACGCGATCGCCGACGCCATCCGGCTCGTGCCCTCCTCCAGCTGCAACTGAGGGTCGAGCACCCGAGCCACGACGAGGTGGTGATCGTGCTGCGCGCCGTCGGCGAGCCCGGTCGGGGCTGGCTCGGCGCGCTGCTGGTCGGCGCCGCCGCCGCGTTCTCGGTGCTCCTGGCGCTCCTCTCCGTGGTCGCCTGGGCGCTGGCGCCGGTGGCGGCCTGGAGCGTCGGGCTCACGGCGCTGCTGTGGTGGGGCACGGACGTCCGGCCCACCGTCCACACCGTGCGGATCCGGCGCGACCGGACCTGGCTCGACGGCGCCCCGCTGCTGCTGCTGGTGAACGGCCGCACGCTCGTCGCGCCGGGCGACGGCACCTGCCTGCTGCTCGACGAGTCACCCGGCGACACCGCGCGGCTCGCCGCCCTGCTCGACACCGCCCACGGGTGGGCCGGCGCGCGGGCGGGCACGGCCGTCGACGTGCCCGACGCCCTGCGGAAGCTGACCGAGGACTGAGCCGAGCCTGGTGCCGCGCCCGCGGCTGTGACACACTGCCCGCTGTCTCCGGGGGGCGAAGATGTGGCTGTGGGCGTTGGGAGCGTGCGGTGGGAGCGCGCCGGAGCACAGCGAGGCGGCCGCCGCCGCGCCCGAGGAGCCCGGCGGCGTCATCGTCATGGTCTCGGAGCGGGTGAACGGCGAGGGGGAGCGGGTGCCCGCCGTGTGGGCGGTCCGCCCCGACGGCACGCACCGGGTGCCCATCGGCCGCGAGCTGCCCGGCGCCGTGTTCCCCGGGCCCATCGACCCCAAGGGCACGCACGTGCTCCTCGTCAGCTCGGAGGACGGCAAGCGCGGCCACGTGGAGCAGCTCTGGCTCGGCCCGCTGCGCGGCGGGCCCGTGCGGCCGCTGCTGCCGCCGTCGAAGTTCGTGCGCAACCCGGCCTGGGCCGACGGGGGCGACGCCGTCGTCGCCGAGAGCGACGCCCAGAGCTTCCGCGACCTGTACCGCGCCGAGCGCGCGGGCGGGCCGCCGAAGCGGATCACCGACCAGCCGAACGGGAGCTTCGAGCCCGACGCCGGGCCCGACGGGCGCATCGTGTTCGGCGCCAGCCGCGACGGCAACGCCGAGATCTACGTGATGCAGGGCGACGGCACGCAGCCCGTGCGGCTGACGGACGCCCCCGGCGACGACCTGAAGCCCCACTGGTCGCCCGACGGCACGCGCATCGCCTGGATCGCGCACCGCAACGGCGTGGCGCGGGTCTGGACCATGGCGCCCGACGGGAGCCACCCGCAGCCGGTGCGCGAGAAGGCCTCGGGCAACGACATCGACCTGGCCTGGTCGCCCGACGGCAAGCGCCTGGCGATCGTGGTGCAGGAGGGCCAGGCGCAGGGCGAGATCGTCGTGGTCGAGGCCGACACCGGGGCCGAGGTCGGCCGGCTCGACGGGCCCGCGATGGACGAGCACCCCGCCTGGTCGCCCGACGGGCAGTGGATCGCGTGGACCGAGAGCCACGGCGAGAACGCCAACGTCGCCATCGCGCGGCCCACGGGCGAGGACCGGCGCACGGTGAGCGCGGGCGGCGTGTCGGAGTGGCTGCCGCGGTGGATCGAGCCGGCGCCGGCCGAGCATTGAAGATCGCCCACCGCGGCCACGACGAGGTGGTGGTCGAGCTGCTGGCGGCGCCCGACCGCCGGGGGGGCAGCCACGGCCGCCTGGTCGCGGGCGCGGTCGCCTCAGCGACGGCGGTGCTGGCGATGTGGTACGTGCTCGCGGGCGACCTGTGCAGCACGCTGGCGGCGGTGTCCTGGGCGGGCGGGGTCGTGCTCTGGGCGCTGGCGCGCGCCTTCGCCGGCGCACCGGAGGTCGAGGCGCACACCGTGCGGATCCGGCGCGACCAGACCCTGCTCGACGGCGCGCCGCGGCGGATGCTGGTGGCCGAGGGCGCGCTGGTCGTGCTCGACGACAGCAGCCGGATGGTGCTCGCCGAGCCGCCGGCCCAGGTGGAGGCGCTGAAGGAGCTGCTCGAGACGGCGGCGGCCTGGGGGCGCAGCCGCCAGGGCTCGGCCGACGACGTGCCCGAGCCGCTGCAGCGCCTCTCGGAGTAGCGGCCGGGACGGTGAACAGGTGTTACCCGTCCCTCCATGACCCGCATCCGCGCCGGCACTCCGTTCCGCCTCGTCAGCGAGCACGCGCCCACGGGCGACCAGCCGAAGGCGATCGAGCAGCTCACCGCCGGGGTGACGGGCGGCAAGCCGCACCAGGTGCTGCTCGGCATCACGGGCTCCGGCAAGACGTTCACGGTCGCCAACGTCATCGCCAGCGCCAACCGGCCGACCCTCGTGCTCGCGCCGAACAAGACGCTCGCGGCGCAGCTCTTCGGCGAGTTCAAGCGGCTGTTCCCGGAGAACGCCGTCGAGTACTTCGTCAGCTACTACGACTACTACCAGCCCGAGGCCTACGTCCCGAGCTCCGACACCTACATCGAGAAGGACTCGCTCATCAACGAGGCCATCGACCGGCTGCGCCACGCCGCCACCCGCGCGCTGCTCGAGCGGCGCGACGTCATCATCGTGGCGAGCGTGTCCTGCATCTACGGCATCGGCTCGTCCGAGGCCTACGAGGGCATGCTCCTGCACCTGGAGCAGGGCGCCGAGGTCCGCCGGCAGGACATCCTCGCGAAGCTGGTCGAGATCCACTACGAGCGCAACGAGCAGGACTTCCACCGCGGCACCTTCCGGGCGCGCGGCGACGTGATCGACGTCTTCCCGGCCTACGAGGAGGACCGCGCCATCCGCATCGAGCTGTTCGGCGACGAGGTCGAGGGGCTGTGGACCTTCGACCCGCTGCGCGGCAAGAAGCTCGACCCGCTCGACGTGGTCGCCATCTACCCCGCCTCGCACTACGTCACGCCGAAGCAGCGGATGGAGCGCGCGATCGGCGCCATCCGCAGCGAGCTCGGGGAGCGCCTCGAAGACCTGCGGCTCGCCAACAAGCTGCTCGAGGCGCAGCGGCTCGAGCAGCGCACCCTGTTCGACCTCGAGATGCTGACCGAGCTCGGCCGCTGCAAGGGCATCGAGAACTACAGCCGCCACCTCTCGGGCCGCGAGCCCGGGGATCCGCCGCCCACGCTCATCGAGTACTTCCCGGAGGACTGGCTGCTCGTGGTCGACGAGAGCCACATCGCCATCCCCCAGGTGGGGGCATGTTCCGGGCGACCGCGCGCGCAAGGAGGTCCTCGTCGAGCACGGCTTCCGGCTGCCGTCGGCGCTCGACAACCGCCCGCTGACCTTCGACGAGTTCGAGGGCCACGTGAAGCAGGCGATCTACGTCAGCGCCACCCCCGCCGACTGGGAGAAGGCGCACGCGGGCGAAGACAACATCGTGGAGCAGATCATCCGCCCCACCGGCCTGCTCGACCCGACCATCGAGGTCCGACCGGCCCAGATCCAGGTCGACGACGCGCTCGCCGAGGTCCGCCTCCGGGCCGAGCGCTCCGAGCGGGCGCTGGTCACCGTGCTCACCAAGCGGATGGCGCAGGAGCTCACCGACTACTGGCAGGAGCTCGGCGTGCGGGTCCGCTACCTGCACTCCGACATCGACACCATCGAGCGGATGGAGATCCTGCGCGAGCTGCGGGCCGGCGAGTTCGACGTGCTCGTGGGGATCAACCTGCTGCGCGAGGGGCTCGACCTGCCCGAGGTCTCGCTCGTCTGCATCCTCGACGCCGACAAGGAGGGCTTCCTGCGCAACGAGCGGAGCCTCATCCAGACCATCGGGCGCGCTGCGCGCAACGTCAACGGCCACGTCATCCTCTACGCCGACCACACCACCGAGAACATGCAGAAGGCGATCGACGAGACGAAGCGCCGGCGGGCGGTGCAGGAGGCGTACAACCTGGAGCACGGCATCGTGCCCACCACCATCCGGCGGGCCGTCGACTCGCCGCTGGCGGCGTTGGTCGCGGGCGACTTCCTCGACGTCGACCTGGAGCGGCCGCGGGCGCCGAAGGCAGGCGCCGACCCGATCCCCGAGGACCCGCGGCGGATCCCCAACCTGGTGCTCCAGCTGCGCAAGGAGATGAAGCAGGCGGCCGCGAAGCTCGAGTTCGAGCGGGCGGCCGAGCTGCGCGACCGGCTGCGGACCCTCGAGCAGACGATGCTCGACCTCGGGATCGCCGGCGTCTGAGCCCCGTGTCCTGAGAATTCCCGGACGCGGGCGCCGCCGGTGCGTACGATCCAGACACGGAGGTGCCCCGCGATGTCCGAGGTCCGCGTCATGAGCTGGAACGTCCGCTACTTCGGCCACGGCAGCAACGGCCTGCGCGCCTCCGACGCCTGGATGCGCCGGATGGCCTGGGTCTTCGCCGCCCAGCCCGAGCTCCCCGACGTGGTCGCGCTGCAGGAGGTCGAGGCGGGCTCCCTCCGCGGCGGCCAGCAGCCGCAGCTCGACCGCTTCGTCGCGCTGCTCGACGAGGCCCTGGCCGCGCAGCACCGGGCCGAGCGCTTCACCGGCCTGTACTTCCCCGCCCACCGCTACGCCGTCGGGGAGCGCGCGCTGATGACCACCGGCCTCGCCGTGCTCGTCCGCGACTCGCTCGAGGTGGGCGAGGTGCAGGCCGCCGAGATCACCCACGTCCGGCTGGCGATCAACCGGTTCAAGCAGCGCCGCATCGCCGCGCGGGTCCAGCTCGCCCCCAAGGGCGGCGGGCCCGGCTTCGACCTCGTCAACACGCACCTGTCGCTGCCCGCCTTCCTCGAGGTCGGCCCCCACCGCGTGCCGCACCGCATGGGCTACGGCAGCAACCAGCTGCGCGAGATCGACAACCTGCTCGACTTCGTCGGCCGCCCGGCGCGCCCCACCGTGGTCGCGGGCGACTTCAACAGCCGCCCCGGCTCGCCGGCCTACGCCCGCATGGTCGAGGCGGGCTTCGTCGACCCCTACGCCGCGGGCCGCACCCCCGAGGAGCACGAGGCCGTCGGCACCGCCGGCTTCCTGCACCTGCGGATGCACATCGACCACCTGTTCTCGACCCCGGGCCTGGTGTGGCCGAGCATCGAGGCCCACAGCGTCGACGGCGGGCCGTTCCAGGGCCTGTCCGACCACGCGCCCAAGACCGGCGTGCTCGCCCTCGCCGCCTGACGGGCCGCCGGGTAGGCTCCGGCGGTGGAGCCCACCCCGCCCGCCGGCGTCCGCCCGAGCGCCGACGCCCCCGATCCCGCGCACCTGCGCCGGGTCCTGGCGCGCTGCCCGCTGTTCGGCGCCGTCTCCGAGGAGGTCCGCGAGCGCATCGGCGCCCAGATGGCCTGGTGCTACGTGCCGGGCGGCCAGGCGCTGATCCGGCCGGGCGATCCGCCCGAGTCGCTCTACCTCGTCGTGCACGGCCGCCTGCGCGTCCTGTGGGACGTCGACGGCTCGGGCGTCATCACCGCCCGCGAGGCCATCGACGACCTCGGGGAGGGCGGCGTGGTGGGCGACGTGGCGATGCTGTCGGACGAGCCGCACCGCTCGCTGGTCCTGGCCGTCCGCGACACCGAGGTGGGGCGGCTCACGCGCGACCAGATCTGGGCGCTGATCGACGCCCACCCCGTGCTGGCGCGCGACCTCGGGCGCAACGCCGTGCGCCGGCTGCGGGCCGCGCTGGCGCCGCCCGTGCAGCCCGACCACGTCAACGTCGCCATCGTGCCCGCCTCGCCCGACGCGCCGCTGGCCGCATTCGCCGCCGCGCTGGCCGAGAACCTCGGCCGCTTCCACCCGCTGCGGTTCGTCGACGCCGCCCGCTTCGACGCCGAGCTCGGCGCGGGCGCGTCCCGCGACGACGTCGACGCCTGGGACCAGACCGACCGCCGCGTGGTGCAGTGGGTCGTCGAGCAGGAGCGCCAGTACCGCTTCATCCTGTACCAGGCCGACCCCACCTGCACCGCGTGGACGCGCCGCTGCGTGCGCATGGCCGACCGCGTGCTCATCGTGGCCCGCGCCGACGCCGACCCCGGGCTGTCCGACGGCGAGCGCGCCCTGTTCCACCACCACGACGCCAGCGCGCTCGTGGCCAAGGAGCTCGTGCTCATCCACCCCGACGACGCGGCCCTGCCCGCGAACACGGCGCCGTGGCTCGCGCGGCGGCCGTCGGTCGAGGTGGCGCACCACGTCTGCCTCGGGCGGCCCGACACGCTGCAGCGGCTGGCGCGGGTGCTGGCCGGGCGCGCCGTCGGGGTCGTGCTCGGGGGCGGAGGGGCGCGGTCGGCCGCGCAGATCGGCGCGGTGCAGGCGCTGCGCGACGCCGGCATCCCCGTCGACGCCGTGGGCGGCACGTCGGCGGGCGGCGGCATCGCCGGGATGGTGGCCCTCGGCTGGGACGCCGCGCAGATGCAGGAGCGCTACCGGCGGGCGTTCGTGGGCATGGCGCCGTTCAGCCACTACACGCTGCCGTACTACTCGATGATCCGGCGCACGCGGGTCGAGCAGGTGGCGCGCTACCTGTACGGCGACGCGCGCATCGAGGACCTGTGGATCCCGACGTTCTGCGTCACCTGCGACCTGATGTCCGGCCAGATGCGGCTCGTGCGGCAGGGGGAGCTGTGGCGCGCCGTCCTCGGCACCTCCGCGCTGCCCGGGGTGCTGCCGCCGGTGCTGTGGGACGGGCAGCTGCTCGTCGACGGCGGCGTCATGGACAACAACCCCGTCGGCCCGATGCGGGCGCTCAACCGCGGCCCCGTCGTGCTGATCGACGTGGGGGTCGCCGACGCGCCGCTGGTCGAGCCCGCGACGCTGGCGCGGCTGCCGAGCGCGGCCATGGCGCTGTGGCACCGGTTCAAGTCCTTCGGCCGGCGCATCCGGGTGCCGACCATCCCGGAGATCCTCGTCCGCACGATGACCGTGTCGCGGCCGCTGCAGGACCTCGCCGGCGCGAGCGACCTGTACGTGCGGCCGCCGGTCGAGGCCTTCGGGCTCATCGACTTCGTGCGCCAGGACCAGCTCGTGGCCATCGGCTACAACGCCACCCTCGACGCCATTGCGGCGCGGCTCGACGAGCCGGCGTTCGTGGCGCGGTTCGGGCTCGACCCCGAGCACGTGCGGGCCGTCCCCCGGGTGCCCGTCCCCCGGGACGTGCCTGCGAAGCGCTGATCCCGCTTGTATCAGAATGCACCAACCGCTGGAGCCGGCGCGAGCGGGCCGGTAAGACGGCCCCGGATCGGACCGGAGGGACGGATGCGCTGGACGGGGCTGTGGCTGGGGATCGTGGCGGGCTGCTCCGAGTACCAGGTGAAGGGCGACACCGACCCCGTCACCGGGAGCACCACCGAGGAGACCGACACCACCGACTGGACGACCACCGTGCCCGACGAGCCGTGCGACGGCGAGGACAACGACGGCGACGGGCAGATCGACGAGGCGTACCCCGACGTCGACGGCGACGGGGCGGCGGACTGCGTCGACGACAGCTGCGAGGTCGAGATCGCCGGCCCCGGCGAGACCCCGGTGCGCCCCGAGTGCGAGGGCACCGCGCCGATCCAGATCCAGGACCCGTGGAACGTGGCGCTGGAGTGGTCCTTCGAGGCCGGCGGCGGCATCGTCGTGTCGCCGGTGACCGGCCAGCTGACCGACGACAACGGCGACGGGCAGATCGACGAGCTCGACATCCCCGACGTTGCGTTCACCTCCTAGACCAACGGCAACCTGTACATCGTGAGCGGCGACGGCTCCGGCGTGCACTGCAGCGCGCCCGGCTTCGACAGCGACGGGGGCGTCATCATCGCCGACGTCGACGGCGACGGGCGCAACGAGGTCGTGGGCGACACGAGCGGCTACCAGGTGCGCGCGCTCGACGGCGACTGCAACGTGGAGTGGACGAGCAACGCGTTCTCGCTGCTGTACCCCGTCCCCACCGCGGCCGACCTGAACGCCGACGGCACGCCCGAGGTCGTCTTCGACGCCGCCGTCGTCAACGGGCGCACCGGCGCCACCGTCGCCACGCTCGTGCCGAACAACGGCAGCTGCTGGCGGGCGCCGTTCACCGGCGACTTCGACCAGGACGGCGACGTCGAGATCATGCTCGCCAACACCGTGTTCGACGGGCAGGGCAACGCGCTGTGGAGCGCGCCGGGCAGCGGCACGAGCTGCTTCGGCGGGGCCATCAACCTCGACGCCGACCCGCAGGCCGAGATCTTCCTGTCCTACGGGACGGTGCTCGGCGCCTATGAGCACGACGGCACGCTCATCTGGAGCCGGAACCTCGCGGTGGCCAACCCCGGCCCGCCCTGCGCCGGCGACATCGACGGCGACGGCGAGGCCGAGATCATCGCGCCCAACGGCACGCAGCTGACCGCGTTCGAGGCCGACGGCTCGTTCAAGTGGACCGCGCCGATGCAGGACTCGTCGGGGGCCGCGGGCTGCTCGGTGTTCGACATGAACGGCGACCAGGTCTACGAGGTGCTGTTCGCCGACGAGACCGCGCTGCGGCTGTACGACGGGGCCACGGGCACCGTGCTGTGGCAGAACACCACGCACGACTCGGTGACCTACTTCGAGACGCCCACCGTCGCGGACGTCGACAACGACGGCTCGGCCGAGATGCTCGTGGCGAACTCCGGCGCGCTGTCGGGGCTCACCGTGTTCGGGCACAACGGGTCGGGCTGGCCGGCGTCGGGGCCGACGTGGGGGCTGCACGACTTCTCGGCGACCAACCAGCTGCCCGACGGCACCATCCCGGCCACGCCGGTGGCGCCGTGGCTGCAGTACAACATCTTCCGCGGGCGTCCGTTCGACGACGAGGCCGGGGCGCCGAACCTGGTGGGCGAGGTGACCGACGTGTGCGTGTCGTCGTGCCTGCCGCGGGTCGGGGTCGTGACGCTGGCGGTGCAGGTGGCGAACGACGGCGGCAGCGATGCGCGGGAGACGCTCGCGTCGCTGTACCTGGTGAACCCGGCCAACGGCAACGAGTTCCTGTACGACACGATCACGGTGCCGGCGGCGGTGGCGGGGGAGGTCGAGACGGCGGTGACGTTCGAGGTGTCGGTGGCGGACTGGACGGGCGAGTACCTGGTGCGGCTCGACGACGACGGGACGCACGGGTCGCTCGGGGAGTGCGACGAGGGGGACAACGAGATCCGGGGCTCGGCGGACGTCTGTCCCTAGCCCCCTCGCCCATTCCCCTGCCCTTGCCCTTGCCCTTGCCCCTTCCTTGCTCCGTTCTCGCGCACCGAATCCGTCCGGAAGCAGATCGCCCCCGGGCATCGGAAGCAGATCCGGCCCGACCTGATCTCTTCCGATGTCGAAGCAGATCGGTCCCGGGCATCGGCACCCCGCGTCACCGATTCCCGTGGTCACATGCTACAAACCGCCCATCCGGAAGCGGATCCGGCCCGACCTGATCTCTTCCGATGTCGAAGCAGATCCGCCCCGGGCAGGGGCAGGGGCAGGGGCAGGGGCAGGGGCAGGGGCAGGGCGGGAGCGGCTCAGCTCAGGTGCTGCTCGCCCAGCCAGGCCGAGAACCCATGCCACCCCACCTCCGGGAACTCCTCCCGCAGCTTCGCGATCGGCGCCTGGTACCCCACCTCGTCGAAGTACCGGTACATGAGGTACAGGTCCTCGCTCTGCGCCTTCACGGCCTCCACCGGCACCGCCTGGTACCGGATCTCTCGCCCGAGCGCCCGCGACAGCGCCGCCGCCGTCTCCGCGCCGGTGAGCTCGTCCCCGGCGAGCTCGAGCCGCCGCCCCACGAGCCGCCGCTCCAGCGCCACCGCCCCCATCGCCCCGATGTCGGCCACCGCGACCTGCTGCAGCGCCCGGTCCGCGGGCAGCGGCACCGCGTAGACCCCCTGCTTCAGCCCCTCCACGTTCTGCGGGAACGCGAGCAGGTTCTCCATAAAGTACACCGGCGCCAACACCGTCCACGGCAGCCCCGAGGCGACGAGCGCCTGCTCGACCCGGTGCTTGCTCTCGAAGTGGGGCACGCCACTCCCCTTGTCGGCCCCCGCCACCGAGCTGTACACGAAGTGGCCGACGTTGGCGGCCTTCGCCGCGTCGACGAGCGCCGTGCCCTGCGCGACCTCGGCGTCCACGCCGCGCTCCCAGAACGCGGACATCGCATAGACGGCGTCGACCCCCGCCAGGGCGCGCCGCAGCGACGCCGGGTCGTCGAAGTCGCCGGCAACCGGCTCGGCGCCGCGCGCAGCGAGCGCCCGGGCGGCCTCGCCGTCGGGGTGGCGGGTGAGGGCGCACGGCGTGGCCGCGCCGTAGCGCCCGAGCTTACCGGTGCCGACATCGTGCTGGCCAGTGGCGCCGGAGACGAGGACCTTCAGCTTGTCGGACATGGGTTCAGACCTCCTGGCCCCTCAGTAGGGTCACGAACCCATCGCGCGTAGTGTTGGACGAGCGATATGTTCCATCAGGAGATCCGATGGACGAGCCGACCTCCGCCAGCTCCAGGTGTTCGTGGCCGTCGCCGAGGCGGGGTCGTTCAGCGCGGCCGCCCGGCAGCTGCAGCGCGCGCAGTCCGCCGTCAGCGGCGCGGTGGCGGGCCTCGAGGGCGCCCTCGGCGTCACCCTGTTCGAGCGCGAGGGACGCCGCCCCACCCTCACCGACGGCGGGCGCGTGCTGCTGCAGGACGCCCACGCCGTCGTCGCCCAGGTCGAGCGCCTCGTCGGGCGCGCGGCCGCGCTGCGCCAGCGGGTCGAGCCCGAGCTGCGCCTCGTCGTCGACGTGCTCTTCCCCCCGGACACCCTGGCGGCCGCGCTCGGCGTCATGCAGGCGCGCTACCCCGACGTCTCCGTGCGCATCCGCAGCGAGACGCTCTCCCGCGTGGCCGACGCCGTGTGCGCCGGCGAGGCCGACCTCGGCCTGTGCCCGCTGTTCGACGCGACCGACCCCGCCCTCGACGTGCGTCGGGTCGCGCCGGTCCAGCTGGTGCCGGTCGTGGGCGCGAGCCACCCGCTGGCCCGCGCCGGGCGCATGCCCGCCGAGCACCTCGCGAACCACGTCCAGATCGTGCTGTCGTCGGGCGACGGCGGCCGCGACCGCGGCGTGCGCTCCGCCCGCACCTGGCGGGTCGGCGACCTGGCCCTGCGGCTCGCGCTCGTCCGCGGGCTTCGGCTGGGCCAACATGCCCGCGCACGTCGTCACCGCGGACCTCGGCGCCGGCCGGATCGTGCAGCTGGACGTCGAAGGCTTCGAGGGCCCCTTCGCCCTCCCGATCGCCGCGCTGACCCACCGCGCGCGCCCGCCGGGGCCGGCCGGTCGGGCCGTGCTGGATGCGCTAGCGGCGAAACACAGCGCGGTGTTGTCCGCCCCCGCGGCCGCGCCCCGCGCCGCGATCTCCGCCCGGCGGGCGCGCTGCCGCGGGTCGTCCTGCACGGCGTCCCAGGTGCGCCACAGCTCCTCGTCCCAGGCCACGCGGACCGCCGGATCGGCGTGGGTGGCCCGCGGATCGAGCCGCCGCGGGAAGGCGTGGACGGTGGCGCCGAAGTCGAGGACGGCCCCGCGGCTCATCAGCCAGCACACCACCGGGTGGCGGCTGTAGAACGCGTCCTGCACGAGCGTCTGCTCCGTCCACAGCAGGTCGAGGTTGCCCGCCGAGCGCTCGCCCGCCTCGATCCGGTCGAACCCGGCGACCACGTCGGGTGGCAGCGCCGCGCGCGCCACCTCGCGCGCCTCCGTCCAGGCGAGCCAGCCGGGGACGAAGTGGTCGTAGACGAGCCCGAGCGCGCGGTCGAGGTCGTGGAAAGCGCTCCCGCGGCGCACGGACAGCGCCCGCAGCAGCGTCGCGATGCCCTGCTGGGCGTGGGCCTGGAAGCCCGCGAGGGTCAGCTCGGGGTGGCGCAGCTGGAGCGTGGCGAAGACGCCGGGGACGGCGGCCCAGCGGGCGGGACCCGGGGCGGGGAGCGCGGCGGCGGCACGATCGCGGAAGGCCTTCATCGCGCGGGTTTAATGCGCCGGCGGTCCGCTTCACACCGACCCCCCGCGTCGGTCCCTTACCTCAGAGACACGACACGGGAGACCTCATGAAGAACCTGCTCTTCGCGCTGCTGACGCTCGCCGTCGGCTGCGTGACCTCGCCGCTCGACGACACCTACCTCACCTCGAAGACCGCGTCGGTGAAGGTGTCCGGTCAGGCCGGCGCCGCCAGCGACACGATGACGCTGCAGTACCTCAACCGGACCACGAACACCTGGGTGAGCCTCGCCACGACGACCAGCGCGGCGACGGCGACCATCACCGGGACCACCCCGCTGTACAAGTACAGCTTCTCGAGCGTGGTGCTGCCGTCGAACGCCTGGTACCTCGACTGCGGCGCGGAGGACGCCCTGATGCGGGTCCTCGAGCAGGGCGTGGAGCTCGGCACCTTCACCCAGGCGGGCTGGGACTGCACGGTCGACCAGATGTTCCAGGGCGTGCCCGCCGCGGACGCCGGGGCGAACTGCCACACGGGCCGCCAGTTCGAAGTCCACGTCGTGGCCAGCCCGTGCTGAGGGGGGACATCATGCGCCACCTCGCCGTCCTCGCGCTCGCGACCTGCGCCGCCTGCGTGACCGGGCCGTTCGACCAGACCGTCCTGTCGAGCCGCACCCAGCCGATCGCGGTGAACGGGCTGGCCGGCGCGCCGGTCGACCACATGGAGCTGGAGTACTACGACGCGACCTTCTCCCACAGCTGGATCCACCTGTCCGCGGCCGTCAGCGCATCGACCCCGACGGTCACCGGCCCTCAGTCGCTGTACTCCTACAACTTCGGCACGGTGACGGTCCCACCGGTCGCCTGGTCCTGGGTGGCGTGCGGCAACGACACCGCGCGCCCGCGGGTCGTGGAGCAGGGCTACGAGCTCGGCACCTTCACCGAGGACGCCTGGGACTGCACCGTGGACCAGCTCCATGCGGGGGTCGACGCCGTCAACGCCGGCTACGCCTGCTCCACCGGCTCCGAGATCACGCTGGTCTACTACGTCGGGCCCTGCTGAGCGCTGCTCGGCCCGCGTATACTCCCCGTCGGGAGGGCGGGATGCGCGGACTGGCGGTGGTGGTGGCGCTCGCGGGCTGCGCGGGCGACCCGGTCAAGGACCCCGACGGCGCGGGCGGCTACCCGACCGACCCCACCCTCTCCGACACGACGCCGTCGGACACCACCCCGGCGGGGTGCGGCGGCGACCTCGACGGCGACGGGATCGACGACTGCGACGACCGCGCCTGCACCCTCGAGCTCCCGGGCGCGGGCGCCGTGGCGGTGCGCCCCGACTGCGAGGGCGACGTCCCGGTGCTCGTGCCCGACCCCTGGCGCGTGCGCGAGGCCTGGAGCGACCCGTCGGGCGGCCCCATCGTCGGGACGCCGGTCACGGGGCAGCTCACCGACGACAACGGCGACGGCGTGATCGACGCCGACGACGTCCCCGACGTGGCCTACGTCTCCTTCGACGACGGGACGCTGTCCATCGCCAGCGCCGACGGCAGCGGCGTCCACTGCACGCTCGGCGGCTTCGACCACGACGGCGGCGTCCTCATCGCGGACGTCGACGGCGACGGCGTGAACGAGGTCGTCGCCGACACCACCGCCTACGAGATCGTCGCGCTGGACGGCGCCTGCGACGTGGAGTGGACCAGCGTGCGCGTCCCGTCGCTGCTCTACCCCGTCCCCACCGCCGCCGACCTCGACGGCGACGGCGTCGTCGAGATCGTGTTCGACCGCGGCGTGCTCGACGGGCGCACCGGCGCCGTGCTGGCCGAGCTCGAGCCCGCCGACGGCGACTGCTGGCGCGCGCCCTACACGGGCGACCTCGACCAGGACGGCGTGGCCGAGATCGTGCTCGGCAACACCGTGTTCGACGCCGACGGCACCGTCCGCTGGAGCCTGCCGGGCGCGGGCGCGTCCTGCTTCGGCGGCGCCGTCGACCTCGACGGCGACCCCGAGGCCGAGCTGTTCTTCGCCTACGGCGACACCCTGTCGGTCGTCGACCACGACGGCGCCCCGCGCTGGTCCGCGCCGCTCGCCGCCGCGAACCCCGGCGCGCCGTGCGCCGGCGACATCGACGCCGACGGCGAGGCCGAGATCGTCGTCCCCAACGGCACCGCCCTGACCGCGTTCGCCGCGGACGGCCAGGTGCAGTGGTCCGTCCCGATGACCGACTACTCGGGCTCGGCCGGCTGCGCGCTGTTCGACCTCGACGGCGACCTCGCCTACGAGGTGCTGGTCAACGACGAGGTGTCCGTGCGCATCATCGACGGGCGCACCGGCGCGGTCCGCTGGGAGGACGGCAGCCACGCCTCCATCACCTACATGGAGTCGCCCGTGGTCGCCGACGTCGACCACGACGGCGCGGCCGAGCTGCTCGTCGCGAACTCCGGCACCGGCGCGGGCCTCACCGTCTACCGGCACGCCGGCGGGGCCTGGCCCGCGGCCGGCGACACCTGGGGCCTGCCCGACTACTCCGGGAGCAACCAGGCTCCCGACGGCTCCATCCCCATGGCGCCGCAGCCGACGTGGCAGGCCGACAACCTGTTCCGCGGCCGCCCGCACGAGGCCGTGCTCGGCGCGCCGAACCTCGCGGCCGAGGTGACGGGCGTGTGCGCGTCGTCGTGCGTGGGCGGGGTCGGCGTGGTGGACCTGGGGCTGGTCGTGCGCAACGACGGCGCCCTGCCGGCGCGGGCCACGACGGCGGCGCTGTACGTCGTCGACGCGGCGGGCGCCGAGGCGCTCGCCGCGACGGTGGCCGTCCCGGCCGTGGACCCCGGCCAGGCGCTGCCCGGGCTCACCTTCGAGGTCCCGGTGCAGGACTGGACCGGCGCCTACGTCGTGCGCCTCGACGACGACGGCACGCGCCCGTCCCTCGGCGAGTGCGACGAGGGCGACAACGCCGTGGCGGGCGAGGCGGCGGTCTGCCCGTAGCGCGCTGCTACGTCCGCACCACGCCGTCCCGCAGGACGTCCTCCACCAGCGCCACGCACAGCTCGTCCAGCGCCGGCCGGTCCGGGGCCTTCGGCACGACCGCCCGGCGCTCGCGCAGCACCGCGTCCAGCGCGGCGTCCTGCGCCTCGGCCCAGGCCACGAGCTCGTCGTAGGACCAGGCGCCCGCGCGGATGGCGCGGATCTCCTCGGCGTCCTGCGGGGCGCCCGGCTCGCCCGAAGGGCCGCGCCAGACGTGGACCTCGCCCGTGGTCAGGATCTCCTGGCCCATGCGCAGCAGCCGGACGAGGTGGCCGGCGTGCTTGGTGTCGTAGCCGTGGGCGGCCTCGAGCGCCGCGCGAGCGGGGTTGCGGCTGGTGCGCCAGTGCTCGTACTGGCGCCAGTGGCGCGCCGCGGCCTCGTACTCGCGCTCGCGCTGCATGACGAGGACCAGGTTGTCGTCGAGGCCGACGTGGCGGGCGGCCGCGAGGAAGCGCGCGTCGTCGTCGTCGCCGGCGAGGCCGAGGCCGGTGCGCATCTCGGTGAGGACGCTGGCGATGCGCTCCTGCACGGCGACCACCGTGGCGTCGGGGACGCCCGTGAAGTCGAGCTCCCAGCGGTCCATCTGCTTGCGGACGGCGGCGTTGGCCGCGGCCAGCTGGTCGGCCGGGATGAGGGTGTGCTCGGGCAGGCCGTGCTCGGCGCGGGTCGGCATGCCCTTCGGCGGGTCGAGCAGCCACTTGCGGTGGCCCTTGATGCGCTTGAGCTGGGCCGTGGCGTAGCCCGAGAAGGTGTGCTTGGCGCGCTGCGACAGGAACGCGCCGCGGTGGTGGCGCAGGCGCTCGCCGACCCGCGACGACAGGCGCACCTCGGCGTCGCGGCAGAACAGGACGTCGAGGATGTTGGGGTTGGCCTCGGCCGCCAGCGAGACGAACTTGCGGAGCTCGTAGACCGAGCCCTCGAGCTTGGTGGCGCTGGCGGCGGCGCGCTCTTCGTCGTCGAGGACGGCCGCGAACGGGGCGAGGTGCTCCGGTGCGTCGGCCTGCTCGAAGCGGAGCGCGAAGCCGTGGTACCAGCGGGCCGGCGGCACGCACACGCCCTTGAGGTCCACGTCGGAGGTGGGGGTGTGCAGACCGTAGGCGCGGCTGCCCGCGATGGTGAGCAGGACGGTGCGTTCGGGGACGTCGAAGGTCATCGGGACGCCTGGGCGAGCACAGAGACGCACGCCAGTAGAAACTGCGCGAGCACAGCCGATGGGGCTTCCCCGATTCCTGCTCCGTTCACGAGGTTGCTCCTGGTGCCCAGGAATCGGGAAGCCATTTCGGCGCGCACGCGCCAGTAGGAAGAGAGTGGCCCCGGCGGCGTAGCCTGCCGCCGGGGCCGGAGGCCGTGACTTCAGTTCCCCACGGCGTTTAAGCCGCGGCCTGCGTACATGAGGACCGGTGTCCTGTCACTGGACGACGGGCTCATGGATGGCGAACCCGGTGAGAATCAAACCCACGTCTCCGGTGGCGGACCGCAGCGTTCGAGAGGGGAACCACGGCAATGCATCAGCTTCGGAGGACTCGCCTGAACCTCACGTCCCCGACGGGCGGTGGTGCCCGTCGCGTCTACCGTTTCGCCACCCCCACGTGGAAGTGTGGGGGGCAGGAGTCGAACCTGCACGGGGACTGTCTTCAGCCTGACCTCGAGCCTTAGCCTTCCTCCGTTCCGCGCGAGGGGACACCCCGCGCAGGTGTGAAATCATCCGAACAGGTAACCGAACAGCGCCCCGCCGATCTCGCGCTTCGACACCTCGGTGTCGTTCGCGCGCGCCCGCGCCCGCTTCACCGCGTCGCGCAGCTTGTCGACCCGCTCGAGCAGCTCTTCCTTGCGCGGCACCGGCAGCGCCCCCGACGTGTACGTCGTGTGCCAGTGGCCGATCACCACGTCCTCGCTGATCATCTCGGTCTGCGCCGGCAGCGCCTGGCCGTCCTTGATCACCGCGTCGTACTTCACGATCGGCCGCGACACCTTCTTCGTCTTGTGCGTGATGGCCGTGTCGGACCGGTACAGCGACGAGTTCGGGTCCTTGCTCCACGACCGCGCCTCGTCGAGCGTGGGCATCTCGCCCACGAACGACCGCAGGTCCGACAGCTCCTTCTCGAGGTGGATGAGCAGCGTGGCCGGCACGTCCTTCAGGACGGTCACGCCGTCGACCACCACGTCGGCCTTCGCGCCGAGGTTGCCGTACTCCTGGGTCGCCTCGATGTCGAGCGCCTCGGAGCGAAGCCGACGCGCCTTCTTCAGGATGTCCTCGGCGACGCGCTGCACCCGCTGCGACTCGTCGGGGAACGTCTCGCCGTCGGCGTCCTTCGGCTTGAACTCCTTGGTCATGCCGTTGAACAGCGCGGACTTCTGGTTCTCCTTGTGCAGCTCGGTGAGCTCACCGTAGGTGCGCGCCTTCACGCCCTTGCGGATGGCCACGACCTCGTGCAGCTTCAGCGTCTCGTCCATGGTGGACCTCGGTCCGGACACGCAGCCTCGCGCGCCGTCGATTCGGGTTCGAACAGGGCCCGAGCCGCGCCACCGCCGGTCAGGACCAGCAGCCGACGCGGCCTTTCGCGGCCGACACCTCTTGCCTAGCGCGCCGACCGCACCGCGCAAGGAGATCCCTCCGCGCCCCCTACTCCTCGCCCAGGATCGCGCGGCGCAGCGCCTCGCTGTCCCAGGCCGGATCCGGATCCACCGCCGTCCCGCCGTGCTCGGCCTGCATGACGCGCTCGAGCTCCCGCACCCGGTCCCGCGCCTTGCTGATGAGCGCGGCCTGATCCCCGCGGTGCTCGGCCATCTCCTCGAGGAACGCCTCGTCGAGCGCGGCGAACGTCTGGCCGATGCGCATCGCCGCGTTCGCCGGCATCCCGAGGAGCCGCAGCGTGTCGACGCCGACCCGCACCGCCGTGTCGAAGGTCTCGCGGTAGAAGCCCTCCACGCCGAGCTCGTGCAGCTCGTAGGCCTCGGTCCGGCCCGTCGCCCGCGCGAGGATCGCGAGGTTCGGGAAGTGCTTGCGCGCCGTGTGCACGATCTCGAGCGCCTTCTCGGGCTCGTCCACCGCGACCACCAGCACCTTGGCCTCGGCCGCGCCCGCGGCGTGCAGCAGGTCGAGGCGCGAGGCGTCCCCGTAGTACACCTCGAAGCCGAACTTGCGGACGACGTCGATCTGCTCGCTGTCGATGTCGAGGAGGGTGACCCGCAGCCCGTGGCTGCTCAGCAGCCGCCCGACGATCTGGCCGAACCGCCCGTAGCCGGCGACGAGCACCGGGTTGCGCTCCTCGATGGCGTCGGGCTCGCGCTCCACGGCCTCCCGCGTGCCCACGCGCGGCAGCACGACCCGCTTTCGAGCAGCGTCAGCAGCACGGGGGTGGTGGCCATCGAGAAGGCCGTCACCGCCGTCATCGGCTGGGTGACGGACGGCGGCAGCACGCCGTTGGCCCCCGCGTACCCCAGCAGGACGAAGGCGAACTCGCCCACCTGGCCAGGGCCACGGCGGATCAGCCCCTGGTCGAGCGACAGGCGGCCGAGCCGCGCGACGAGGCCGAGCACGCCGAACTTGCCCCCACGACCGTGGCGACGAGCGTGGCGATCCACAGCGGCCGCTCGAAGAGCACGGCGAAGTCGATGGACGCGCCGACCGCCATGAAGAACAGGCCCAGCAGCAGCCCCTTGAACGGCTCCACGTCGGCGACGAAGGCTCGTGGCGATACTCGCTGTTGGCCAGCACCACCCCGGCCACGAAGGTGCCGAGCGCCGCCGACAGCCCGACCTCGCTCATCATGGCGGCCACCGCGACCACCAGCAGCAGCGACGCCGCCGTGAACATCTCCCGCAGCCCCGTGCTCGCGACGAGGCGCAGCGCGCGCCCCACGACGAGCCGCCCGAGCAGCACCACGGCCGCCACGGCCCCGAGCACCACCAGCGCGTGGCCCCAGGTGGGCAGCGCCTCGACCCAGGCGGCGGCGCCCCCGTGGCCGCCCTCGCCGTGTGCGGCGTGGACCTCGAGGGTGGCGAGCAGGGGCAGCACCGTCAGGATCGGGATGACGGCGAGGTCCTGGAACAGCAGCACCGCGAACGAGGTCTGCCCGGCGCTCGTCTGGAGCAGGCCCTTCTCCGTCAGGCTCTGCAGGCCGATCGCCGTGGACGACATCGCCACGATGAACCCCAGCGCCAGCGCCTGCTGCCACGGCAGCCCGAACAGCCAGGCCACGGGCAGGATGGCGCCCGCCGTCGCCACGACCTGCACCCCGCCGAGCCCGACGACCGGGCCCCGCAGCCGCCACAGCCGCTTGGGCTCGAGCTGCCGGGCCCACGAGGAACAGCATCATCACGACGCCGAACTCGGCGAACTGCATGACGACGTGGCTCTCGTCGTGCACGAAGCCGAGCACCCAGGGCCCGATCGCGACGCCGGCGAGCAGGTAGCCCAGCACCGAGCCGAGCCCGAGCCGCGCGGCGATGGGGACGAGGAAGACGGCCGCGGCGAGGTAGACCAGCGCGGACTGCAGGACGCTGTCGGGGCTCACGAGCGCTCCGGGACGGCCACCGGCTGGTGCGTCCAGCCGAGGTCGGCGTTGAGGCGGGTCAGGGTGCGCGCGGCGTCGGGCAGGCGGTCCTCGGCGAGCGCGGCGATCACCGCGCGGTACTCGGCCGCCGCGGCGGCGATCGCTTCGTCATCGAGCGCGTGCGTCCCGTGGGTGACGAAGGGCGGCAGGTAGTCCATGCCGCACAGCTTCGCCGTCTGCGCGACGGGCGCCAGCAGCTCGATCACGGTGCGCCCGTGCAGGCCCTGGTGCTGGTAGGCGTCCTCCGAGCCCGCCGACGACAGCGCCGTCACCAGGCGCTTGCCGCGGAGCTGGTCGCCGCCGCGGCCGTAGGCCCAGCCCCAGGTGAGCACCACGTCGAACCACTGCTTGAGGAGCGGCGGCACGCTGTACCAGTAGAACGGGTGCTGCAGCACGACGGTGTGGTGGGCGGCGAGCAGCTCCTGCTCGCGGGGCACGTCGATCCGGCCGTCGGGGTAGGCCTCGTAGAGGTCGTGGACGGTGACGCCGGGCAGCTCGCCGATCGCCTCGACCAACCGCCGGTTCACGCGGGACCGGTGGGGCTTCGGGTGGCAGAACAGCACGAGCAGCTGCGGGTCGTCGGCCAGGGCCGTCGGGGCGCGGAAGCGGGGGCGGGACGCGGACAAGGGTCCTCCGAGCGCAGCAGGATATGCGCTCCGCACGCGCAGTCACCCTCCCCGGACGGGGAGCGTGGCACCGGGCCACAGACAGGGGAGCGAGCATGGGCCACAGCTGGATGCACGAGGCGGCGCCGCGGTGGGACGCGGACAAGCAGCGGATCCTCGGGGACGCGCCGGACGGCGTCTTCTGCCAGGTTGCGGGCGTTACCCGTCGGGGCCGACGTCCCCGGGGACTGGTGGCGAATCGAGGACGACGGGGAGACGGTCGGCTACGGCTGGATGGACACGGTGTGGGGCGACGCCGAGGTGCTGGTCGCCGTGGCGAGCGCGGCGCGCGGGGCCGGGGTCGGCGCGTTCGCGATGGACCGGCTGGCGCAGGAGGCCGACCAGCGCGGGCTCCGCTACCTGCACAACGTGATCCCGAGCGCGCACCCCGATCCGGAGGGACTGCGCGCCTGGCTGCAGCGCCGCGGGTTCGCGCCGGCGGGCGAGGGCGGGCTGCTGCGGCGCCCCGTGCGCGGGCAGCCGGCCACCGCCTGACGGGCGGGGACCCCGGAAGCGGATCCGGCCCGACGCTTTCGCTCCCGATCGGCTAAGGGCCCCCGGGGAGGGCCGATGGCCGAGCTCACGATCCGGCTCCGGGTCGATCCCGCCACCGGGAAGAAGAACGTCGTCATCAAGCTGCACAGCGACGCCGACGCGCTGCCGCTCGAACACGAGCAGGAGCACCGCGCCATCGTCGACCAGCTCATCGCCGGCGGCGCGCTGAAGCAGGCCGAGCTCGGCAAGATCATCGTCGAGCGGCTCCCCGAGGGCGAGGGCCTCGAGGTCGAGGGCGAGCAGCAGGGCCAGGCCGAGCCCGTCCCGCAGCGCCGCGGCTGATCGGCATGGCGAAGAAGAAGCCCACCGCCCTGCGCTTCCCCGGGGCCGAGGCCGTCCGCGTGGCGCTGTCGCTCGTGCCGGCCGACGTCCAGGCCGCCGGCGGCACGGTCGCGCGCGAGCCCGACGGCGCGCTGGTGGTCACGGCCGTGCTGCCCGCCGCCGCCCGCGACGCGCTGGTCCAGGCCGGCGCCGAGGCCGTGCGCGAGCCCGACGAGGCGGCCCCGTTCGCCCACTGGGCCGAGCTCGTCCCGCTCGAGCCCGACGACGACCCCGACCTGCGCGAGATCCTGTTCCTGCTCCCGCCCGAGGCCCCGTGGCTGCCGCTCGCGGCCGAGCTCGTGCGGCTCGGCTGCGACGCCGTGGAGCTGACCCGCCTCGACCGCGACGACTGGGCGCTGCGGGCCCGGCGTCCGCCGTTCTACACGGTCGCCCGCGCCGCGACGGGCGACTGGGCGGCCTACGCGCGCCAGCGCGGCGCCCCCGTCTGGGTGGAGGCCGGCTTCCGCCACCCCCTCGCCGACCAGCTCGACGTCGAGGCCGACACGCTGCTGCTGCTCGATCGGCGCGGCTGGCGCACCGTCCGCCCCGCCGCCTGGACCGAGCTGCTCGAGCGCCTCGAGCTGCACCTGCCGCCGCCCGTCGAGGCGGCCGCGCAGCCCCCCACCGAGCGGCTGGTCGTCCACCTGCGGCTCAAGCCCGCGCCCCGCGCCGCCACCCCCACCCTGTGGCGGGTGGGCGACGCCGAGCGCATCGACGCTGTGCTCGACGGGCTGCTCGCGGTGCTGCCCCACAACGTGGTCGAGCGGCTGCTCTTCGCCCGCTACACGCTGCCCGACGGCACCCCCGGCGCGCTGCTGCGCGCTCGCCCCGGCTCCGCGCCGCCGCTCCTCGAAGGCGTGGTGCCCTACGCGCCGCACCCGCAGCTGCCCGCCGTCCACGTCCCCGCGGGCCGCACCGTCGACCCCCCGCTGCACGCGCGCACGCTGGCGCGCCTGCTCGATCCGGGCCCGGGCGCCATGTCGTGGCTCGAGTCCGCGCCCGACGGCACCGACATCCGCGTCCACCGCATCGCCGAGGACGCGTTCCAGCCCCTGCAGGACTGGGTCGTCTACCACGCCGACCGCGACGACGAGCGGGTCCGCGCCTGGATGGGCAGCGCCGTCTTCGACTGGGAGCCGCTCGACCTGCCGATCCACGCCGATCCGCGCCCCAAGGCCCCGCGGGAGGAGGCGCCGCGCCGCGCCGAGCCGGTGCGCGCCGCGCCCGTCCCCGAGCCCGACGAGGCCCCCGTCGTGGCCGAGCGCGCGCCCGCCACGCTGCTGCCGGTGCTCGAGCTGGCGCCGATCCCCGAGACCGCGCCCGCGAGCGAGCTCGAGCTGCGCCTGCACCAGCTGCAGGTCCAGCTGGTGGCCGACCCCGAGCGGGTCGACCTGTGGGTGCCGATGGCCGAGCTGCACCACGCGCTCGGCCAGCCGCGCGACGCCGGCCTGTGCTGGACGCGCGCGCTGTGGGACCAGCCGCCGGCCGAGCGGAAGCCGTTCGCCGAGCGCTGGGTGGCGCTGCTGCCCGAGGCCGAGGGCGACCTGCTGGTCGAGGACCCCCACGCCGACGCGCTGTACGCCGTGCTCGCCCACCTGCTGGCCGAGGACCTGGCCTTCGACCCGCCCGCGCTGCAGCGCTGGCTCGAGGCCAACGACGCCCAGCTCGACGTGCGCGGGCGCTGGCTCGCCTCCGCCGCCGCGCTGCCGGCTCGCCGGCGGCGACGCGCTCGCCCTGGCCCGCGCCCGCGACGAGGTGCTGGCGTCCATCCGCAGCGGCCTCGCCCCGTGGCGCGACGTCCCCGCCTTCCTGCGCACCTCGATGAGCGCCGAGGAGCGGCGCCTGCTGCAGGCCAGCCTCGCGAGCCTGCCCGCCCGCCTGGAGCCGCTGGTGCGCCCGACGTGCCGAAGCAGCCCTCGCGGGTCTACGCGCGCCTCACCGTCGCCTGGGCCGAGGCCTGCCTGGGGCTCGACGAGCCCGTCCGCGCCGCCCTGGCCGACGCCGAGCAGACCCTGCCCCTGGAGGACGCCATCCACCGCGTCCTGCTCGGCCTCTACCGCTCGGGCATCGAGGAGGCCTCGCCGGCCTGCCTCGCCGAGACGCCGCCGCCGCGCGAGGTCGTGGCGCAGCTCGAGGCGCTCGAGCCGTTCGACCGCTACAGGTGCAGCGCCTGCAGGACCAGTCGGTGGCGGTCCTCGCCGAGGCCGGCGCCAACGACGCCTTCTCCAACTGGGTCCACCGCGACAGCCGCACCTCCTTCGGGGCCGTGCCGCCCGACGAGCTGCTGCCCGCCATCCGCGCCCACCTCGACGCGCTCGACCCCGAGCAGCCGCGCCCGGCGCTGCTCGAGGTGCTCAACGCCGCCGCCGGCCTCGACGAGGCCCAGGCCGTGGCCATCCTCGAGCAGGTCATCGGGCTCGCCGTGCCGCTCGAGCCCGGCGACCGCGTGCCGGTGCTGGTCGAGGCGGCGTCCCTGGCGGCGGCGCTGCGCCGTCCCGAGGTGATCGACGGTGCGCCGCTCGACGCGCTGCAGGAGGGCATGCTCGCCCTGCTCCGCGCCCAGCCCGCCGCGCTCGTCGACCCCGCGCGCGACCTGGCGCGCTCGCTGCTCCGCTGCCACCTCGGCCAGCGCGGCATCGCCCTGTTCGGCGCCCTGCGCGACGCCGCCCCGCAGGACGCCTCCGCCGTCCGCCTGCGCATCGCCGGGGCGCTGGCGCAGCTCGGCGGCGAGGTCGGCGGCGAGTCCGACGAGGCGCTGCAGAAGCTCGCCGACCCCAAGCTGCCGCGCAGCGAGCGGCTCGCCATCATCGCGGCGATCGCCGATCTCGCCACCCCGCGCCCCATCGACGAGGCGCTGCGCCTGTGGAACGCGCTCGTGCCGCAGGCCGCCCTCGCCGACGCGTTCAGCACCAACACCCACTTCGCCCTGTCGTTCCTGCAGATCGTCGAGATCATCGCCGCCGCCCACGTCCACCCCGATCGGCTGATCGGGCCCGAGGGCCGCGCGCGGATGGACGCCGACGAGCACCGGGTGCGCCAGCGGATCCACCGGGAGGAGCGCCTGTGACCGAGCCCGTCGACGCCGAGTCGCTAGAGGACCTCGCCCGCCAGGGCCAGCAGCTGCGGGAGCGGATCAACCGGTTCCGCACCTCGCTGTCTCGCTTCTTCGTCGGCAAGGCGCAGATCATCGACATGATGACGCTGTGCGCCGTCGCGCAGGAGCCGCTGCTGCTGGTCGGCCCGCCCGGCACCGCGAAGTCCGCCCTGGTCCTGAAGTTCAAGGACGCGCTCGGCATCCCCGACAACGCGTACTTCGAGTACATGCTCACCCGGTTCACCGAGCCCTCCGAGGTGATGGGCCCCATCGACATCAACCGGCTGCGCTCCGGCGAGTACTACCGGCGGGTCGACGGCAAGCTCCCCACCGCCGAGCTCGTGTTCCTCGACGAGATCTTCAAGTCGAACTCCGCCATCCTCAACTCGCTGCTCACGGTCATCAACGAGGGCAAGTACTACCAGGACGGCAAGGCCGTCCCCGTGGCGCTCAAGGTCCTCTTCGCCGCGACCAACGAGATCCCCGAGCAGGCCGAGCTCGCGGCCCTCAAGGACCGGTTCTGCCTCAAGGTCGCCTGCCGCCCCGTGCAGGACGACCACTTCGTCGAGCTGGTGGACGCCGGCCTCGAGGACGCCACGCAGCGCGGCCTCGGCCAGCGCCCGTGGGCCGAGCACCACGCGAGCCTCGAGGACTTCTACCGCGCGCACCGCTACCTCACGCTGCAGATGGCGGAGCGGCGCTTCGACCCCGACGGCAACCCGATCCGCGACCGGCACACCTACTTCCCCGAGGAGCTGCTGGCCGAGCTGCGGCGGCTCATCAAGACGCTCGTGGTCGAGGACGGCGTGATGGTCAGCGACCGCAAGGTCGTGAAGCTGTACCGCCTGCTGCGCACCCGGGCCTGGCTCGAGCGCGGCGGCCGGGTCGAGCGCGAAGACCTCGTGCTGCTGTCGTACCTCGGCGAGACGAAGAACGAGATCGACCTGCTCGAGGAGAAGGTGCCGACGCTGCTGGGCCTCGCGTAGTGGCGGCGACCGGACCGGCGGTGGAGCAGCTCGCCGCCGAGCTGTGCCTGGCGCGTCTCGAGCCCGTGTCGGAGGCCACCGTCGCCCGGATCCGGCCGGCGCTGGCCGCCGCGCTGGAGCGCTCGGTGCGGCTGCCCCCGCTCGGCCTCGTCGCCGACCTGCTCACGCTGCTCGAGGTGCCCTCGCCCGTCCTGCAGGGCCTCGAGGTGCCAGGGCTCGCCCTGCGCCGCTACGACGACCGCGTGGTCGGCCCGCTGGTGGTGCACCGCCGCCGCACCGCCCTCGCCGACGCCTTCGCCGCGCTGCCCGAGGCCTGGCGCGGCGCCGCCGTGGCCGCGCTCGGGGAGCGGCTGTGCGAGGAGATCGAGCCCGGCGGCGGCTACTGGGAGCCCGGCGCGCTGCGGGCCTGGCTCGCGCGCACCGACGCCGAGGGTCTCGACCTCGCGCTCGCCGCCGTCGCCGAGCCCGGACCGCGCGAGGTGCTGCAGGGGCGCATGGCCGAGATGCTGCGCCACCCGGCCATCGACTGGTCGGCCGCCGACGTCCACCTCATCCGCAACCTGCCGCGCCTCGCCACGGCCGCGCAGCGGCTGCTCGTGCGGCAGGTCCTGGAGGCCTCCTCGGCGCTGGGCAGCGGGCTGCGGCGGGCGGCGCGGCCCCGGGCGCGCGCGGGCCCCGTCGCCACCGGGATGGAGGAGGAGGACAAGTACCCGGCGGGCGGCTTCTCGGCGCTCACCACCTCCGGCTCGCCCGAGAACCTCGTGGCCTCCGAGCTCGTCTACATGGACGACGACGAGGACGGCGAGGGCATCGACCTGTTCGACGTGCGCTTCACCGAGGGTGAGCTGCTGTACTACACGCGCGACGAGTCCGCCTACATGCGGCAGCGGCGGCGGATCCGCGTCGCGCTCGCGCAGGACGTCGTGCAGGCGCGGGTGATGGACCCGGGGGTGCCGTGGCAGCGCGTGGTCGCCACGCTCGGTGCGCTGCACGCCGTCGTCGAGCGCCTGGTGGACTGGCTCGGGGAGCAGGACCTCCAGATCTCGCTGCACCCGCTCGCCGACCGCACCCGGCCCCACGAGACGCTGGCCACCGAGGCCGACGCCCTGTCGCTCGTGCTCAGCACCTGGATCGACGCCGGCGTCGTCTCCGTGGACCCGCTGCCCGACGCGGCCGCGTTCGCGGCGCTGGTGGAGGCGTCGGCCAAGGCCGCCGAGACCGACGCCGCAGTGGATCAGCACGGCGCAGGTGCCGCCGAGGCTCGCCGTGGACCTGTTCGTGCCCAGCTCGGCCCGAAGACGGCGCCGGGCTGGGCCGCCGTGGCGCGCGACCTCGCCGTCCACCTGACCTGACGTGCTGCCGTGGCTCATCGTTGGCAACCCGGAGAACCGGCGGGTCACCGGCTTCGTCGAGGCGCTGCAGGCCGCGGGGCGGCCGCTGCGCGGGGTCGTCGCCTGGCGCGACGTGCTGGCCGACCCCGGCGCGCTGCGGCGCTACCCCGACGAGCCGCTGTGGCTGCGCCTCGAGTCCGCCGGCGAGGACGACGCGCTCACCCACGGCCTGCTGGTGCGCGGCGGCGGCGACCCGGCCACCACCATCGCCTTCGGGCAGCTGGTCGCGCCGCGGGCCATCCACGAGGGGTTCCTCTCGGTGCTCGGCGACGTGGGCGCCGTGCTGGCCGAGCGCCCGCAGTGGCGCCCGCTCGCGCCGCTGCCGTCCATCGTCCGCGCCTTCGACAAGGTCGCCTTCCTCGCGCACGCCACCGCGCTCGGCGTGCGCACGGCGCCCGTCCTGCCCGACATCGGCTCCTACGACGCGCTGGCGGCCGCGATGGAGGCGGGCGGCGTCACCGGGCGCGTCTTCGTGAAGCTGCGGTACGGCTCCTCGGCCGTCGGCATCGCCGTCTACCAGCACCTGCCGCGGCCGCGCGCCATCACCACCGTCCTGCAGACCGCCGACGGCTGGTTCAACACGCTGCGGCTGGCCCGGCTGGCCGACGTGGGGCGGATCCGCACGCTGATCGACGGGCTGTGCGCCGAGGGGGTGCACGTCGAGCGGGAGGTGCCGAAGGCCGTGCTGCCGGGCGACCGGCCCGCGGAGTTCGACCTGCGGGTGGTGGCGATCGGCGGCGAGCCTGCGTTCACCGTGGTCCGCTGCAACCGGCACCCCATCACGAACCTGCACCTCGGCGGCTGGCGCGGCGACCTCGACGAGGTGCGGGCGCGGTGCCCCGACGACGTGTGGGCGGCCGCGATGGCCGACGTGCGGACGGTGGCGCGGGACCACGGCGGCCTGCACCTCGGCTGCGACGTGCTGCTGGAGCGGGGCTCCACCGGGCACCGGGTGCTGGAGGCCAACGCGTTCGGCGACCTGCTGCCGCGGCTCGTCGACGCGCAGGGGCGGTCGGTGTACGCGGCGGAGATCGCGGCCGTGCGATAGCCGGGAAACCCAGGAGGACCCATGGCGATCACCGGCGCCCACATGCTGTTCTACACGCCCGAGGCCGAGGCCCTGCGCGACGTCCTGAAGGACGTCCTCGGCTGGAAGCACGTCGACGCCGGTGGCGGCTGGCTCATCTTCGCCATGCCCCCCGCCGAGATCGGCGTCCACCCGGGCGAGCGGCCGTCCCACGAGATCTCGCTCATGTGCGACGACCTCGCCGCCACCCGGGCCGAGCTCGAGGGCAAGGGCATCGCGTTCGACGGCGAACCGCAGGACCAGGGCTTCGGCATCGTCAGCACCATGGTGCTGCCGGGCGGCGTCCGCGTGCTGCTCTACCAGCCGCGCCACGCCTCGCCGCTCGACGGCGTCGGCGCCTGACCCCTCTCGCCCGTCATCACAATCCCTCACCGGGGATCGCGCGTGACGGGCCGCAGGCGCGGTTAGATCGCTGCGGGTCGTCCGATGACCCCGGGGGTGCGCATGCCGCGGTACGAGTTCGTCGAGGGCAGCTCCAGCAAGTTCTGGGAGATCGAGCGCGACGGGAACACGTTCACCGTCCGCTACGGCAAGATCGGCACGGACGGGCAGACGAGCACCAAGTCCTTCGATTCGCCCGAGAAGACGCAGAAAGAGTACGACAAGATGATCGCGTCGAAGACGAAGAAGGGCTACCAGCTCGTCGAGTCCGTCGAGCGCGCCCCCGAGGCCGGCAGCAACCCGGCCCTCGAGCAGGCGATCCTCGACGACCCCGCGTTCTCGGAGGGCGGCAGCAAGGACCGGTGGCTGGTCTACGCCGACTGGCTGCAGTCCCAGGACGATCCGCGCGGCGCGCTCATCTCGGCCCAGGCGGGCGGCGGCGACGCCGACGGCATCCTCGAGGCCAACAAGAAGGCGTTCCTCGGGCGCTTCGCGGGCGACATGGAGCCGTTCGTCGAGATCGGCTGGCACATGGGCTTCTGGCGGTCGGTCAAGGCCGGCTGCGACTACGACACCGCCGACGACATGGGCGACGCCGTGAAGGGGATCGCCAGCGTCGTCGGGCACGTGCTGCGGCACCCGAGCGCCAAGTTCCTCTCGGAGCTGCGCATCGGGCTCGTCGAGGGCGTGACCGACGGCGAGGCCGACTGGAGCGACACCGTCGACGCCGTGGTGAAGAACGGCATCCGCCCGTCGCTGCGCAAGCTCGTGGTCGGCGAGTTCGAGATGGGCGACGACACCGAGGTGTCGTGGACGAGCATCGGCAGCCTGGGCGGCATCTGGCCGGTGCTGCCGCGGCTCGAGCACCTCGAGGTGCAGGGCGGCAGCATCGGGCTCGGCAAGATCGACGCCCCGCACCTCAAGCACCTCGAGCTGCGCACCGGCGGCCTGCCCAAGGAGCCCGTGCAGGCCGTGGCCAAGGCCAAGCTGCCCGAGCTCGAGCACCTCGAGCTGTGGTTCGGCGCCGACGAGTACGGCGCCGAGTGCACCGCCGCCGAGATCCAGGCCCTGCTGAAGAGCAAGAACCTGCCGAAGCTGCGCTGGCTCGGGCTCAAGAACAGCGAGATCGCCAACGAGATCCCGCGCTCGTGGCCGCGAGCCCGCTGCTGAAGCAGCTCGAGTGCTCGACCTGTCGATGGGCACGATGACCGACGACGGCGCCCGCGTGCTGGTCGATCAGGCCGACAAGTTCGCCCACCTCAAGGAGCTGAACCTCGACGACAACTTCATCACGAAGGAGGTGCAGGCGCAGATCCAGGCGAAGCTGCCGAACGCGAGCCACGGCGACCAGGGCGACCCGAACGACTGGGTCTACGTCTCGGTCGGCGAGTAGCGTGACGGCGGCCCCGCCGGCGCTCGACGCGCGCTCGCGCGTCGGCACCCACGACGTCGTGCTCGTGACGCTCGACACGCTTCGGCTCGACGTCGCGCAGCGGGCGCTCGCGGAGGGCCGCCTGCCGGTGCTGGGCGCGCACCTCGGCCCGGCGGGCTGGGAGGCGCGACACACGCCCGGCTCGTTCACCTACGCCGCCCACGCCGCCTTCTTCGCCGGGTTCCTGCCGACCCCGACGGCGCCGGGGCCCCACCCGCGGCTGCTCGCCGTGGCGTTCCCGGGCGCGACCACCATCGGGCCGGGCACCGCCGAGCTCGAGGGCGCCGACATCGTCTCCGGGTTCGCCGCGCGGGGCTACCGCACCGTCTGCATCGGCGGGACGGGCTTCTTCAACCTGGCCACGCCGCTCGGGCGCGCGCTGCCGTCGCTGTTCCAGGTGGCGCGGTGGGAGCCCGGCTTCGGCGTCACCGCGCGCGACAGCACCGAGCGCCAGGTCGCCGCCGCCGTCGACGAGCTGGGGGCCGCGGGCGAGCAGCGCGTGTTCCTGTTCCTCAACGTCTCGGCGCTGCACCAGCCGAACCGGCACTACCTGCCGGGCGCGGCGCAGGACTCGGCGGCGTCGATGCTCGAGGCGCTCGCCTACGTCGACGGCGCGCTGGCGCCGCTGTTCGCCGCGGTCGCCGCGCGCGGCCCGTCGCTGTGGGTCGTCTGCGCCGACCACGGCACCGCCTACGGCGAGGAGGGCCACACCGGGCACCGGGTGGGCCTCCCCGTCGTCTACACCGTCCCCTACGCCGAGTTCGCGCTGGAGGCCGCCTGACCACCGCGATCCCCACGCGGCCGCTGCCCGAGCAGTCGCCGTACCAGGGCTACCTCTACGCCTACCCCCACAAGACGGCCTACCGGCCGCTGTCGCCGCCCGTCCCGCTCGCCCGGGCCTGGGCCGACGAGCCGAAGGACGCCCTGTTCCTCTACCTGCACGTGCCCTGCTGCGAGATGCGGTGCGGGTTCTGCAACCTGTTCACCACGGTGCGCTCCGACGCCGACCGCCACCGCGCCTACCTCGACGCGCTGCACCGCCAGGCGCCGCCGTCCGCGAGGCGCTCGGCGGCGCCGCCCGCTTCGCGCTGGCGGCCATCGGCAGCGGACCCTACTGCTGCGCCCCGACCACCTGGCCGAGCTGCTCGATCTGGCGGCCGCGCTCGCGCCGACCCCGCGCGGGTGCCGCTCGGCATCGAGACCTCGCCCGCCACGGCCACGCCAGAGCGGCTGGCGCTGCTGCGCGAGCGCGAGGTCCACCGGGTCAGCATCGGCGTGCAGAGCTTCCGTCGAAGGCCGAGGCCCACGGCGCCGGCCGCCCCAGCGGGCCGACGAGGTCGACCGGGCGCTGGCCGCGATCCCGGCGCGGGCTTCCCCGTCACCAACATCGACCTGATGTACGGGCTGCCGGGCCAGACCGCCGAGACCTTCCGCCTGGCCTCGACCGGGCGCTCAGTACTGCCCGACCGAGCTGTTCCTCTACCCGCTCTACGTGCGGCCGCTGACGGGCCTCGGCCGCCGCGAGCGCGACTGGGACGACCAGCGGGCGCGCTGTACCAGGTCGGGCGCGACCACCTGCGGGCGCGGGGCTTCGCGCAGCGCTCCATGCGGCTGTTCCGCCGTGACACCGGCGGCGCCACGTTCAGCAGTACCGCTGCCAGCGCGACGGCATGGTCGGGCTCGGCGCGGGGCGCGCTCCTACCGCGCGCGCGCTGCACTGGTCGAGCGAGTGGGGGTCGGGCGCCAGCGCGTCCAGGGGGATCCTGGACGGGTGGATCGCGCGCAACGACGCCGAGCACGGCCTCGTCGACCACGGGATCGCGCTGACCGAGACGGAGCAGCGCCGGCGGCGTCCTGCGGTTCGCTGCTCCACGCGGAGGGCTCGACGCCGCGTTCTACCGGGCGCGCTTCGGCGGCGACCCCGCTGCAGGACTGGCCCGCAGCTGCGGGCTCGTCGGGTGGGGCCTCGCGGAGCCGACCGCCGGGCTGTCGCTCACCGACGCCGGCTTCAGCTGCCGACGCCATCGGGCCCTGGCTCGTCTCCGACGACGTGCGCGCCGCCATGTCGGCGTACGAGCTGCAGTGATGGAGGCGATCACCCTGCACTACCGCGGGCCGCTCACGAGCTGCAACTACAGCTGCGACTACTGCCCGTTCGCCAAGGACTGGGAGCCCGAGGCCGTGCTGCGGGCCGATCGCGAGGGGGTCGAGCGGTTCGTGGCGTGGGCGCAGGCCTGGGACGGCCCGCAGCTGCACATCCTGTTCACGCCGTGGGGCGAGGCGCTGGTGCGCAAGTGGTACCGCGATGCGCTGGTGGCGCTGTCGAAGGCGCCGTCGGTGGCGCAGGTGGCGGCGCAGACCAACCTGTCGATGGCGCTCGAGTGGCTGGCCGCCGCGGATCGCCGCGCCACGGCGCTGTGGACCACCTGGCACCCCACGCAGGTGCCGATGAGCCGGTTCCTCGCGCAGTGCGAGCGGCTCGACATGCTCGGGGTGCGGCACAGCGTCGGCGTCGTCGGGCTGCACGAGCACATCGACGAGATCGAGGCGCTGCGCGCGGCGCTGCCTGCCACGACCTACGTCTGGGTCAACGCCTTCCAGCGCGTGGCCGACTACTACGACGAGGCGCAGCAGGCGCGGCTGCGCGCGGTCGACCCGCACTTCGAGACCAACCGGCCGCACCCGAGCCTCGGGCGCGCCTGCCGCGCCGGCGAGACGCACTTCACCGTCGACGGCGAGGGCACGCTGCGGCGCTGCCACTTCGTCGACGAGGCGCCGCTCGGCAACCTGTACGCGGGCGACCTGCCGCGGGTGAGCCGGCCGCGGACCTGCCCGAACGCGAGCTGCCGGTGCCACATCGGGTACGTGCACCTGGAGGCGTTGCAGCTCTATTCGCTGTACGGCCCCGGGCTGATGGCGCGGATCCCGGCGTCGCACGACCGGGTGTGACACAACCAAACAACAATGCAAATATCGATGGCGGCTGGAAAATGACGGAGACGCGGTAGGGCGGGCTTGCATTTTCAGTCCCGCGGCGAGTACTTCAACTGTGTAGAGAACACACACAGTTGGAGGCGCCATGCTCTTCCCCCTGCTCTTCGCGGCGGCCCACGCGGCCCCCGAGATGCCCGTGCCGGTCGCGAACCGCCCGGCGACCATCCCCCGCGCCACCGTGCGGGTCGACGCCGACACCACGATCGGGACCGGCAGCGGCCCCGTGCCCGTGGACCTCGCCGCCGGCTTCGGCGTCGGCGTGACCGACCAGTTCGAGCTCGGCGCCCAGGTGCTGCCGCTCGACCTCGCGCCCGGCGCCGTCCAGTACCTGTCGCCGTCGCTGTACGCGACCTACGGGGCCGAGCTGTCGAAGGTGGCGACGTTCGCGCCCACGCTGCGGGTGTTCGTGCCCATCGGGACCAGCCAGCAGGCGCTGCTCGACGGCAAGGCGATGTTCCGGTTCAACGCCGACCGCGCGCTGCGCCTCGACGTGGGCGGCGTCGCGACCGTGGCCTTCGACGAGCAGACCGCCACGGCGCTGGCGGCGCCGCTGTCGCTCACCGTGTCGCCCGACAAGCGCGTGTTCCTGACCGCCGACACGGCGATCTCGACGGACCCCACCGACACCCGGTTCCGGATGCCGCGCCCGACCGACGCCGACGGCGTGTACGTGCCGCTCGGGGCCTCGATCGGGACCACCTTCGGCCGGGCGAACCACACGCTGACCGACGTGGCGATCGGCGCGCACCTGCCGTCGTTCGCGCACTTCCACCCCGGCGGCACCGACGTGACGACCGACGACCTGACCGTGATGGCCTCGCTGTCGAGCGTCATCCCCACGGATGCGGCGCGGATGGAGCGCCGCCACCGTCCCGTGCGCAACCGGCCCGTGCATCCGTAGTGAATTCCCTGCAACCCAACGGAGAGACCATGAAGACCACCCGACTCGCGGCTGGCGCCGTCCTGGCCCTGGCTGCCGGCGCCCTCGCCTCAGGCTGCATCGTCTATGAGGACCACAGCGGCCACAACGGCGGCGACGACAGCGGCGATGCGCCGCAGCGCGTCAGCGTCGACCGGATCGAGGACGACATCGACGTCGAGGTGCAGCTCGTCGACGACGTCGACGTGACCTGGGAGGCGCCCGACACGCAGCCCTGGAGCCTGACCTGCGGGGACACGGATCCGGAGCGGATCCGGGTCGACCTGAACGACGGCGTGCTGCACCTGTGGGCCGAGAACGAGAGCGGGCAGGACTGCGTGCTCCTCGTGAACCGGGACCCGAAGGAGATCGTGCTCGGCGGCAACGGCAGGCTGAAGGTCGAGCGCCCGCTGCAGGGGCTGCCTGGCCGTGCACGGCGACAGCGCGGTGAACCTCGCGGGCGGGCTCGACGCACCGACCAGCTGACCGTCAGGAGCCTACGGCAGCGGCGGTGGATCCAGGACCTGCGGACGCCGACCCTGACGCTCGACGTACCGGGGGCGCGGTGACGTGCTGCTGTTCGGGCAGGCGGAACAGGCAGACGTCGACGTGGCCGGTGTGGGCGACCTCATCGCCGAGAACCTGCGCATCACCGACGCCTCTACGTCGAGGTGCGCGGCGCCGGCAACTGGGGTCTGGGTGATGGCACCATCGACGGCGCGGTGCGCAGCGACGGCAACCTCGACGTGTGGGGCGACCCGCAGGGGCGAGGTCGAGGATCCGGCGGCGGAGCACGTCGTCTTCCACCGAGGATCCGCCGCCCGCCAACGACTGAGCGGCGCCAGCCAGCAGGGGCTGCGGGCCGGGGGCGCGCAGCCCTCGTACGTCGGACAGATCGGGCCGGAAGCAGATCAGGCCCGACCTCTTTTCATCCTGTTGCGGAAGCAAGAACGGTCCCGGGCCTCGACCGATCGTGCAGCCATTCACCGGATCTCCCGCCGATGACGGCCCGATCCGGATGAAATCCGGGTCGGGCCTGAATTCATCCTCGCGCGGAGGCAGAGCGGGCCCGGGCATCAGCCGCCCGTCAGCAGCGCCTCCAGGGCGGGCCCTGACGATCGGGCCCTGCCGCCGCGGCTCGTCACGCTCAGCCCGCCCGTCAGCACAGTCTTTGCACCCCGCCCCACCCCCGCCGCACCCGCCGAGGGCACCTTGTCCGCAGGAGGCCCGCCGTGCCCACCCGCGCCCTCACCGCCGCCCTGGCCGCCACCGCCCTGCTCCTCGCCCTGCTCGCCGTCCGCCACCACTGGACCGCCGCCCTCGACGGCCTGTGGGTCAGCGTCTCGCCCTGGCGTGGATCGTCGCCCTCGGCCTGCCATGGCCCGCCACCGCGCCCTCCTCCTCCTCCTCGCCCCCGCCTGGCTCGCCTTCCTCCCCAACCCCCTACCTGCTCCCGGACCTCGTCCACCTGGGCCGCCACGGCCACGTCCGCCCTGGTTCGACGCCGCCGCCCTCCTCGGCGGCCTCGGCGCCCTCGGCCTCGGCCTCGGCGCCATCCCAGCCTCCGCCAGGTCGCCGACGCCACCGCCAAGCGCCCTGGGCCGCCCCCGCCGGCCTCGCCGTCCTCGCCACCGTGCCCGCCCTGACGGGCCTCGCGCTGTACCTCGGCCGCGTCCTCCGCTTCAACAGCTGGGACCTCGCCACCCAGCCGCTCGACATCCTCGACCCCGTGATCGCCATGGTCGCGCGCCCCGCCCAGCACCTCGAGGCCTGGGGCCTGGCCGCCACCTTCGCCGCCGTCTTCTACGCCGCGGCCGCCTTCACCCCGCCCCGGCCCCGCGCCGCGGCATGACCTCCGAGGTCATGGTGGCCGTGACCTCCCCGGGCGACGGAGCCCCCAGGAGGTACGATGACCGCGATGCACCGAGACCTGGTGGACCTGGACGTGCGCGTCGAGGGCAGCGGCCCGCCCCTGCTGCTGGTCCACGGCGCCCTGTGCGACGGCCAGCTGTGGGACGGCGTCGTCGCCCGGCTCCGCGACCGCTTCACCTGCATCGTCCCGCAGATGCCGCTCGGGTCCCACCGCCGCCCGCTCCCCGCCGGCGCCGACCGCAGCCCCGCCGGCCACGCCGCCCGCCTCGCCGCCCTCGTCGACGCGCTCGGGACGGGCCCCGTGACGCTCGTGGGCAACGACAGCGGCGGCGCCATCTGCCAGGTCCTCGCCGCCGAGCACGCCGACCGGGTCGAGCGCCTCATCCTGACCAACTGCGACGCGCTGGACGTGTTCCCGCCGCCCGCCTACGCCTACCTCGGCCTCGTCACCCGCATCCCCGGCGCCTTCGCGGCCATGGCCCTCGCGTTGAACGCGCTCCCCGTGCTCGCCCGCTTCCCCACGGCCTACGGCTGGCTCGCCGACCGCCTCGACAGCGCGCTCCTCCGCAGCTGGATCGCCCCGCTGCGCGACCCCGCCGTCCGCGCCGACACCGCCGCGTTCTTCCGCGACGTCCACCCGCGGGTCACGCTGCGGGCGGCGCGGCAGCTGGCCCGCGGGCGCGTCCCCGTCCACCTGCTGTGGGGCGAGCGCGACCCGTTCTTCCGCGTCTCCCTCGCCGAGCGGCTCGCCGCCGAGGTCGGCGCCACGCTCGACCGCCTCGACGCGCGCACCTACGTCCCCCTCGACGCCCCCGGCGCGCTGGCCGACCACATCGGCGCCCTGGCCGCCCGCGCCGCCCGGACGACGGCGTGAGCCAGGTCGGCGCGCTCGTCCGCGACTGGCGCACGCGCCGGCGCCTGTCGCAGGCCGATCTCGCCGACCAGGCCGAGGTGAGCACCCGCCACCTGTCCTGCATCGAGCGCGGGCGCGCCCACCCGTCCCGCGAGATGGTGCTGGTGCTGGCCTCCGCCCTCGACGTGCCCCTGCGCGAGCGCAACACGCTCCTGCAGGCCGCCGGCTTCGCCCCGGCCTACCGCGAGACCGACCTCGGCGACCCGCAGATGGCGCAGGTCCGCCAGGCGCTGGACCTCGTCCTCGCCGGCCACGAGCCCTACGCCGCCGTCGTCGTGGACCGCACCTGGGACGTGGTCCGCACCAACGCGCCCTGGCGGCTGCTCGCCGCGCAGATCCTGGGCCGCACCGACGGCCCGCCGAACCTCCTGCGGGCCATCTTCGACCCCGACGGGCTCCGGCCGCACCTCGTCAACTGGGAGGAGGTCGCGCGCGCCACGCTGCAGCGCCTCCGCCGCGAGGCCACCGTGGAGGGCGACGAGGCGCTGCTCGCGCTGTACCACGAGCTGCGCGGACGCGCGCCCGACCACGTCCTGCGCGACGAGGCCTCCGCGCCCCCGCCGCTGCTGATCCCCGTGCGCCTGCGGGTCGGCGACACCGTCCTGTCGCTGTTCACCACCCTGACCACGCTCGGCACGCCCACCGACGTGACCCTGTCGGAGCTGCGCATCGAGCAGTACTTCCCCGCCGACGCCGCGACCGCGGCCTGGGTCCGCGACACCGTCGCCCCGCTGCTCGGCAGGTGACGTCAGCGGCAGCCGGCGCGCGAGCGCTGGTTCGCGCGGTCGACCTCGGCGACGAGCGCGTCGATGTCGTCCTCGGGCGGCAGGAACAGGACGTCCCGCATCCCGTGCCGCGCCTGCGCCCGCGGGCTCGGGATGGCCAGCGTGAGCGGCGCCATCACGCCGCCGACGGGTGAACGGCACCAGCGAGGGCAGCGCGATCGCCTTCGACAGCTGCGGCCGGTCGAACAGCAGGACCCCGTAGACGACGCCCGCGAGCCCGATCCCCATGGCAGCGAGGTACGGCCCCGGCTGCATCAGGCTCCGCAGGCTGCGCGCGCGCGCCATGCGCGTCCGGTGCGGCGTGAGCGTCGGGGGCGCGCCGAGGGCGCGGTCGACGGCGTCGAACGTCAGGGGCTCGCCGGCGCGCGCCACCGCGAAGCCGTCGGCCTCGAGGCGGACGGTGCGCGTCCAGACGTTGCCGTAGGTGTCGCCGACCCGCATCACGCCGGTGGCCTGGCCCGTCGCCGGGGCGACGATGAGCCAGGCCGCCGCCTCGCAGGACGACGCGGGCGGCTCCGCCGGCAGCGCAGGGCCCACCGCGGCGAGGTGGCCGCTCGGCAGGTGCATGCAACCCGTACAGAGGAGCAACCAGAAGTTCCGCATCTCGCACGCCTCCGCCCCGGAGGGATCCGCGCCGCCGGCTCCGATCCACGCCCGAAGTTACGCGGTGGGAGCTCCGGAGCCCGCATGCCGTTCGGTCGCCGCCTCCTCCCCGCCCTGGCCCTCGCCCTGCTGCTGCCCGCGGCGCCCGCCGCCGCGCAGGTCTGGGTGGCCCCGCGCCGGTCGGGGCAGTCGATCGTGCGGAACACGGCGCAGGACTGGCAGACGATCGATCTCCTCGTCGGCGCCGAGGTCCACGGGCGCAAGGCCGGCGGCGTGCGCCTGTTCTTCTACGCGTCCGAGCGCGACACCGCCGAGCGCGCCGCCGCGCAGATCGAGGACGCCTACCGCGCGCTCGCCGAGCAGTTCGACTACGTGCCCGAGCGGCGCTTCGACTACGTCCTGTACGCCACCTACCAGGAGTTCCTGCGCACCAACCTGTTCCCGCTGCAGGAGGGCGTGCTCGGCGTCACCGCCACGCAGGGGCTGCACATGGCCATCCCCTACTTCGGCGACCACGAGACCTACTTCCACACGTCCACCCACGAGCTCGCCCACGAGTTCATGCTCCAGAAGGCGCGCGCCGCCGGCAAGAAGGCGGGGGTCTGGCGCGATCCGGTGGGCGCGATGCCGCTGTGGTTCGTGGAGGGCCTCGCCGAGTACATGGCCATGGGGCCGATCGAGGGCGAGAACGCGCTGCGGGTGCGGGATCTGGTCGCGAACCCCGACCTGTACACGGGCCACGGGCTGCTCGGCTTCTGGGACGACTGGCCGGGCTACGTCCTGTGGACCTACGCCGGCGGCCACGCCCGCATCACGTTCCTCGAGCAGACCTACGGCGAGGGCACCGTGCGGCGCATCCTCGAGGCGTCGCCGGCGATGGTGACCGACCAGGGGCTCGCGGCGCGCATCCAGCGGTTCGACAAGCTGGTGGAGCGGGTCACCGGGGACGACCCCGAGCAGGTGCGGCTGAAGTTCGACGACTGGATCAAGCACCAGGCCTACGGCGAGTTCCTCGACGCCGACCAGGGCATGGCCGACTTCGACCTGCTGGAGCAGGTCGCCGGCATCCCGCTGGCCATCGACGCCGCGCCGGGCGGGCACCTCGTCGCCTACCGCTCGATCGCGCCCGACAGCGGGCGGAGCTCGCTCTACGTCACCGACGACCGCCAGCGCGGGCGCAACAAGCGCATCGCCGCGGACGGGCGGCCCGGCGTCGAGTCGCTGCACCCGATCGAGCCGCGCAACTTCGACGTGACCGACGACCGCATCGCCTACGTCGCCGAGTCGCGCGGGCGGGACCGCCTGATCGTGCAGGCCCTGCGCCACGAGGCGACGGAGCAGGAGGGGCCCCCGCCCGGCGACGCCGACGAGCCGCTGCTCGGCGGCGGGCGGCCCGAGCCCGAGCTCGACCTGCCGCCGCCCCCCGACGACGAGACGCACTGGTGGCGGGTGAAGCTGCGCAAGGGCGCCCGGGACGTCGTGCGGCTCGACGACGCCGGGATCGTCGCGGCGGGCTCGGTCGCGCTGGAGCCGGGCGGCGGCGATCGGGCCGCGCTGGTCGGGCTGAACCGCGACGGCACGCTCGACCTGTACCTCGTGGACGGGCTGTCGCAGCGGCACCCCGCCATCCGCCGGCTGACCGACGACGTCTACGCCGAGCGGGACGTGGCGTGGGGGCCGGACGGCCTCGTCTTCTCGTCCGACGCCTCGGCGGACGGTGCGGTGCAGCTGTTCGCGCTCGACCCCGACCAGCCGGGCGCCGTCCCGCGGCGGCTCACCACCGACGCCGGCGACCACCGCTCGCCCACCGTGCTGGCCGACGGCACCGTCGTCTACTCGGGCTTCGTCGACGACCACGCGCAGCTGTACGCCACGGCCGAGGGCGAGACCGTCCGGCTCACCGACGTGGCCACGGGCGCGTTCGAGCCGTCCACCGCCGACGACGGCGGCCTGTGGACGACGGTGCTGTACCAGGGCCGCATGCGCCCGGCGCGCCTCGATCCGGCACAGATGCGCGCCGAGCCGCTGCCCGCGCGGCCCGGCGCCATGGGGCCGGCGATGCAGCTGCCCAAGCTCGACCTGTCCGCGGCGTCGGGGTACCAGCCGTACCAGCCGCGGAACTGGGGGATCGACGGGGGCTTCGCGGCGATCGGCGCGGGACCGGGCGGCGTGTACGGGCAGCTGTACCTGTCGTTCTCCGACAAGCTGCGCGACCGCTCGATCGTCGTCGTCGCCGCGGCGTACGGCTCGCCCGAGCTGACCGACGCGCAGGTGCTCTACCTGAACCAGGCCGGGCGCTTCACCTGGGGGGCCGGGCCGTTCCACGCGCTGCGGTTCCGCGTCGACCGCACCGTGGAGGATCCGCCGTTCCTGTTCCAGTCCGGGGAGCGCTTCTACGGCGCGATGGGCTCGGTGCGGTACCCGTTCGACCGGTTCGTGTACCTGCAGACCGACCTGTCGGTGGGCGGGGTCAGCTACTTCCTGACGCCGTACACCCAGGCGGTGCTCAACGGCACGCTGACGACGCCCACGGCGACGCCCGACGCGCGCGACATCGTGGGGGAGTGGGAGCGGGCGAACCCGTACCCGCGGTTCCAGACCGAGGCGACCTTGCGGCTCGGGGTCGACACGACGCGGTACCACCCGAAGACGGGCCCGGTGGCCGGCGGGTCGGTGATGGTCGAGACCACGGGCGGGGTGCAGCCGTTCGACGACCAGGCGTTCGGCGACGTGCGGCTCGACGCGCAGGAGTACCTGCCGCTGCCGCTGATCTCCGGCGGGAACCTCGGGCTGCGGGCCGCGGCGGGGACGAGCGGGGGCGGGCCGTACGCGACCGGGTACTGGCTGTCGAGCTACGACACGCTGCGGGCCTACAACTGGGGCGATCCGGCGCTGCTCGGGCGGCACTACTGGTTCGCGAACGCCGAGCTGCAGGTGCCGCTCGACGTGGTGGTGCGGCTGGCGCTGGCGAGCAGCGTGGAGGGGGTCGCGGGGCTCGACTTCGGCGGGGTGTCCGACGCGTTCGGGGACCTGTGGGACAACCGGGTGCTCGACGCCGCGCTGGGGTCGAACTTCATCCTCGGGCCGCTGGTGCTGCGGCTGCACTTCGCGCGGGCGATCGACATCGGGGCGCCGCTGCCGCAGACGCGGTCGCCGTGGGTGACGAACTTCTCGATCAGCTGGCTGGGCCTGTAGGTTTCCGCGGCGCGCCGCTCGCGGGTCCCACCCCCATGCTGCTCCTCGCCCTGGCCGCCTGCACCGACCTCGACGCGTTCTACGCCGACCCCGTCCCCGGGCTCGACGGCCTCGCTCCGGGCGACGTCGTCCGCCTGGACCGCATCGGCCACGCCCGCCACGCGCAGGTCTACCGGCTCCTGTACCGCACCGTCGGCCCCGACGGCGCGCCGGACGTGGCCTCGGCGCGGGTGGCGGTGCCCGACGATCTGGCGCCCGGGGCGCTCGCGCCCGTCGTCACGCACCTGCACGGCACCGTGGGCCTCGCCGACCGCTGCGCCCCGTCCCGCGCGCTGGGCTTCGGCTTCGAGAGCGCGCTGAACCCGCTGCCGGCCGCGCTCGTCGCCGACGGCGCCATCGTCGTCGAGCCCGACTACCTGGGCCTCGGCCCGCCCGGGCCGCACCCCTACGTCGCCGGTGCGCCGACGGCCACGAGCGTGCTCGACGCCGTGCGCGCCGCCGGCCGGCTGCGCGACCCGGACCACGACGTCCGCACGGTCCCCGCCGAGCGGGTGCTCCTCGAGGGGCACTCCCAGGGCGGCCACGCCGTCCTCGCCACCCTGCGCGACGCGCCCGCCTACGCCCCCGAGCTGCCGATCGTCGCGGCGGCGGCGCTGGCCCCGCCGGCGGATCCGGCGGCGCTGCTGCCGGCGCTGGCCCGCTCGGAGCGCTGGGCGGGCTTCGTGGCGATGGCCCTGCGGGGCTGGACGGCGGCCCACCCCGAGCTCGGCCCGGCCCGCGACTGGGTCACCGACGATCGGCTGCTCGAGCGCATGGACGAGCGCTGCCTGCTCTCGCTGTCGTCGTGGATGGACGCGCCGGTGGAGGACGTCCTGGCGCCCGACGTGGCGCGGGCGCTGGCGGACGGGGACTTCGCCGCCGTGGGCCTGGCGGACGTCGTGGCCCTGGAGGACCCGGCGCCGCTCGGCACCGACGTGCTGCTCGTGGTGCACGGGAGCGAGGACGACCTGCTGCCGCCGGCGCTCACGCGGGCGCTGGTGGCGCGGACGGCGGCCAGCGGCGCCGATGCGGAGTTCGTGCTGGTGGACGGGGCCGACCACCTGCTGCTGCCCGGCAAGGCGCGCGACATCGTGCTGCCGTGGCTCGAGGCCGCGCTGTAATCGACCGGCTCCTCGGTCAGCTCCGGCGCTCCGATCGGTCGGCGAGCGTCGAGACCGCCTGGTGGATGTCCCGCCGGAGGCGGTCGAACGCAGGGAGGCCCTCCAGCCGCTCCAGCTCGAGCTGCTCCAGCAGGCGCCGGCGGACGACCGCGAACGGCTGGACGCGTCGCCGGGTCGCTCGTCGCTGGGCGTTATGGATCGCCTGCTCGAGCCGCTCCTTCGGGGAGGCCGTGCCTTCCACCGCATGGCGCGGCGGCAGGCCGAGCGCGTCACGGTCCCGCGGACGTCCCACCGCTCGCCGGATGGCGTCCTCGTCCAGGAGCAGCCACGCCTCGAGCTCCTGAACCGGCACCACCGGAACGACCAGCCGCTCGCCCTCCACGGCTGCGCGGATCGCCGCGTGGCAGGCCTCTGCCTCCGGACCGTCCGGATCGCGGTGGACGAACACCAGGTTGCTCCGGCGCCCTGCACACCGCCTCGTCGGCGCCTGCCGCCACGCACAGCGTGGCCAGGTGGGGCGCGAGCAGCAGGTCCGTCGGTCCTTCCCCCACCAGGACCGCACGGACATCAGCCATCCGCGACCGCGAGGGGCAGCTGCGCCCCGACCGCCGTGGTGAGGTAGGCGGCCGCGATGCCGGGTCCGACGCCGGGCGTGAGGTCGTCGTCGCGCCACGTGCCGCGGCGGTGTCGGAAGCGCAGCGTCCGGGTGGGTCCGCGCTCCGACGACACCACGACCGACTCCGCCACCAGCAGGTCGGCAGCGCGACCCGCTCCCTCCAGGAGCTGGACCACGCCGGGCGAGTGCGTGTTCACGAGCACCTGCCGCAGCGGGTTGTCGGCGTCCGGCGCTCGGGTCGGGTCGACGGCGATGGTGTCGAGGAGCTCGAGCATCGCCGGCAAGCGGGAGGGGTGGATGCCGTTCTCGGGCTCCTCCATGCACAGCAGGCGCACGGAGTTTGGGTCTGCAGCGATCACGCCCAGCGCCAGGAAGCGGAGCATCCCCTCCGACAAGGCTCGCGCGCCCAGCCAGGTGCCGTCGAGCTCACGAACCTCCAGCTCGTACTGCCGGTTCGCATCGTTGGGGCGCACTCGGATGCCGCCGACGGGCACGAGATCGGAGAGCTGATTCGCGACCAGCGCGAAGACCTCTGCGCGCTCGGCATCGTCCGCCCCGAGGGACCACAGCGTCGCAGGCAGGTGCGCGCCGTTCTCGGACACGGACGGATGCTCCCTCCCCTCCCAGTACTTGTCCGGCCGACGGATCGCGGCGGGTTCGAGGGCGAAGTGGCGCCACCCCAGCATCTCCTGCTTCACCGCGAAGATGGTCGGATCGTCGACCGCGTTGGTCGCGCCGATCACGGTGGCCACTGCAGCGTGAGCGGGTGAGGGGCGAGGCTTCCCGCGCGAACCGCCGTCCTGGTGCGTGCGGATGACCACCGCGCCGTCCTCGTCCGGGACCGTCGAGATGAAGGGGCCACCGGAACGACGACCCGTCACCACGGCGTTGCGGAACGCGTGGGCGCGGTGGGGCCAGCGGAGGTGCTTGTGTGCATCCCCCAGGTTGATGTGCGTGAGCTCCTCGTGGCGGATCTGCAGTCGACCGGTGCGCTCGCCGGCGGTGGGGGCCAGGTACGCCAAGATCAGCTCGTACCGGACGAAGGTGATGGTCGGGCGCGCCCTCCGACCGAAGTCGTCCACCACCTCCGGCGGCAGGATCATCTCTGCAGCGAAGCGCATGGTCGGCTCGAGCGACCCGCGGCCGAAGAGCTCGCGAGGATCGGTCGGATCCTCGTCCGTCCCCCGCACGTGCCGCGCGGCATCCATCAGCTTCCGGTCGGCCAACAGGGAGAGGAACCGGATGGCGTCGAAGAGGTTGGACTTTCCGACCCCGTTGGGCCCGGCGACACAGGTGAACGGGCCCAGCTCGACGCTCACGCCGAGCAGGTTCTTGAAGCCGTCGACTTCGAAGCGAGTGAGCACGACCGTCCCCTCTCGTCAGGCTTAACGACTCGGAACGGGACAGCCTCACGCGCCGATGGCCCGCCGCACCTCGCCGAGCCACCGGAACAGCGGCGCCCGCGGCCCGATCCCCATCCGCGTCGCCGCCTCCGCGAGCCGGTCGAGCTCCTCCTCCAGCGCCGCCAGCCCCTCGCCCCGCGCGTGGCGCACCCACACGAGCCCCGCCCGCGCCTTGAGCCCCTCGAGCCCCGTGAGCGCGGCCTGCGCCGCCCGCAGGTCCTCCTCGGCCTGCAGCGGCCGCCCCGCCACGAGCCGCAGCACCGCCCGCTCGAGCCGCGCGTCGCCGAGCAGCGACCCGTCGTCGGCCTGCCGCGCCCACGCCATGGCCTCCTCGAGCTGCGCCTCGGCCACCCCGAGCTCGCCCCGCACCCGCGCCACCTTCGCGAGCAGCAGCCGCACCACGCACGCGCCGTGCCGGTCGCCGGCGTCGAGCTCGACCTGCAGCGCCCGCCGCGCGAGCGCCCACGCCGGCTCCCACCGCCCCTCGAGCAGCTCGAGGTGCGCGAGGTTGCCGAGGCTCACGCTCGACAGCCACACCACGCCGTGCCGCTCGGCCAGCGCCAGGCCGTCCTCCAGCACGCCGCGCGCCGCCTCGAGCTCCCCCTGCTCGACCAGCGCCCAGCCGAGGTTCCCGAGGTTCACCACCTCCATCGGCACGGCACCCATGCGCCGGTTCAGCGCCAGCGCGCGCTGCAGGTACGACACCGCCGCCCCGGGCTGCCCCTCGCGCCCCTCCCCGAGCGCCAGGTTGCCGTAGACGGTGGCCGTCAGCGCGTCGTCGCCGGTGACGGTCGCGACGCGCAGCGCCTCCAGGTACAGGTCGCGCGCCGCGCCCGTCTGGCCCCGCTGGGCGCGCAGGTTCCCGAGGTTGTTGAGGCTCGTGGCCTCGCCCCGCCGGTTGCCGACCTCCCGGAACAGCGCGATGGCCCGCACCAGGAACCGCTCCGCGCTGTCGAGGTCGCCCCGCACGCGGTAGATGGGCGCCAGATCGGCGATGACCCGCGCCAGCAGCCGCCGGTGGCCGAGCGCCTCGGCGGCGGTGCGCGCCCGGTCGAGGTTCACCTCGGCGGCCGACGGGTTGCCCATCTCGCGCAGCAGGTTGCCGATGCCGAGCTCCGCGCCGATCTCGGCGGCCCGATCGCCCGCGCGGCGCGCGACGTCGAGCGCCTCGGTGAGGTGCGCGAGCCCGCCCTGCAGGTCGCCGAGCGCCCCCGAGAACACGCCGGCGCAGGTGCGCAGCTCGGGCTCGTACGGACGCGGCGGCCCCGACGGCGGCCCGCTCCCGAGCACCTCCGCGATCAGCGCCAGCCCGGCCGACAGCGGCCCCGACCGCGCCAGCGTCCCGAGCACGCACAGGGCGCAGGCCCCGGCCGTGCGCACGTCGTCGCGGCGGAGCGCCCGGCGCAGCGCGGCCAGCAGGTTCCTGCGCTCCACGAGCAGGACGCCGCCCTCGTCGCCGCGGTCGGGGCCGTCCCGCAGGGAGTCGACGAGCCCGGCCAGGCGCCGGTACCCTCGCCGTGGCACCGCGCAAGCCATCGCGCTCGGCGGCGGCGGTGCTCGGCCGCGAGCGTGCGCACCGACGACAGCAGCCGGAACCGGTTCCGCGTCACGTCGACCTGGACGAGGCTGCAGTCGGTGAGGCGCCCGAGGGCGTCGACGGCCCAGCGCCCGGCGGGCAGCTCGAGCACGGCGTCGGCGGCCTGCAGGTCGAAGCCGCCGACGAAGGTGGTCAACTGGCTGCAGGACGGCCTGGTCGTCGGGCTGAAGCCCCGCCCACGACGACTCGAACGCCGCCCGCAGGCGGCGCGAAGAGGGCGCCGCCCAGGTGTCGACCAGGCTCGGCAGCGGGACGTAGACGGCGCGGGCCGCCGCGCGTTCGCGAGCGGCGGCTTCGTCGAACAGCGACGAGCTGGCGCAGCGCGGCGGGGTCGGCCTCGGCCAGCACGTCGCCGATACGCGCGGAGCAGCGCCTCCGGCGTCGCGCTCGGCGAGCGGGGCCAGCGCGACCTCGTGGTCGGCGTCGGCCAGGCGGCTGCGCGCGCCCACGAGCAGCCGCGCTCGGGCGCCACGGGCGCCCACTGGCGCAAGGACCAGGGCCAGCGCGTCGCCGAGCAGGTCCCGCGGCGTCGAGGACCAGCAGCCCGGCGCCGCGCCCGGCGAGGACACCGCGCCCAGGTGCGCCACGTCGCCGCGCAGCGCCGCGATCACCGGCGCGCCGGCCACCTCGGCGCACAGCCCGTCCGCAGGCGCCTCCTCGAGGTCCACCACACGACCACCATCGCCGAGCCGCCGGGCGACCTCTGCAGCAGGCGCGTCTTGCCGACCCCGCCGGCCGCGCGCGACGATCTTCAGCGCGCCGAGGTCGCTCGTCCTCGAGGACGCGCACCAACCCGTCGACCTCGGCGGAGCGCCCCACGAGCGCGGCGCGCGCCTCCAGCTCGATCGGAGGCCGCGGTGTCGGGGACACCGGTGAGCGCCGTGTGCCAGGTGTCGGTGCCCGTGGGGACGGTGGGCAGGCCCACCTCCCGCCTGGCGCGCGCACCGTAGCGCTCGGCGACGAGGCTCGACCAGGCTGGGCCCCGGCGGCACCCGCCGCTGCGCAGCCGGCAAAGGCGTCGCCGAGGGCGCGCACCGGGCCAGCGGTCGTCGGGGCGCAGCTCACGGCACAGCCGAGGACCTCCGCCGGGCCGGGCACCTCGGCGTCGGCCTGCTCGAGGGCGCGCTTGACCGTGACCGCGCGGGCGGCGCACGGCCGGTGAGCGCGGCAGCGCCGCCGCCGAACGGGCGCGAGCCGGTGACGAGCCACGCTTCACGAGCGCGGAACACGTCAGGCGCGGCTCGGGCGCCCGTCGATCTGCTCGGGCGCCACGAAGCCGGGCGTGCCCGCGCCGCTCGCCTCGCCGCCGAGCGCGGCGATGCCGAGGTCGGCGAGCTTCACGAGCCCCGCCGGGTCGACGAGCAGGTTCGACGGCTTCACGTCGCGGTGGACGACGGGCATCGGCCACGCCGTCCGACGGCAGAACCGTGGATGTGGAGGCAAGCGCGGCCGCCACCTGGATCCCCACGTCGAGCACCGCGCTCGGCGGCAGCGGCCCGGGGCGGCGCAGGTCGGCGAGGGACGGCCCGTCGACGAGCTCCATCGCGACGAGCCAGCCGTCGGGCGTCTCCGACAGCTCCCAGGTCGCCACGACGTTCGGGTGCGACAGCATCGCGCCGAGCCGCGCCTCGCGCACCAGCGCGCGGTCGTCGCCGCCGCGCGCCCGCAGCCGCTTCACGGCGACGCGCTTGCGGAAGCCCGACGGCGTGGCGTCTGCGGCTGGCTTCGTGCACCTCGCCCATCCACCGCGCCGAATCAGGCGGACGAAGGCTCGCCAGCCGATGCGTGCGGGTCGGGTGGGCGCTTCTCTCCATACCCCGGATGCGGCAGGCCGCGCGAGGTCAGCACCGCACCGCACGGACCGCCTCGAGGCTCCGCCAGCGACGCGAGCTCGCCCCGGGCGGCTGGCCTGCAGGCGCGGCGTCGCGGTCGCGAGCGGGCGGCGAGCCAGGCCACCTCGAGGTCGTCGAGGCCCTCGCGGTAGCGCGCCTCCACGAGCTGCGGGGCGGCGATCGGCGGCGTCGACGGCGGTGCCGCGCGCCTCGACCGCGGCGCGCGCTGGTGTAAGCGCGCCTCGGCGGCGATCCCGGCCAGATCGAGGCTGCGCTGCTGGGCGTCGAGCACGCGGCGCGGCGGCCTCGTCGCCGAACCGGTGGCCTGCTGGAGCCGCCCTGCGCCCGGCCGCTGGCGCAGCGAGCGGCACGTCGAGCCGCAGCTGGGCGTTCCAGCCGGGCCCCGGAGGTGAAGTCGGCGTCGAGCGGCGGGAACCGCACGTAGGTGCCGGCCGTCACGTCCGCCGACGCCGACGGCGCGCAGGCCAGGGCGGTGGCCGCGTCGCTGCACCAGGCGCTCGACGCCTCACTGGGCGACCAGCGTGCGGCCGGCGACGTCTGCGGCCTCGGCTTCGGCCGCTCGGGTCCGAGCCGCGGTGCCGTCGATGGCGGTCCGGCGCCTGCAGGCGGCGGCGGCGGGCGACCTCGCCCTGGGCGGCGATCTCGTCGGCGGCGAGCGCGGCGGCGGTGGCGCGGGCGCGGGCGCCGTCGGCGTCGGAGCGGACGCCGGCGTCGGCGAGGCTCCCACCCCCCTCGGCGGCCCAGGCGCTGTCTCGGCGGCGCAGCGAGAAGTCTCGGCGGCGGCCTGGGCGTCGGCGTAGGCGGTGGTGGCGTCGCGGCGGGCGGTGGCGCGCGTCCACGACAGGAGGGCCTGCTCCCCGCGCGAGGCGCCGCGCGGCGTCGGCCGCGGCCCAGCCGGCAGGCGACAGCACGCGCCAGACCAACCGATCCGGCGCGCCAGCTGCGTGTCGGCGGCGCGCGAAGCGATCCGAAGAGGTAAACCAGCGGTGGTGGTGAGGCGCGAAGTGGCACGACCAGTGGGCGGACATCGCCCAGCGCCTCGAGCGCGGCCCCGCTGGCGGCGTGGGCGCGGGCGGCCTGGGCCTCGACGGCGACGGCCTGCTCGGCGGCGAGCGCGCGGGCCTCGTCGAGGGTGGTGGCGCTGGCGACGCAGGGCGTGAGCAGCAACCAGAGCATCACGCCCGCCCCGTCAGGCGCCAGGCCAGCGCGAAGACCGCCGGGATGACGAACAGCGTCAGCGCCGTGGCGAGCGCGAGGCCGCCCAGCACGACGGCGCCGACCCCGCGGTACAGCTCCGAGCCCGAGCCCGGGAACAGCACCAGCGGCAGCAGCCCCGCGAGCGAGGTCAGCGTGCTCATGAAGATGGGCCGCACGCGCCGCTCGACCGACGCCTGCAGCGCCGCCGACAGCGCGGCCCCCTCGGACAGGCGCGCGAGCGCGCCGTCGACCACGAGGATCGCGTTGTTCACCACCACCCCGATGAGGAGCACGAAGCCCACCGCCGTCATCATGTCGAGCGGCTGGGGGCCGAGCAGCAGGTCCACCAGCCGCAGCGCCGCCAGCCCGCCGGCCGACGCCATGGGCACCGTGAACAGGATGACGAGCGGCGCCAGGAAGTCCTCGAACAGCGCCGCCATCAGCAGGAAGCTGATGACCACGGCCAGGATCAGCACCGAGCCGAAGCGGTCGCGCGCCTGCTCGAGGTCGTCGGCGGTGCCGGTGAGGCGCGGGTGGACCGTCGGCGGGAGCTGCGCGGCGGGCAGCACCTCGTCGCGGATCCGCCGCATGGCCTCCTCCAGCGCCACGTCGTCGGGCGGCGACAGCTGCAGCGTGATGGCGCGGCGCCGCTCGATGCGCTGGATGGTGGCCGGGCCCATCGTCTCGTCGATGCTGGCCACCGACTGCAGCGGCGCGGTGGTGCCCGCCGGGGTGGCCACCGCCGCGGCCGCGAGCCCCGCGGGGTCGGCGACGCCGCCGTCGCGCCCGCGCAGCACGACGCGCAGGTTCGGCCGGCCGTCGCGCCCGAGCTCGCCGATGATGCGGCCGTCCACCAGCACGTCGACCATCGCGCCGAGGTCGGCGCCGGTCAGCCCGAGCCGCGCGGCGTCCTGTCGGCGGGGCCCGACCCGGATCTCGGGCGCGCCGAGGTCGAGCCCCGGGATGGGCCGGATCTGCGCGCCCGGCAGCGCCTCCTTGAGCATCGGCATCAGCTTCGCGCCCACCTCCACCAGCTCCTGGAGGTCGGAGCCGCCGAGCTCGACGTCCACGGCGCGGCTCGCCGCCAGGCCGCGCCCGAACAGGCTCGCCTGGCTGGCCACGCCGAACATGCCGGGCTGCTGGCCCTGCAGGCGGCGGTAGTAGCCGACGAGGTCGTGGATGCGGCCCGGATCGGTCGTCGAGGCACCCATGAACGCCTGGCCGGGCCGCGCGACGAAGAACGACCGCTCGATCGACGGCACGCCGTCGGCCTCGGCCTCGACGTGCTGCGCCACGGCGCCCTGCACCCGCTGCCCGACCGCCACGAGCTCGTCGATGGAGGTGCCGGGCGGCGGCACGAGCACGCCGAACAGCAGGTTGCGGTTGCCCGTCGGCAGGTACTCCATCGGCGGCAGGAGGAGCCAGGTGGCGACCGCCAGCGCCGAGGTGACCCCGAAGGTGACGGCGGCGGCGCGCCCCAGGCTCGCCGAGCACCAGCCCGCCGCGCCGCCGAGCCACGAGGCCGTGCGCGCGCCGAGATCGGCGAGCCGCCCGGTGTGCTCGGTGGGCTTCGCCTCGAGCAGGCGGGCCGCGAAGCTCGGGATGACGATGACGCTGACCAGCAGCGACAGCAGCACCGCGCACGACACGGCGACGGCCACGTCGCGCAGCAGCTCGCCCACCTGGTCCTGCCAGGTCGCGATCGGCAGGAACACCACCACGGTGGTGAGCGTGGACGCGACGAGCGCGCCCCACACCTCGGACGTGCCGAGGAACGCGGCGTCGACCGGGCTCTTGCCGTCGCGCCGCCACAGGTCGATCGCCTCCATCACGACGATCGCGTTGTCGACGACCATGCCGACGGCGAACGCCATGCCCGCGAGCGACACGACGTTGACCGTGCGCCCGAGCAGGGCCATCCCGAGGGCCGTGCCCACGGTGCACACGGGGATCGCCACCGCCACGATGCCGCTCGCGCGCACGCTGCGCAGGAACAGCAGCAGGACGCCGACGGCCAGCGCCCCGCCGATGAGCAGGTTCTGCCGGACCAGCGCCAGCGCGCCGTTGATGTAGCCGCTCTGGTCGCTGACCACGGCGAGCGTGAGGCCGAGCGGCGAGAGCTGCTCGTCCTGCACCTTCTGGACGGTGTCGAGGATCTGCTGCGTCACCGCGAGCACGTTGCTGCCGGCCTCGCGGCGGAACAGCAGCGCCAGCGCCTCCTGGTCGTTGTTGAAGACGTAGGCGGTGCGCTTGCGCAGGCCCTCCTCGACGACCCCCACGTCGCCGAGGCGCACGGGCTGGCCCTCGGGGCCCTGGCCGATCACCAGCTGCTCGAGGTCGTGGAGCACCGTGGGCGCGGCGGCGGTGCGCACCACGTACTGGCGCTTGCCGAGCGTCACGTCGCCGCCGCTCACGTCGGACAGCTCGGCGCGCAGCCGCGCGGTGACCTGCGCGATGGGCACGTTGCGGGCGGCGAGCCCGCGCAGGTCGACGTTGACGTGGACCTCGGTGTCCTGGCCGCCGAAGTAGTCGATCTTCGCGACGCCCGGGATGCGCTCCAGCTCGGGGAGGACCTCCTCCTCGAACCAGGTGCGGTACTGCGTGACGGGGCCCTTGTCGTCGGCTCGCAGCAGCACGACGGCGAGCGGCGGGCCGGTGTCGCCGGCGGTGGAGACGACGGGCTGGTCGGCCTGCTCGGGGTACCGCGGCACCTGCGACAGACGGTTGGTCGCGCGGACCAGCGCCTCGTCGAGGTCGGCACCCACGTCGAGCTCGAGGGTGATCGTGCCGCGGTCCTGGCGGCCTCGCTCGTCATCCGCTGCAGGCCCTGCAGGCTCTTGAGGACGTCCTCCTGCGGCACCAGGATCTCGCGCTCGATCTCGGCCGGCGCGGCGCCGAGCCACTGCGTCTCCACGGTGAGCGTGGGGACCTCGATGTCGGGCGTGAGCTGGATCGGGATGCCGCTGACGGTCAGCGCGCCGAACAGCAGCACCAGCAGCTCCCCCTCCAGCACGCCGACGGGGCGGCGGATGGCGAGCGCGATCGGGCCCGAGCGGCCGGCGGTCTCGTCGGCGACGGACGGGGGCTCGGCGTTCACTCCGCGACCTGGACCGGCTGATCGGGCCGCAGGCGCTCGTTGCCGCGCACGACGACCTCGTCGCCGGCCGCCAGCGACTCGGCCTGCACCAGCACCTCTTCGGCGCTCGACGCGAGCTCGGTGACGGCGACCGAGCGGGCCACGCCGTCGCTCACGGCGAACACGCGGGCCTCGTTGGCGGCCTTCACCACGGCGTCGCGCGGGACGACGAGCCCGCCGTCGTGCTGCACCCGGAACGCCACCTGGACGGGGGTGCCGGGGACGAGCCACCCGGGCACCTCGGCCGGGCTGAGCCGGATGGCGGCCGTGCGCGAGACGGGATCGAGCGCCGGCACCACCCCGACGACGGAGGCCGAGACGGTGTCGATGCCGCGGAGCTCCGCCTCGTCGCCCGCGCGGATCCGGCCGGCGAGCTGCAGCGGCGCCTCGACCTGCACCTCGACGGTGCCGGTGGACACCACGTCGAGCACGACCTTGCCGGGGTCGACCCAGTCGCCCGGGTCGACGTAGCGCCGGGCCACCACGCCGGCGAACGGGGCGCGGACCCGGTGCCGCTCGAGCTTGGCCCCCGCGACGCGCACCGCGGCGTGGGCCGAGTCGACGCTGGCCGCCAGCGCCTTGACGTTGGACTCCGCCGCTTCGAGCTCGCTCTCGGCGAGCACGCCGGACTCGACCCGCTTCAGGCGGTCGCGCGTGCGGCCCGCCTGGGCGAGCTGCTCCTCGATCCGCGCGGCGTCGGCCCGGGCGGCGTTCCACTCCGCGGCGGCGAGCGCCAGGTCGACCTCGAGCAGCACCTGGTCGACGGCGATCGCGTCGCCCTCGCGCACGGCGACCGAGGTGACCGCGCCGGACGCGCCGGCAGCGAGCTCGGCCCGCTCGAGCGCGCGGACGTCGCCCAGGTAGGACCAGGTGTCGGCGAGGGTGCCGGCGCGGACGGGCGCGACGGCGACCACGGCGGGGGGTGGGCCCTTCGGGCCGGTCTCGGCGGGCGCCGAGCAGGCCGCGATCCACCAGGGCAGCAGCGGTAGCATGGACGTGCCCCCTAACGTGCGTCTGCGGGGGGTCCTGTCGCGAGTTGCAACGGCGGCTGGGGGCGGACGGGCTAAGCTGGTCTCGGAGGTGGCGATGCCGCTGGAGGTCGGCGCGGTGCGCGATCCAGCCGAGCTGGTCCCGCTGACGGCCGTGCTCGGGAGCGCCTTCGCCCGCGACGCCGCCGCCACCCGCGTGTGGTTCGAGCGCGCGGGGATCGACCAGCTGCGCCTCGCGCGCGACGGCGGCGAGGTCGGGGCGGGGATGATCCGCATCCCGATGGGGCAGGCGTTCGGCGGGCGCTTCGTCCCGATGTGCGGGATCGCCGGGGTGGCCGTCCGGGCCGACCGGCGGCGCCAGGGGATCGCGACCGAGATGCTGCGGCAGCAGCTGCAGGAGCTGCGGGACCAGGGCTTCCCGCTGACCACGCTGTACGCGTCCAACCAGCCGCTGTACCGCGCGCTCGGCTACGAGCAGGCCGGCGCGAACTACCGGGGCACGCTCCGGCCGCGCGACATCGACGTCCGCGAGACCGAGGGCGGGGGCACCTCCATCGCGACCGCCGCCGAGCGGCCCGAGGTCGAGGCGCTGTACCGCGACTGGGCCATCCAGCGCCCCGGGCACCTCGACCGGGGGTCCTACGTCTGGGATCGGCTGTGGCATCCGCTCGACGGCGGGCAGGTGACGTTCGCGCTGCTGTGGGACGAGCGGCGGCGGCTCGAGGCCTACGTCGGCTACAGCCAGCGCTGGCGCGACGACGGCACGCTGATGCAGGTGACCGACGCGATGAGCCGCACGAGCCGCGGGTGGCGGCGGATCTGGACGCACCTGCGCGACGCGTCGACCATGGTGGGCGAGATCCGGCTGTCGACCTCGCCGACCGACCCGCTGTTCGTGCTGCAGCCGCACCCCGTGATGAAGGTGACGCTGTTCGAGCCGTGGATGCTGCGGGTGACCGACCCCATCGCGGCGCTCGAGGCGCGGGGCTACGCGAAGGGGCAGCCGGAGCGGCTGGTGGTGCGGATCGTGGACCCGCTGATGGGGGACCAGTCGTTCACGATGGACGTGGTGGACGGGCGGGCGAGCGTGCGCAAGGGCGGGGACCCCACGGCGAAGATCCACACGCGGGGCTTGTCGGCGATGTACACGGGCTACCTGTCTCCGTTCGAGGCGGCGGCGCTGGGGCTCGTCGAGGCGGGGCAGCGCTCGCTGGCGGCGATGCAGGCGCTCTTCGCCGGCCCCTCCCCCTGGATGCGCGACTTCTTCTGAGATGACGCAAATGACGCAAACGCGCCCGACGCGTTTGCGTCAACTGACGCAAAGGCGTCGGGCGCGTTTGCGTCATCCGGGCGAACGTCACTCCGGCTCGACGCCATCGCTCCCGGCCGCACGTTCGGGTGCCCGGCGCCCGGCCCGAGCACACTCCCATGAAATCAGAAGACGTCGCAGGCGGCGGGGTCGTCGAGGCCGTAGCCGTCCAGCACGACCTGCACGCTCGGCCGCTCCCCGGCCTGCACCCCGCCGATCGAGTAGACGGGCTCGGCCACGTACGTCGTCGTGGAGCCGCCGCCCCGCGTGCACCGGCCGTCCGCGTCGAGGTCGATCAGCACGGAGACCCGGTAGCGCCCGGCCTCGGGCAGCGGATCGGGGAACCGCGCCCCGAAGCTCCCGTACCCGACGACGTCCTCCAGGCGCGACCACTCGGTGCCCGCGTTGTCGCGCACCACCGCGACGACGGGCGCCCCCTCCCACGAGTCGAAGTGCCACCCGTACAGGTCGAGCGCGAAGCCCTCGACGGGCGGCGTGCCGGTGTCGGTGTCGGTGTCGGCGTCCGCATCGGCGTCGGCGTCCGCGTCCGCATCGGCGTCCGCGTCGCTCGTGTCGGTGTCGGGGCCGTCGGTCGCCGTGTCGCCGGCGAGCTGCCGGTCGTGCTCCCGCACGTCGTCCCCGGTGATGACGATGCAGCCGGACGCGACGCCCAGCAGCCACAGCCGCCTCATCAGAACTCCACGGCGATGGAGGTGCCCACGAGCCCGAGGCTGACCACGCCGAGCCCGATCCCACCGTACCCGAGCGCGCGGTTGGCCGCGATCTGCCCGCGCAGCTGCGACGACGGCGCGTCGCTGTCGAGGAAGGACGAGCGGAGCAGCGCCGCGCCCACCACCCCGCCCGCCGCGAGCGCGCCGGTGGCGAGCCCGGTGACGAGCAGCGGCTTCGGGTGGTGCGCCTTCGGGCCGCCGGGATCGTCGGGCAGCTCGAAGTCGCCGCGCGTGGGGTAGCCCGGGTGGCCGCCCTCGGAGACGAGCCAGGTGCCGCGCACGGCGTCGTCCTCGAGCCACTGCACGAAGTAGCCGCGGTCGGCGGGCGCGGTCTCGCCGGGCACGCCGTCGACCCGCAGATCGCCGTCGGTCGGCGCGGGCAGGTCGAGGCGCTCGCCCGAGTCGGGCGGCACGGCGTCGTAGGTCAGCCGCAGGGGCTTGCCGAGCGTGTCGTCGATGGGCGTGTCGGGCTCGATGCCGCGCGCCACCTCGAAGTCGGCGACCGAGGCCACGAGGTCCTGCGCGACGTAGCGCGAGATGCCCGACAGCCGGTACAGCCGCGCGATCGTCGCCGGCTCGGGCGGCGCGTCGACGCACTTCACGAGGACGCGCGCGGTCGATGGCGTCGGCGAGGGCCTGGTCGAGCGAGGCCACGGCGGCGTCGGCATCGTCGAGGAGCTGCTCCACGAGCGGCGCCTCGACGGGGGCGTCGAGTCGATGGGGGCGGCGAGGGCGGAGCGGACCACCAGGCGAGCAGCAGTGGCGCAGCTGGCATGGCGCCGGCGGGCGGCCACGCCGGGTGCGACGCTACGGCCGCCGGCGGTGCGTCATCTCCGCCTCGACCGCCCGGTGGTCGGACAGGCCGCCCCGATCCGGGTCGATCACCTCGGCGCGGCGGGGCACCCAACAGCGCGACGCGCCGTCGCGCACGTAGATCCGGTCGAACCGGTCGGTCCGTCCCGGGTACGTCCCGCGCGTCTCGCCCGAGGCCGCCGCCACGTCGACGAAGCCAGCGTCCTCGAGCCGCTTCCAGCTCGCCGCGTCGGCCGGCTGGTCGGCGTACAGGTTGAAGTCGCCCATCAGCACGGTCGCGCGATCGTCGTCGCCGAGCTGGCCCAGCAGCTCGTCGATCTGGGCGGCCCGCACCGAGGCGTTGCGCGCGCTGCCGCCCGCCTGCAGGTGGGTGACGCCCACCGTGACCTCGCGCCCGTCGTCGACGACGAGCTCGGCCATCAGCAGGCCCTTGGCCTTCCAGGCGTCGAAGCCGCGCTCGGCGGCGTACTCGTACAGCCGCGTGTCGCGGACCTCGTGCGGCGTGACCAGCGCGAGCCCGGAGTCGCCGCGCGCGCCCATCGGCGCGGTCAGCCCGCCGCGGCTCCACGGGAACAGCCGCACCGCGCCGCGCCACAGCTCCTGCAGGCCCGCCACGTCGTAGCCCTGGTCTTCGAGCCACCCCGCGATGCGCGGCAGCCGGCCCCGGCGGTCGACGGCGACGGGACGCGGCAGGCCCCAGGCGTTGAAGGTGAGGACCGACAGCGGGGCCTCGCCCGCGCCTGCGTCGTCGAACGGGCAGGCGTGGGCCGGGGCCACCAGCATCCACAACAGACCGAGGGAGGGAGTCACGACCTCATTGTACAGCGTCCGGCCCGTCGGACCAGCCCGCGTCACCAGAACGTGACCGCCCGGGGCGCTCGTTCACCAGGGTGACGGGGCGGTGTCGGCCACCGTAGTAGATACGCTGTTTCGAGCGCCGGGCCGGTTGGGTAAGGTCACCGACGTTGCGAGACGTCGGTGGACCCATCGGGGCATCGGCGCGCAGAAGGGGGCACCGTGCTGCTGACGAGCATCGTGTGGGGGACCGCGGCACTCGCCGCACCCCCCGACCGCTACGCGACCTGCGACGAACAGGCCGCCTGGTTCACCGACCAGCAGCGCCCGCGGCCCGACGAGCGGCCCGACCTGTGGTGGATCGAGCGCGACGCGCCCTGCCCGTTCGAGACCTCGCTGGTCGGCGACGGCCCGCCCGCCGGCCGCGCCATCGGCTGCGAAGACCGCAACGGCCGCCGCTACGGCTGGCGCACCGAGTTCGGCGACGGGGGCAAGGTGGCCGTCCAGTCGCACTGGGAGGGCAACCGCGAGGACGGGACGCGGACCGAGTGGGATCCGGTGACCTACGACGTGCTGCGCGTCACCACCGTCCGCGACGGCCGGACCGACGGCGAGGTCGTCGAGTGGCTCGACGACGGCGGCGTGCTGGTCACGAGCTACCGCCGCAGCGACCGCGACGGCCCCACCTGGCGCCTCGACGCCCGCGGCGAGGTCGTCATGGTGGAGTGGTACCGCGGCAACCAGCGCCACGGCCGCTCCTGCGCCTGGAAGCGCGGCGTGGGCGGTATGGTCCTGTCGGTGGACCAGGTGTTCTCGGGCGGCGAGCCCGAGTAGCTACTCCAGCTGCGCGGCCTCGTCGTCCCGCCCGTCCTCGGCCAGGGCGGCGGCGAAGCCCGCGAGCGCCTCGGCCGCCGCCTCGTCGTCGAGCTCGGCGACCGCGGCGCGCGCGCGGCCCACGGCGTCCTCGCCCCAGGCGTCGACCAGCAGCGCCGCCGCGAAGGCGGCCTCGCGGCTGTCGGGGGCGGCGGCCATCGCGGTGACGAGCAGCGGCACCGCGGCGTCGGCCCGGTCGTTGGTCAGCAGGAGGTGCCCGGCGGTGTAGCTCAGCGCGAGCCCCTTCGGGTCGTCGGGCCAGCGCGCGACGTACAGGTCGACGGCGTCGACGAGGCGCTCCTCCCACGCCTCCAGCGCCGGGTCCTCGGGGTCGATCTGCTCCTGGGCGGCGTGGACGGCGCTCTCGGCGCAGAACGCCGCGTGGGGGCTGTCGGGGTGCCGGTCGGCGACGGCCAGGTACTGGTCGTACGCCTCGGCGTACCGGCTGGTGGCGTACAGCAGCTCGGCGTAGGCGTAGCGCATCTGGGCGTCGGCCGCGCCCTGCGGGAACCGCGCCAGGTACAGCTCGTAGACCTCGGCCGCCGCCTCCAGCGTCGCCGGGTCCTGCGTCTGCTGGCCGGTGCGGTGCAGCCCGAGGGCGAGCCGGCGCAGGTCCGCCTCCGACAGCGCCGCACCGGGCTCCGCCTGCCAGGCCGCCAGCCAGTCCTCGGCGTCGAGCGCGTCGCGCACGGCCTCGGGGACCGGGGGCGTCGGCGCGGGGGCCTCGACGGGCGCCGGCTCCGGCGGCCCCGTCGGCGTCAGCGCCGCGAGACCGGCCGCGGCCGCGCAGGCGGCCAGGCCGAGGCCCAGCGCGAGCCCCAGGCGCCAGCGGGCCCGGGGCTGCAGGCGCGCCGCCAGCCGGCGGGCCGCGGCGTCGGCCTGCGCGGCGTCGACGGGCAGCGGCGCAGCTCGAGCGAGGCCAGGACCTCGTCGAACAGCGGGGTGTCGGGGCTCATCGCGATCAGGTCGTCGAGTCTCATCCACAGGACGCCTCCCTGGAGCCTCGGCCCTTCGTCGCCTCGGGATGACGCTGAAGAAGTCGCGGGGCGCGAGGCCCCAGCGCGACGCCAGGCTCCGGATGCGGTCCTTGAGGCGCCGCTTGGCGTTGTCGTAGTCGCGGACGGACAGGCCGAGGCGGGCGGCCGCCACGCCGGCGTCCACGTCGGGAGTGCACCTTCTGCAGCGCCCAGGCCGCGAAGACGGCGCGCTCGGCGGGCTCCAGGGCGTCGAGCAGGCGGCGCTGGTTGGCGCAGGCCGCCTCCAGCGCGGCGCCCGACGGCGGCGCGGCGACGACGGCGAGGGCGCCGTCGCGGGCCTCGGGGCGGCGCAGGTGGGTCCGCCACCACTCGATCGCCTCGCGCTGCACCACGCGCTGCAGCAGCGCGCCGAACGCGCCGCGGCGGGGATCGTAGGCAGCGGCGGCCCGCTCGTAGGCGCGGGCGACGGTGTCCTCGGCGTCGGCGGCGGGCAGGCCGCGGCCCATGCACAGGGCCACGAGGCGCGCCAGCTCGGCGCGCGAGGGGGTGGGAGGGGACATCGGGGCTCCAGGCTCCCCCGATCTACGGCGAGGGGATCCGGTTTCGCGAAGGCCTTGGGGCGCGTGCGTGAGTACGCTGGGACATCGATCCTCGGTGGCCGCGGAGGTGCCCGTGTCTTCGATGTACCAGCCGAACGAGTCCCTCGGCGCGACGGCGGTCCTCCCGTGAGCTGGCGCCTCGACGAGTACGGTCCTGTGCGAACGATCGGCTGGGGCGATCGGTCCGCCGAGCTGGTCGTCGGCGTGGACGACGAGACCTTCGCGCAGTGCGTGGCGGATCCCGCCGCCATGCCGGCTGCGAACGCCGTCCAAGCGCCGGTCCTGGCGGTCATCCTGGACGACCCCGAGGCGCTCTGGCGGCGAGCGGTGGTCGTGCTCCACGAGCGAGAGCAGTCGCGGACCTCGATCTCCAACGCATCGAGCTGGCGACCAACGGACACGTCGGCGTCTGCGGGATCGACGACGACGAGGAGCACGGGTTCGGGATCACCTTCCACCGCGGCCGCGCCGTGCGCTCCGGCGGACAGGACGCGGGGCGCCTCCTCGAGCCGCACGAGGGCCACGTCGCGCCGGCACCGGTGCGTGCCTCTCCCGCTGCCTCCGTCGCGTTCGCCCGCCTCGTCGCCGAGCTGGCGGCCGACGCACCGCCGACCGGCGGCGACCCACCCCGAGACGAGCTGGAGCGCGCCATCGACCGCGGCGACCTCGAGTCGGTCCACCGTCAGCTCCGCATGGGCGGCTCGCTGCCGGCGCGCACCCTCCGCCGCGTGTTCGCGCTCGAGCGGCCCCTGCTGGTGCGCATGATCCGGATGTTGCGGTCCAAGCGGCTCATCCCGCAGGACCCCAGCATCCTCGACGAAGCGCCGAACGACGAGGTGCGAGCCTGGCTGGCCGAGACGCTGCGGCTGTGAGGCGCCGGGCATCCGATGAAGATCCGGTTCTCGCGATCCGGCCTCGCGACGATAGGGACCGCCGCGGAGGTGCCCGTGTCGTCCATGTTCGATCTCGCTGTCACACAGCCGAGGAAGATGCTGAAGAACCTCGACGCCTGGCTCGAGGAGGCCGTGGCCTACGCCGCCGAGCGCAAGTTCGACCCGGACACGCTGCTCCAGGCGCGGCTGTACCCGGACATGCACCCGCTGGCCGCGCAGATCCGCGCCGTCGCCGACAGCGCCAAGCTCGGCGCCGCGCGCTGCGCCGGCGTGCAGGCGCCGAAGCACGCCGACGACGAGACCACGCTCACCGCGCTGCGGGCCCGGCTGCAGGAGGTCGCCGCCTACCTCGAGGGCTTCGAGCGGTCGCAGATCGACGGCCAGGAGGACCGCCGCATCGACCTGCCGTTCCTGCAGGGCCGCGCGGCGCGCGCCGAGGACTACCTCCGCGAGTTCGCGCTCCCCAACATGCACTTCCACCTGGTCACGGCGTACGGCATCCTGCGCCACTGCGGCGTCCTGCTCGGCAAGACGAAGTACATCGGCGGGATGACCCTCATCGAGGAGTGAGGGCTACCGACGCCGGCGGTACGCGCTCCAGGCAGGGTCGTGGCGGAGATCGCCAGGGTCGAGCGCGGCGAAGCGCGGGTCACCCGCCACGGCCGCCACGATCCGTACGCTGTCGGCGTCCCCGTCGCGCACGCCGCAGACGGTCTTGCGGCGGACGCCGACGAGATCGGCGATCGCCTGGTGCGACGCGCCGGTGAGCGTCCGTGCGGCGCGGAGGAACAGCGTGCGGCCGGGGCCGCGGCGGCGGAGGGCGACCAGAGGCAGCCGCAGCGCGGCGCTGGTCGCGTACAGCACGTCGACTGGCTCGAGCAGGGCGAGGCCGGCGCAGGGGAGGTCGGTGCCTTCGACGTCGACGGTCGGATCGGACGAGACGTAGCGGTGGAAGCGCGCCGGCTCGCGGTGGCGGGCGACGACGGGGTCGGCGGCGAGCCCCACGGCGTCACGGTGGGTGGAGAGGGGCCAGGCCAGCGGATCGTCGACCAGGCCGGCGCGGCAGGGGTTCAGGTGCACGTACCGCACCGAGCGGCGCACCTTCTGGGCGTCCACGAGGCGCTCGGCGCGGGGCAGCGGCGCGACGAGCGAGCCGCCGAGGCCGTGCCGGGCGTTCCGCCAGCGGGCGTGGGCGGCGAGGGCGCGGGCGAGCCGCTGGCGCACGTCCTGATCGTGGAGGAGGTGGACGTGGTCGGGCATCAGGACCAGGGCACGGATGCCGGGGATGGCGGCGACGATGCGCCGCGAGAGTGCCACGCCCTCCTCCCAGTCGGTGAAGAGGAGGCGGCCGGGGCGGGCGCGGGCGACGAGGTGGTAGAGCATGCGCGGGGCGTAGCAGGAGCCGTGCCGGCCGTGGACGGGCGCGGGGTGGGGGTCACGCCGGAGGCGGGCGGGGCACGGGCCGTCACCTGTGGGGCGGAGGCGCGCGGGGGCGGTGTCGCGGGTGTCGGACGAGTCCGTCACCGCGGAGGGAAGCCGAACCGGACACCCCGCGGAAGAGAGCGGCACCGAACCGGACTCCTGGCGCGGCGGTCCACGATGGAACGCCTGCAATCGATGGTGCCCGGTTCGGCGTCGGACCCCGAGCACCCGGATCGGTCGGGTTCAGTGGCGCTCTCTTCGCGAGGGTGTCCGGTTCGAGCCGGCTGCTCAGCGCCCCGCGAGCACGGCCAGCAGCGCCGCGACGTCGACCCGCCGCCGAGGCACGCCACCAGGCGCCAGCCCCCACGGCCAGCACCACTGCCACCACACCAGCAGCACGACGCCGAGCACCTTCCACCAGCTCGTCGGCGCGTCCCCGACGAGCTGCCCGCTCTGCCGTTCACCAGCACGCGGTACGACCGCCGCCCGTAGCGGTAGGCGCCGATCCACACCGGCACCAGCACGGGCTTCCCCTCCAGCGCCGTCGTGAGGGCGCTCGCGCGGATCGCCGTCAGCCCCTCGCCCTGCGCGGATCGACCGCTGGGGTGGCGCGCCTCCATCTCGGCGTGGGCGCGCGCCCGGGCGGCCGAGCGCGTGCTCCGACAGCTCGACCGCGACGTCGCCCGCCCAGCGTCGTAGGCGTCGTACCGGCCGAGGGCGCGGCTCCGCATCCGCAGCGTGCGCAGGCATCCCTGGTCTAGCGGCGGCGCCCCGTCGACGGCAAGACGCAGACCCGCACCCGCACCGTCCAGGAGACCGAGTGGTCGCCGCTCGCCGGCACCCACGTCCGCCAGTGGTTCGACCACCTCGTCTCCGCCTCGCGCGGCCTGCCGGAGGGCCACGCCAACGCCCTCGAGCCCTTCGACCTCGGCGAGGCCCAGCCCTACGCCCCCTCCTTGCTCGCCGGGCGCACCGCCGAGCGCGCGACCGTCCCGAAGGACGAGGCGGCCGAGACCGCGCGGGTCGAACTCGCCCGCCTCGAGCAGCAGGTCATCGCCGCGGGGCACCTCCCCGGCGACACGCACCGCGGGCTCACCTCGTCGACCACGGCGGAGCTGTCGCCGCCGCGCCTGGCGCTGCTCCCCGTCTGGATCGCGGCCATCCACGGTCCGAAGGGGCCGCTGCGTCTGATGGTCAACGGCCAGACCGCCGAGGTCGTCAGCGACGCGATCCCTATGTCCTGGACCAAGGTCGCCCTGGTGGTGGTGCTGGTGCTCGCGCTGCTGGGCATCGTCCTGGCGGTCGTGCTCGGCGGCGGCGCGCTGCTCGGCGTCGTCGGCGCGGTCGTGGGGCACTGAGGTGGAGGCGCTCACCGCCGTCCAGTGCCGCGGGTGCGGCGGCACGGTGCGCCTCGCCGCCGGGGAGCGCGTGCCCACCTGCCTGTTCTGCGGCGCCGACGCCGCCGACCTGCAGCCCGCCGCGCCGCCCGAGGGCGTGGAGCCGCCGGAGGGCGCGCTGCCCTTCGCCGTCGACCACGACGCCGCACAGGCCGCGTTCGTCCAGTTCGCGCGCAGCTCGTTCTGGTACCCGTCGGACCTGCGCGCGGCGCGGCTGGTGCTGCGCGGCCTGCTGCTGCCGGCCTGGGCGTGGTCGGGCGAGGTGGAGACGCACTGGACGGGCCTCGTCTCCGACCGGAGCTGCAGCAGCGGCAAGCGGCCCGTGGCCGGGGCGAATGCCGCTCGCTACGACCAGGTGCTCATCCCCGCCTCGCGCACGCTGCGGATGCGCGAGCTCGCCGCCCTCGGCCGGTACGACGAGGGCGCCCTCGGCCCCTACGACGCTGAGGCGGGCGACGTCGCGGTCGAGCTGTCGGAGCTGACGCGCTCGGCCGCCCGGGCGCGCGCCCACGCCGAGATGGAGGCGCGCCACCAGCGGTCGATCGCCCAGGGCGAGGGGCTGACGGCGATCCGGGCGAGCGCCCTCACGACCGCTGGAGGGGAAGCCCGTGCTGGTGCGCCTACCGGTACGGGCGGCGGTCGTACCGCGTGCTGGTGAACGGGCAGAGCGGGCAGCTCGTGGGGGACGCGCCGACGAGCTGGTGGAAGGTCCTCGGCGTCGTCCTGCTGGCGGTGGCGGTGGTGCTGGCGCTGATGGCGTGCCTCGGCGGCGGGTCGACGCTCGCCGCGCTGCTGGCCGTGCTCGCGGGGCGCTGAGACAGCCGGCTCGAACCGGACACCCCCGCGAAGAGAGCGCCACCGAAACCGACCGATCCCGGGGGTTCGAGCCCGCCGCCGGATGCCCCCCGCTCGATTCTCCGCCTCCCACCGTGGGGCGCGCGACGGCGAGTCCGGTTCGGTGCCCCTCTCTTCCGCGGGGTGTCCGGTTCGCCCCCACTCTCCTCAGCCGTTCAGCAGCGGCGCGCTCTGCGTCGGGTAGCGGGCGCCGGTCGCCGCGTCCGGCGGGGCGATCCGGTCGAGCTCCGCGAGATCCGCGTCCGTCAGCACGATCTCCGCCGCCGCCGCGTTCTGCGCGAGCCGCTCCAGGCTGCGCGTCCCGGGGATCGTGACCACGTGCTCGCCCCGCGACAGGACCCAGGCCAGCGCGAGCTGCGCGGACGTGACGCCCTTGCGCTCGGCCAGCGCCGTCACCCGGTCGACGATCGCCAGGTTCGCCGCCAGCGCCTCCTCCTGGAAGCGCGGCGTGTGCCGCCGGTAGTCGCCGGGCTCGAGGTCGTCCACCGAGCGGAACCGGCCGGTGAGGAAGCCGCGCCCGAGCGGGCTGTAGGCGACGAACAGCACCCCGAGCGCCCGGCAGGTGTCGAGCAGCTCCGCCTCGGGCTCGCGGCTCCACAGCGACAGCTCGGTCTGCAGCGCCGTGATCGGGTGCACGGCCGCCGCGCGGCGGATCGTCGCGGGCGCCGCCTCGCTGAGCCCGAGCCAGCGCACCTTGCCGGCCGCCACCAGCTCGGCCATCGCCCCCACCGTCTCCTCGATGGGCACCTGCGGGTCGACCCGGTGCTGGTAGTACAGGTCGATGTGGTCGACGCCCAGGCGCTCCAGGCTCCGGTCGCACGCCTCGCGGACGTAGTCGGGGCGCCCGCTCACCCCGAGGAACGACCCGTCGCTGCCCCGCTGCATCGCGAACTTCGTGCACAGGAACGCCTGGTCGCGGCGGTCCTTCAGGGCGCGGCCGACGAGCTGCTCGTTGCGGCCGGTGCCGTACATGTCGGCCGTGTCGAGCAGGGTCACACCGAGGTCGAGCGCCCGGTGGATCACTGCGATCGAGGTGGCGTCGTCGCTCGCGCCGTAGAACTCGCTCATGCCCATGCAGCCGAGGCCCACGGCCGACACCGCCGGGCCCGCCTCGCTGGCGCTCCGCTTCTCCATGTTCGCCTCCGTCTTCGGTGCTCCGAACATGGCTTCGCGCCGGCCTCGGCGCCATGGCAGCGTCTGCGGAGGTCTTGCCCGATCCTGCGGTCGCGGTCGGCAACCCCCGGCCGCTGCGGTACACGAGCAGGCATGGGCACGACCCCCGACCGACCGATCCCCGACGCGCTGCGCGACGAGGTCGCCCGCCGCGCCAGGGCCGAGGGCCGCACGCTGGCGCCGTGGCCCGACCTGTACTTCTACCGGAGCTCGGCGCCCACGGGCCCGCAGCGGGTGGAGAGCAACGGCGTCGTGGTGGCGGTGATCGTGCAGCGGAGCAAGACCATCGAGCTCGGTCCGACGCAGGACGGCGGGCCGCCGGGCCGCTCCCTCACCTACAGCCCGGGCTCGTACCTGTTCGTCACGCGGGAGCTGGCCTACACCTCGGTGATCGCCGAGGCCTCGCCCGAGCTGCCGTACCTGTCGCTGGGGCTGCGGATCGAGCCCGATCTCGTGGCCGAGACGCTGCTGCAGCTCGAGGACGAGGGCGGCGACCCGCCCGACGACGACGCGGACGCCTGGGTGGACCGCCTGGACGACCCGCTGGCCGACGCCTTCCTCCGCCTGGTCCGCGCCGTCGACGACCCGATCGAGCGCCGGGTGCTCACGCCGCTGCTCGCGCGCGAGATCATCTTCCGCCTGCTGCGCAGCCAGCACGCCGGGCCGCTCCGGCGCGCCGCCCGCACCGAGGACGCGCGGATCCGCGACGCCATCGCCTACATCCGCGCCCACGCCGCCGAGCCCCTGACCGTGGAGGGGCTGGCGCGCCAGGTCGCGATGAGCCCCTCGCACTTCGCCCACCGGTTCCGCGAGGTCGCGCGGATGGCGCCCATGCGGTTCGTCAAGCACGTCCGGCTCGGCGAGGCGCGCCTGCGGATGCTGCGCGACGGCCTGCGGGCCTCGGAGGCGGCCGCAGAGGTGGGCTACGCGTCGCCGTCGCACTTCACGCGGGACTTCAAGTCGCACTTCGGCAGCAGCCCGGCGGCCTACACGCGGGAGCTGCGCGAGCGGTGGCCCGCCGACGCGGGCGCTTGAGCGCTCAGTCCACCGGGACGAGGATGCGGATGGGCCGCGCCTGCAGGCCCGTCTTCGGCATGAGCGCGGGGTCTCCCCCGTCCACCACCTTCTCCAGCACCCGATAGTGCTCGTTCAACCCGTAGGGGAACGGCCGGTTGCCGCCGAGCACCATCCCCCACCGGTGCGCGGCCACGGCGTCGCGGATCCGCTGCCGGTCGGCCTCGAACGGGCCGCCGGGCGCCTCGAGGTCCCACAGGCCCATGTCGTGGACGGACGGCGGCTTGCCGGCGTACACCGGGATCCACGCGGCGAACGGCGAGAGCACCTCGCCCTCCGCGGAGCGCGCCGCGGCGACGAGCCGGTCGCCGAGCGCCACGTCGGCCGCGGTGGGCACGAGCGCGGCCCGGTCGAAGCGCAGCAGCTGCCACGACAGCTGACACGTCGCCGCGAGCACCATCAGCGCGCGCATCCGCTCGCCGGGCCAGCCCCCGATCCACGCCAGCAGGCCGCCGAAGCCCACGGCCAGGCACCAGTACAGCGGGATGAGCACGGTGACGTAGCCGCCGTCGTGGGCGCGCATGGCGGCGGCGCTGGCGAGCGCCACCGCGCCGAGCGCGAGCGCCGAGACGGGCCGCCAGCCCGGGCGCGCGCCCCGCAGCGCCCACAGCGCGAGGCCCACGGTCCCCGCCCCCGCGGCGAAGAACGCGAGCCCCGCCGGGATGTTCGCCAGGCCCGGCTCCTTCGGCGGGACGTAGGTGCCGACGGCGCCGCACGCCATCCCCACGAACACCGGCAGGAACGTGGCCACGGGCACGCCCACCGTCCGCCGCGACGTGAGCGCCAGCCACAGCCCGGCGCCCGCGGCGAGCAGCATCACCACGGGCAGGGCGTTGCCCACCTCCTGGAACATCCCCGGCCAGACGCGGTCCCAGTACCGGGGGTGGCTCATCGGCACGGCCACCAGGTACTGCAGGAACCGCCCGCTGCTGCGCCACTCGAGCCACAGCACGGCCAGGAGCGACGGCGCCGCCGCGGCCGCCGCGAACCGCAGCGCCGGACGCCCGCCGTCGCGCAGCCACAGGCCGAGCGCGAGGGGCAGCCCGAACACCGCGACGTTGTGCTTGCACAGGAAGGCGAGCGCGAGCAGGGCCCCCGCCACCTCGGGCGCGCGCCGGTGCCGCTCCAGCGCCACGGCGATCGACGCGGCGAGGAGCCCCATCATCAGCCCGTCGGGGCGCACGAGGTCGAAGAAGGCGCCGCTCGCCGGGTACGTCCCGAGGAAGGTGGCCGCGGCGACGAGCGCGGCGAGCGGGTTGCCGGTCTGGCGGTGGACGATGCGCCCGGCCGCGGCGGTCGCCAGCAGCGTGCCCGCGATGGAGACGGCGCGGCCGAGCGCGGGCGACAGCCCGAAGACGAAGCCCAGCGCGGCCAGCAGCGTGGGGTAGCCGGGCGGGTAGACGTAGGGGACGAACTCGGGGCCGGGCTCGACGTACAGCGGCAGCCCGCGGGCGATCCGCCAGGCGTGGGCCAGCATGCCGCCTTCCATCCACTCGAGGTCGTAGGGGTAGGCGAGGCGCTGGCTCCACAGCCACAGCACCATCCCCGCGACCAGGATCGACGCGGCCAGGGGCAGCGCCACGTCGAGCCCCAGCACGCGGTCGACGGCGCGGATGGGGGCGTCGGGCTCGATCGTCGCGTCGTCGGCGGGCATCGGCGTCCCGTTAACGCGAGGCGTGGCGCCTGGCGGCTCCGGCGATAGACGGGCGGCAGATGCCTGCGCACCCCTGGTCCCACCTCCGCCGGCACCCCGCGCACGCCGCCGTCCTGCTGCTGTGCGTCGCTGGCGTGGTGCTGCACCAGTGGGTCCACTGGGGCTTCACCATCGACGACGCCGGGATCTGCTTCGCCTACGCCCGGAACGTCGCGAACGGCGAGGGGATCGTGCCCTGGCCGGGCGGCGAGCGGGTGGAGGGCATCAGCGACCCGACCTGGGTGGCGCTGCTCACGCTGTTCGAGCTGGTGGGGATCAGCGCCGAAGCCGTCGCGAAGCCGCTCGCCATGGGCTTCGGCGCGCTGACCGTGCCGGTCACCTGGCTCGTCGCGCGGCAGGCGATGCCCACCCCCGCCGCCCGCGACGGCGCGGCGCCGCTGTTCGCGCCCATGGCCCTCGCCCTGTCGGCGCAGCTCGCCATCTGGAGCGCCTCGGCGCTCGAGAACAGCCTGTGGTGCCTGCTGTTGGCCGCCGCCGTCGCCGCCACCGTCGCCGACGGGCGGGAGGGCCGCTTCCTGCGCAGCGCCCTGTGCTGGCTGGCCATCGCGTGGAGCCGGCCCGAGGGGCTGATCTACGCCATCTGTGGCGGGTTCTGGTACCTGGTGATCGTCACGCAGGCGCGGCGCCCGCTGCGGCCGTTCTACGGCTGGATGGTCGTCTTCTGGCTGCCGACCTTCCTCGGCGAGGTCGCGCGGTTGTGGTACTTCGCGTGGCCGCTGCCCAACACCTGGTACGCCAAGCTCGACACGCGCCCGACCTTCCCGCTGGTGTGGAGCCAGCGGGGCTGGGAGCAGGTCCGGTCGTTCGGCACCCGACTGTGGCAGGTCTACTACCTGCCGGTCTACGTCGTCGGCCTGGTCGGGCTGCGCGACCGGCGCTGGCGGGTGGCCCTGGCGGTGGTGGCGGTCGGCGCGCTGGTGCTGCTGTACCCGACCCCCGAGCACCTCGCCGCGCTGCGGGGGTGGCCGGCGCTGCCGCCGCTGCCCGGGGTGTGGGCCGACCGGTGGCTGGTGCTCCGCATCGGGCTCGTCGTGGTCGCGACCGTCGCGCTTCCGCTGGCGGCGCTGCGCACGCCCGGCTGGGAGGCGCGGGTGCTGTGCTGGCACACCGCGGGCATCGCGGTGCTGTTCTCGGTCGTGGCGAACGGCGACTGGATGGGCGGCTACCGGTGGATGAGCCTGATGGTGCCGAGCACCGCCGTGCTGCTGGCCGTCGGGGTCGAGGAGATCGTGGCGCGGGTCGAGCGGGCGCTCGGCGGGAGCGAGCTCGCCTGGGGGGTGGCGGGGTGGCTCGTGGCGGCGTTCGCCGTCTGCGGGCTGGTGCCGCCGAACTACGCACAGTCGCGCGACCACGCGAAGTTCAACGGCGACGAGAGCGTGCCGCGGCTGCGGCTGCGGGCGGCGTACACGGGCGACATCGTGGCGCGGACCTTCCACCGCGGCCCCGTGTACAACCTCGAGATGGACATGGGCGGCTACCTGCTCGACCGCCCCGAGTTCGTCGAGATCGACATGGCGGGGCTCGTCGACGTGCCCATGTCGCGGCACACCTACCGGCAGCGCGACTTCGTGCAGGAGTACGTGTTCGACGAGCACACGCCGACGTTCGCGCACGTCCACGGCTGGTGGGCGCAGTTCACCGACTTCCAGAGCTACGAGGCCTGGGCCGACTACGTCCCGCTGCCCGGCCACGAGGACATCCCGCCCGCGCCCGCGTGGCACGACGGGATGTGGGCGCACCGGTCGCTGTTCTCGGCTGCGTCCTGGGAGGGCACCAAGCTGCGGGTGCCGTTCCGCACCGGGCTCGTGCTCGAGGGCCTCGACGTGCCGTCGGAGATCTGGGCTCAGGGGAAGCCCGGCTACGTCGAGATGGGGTTCACGTCGGCGGCGCGGGGCGACCAGCCCACCGCCGTCGCGTTCCTGACGGACGGCTCGCGGGTCGTGGCGTCGTGGGGGGTGGCGCTCGGCTACGGGCTGTTCGGCGTCGAGCAGTGGCGCGACGACGTGGTGCTGGCCAAGCTCGCGCTGCGCGTCCCCGGCGACGTGGCCAAGGGGCGCTACGACCTCGGGCTCGTCCTGTTCGACGGCGACGGGGCGGTGATCGAGCCCGTCGAGCCGCTGCCGCCGGGGGTCGTGGTCGGCGGGGCGCCCGGGAGCCCGGCGCTGCTGGCGAAGGGCGAGGTGCGGTTCCCGCGGGCCGTGAAGGTCGCGGCGCCGCCGGACGTGGAGTTCCTGGCGAACTCGATCAAGGAGGAGGCCGTCGCCGCGGCGACGTCGGGGCACTGCGAGGCGGCGGCGGCGCGGTGGATCGACGCCGAGGAGGTGCGGATCGGCGAGGCGGAGTGGCTCGAGAGCGTCGAGCGGCGCGAGATCGGGCCGTCGCTGGCGGGGTGCTGGGCGCAGGCGGCCGAGGCGGCGGACGACCTCGACGCGGCGGGGGCGGCGCTCGGCGAGGCCTACCGGTGGGACCGCGACAGTGCGGTGCTGGCGCGGGTCGGCGGGGCGGTGGGCGCGAAGCTGTGGGCGGAGGGGGAGGCGGCGCGGGCGTCGGGGGACTGGGAGACGGCGTACCGGCGGTTCACGGCGCTGCTCGGGTTCCAGCCGTGGCGGTCGTGGGCCCGGCGGTACGCCGAGGAGGCGCGGAACCACCGGCTCGGCCTCGAGCGGTAGCTACCACCAGGTCGGGCAGAAGGGGCCGTCCTGCTCCAGTTGGCCGTCCGCCATCCGGAAGCTCGCCGTCCAACCTGAAGGCGGGTGTACGCCGTCAGCATGGTACTCCACGAGGTAGGTCGCCTCGACGTCGAAGGGTTCGGCTTCTTCCGTGGTCACCACGCCGTCGGGAACGACACCGTAGACGATGCCGACGCCGGCCATGGCCTCCGAGATGTGTCGAAGGCCCCAGGCCTGCGTGTACTCGGCGGTGACGCCGATCTCGCAGAACGTGAGCCGGCCGAGCCACAGCTTGTCCGGGAGGATCTGCGACGCACCGAGCCGGAAGACGGGCACCGACCCGTCGTCGAGATCGACGACCAGGTCGCCGAAGCAGGATGCGGCGGGGTCGTCGCCGTCGCAGCCGGCTCGCAGGCGGTGAGCAGCAGCGGCAGCGCCACGAGCCAGGCGCGCATGGAGCCTCCTGCGGGCATCCTACCGCCTCGCTGGCGGGATGACGGAATCGCGCCCGACGCCTTTCCGTCAATTGACGGAAAGGCGTCGGGCGCGATCGCGTCAATTGTGCTGACGGGCGAAAGGGGACTATTGGCGGGCGGGCGCATGGCAGATCTGGCGACGATGCCGGCTGGCTGCGCCTGACCGACAGGGTCCCCCGCCCGGCGGCACCGTAGTAATTGCGCGAGCGGAGCAGAGCGGACCCGGGCCTCACCAAGCCCTGCCTGGCAGCGTCGTGGGGCCGCGCCGAGCGGCGAGCCCGCCGAGCACGCTCGTCGCGCTTCGGTCGACTGGACCGGCTTACCACCAGGCCAGCCACCCCGGATCGCACACCTCCGGGAGGTATGTCGGCCTGGATCGCACACCTCGGACCCAGAACACGCGGAGCGTCGCTGATGATCTTGGTTCTCTCGTGGGCCACCGGCCGCCCACCCCGCCAACTGTCTCACTGAGGGCGGCTTGCCTCCTGGGGGTGTGCGATCCGGGGCAGCTTGCTCTCGAGGTCGAACCTCGGCGAGGTGTGTACGGACGTTGCGCACCCGAGCACCGGCGTGGGGAAGTCCACCGGAGCAGCATCGAGCGGCCGGTCCTCCCCACACCGAAGGTCGGGGTGATGCCGAGCGGCCAGGTCGACGCGCGCGAGCAGGACCATCGGCCTTGCACGCGCAACATGCTGGTGGGCGAAAGGGAACCTTGGCGGGCGGACGCTGGGCAGATCTGGCGACGATGCCCGCTGGCTGCGCCTGACCGACAGGGTCCCCCGCCCGGCGGCACCGGAACAATTACTACGGCGCGCACGCGCCCGTAGTACTTGCCGTCCGCCCGGCTTCGCTCGGGTGAACGCCACTTCCCATCACCATGCGCGTGCTCGCACGACGGGAGCGCCATGCGATCGCGAACTCCCTCGGGAGGCGGCCGCATCGCGCTCCCGCCCGCTCCGCTCGCGCAAATGACGGAAAGGCGTCGGGCGAGAATGCGCGAGCAAAGCCGATGGGGCTTCCCCGATCCCTGCTCCGTTCACGAGGTTGCTCCTGGGTGCCCAGGAATCGGGAAGCCATTTCGGCGCGCACGCGCCAGTAGGGAATGCGTCAGGATGCGTCCGTGCGGGGTTCGTGCATTTTGCAGACACGCAAGGCTCCGTGCCGGATACGCCTCCCACATCCCCGGAGGTCCCCGTGCGCCTCGCCCTCGCGCTCGCCACCACGCTGTCCGCCTGCACCGCAGCCCCGCCCCCGACCCCCGACCCCCCGGGCGGCACCCCACCGACCCCGCCACCCAGACGGCGCCGCCCGACCTCGACGGCGACGGCCAACCCGACGGCGGCACCGCCGACGACCCCGTCCCCCTCGACACCTTCGACTGGGCCGTCTGCGCCGACGGCACCGCCGACTTCACCGCCCTGCAGCCCGCCGTCGACGCCGCCGCCCCCGGCGACGCCATCGGCGTCTGCCCCGGCACCTACGGCCCGTTCACCGTCGCCTACGGCCAGGACGTGACGATCGCCTCCACCCACGGCCCCACGCAGACCACCCTCGACGGCGGCGACGACACCGCCGTCTTCGTCCACGAGGGCACGCTGCGCCTCGCCGGCTTCACGGTCACCGGCACCGGCGTCGACGAGGAGTGGTCCACCGACCACGGCGGCGCCTTCACCGTCGAGGAGGGCGACCTCACCGTCGCCGACGCCGTGGTCACGGGCGTGCAGGGCCCCTTCGCACTGGTCTTCGACGAGAACCTCCTCCTGATGGACGACGTCGTCTGGACCGGCAACGACGTCGACGTGCTCTGGTTCCTCTGGCAGGGCGACGACGCGACGTTCACCGGCAACACGGTCACCGGCGGCACCTACGCCGGCATCGGCACGGGCGGCCGCCTCGGCGCCGCCCACCTGCGCCACAACGTGTTCGCCGACCTCACCATCGACGCCGCCCGCACCGCCCTGTCGTTCACCTCGACCGACGAGATCGGGCCCATGCTCCTCGAGAACAACGTGTTCTACGACGTCGACGACCTCGACCCCTGGGGCGGCCGCCTGGTCTCCGACAACGTGACCTTCCGCAACAACATCGTGCAGGGCTGCGCCTCGGGGGACCTGGTCCCCTTCTGGGGCGCCTACAACGCCTTCTTCGACAACCAGACGAGCTACGACGGCGTGGCGACCGGCGCGGGCAACCTCGAGGGGCTCGACCCGCTCCTCGTCGACCCCGAGGGCGGCGACTTCCACCTGCAGCCCGGCTCCCCCGCCATCGACGCCGGCGACCCCGGCCCCACCTACGTCGATGCCGACGGCTCCCGCAACGACATCGGCCGCTACGGAGGCAGGTGACCGCTCGCCCGCGGCCCGTTAAGAGCGCGGCCGGGACGGGGAGCGGATGAGGGCGCCACAGCAGCTCGGCCGGTTCGGCACCTGGATCGCGGTGGGCGCCCTCGTGTGGCACGCCCTGGCGATCCTCAGCCCCGCCTGGGTCCTCACCTTCCAGCAGACGAAGGCCCGCGACTTCGCGAGCTACTACTACGCCGTCCAGGTCGGCCACGACGGCGGCGACCCCTACGACAAGGTCCAGCTGTCGGCCGCCGCGCGCGACGACGGCATGCGCAACGGCGTGCACCCCTTCCTCTACGCCCCGCCGTTCCTGCTCGCCGCGAGCTGGGTCCGCGGCTTCGAGCTGCCCCAGGCCTTCCACCTGTGGTTCTGGCTCGACGAGCTGTGCGCCGTGGCGGTGGGGATCGCGCTGTGGCGCTGGTGGCGCCCGCTCGGCACCCAGGTCGGGCCGGTGATCGCGGTCGTGATGGGCCTCATGACGGCCATCCCGAACAACCACGCCATGGGCCAGGCCAACCTGCCCGGCATGCTCCTCGCCATCACCGGCCTGTGGCAGGTGGAGCGCGGCCGCAGGGAGCTCGGCGGCGTGCTGATGGGCGCGGCGTGCATGCTCAAGATGAGCCCGGCGCTGTTCGTCGCCTGGTGGCTCGTCCGGCGCGAGTGGACGGCGGTGATCGCGGCGGTGGCGACGGGCGTGGCCCTGTCGGTGCTGTCGCTGCCGTTCGCCGGCCCGGCCGTGCAGTGGAACTTCTACACCCACGTGCTGCCCACGTTCTCGAACGGCGACTACAACGGCCTCGCCGTCCCCATCGGGCTGTTCGGCAACCACTCCATCCCGAACCTGCTCGACGGCATCCTGCCGACCCCGGCCGCCACCCTGTCGCCCGCGGCGCAGTGGGCGGCGTCCCTCGTCAACGCGGGGCTGCTCGGCCTGCTCGGCTGGGCGTTCTGGCCCCGCGACGCCGGCGCGGGCGACGATCCCGACGCCCTGCGCTTCCGCTACGCCGCGCAGGCCTCCTGCGTCGGCGTGCTGCTGCTCCTGCTCCCCGTCTACACCTACGAGCACCACCTGGTCTTCGCGATCCCCGCCGCCGTCCTGTCGGTGCTGGCGGTGCAGCAGGGCCGCCTGCCGCGGACCTGGGCCGTCCCCGTGGGCCTCGCCGTGGCGGTGCTCCTGTTCGACCTGCAGACGATCAAGGGCCTGGCCGAGGCCATGCCCCCGGCGCTGGTCGCCGTGGGCGCCGTGCTGCGGGAGCTGAAGTTCGGCGCGCTGGTGCTGCTGCTCGCGAGCACGGAGCGCCTGGGGCACGTCCCCGCGGCGGCGGCGGCCCCGGTCCCGGCGACGGCCACGTGAGGCCCCGGGCGCTGGTGACGGGCGCGAGCGCGCGCGTCGGCGCCGAGATCGCGCGGAGCTCGGCCGGAGCGGCTTCGACGTGGCCGTGCACCACCGCGCCCACCCCGACGAAGCCGCCGCCGTGTGCCGCGACTGCGGCGGCGACGCCTTCGTCGTCCAGGGCGACCTGGGCACGCCCGAGGGCTGCGACGAGGTCGTGGCGCAGGTCGGCGCGCGGTGGGACGCCCTGCACCTGCTGGTGAACAACGCGAGCGTCTTCCCGCACGTGCCGTTCGAGGAGATCGACGCTCGCGCGTGGGACGGCGTGCTCGGCATCAACCTGCGCGCCCCGTTCCTGCTCTCGCGCGGGCTGCTGCCCCTGCTCCGCGCGGCCGACGGCGCCGCGCTGGGGGCCCCCGAGGGGCAGCACGCCGTGGTGGTGCACCTGGTCGACATCGGCGCCGAGCGCCCCCCCGCCGGCTACGCCCACTACTCGGTCAGCAAGGCCGGCGTCGCGATGCTCGTGCGCGCCATGGCCGTCGAGCTGGCGCCGGCCGTGCGCACCGTGGGCATCAGCCCCGGCCAGGTCGCCTGGCCCGAGGGGTACGACGACGCGCTGCGAGAGCGCATCCGCCGCCGGATCCCGCTCCACCGCGTGGGCGAGCCCGGCGACATCGCCCGCCTGGTGCGCTTCGTCGCGCTGGAGGGGCACTACCTCAACGGCGCCGTCGTCCCGGTCGACGGCGGCCTGGCCTGCCGGTACTGACGTGGACGCCGTCCTCCTCCAGACGCGCATCAGCTGCATCGTCGGCATCCTGCCGCGCGAGCGGGTCGAGCCGCAGCCCATCGACGTGCGGCTGCGCATGCAGCTCGATCTGGGGCCCACCGGCGACACCGGCGACCTCGCGCAGAGCGTCGACTACGCGTCGGTGCTGGACCAGGTCCGCTTCCTGGCGATCGAGGGCCGCTTCCGGCTCATCGAGTCGCTGGGCCTCGCCATCCTGCGGGCCGTCCTCGCGCCGCCGGCCGACGACGAGGCGCGCGCCGCCGTCGCGCGGGCGCGGGTGCGCATCGACAAGCCCGCCGTCCTGCTCGAGGCCTGCCCCGGGGTCCGGCTCGCCCGCGACGCCGCCTGGGCCGCGGGCGGCGACGTCCTCGTCGACGTCCCCGAGGTCACCGTCCGCCGCCGCACCCTGCAGCCCGGCGACGCGCTGAGCGACGGGGTCGCGCTCGGCGTGGGCGCCGTGGCCGGCCCGATCGCCGTGCCGGCCCGCTTCGAGCAGCGCACCACCGTGCTGCACCTGGTGCGTGACCGAACGAGACACGGGGGCGTGCCCGACCGGGCAGGCCCGCGATAGGGGGGCATCCCCGAGGAGGGCAGATGCGTCCCCAGTTCCCGCACGCCTTGGCCGCCATCGCGCTCGCGCTGGCCACCCCTGCGCTCGCGAAGCCCAAGGCCGAGCGGCCGGACGCCGAGGCCCCGCCGCCCGCCGAGGCCGCGGCCGCCACGGCGCCCAAGGTCGACGTCCCCTTCGAGACGTTCACGCTCGACAACGGCCTGCGCGTCGTCGTCCACGAGGACCGCAAGGCGCCGATCGTCGCCGTGGGCATGTGGTACGGCGTCGGCTCGGCCGACGAGCCCGAGGGCAAGACGGGCTTCGCCCACCTGTTCGAGCACCTGATGTTCAACGGGTCGGAGCACTGGAACCACGAGTACTTCGAGCCGTTCGAGGACGTGGGCGCCACCGACATGAACGGCACCACCTGGTTCGACCGCACGAACTACTTCGAGAACGTGCCCACCCCCGCGCTCGACATGGCGCTGTGGATGGAGTCCGACCGGATGGGCCACCTGCTCGGCGCCATCGACCAGGCCAAGCTCGACGAGCAGCGCGGCGTGGTGCAGAACGAGAAGCGGCAGGGCGACAACCAGCCCTACGGCAAGCTCGAGTACCACGTGCTCGAGGGCCTCTACCCGGTGGGCCACCCCTACCACCACTCCACCATCGGCTCGATGGACGACCTCGACGCCGCCAGCCTCGACGACGTGAAGGGCTGGTTCGAGAAGTACTACGGGGCGGCGAACACCGTGCTCGTGCTCGCGGGCGACATCGACGCCGCGACGGCCAAGCCGATGGTCGAGAAGTACTTCGGGTGGATCGACGCCGGGCCGCCCGTGCCGCACCGCGAGCAGTGGGTGCCCGTCCGCCCCGACAACGTGGTCGAGGTGGTCGAGGACCGCGTCCCGCAGTTCCGCGTGCAGCGCATCTGGGCGATCCCGGGCCGCACGACCCACGACCGGGCGCTGCTCGAGCTCGCGGCGTCCATCCTGGGCGACGGCAAGAACTCGCGGCTCAACGAGGCGCTGGTCTACGACCAGCAGGTGTGCACGCGCGCCCGGGTGAGCGTCGAGGAGCACCAGCTGTCGAGCCAGCTCACCATCGACCTGACCGTCGCGCCGGGCCACGACCCCGCCGAGGCCGTCGCCGCGATGGAAGCGGTGGTCGACACCTTCCTGAAGGACGGCCCGACGGCCGAGGAGCTCGGCCGCGCCCGCATCAAGTTCGGCGGCGACCTGCTGCGCGGCCTCGAGAAGATCGGCGGCTTCGGCGGCAAGGCCACCGCCCTGGCTCAGGGCCTGCTCTACGCGGGCGACCCCGGCTTCTTCGTCGACACGATGGTCGACTGGATGAACGAGGCCACGCCGGCCACCGTGGGCGACACCGCGCGCGAGTGGATGAACACGGGCTACTACCAGGTCACCGTGCGGCCCTTCGGCGAGCACCTCGCCACCGAGGACACCGTCGCGCGCGGCGACGGCCCGCCGAAGACCGAGAAGATGCCGCCGCTCGACTTCCCGACGGTGCAGGAGGCCAAGCTCGACAACGGCACGAAGGTGGTGCTCGCCGAGCGCCACGGCGTGCCGCTCGTCGAGGTGTCGGTGCTGTTCGACGCGGGCTACGCGTCCGACCCGCGCGACAAGCTCGGCCTCGCCTCGTTCGCCGCCTCGATGCTCGACGAGGGCACCGAGAAGCGCACCGCCCTCGAGCTGTCGGCCGAGGCCGAGTCGCTCGGCGCCGAGCTCAGCGCGGGCTCCGACCTCGACACCACCGGCGTCAGCGTCAACGCGCTGGCCCAGAACCTGGCACCGTCCGTCGACCTGCTGGCCGACGTGATCGAGCACCCCGCGTTCGCGCCCGACGAGATCGAGCGGCTGCGGGTGAAGTGGCTCGCCGGCATCGCCCAGGAGATGGCGCAGCCGAACGCGCTCGCGATGCGGCTCGTCCCGCCCGAGCTCTACGGGAAGGAGCACCCCTACGGCGTGCCGCTGACCGGCACCGGGATGCCCTCCTCGATCCAGGCCATCGACCAGGCCGCGCTGCAGGCGTTCCACACCACCTGGATGCGCCCCGACAACGCCACCGTGCTGGTCGTCGGCGACACCACGATGGAGCAGATCCTCCCGGTGCTCAACCAGGCGTTCGCCGACTGGAAGGCGCCGAGCGAGCCGCTGCCGAAGAAGGACGTCGCCACGGTCGAGCGCCCGAAGAAGTCGCGGGTGATCCTCATCGACAAGCCCGACGCCGAGCAGACCATGATCCTCGTCGGCCAGCTCGCGCCGCCCTCGGGCGACCGAAGGAGGTCGCCATCAGCGCGACCAACGACGTGCTCGGCGGCCAGTTCTCGGCGCGCCTGAACATGAACCTGCGCGAAGACAAGCACTGGGCCTACGGCGCCTACTCGTTCATGTTCGACGCCAAGGGCCAGCGGCCCTTCCTGGCGTTCTCGCCGGTCCAGACCGACAAGACGGCGCCGGCGATGGGCGAGATCGCGCGCGAGCTGAAGGAGATCGTCGGCAAGCGCCCGCCCACGCAGGCCGAGCTCGATCGGGTCGTGAAGAACAACGTCAACTCGCTGCCGGGCCACTACGAGACGCTCGGGGCGGTGATGCAGAGCCTCCAGAGCAGCCTGGTCTACGGGCGGCCCTGGAACTACCCGACCACGCTGGCGCCCGACTACCAGGCCCTCACCCCGAAGGCGCTCGGCGACGAGGCGAAGGCGCTGGTGTTCCCCGAGCAGCTCGTGTGGGTGGTCGTCGGCGACCTGTCGAAGATCGAGGCCCCGGTGCGGGCGCTGAAGCTCGGCGAGGTCGAGGTCCGCGAGCTCGACGACGGGAAGCAGGCGAAGCGGTAGGAGGGGCCTTTGGTCCGAGCGGTCGGGTACAGCAGCAACCCGTTCGATCCGCGCGATCCCGGCCGCTTGTGCCGCGGCCGGGAGCGCTGGATCGAGCCGTGGGAGCTCGAAGAGCAGGTCGAGCCCGTGGTGCGCATCGTCGTGAGCGGGGCGACCTTCAGCGACGACGGCGCGGCCGACGCCCAGCGCGGCCTGCCCCACTCGGGGCTCGACTTCACCTCGGTGGTCGAGGCGCTGTACCCGCTCGAAGCGGGCACGCGGTGGATCGCCTTCATGGAGGACGGCCACCCCGCCGACATCCCGACCGAGGCGGTCGGGGTCGAGGCCTACGACGGGCACCGCGCCGGCGGGCGGCAGGATTTCGGCCTGGTGCGGTGGCACCTGCCCGTGTCCGACCCGGCGGTGCTGCGCGAGCTGCTCGCCGGGGCGCCGGCCGAGGAGCGGATCCGCGGCCTGGTGGTCCTGCGCGAGCCCGACGCCCCCGCGCCGGCCGACGGCCAGGAGGAGCGCGACAACGAGCTGATGGAGCGCGTGTTCCACCTGGTGGGCTTCTCCACGCTCGACAGCCCGCCGGCGCGGTACCAGCCGTCGGCGCTGCCCGAGGTGCTGGCGCTGGCCGAGGCCGTGGTGCTGCTGCACCGCGACAAGCACGGCCCGGCGCTCGCCGTCTACGCGCGGGGCGAGGTGCCCGACCTGCAGTCGCGCCTCGGCGCCCTGTCGGCCGACGGCATCGACCCGCTGGTGGTGCCGTTCGCCATCCCGCCGATGCTGGCGCGGTGGGACCGCGCGCTGGCCGAGCTGCGCGACGCCTGGCCGTCGACCCGCAACGACCCGGTCCCCGTGCCCGTGGCGACCACGCCGCCGATGCTGCCGGGCGGCCGGCGGATGCGGCGGCCGCGCGACGAGGAGCCCGTCGAGGCCGACGACGCGCCGCCGACGAAGCGCGGCCGCGCGGCCGAGGAGTAGCTCATGTGGAACGTGCTGCCGCACGGCGCGCTCGAGCCCGTGGTGCCCGGGGTCTGGGTCGTCCGCGGGTCGCTGCCCGACATGCCGCTGCCCCGCTACATGGTCGCCTGCCAGCGCGGCGACGAGCTGCTGCTCCACAGCCCCATCTGCCTCGACGAGCCCGGCATGGCCGCCCTCGAGGCGCTCGGCCGGCCCACCACGCTGATCGTGCCCAACGGCGGCCACCGGCTCGACGCCCCCGCCTTCCGCGAGCGCTACCCCGAGGCGAAGCTCCTCGCGCCGGCCGCCGCACGCGCCAAGGTCGAGGAGAAGGTCCCGGTCGACGCCACCTGCGAGGAGGCCGTCGAGGCGCTCGGCCTGCGCTGGCACGCCCCGCCCGGCTTCGTCCCGGGCTACGAGCTCGTCTACGAGGTCCCCGGCGAGGGAGGGGTCACGCTCGTCGTCAACGACGTGCTGGCCAACGTCACCGGCAAGGCGCCGGGGCTGTCGGGCTTCGTGCTCGGGCTGCTCGGCGTGCCGGGCGGCGGCTTCGGCCGGCCGCGCATCGTGAGCCTGCGCTTCGGGCGCGATCGCGGCGCGTTCAAGCCCTGGCTCGAGGCCCAGGCCGCGCGCGAAGACCTGGTCGCGATCACCACCTCGCACGGCCCGCCCGTCGTCGGCCGGGCCGAGGTGAAGGCCAAGCTCGCCGAGGCGGCCAGCAAGCTCTGACACCGCGCGCCGACCCGGATACGGGACGCCGGGAGGTCGTGCCGTGGTCGGGATCACGCTGTGGACGCTGTGGACGCTGGTGGGCTGCCACCGCAACGTGTCGTGTGTCGAAGACGACGCGTGCGACCTGTCGTGCGGCAACAAGTGCGCCGCGGACTGCTCGAGCTTCGACAGCTGCGACATCGAGTGCGGCACCGAGTGCGACGCGCAGTGCAACGACGGCCGGCTGTGCGACACCACGTGCAGCGCCGACTGCTCGCTCGCCTGCCAGCGCGCCGACACCTGCACCGCCGCCACCGGCACCACCAGCAGCGTGCTGTGCGAAGACGCCGCGAGCTGCGTCTACGCCGTGGGCGACGGCTCCGACGTGACCTGCCGCCGCGTCGGCAGCTGCGAGGTCACCTGCGGCGGCGAGTGCGTCGTCACCTGCGTCGACGCCGGCACCTGCCAGGTGACCTGCCCCGAGGGTACCCTGTCGGCGGTGTGCCCCGACGGCACCGTCGTCTGCGGGACCTGCTGATGCACGACGCGCTGGCCGAGATCCGCCGAGGGCCAGGCGCTCCACGACGACTTCGAGGGCACGCGCAGCCGCCTGCGCGCGGTGCCCGTCGAGGCCGTGCCCGAGCTGCTGCTCGCCGCCGACGACCCGGCCCACGCCGCCGTCCGCGGCCTGCTGTGGTACGCGCTGGCCGACTGGGCCTACCCGCCCGCCCTGGCGCGCATGGTCCACCTGCTCGACGACCCCGACGACGACGTGGTCATCGCCTCGGCCTTCGCGCTCGACACCGCGTCGGGCGGGCTGCTGCGGGTGGAGGCGCGCTTCCTGGAGCGCGGCTGGCCCGACTACGACGGCATGCGCGCCGCGCTGCCCGGCGAGGCCCGCCGCTGGTGGGACGCCGGGGGCTACGCCGCCCTGCCCGACGAGGCCGCCTGGCGCCAGGCCGCGCAGCCCGGCGCGTCCGACCGCGGGCTCGATCCGGCGCTGCTCGGCTGGGTCCTCGAGCACCAGATCGCCGTCACCGGGCGCATGGCCGTGGTGCGCGACCTGGCGGAGGAGCTGCCCGCGGGCCACGGCACCCACCTCGTGCCCGGCACGGTCCCGGTCGACGGGAAGCCGGTGAAGGGCGTCGTGCTCGTCGACTCCGACGCCGGGCGGATCGTGGCCGTGCTGGTGCCGTCGCCGGAGCCGCCGGGCTGGCACGCCCTGCCGCCCGACGGCGCCGTCCCGGCCGCGCGGACCGCCGGCGTGCCGTAGCGCTCAGACGCTGCGGCACAGGCGGAAGCCGAGGCTGTAGGTGCGCGCCGCCGGCTTGTTCCAGGCCCGGTACGCCGCCCGGGCGTGGATCGGCAGGCCGTACCAGTCGCCGCCGCGGTACACGCGCGGCGCCTCGGGGTCGACGTCGTCGGGGACGGGCAGCGCGCGGTCGCCGTCGGTCCGCGGCAGCGCGTCCACCGCGCCCGGATCGGCGCACCAGTCGCGGATCCCGCCCGCCAGGCCCTGCACGCCGTAGGGGCTGCGGTCGAGCGGGAACGACGAGACCGGCGCCGGCGAGGCCCGGCCGGTGTGCGACGAGCGGATGCACATCCAGGTGGCGTCGGCGTGGTCGCCCCAGGGGTAGCGCCGGCCGTCGGCGCCGCGCGCGGCCTTCTCCCACTCGACCTCGGAGGGCAGCCGCCAGGGCAGCCCGTCGCGGGCGGCGCGCCAGGCGGCGTAGGCGCTGGCGCCCCAGAAGTCGACCATGGCGACGGGCACGTCGGGCAGCCACTCGTCGCCGTCGGCGTCGGGGCGGAGCACGAAGCGGCCGGCGTCGTCGCGGCCGTAGATGAGGGGGCCGGCCTCGCCCGCGGCCCCGGCGCGCTCGCGCGGGGCGTGCTGCAGCGCCTCGGCCTCGCGGCCCGTGGCGACGAGATCGTCGAGGAAGGCGATGTACTCGGCGTTGGTGACGGGGAACCGCCCCATCACGAAGCCGTCGACCCACACCCGGCAGCGCCGCCAGGACGGGATCTCGGGGTCGCCGCCGAGCCAGGCCCAGCCCGCCGGCACGTAGCAGGCGTCGGGCAGCGGCGGGATCAGCTGCACCTGCCGCGCCACCGCGCGGCAGCGGTCGACGAAGACGGGCACCAGGGCCGGCGCCCGGTCGGGCGCGCGCACCTCGACGAGCCAGCGCCCCCGCCCGATGGGCCGGTCGCACGGCAGCGCCAGCGCCTCCGGCGCGACAGGCACCAGGCGGCGCTCCTGCAGCGCGACCCGCCACAGCGTCGCCTCGGCGCCCGGCGGGGCCTCGACCGCGAGCCGGCCCGTCCCGTCGAGGTAGGCGGCGTGCCGCCCGTCGCGGTCGTGCTCCCGGAGGAACACCTCGAGGTGGGCCGCCTCGTCGGCGTCGCCGCGGGCCTCGGCCTCGGCGTGGCGCGCGGCGTACCCCTCTGCGAGCGCGGCGTGGGCCTCGGGCAGGTCCGGCGCCGCCGACAGGGCGTGGTGCAGCTTCTGCAGGTGCTCGGCCTCGGCGAGCCGCACCTCGCGGGCCGCCTGCGCCGCCTCGTCCTCGAGCGCCCAGCCCGCGCGCTTGTCGGCCACCGGCGCCCGCGGGTCGGTCCGCGCCTCGTGGGCCTCGGCCTCGGCCCGCAGCGCGGCGATGCGCGCCCGCAGCGCGTCGATGCGCGGCAGCACCGCCAGCGCCTCGCGGACCCGCGCCCGCCCGGCCGCCCGCTGCGCCACCCCGTCGAGCCAGGCGCGCACGGCCTCGGCGAGCACCCCGGCGTCGGCCGGCCGGGCGTCGGGATCCGCGCGCAGGCAGCCGCGGGCGAGCGTCCACAGCGCCTCCGGCGGCTTCGGCACCCGCGGGACGGGCACCGGCACCTCGCCCGCGCGCAGCGCCTCCAGCACGTCCTCGCGGTCGACGCGCCCCCAGGGCGGCAGCGCCGTGAGCACCTCCACGAGCACCGCCCCGAGCGCCCACACGTCGCTCGCCGGCCCCACCAGCTCGTGGTCGCCCGTCGCCTGCTCGGGCGCCATGTAGTGCGGCGTCCCGACCACCCCCGCGCACGGCCCCGCCGCCAGGACCAGCGCCAGCCCCCAGTCCACGACCCGGATCGCGCCGAACGGCCCCACCATCACGTTCGCCGGCTTCAGGTCGCGGTGGACGACGCCGCCGGCGTGCGCGTGCGCCACCGCCTCGCAGATGCGCGCGAACGGCTCGACGAGCGCGTTCCACCGCACCTCCGCGCCGTCGCGCACCGCGCGGTGCCAGGCGTTGATGCGCTCGCCGAAGGTCTGCCCCTCCACGAGCTCCATGGTGAAGTACGGGCGCCCGTCGTGCAGCCGGCCGAGCTCGAAGACCGGCACGATCGCCGGGTGGTGCAGCCGCGCCGACAGCCGCGCCTCGTCGACGAAGCGCGCCAGCGCCGACGGCTGCGCCGTGAGCTCCGCCTTCACGATCTTCATCGCCACGATCCGGTCGAGCTCGCGGTCGCGGACCCGCCGCACCTCCGCCAGCCCGCCCACCCCCAGCAGACCGAGGTCCTCGTACCGCGGGAGCGCCACCGCGCCGTCCGGGGCGACCTCGGGCTCCTGCCGCGCCAGCGACAGGTCGAGCGTCGGCGCGGATCCACCCGAGAGCAGGCCGCGCAGGGACTCGGGGAAGGCGTCGTCGTGAGCCACGGGCCGCCCTACGCCACGGTGAACGCGTCGATGCCGGCGTCCCGCCCGCGGATCGGCACGGTGCCCACCGGCTGCAGCGCCACCGTGCACCGCGCCCGCGTGGCGTCGCTGATCAGCACCGGCACGCCGGCCTGCTTGGTCGCCCCCTCGAGGCGCGAGGCCGTGTTCACGGTGTCGCCGAGCACGGTGAACTCCATGCGCACCCCCGAGCCCACGCAGCCCACGACGACCTCGCCCGTGTGGACGCCGACCCCGAGCGCCAGCGGCGGCGCGAACCGCTCGGCCGCCTTCAGCATGCGGCGGACGGCGCTCACCGCCCGATCGGCGTGGTCCGCGAGCGGCTGGGGCGCCCCGAACACCGCCAGCATGCCGTCGCCCATGAACTTGTCGACGGTGCCGCCCTCGTCGAGCACGATGTCGCTCAGCGCGCCCTGCACGCTGTTGAGCAGGTCGAGCACCTCGAGCGGCGTGCGGTGCTCGGCCCAGGTCGTGAACGCCCGCAGGTCCGTCACCACCACCGTGACCTCGACGGAGCGCGGCTCGGTGAGGAGCGCCATCGGGTCGCTGTCGGCGGCGTCGATGACGGGCGCGGGCAGCAGGCGGCGCAGCGTGAGCCGCGTGACCTCGCTCTGCACGGCGCGGCGCACCAGGCGGGTCAGCGCCACCGACGTGCCGCCGATCGCCAGCAGCAGCGCGAGGTGCACCGAGGCGTGGAACGGCCGGAGCCCGATCCAGGCAGCGAACCCGAGGTACATCGCGACGCCGAGCGTGGTCGTGAGGGCCACCGCGCGGGTGTCGAGGCGGAAGGCGCCGGTGGCCACGAGCAGCGCGGCCATCCCCATCACCGTGGTGAGCTCCTGGACGGCGGCCGCGCGCTGCCAGCCCGAGATGAGGAAGATGGCGGCCATGCGCCCGAGCATGTAGGTCGCGTCGAGCAGCGGCAGCACGAGCCCGACCCAGTTCGCCCAGGCCCCGCGCCGCAGGGCCGCCCACACGCCCACCGCCGCGAGCAGGTAGGCGGCCGTCCACGTCGCGAGGTACGGCGCGGCGCTGCCGAGGCTCGTGGGCCCGGAGACGAGCCACAGCTCGATGCCCGCGGCCGCGAGCAGCGTGCCCACGCGGATCCGCGCGATGGCCAGCTCGTTGAGGCGCGCCTGCTGCTGCAGCGTGCGGTCGATGCTCTCGGCGAGCTCGGCGCGCAGCGCGCCCTCTGCGCCGCGCCGCTCGGCCACCTACCACCCCTCGAGCGGGTACCAGCGGACGACGTCGCCCTCGTACCCGTCGCACAGGGCCACCGCGCTCCACACCACGTCGCCCGCCCGATCGTACTCCAGCAGGTTCGGGCCCGAGCACGCGACGAACACGTGGCCCGCCGCCGACAGGTTCGCCGTGCCCTGGTGCTCGCACACGGCGCGGTCGGCGGGGAAGGCGGCCACGGCCGTCGCGACGCCGGCCTCCTCGTCGAGGGCGAGCTCGAGCGCGCGCCCGGCGTCGTTGTCGAGCATCAGCAGGTGGCCGTCGGCGGTCAGCCGCACGTTGTGCTGGTCGGAGAAGCTGGCCGAGACGCCGCCTGCGTCGTGGCGCACGAAGTCGTCGCCGAGCTCGGTCCCGTCGGTGCCCGCGAGCGACCAGACCCGCTCGCCGAAGTCGGGGGCGGTCCAGTCGCCCTTCACCTTGAAGACGGTGTGCTGCGCGTACGACGAGAGCAGGAAGTCCCCGGCGCCGTCGACCCAGATCGCGTTGGCGTGCATCCAGTCGTCGGTGGCGGTGCGCGGGATCTGCAGCGAGGTGCGCGCGAGCCAGTCCGTGACGACCTCGCCCGCCTGGTCGTAGACGGTCACGCCGTCGAGGAACGGGTTCCGCCCGGCGTCCCGGTGGATGACGTAGACGTGGCCGTTGCGCTTGAAGAGGTCGTGGTGGTACCAGAGCGGGTCGCCCGTCTGGTCGATGCGCAGCAGGTCGCGCCCGCGCAGGTCGACCTCCACGAGCGAGGCGCCCGTCTCGCCCAGGATGGTGTGGTCCTCCGAGACCTGGAACATGTAGTAGAAGCCGAAGGTGCCGCGCTCGTCGAGCGCCTGGTACCAGACGATGGAGCCCGTCGACGTCTCGTAGATCGACACGATCGGCCGGGCGCCGCACGGCTCGTGCGTCACGACGTAGGGCACCGACGACACGCCGGTCACATCGAGGCTGCGGCCCTCGACCTCCTCGGGGAGGTCGGCCGTGACGACCACGCCGGACGCGCTGGCGCCGGTGGGCGCGACGGTCTCGGCGACCCAGTCGTAGCCCGCGAGCGGCCGCATGAAGTAGAGGCCGATGTCGTGCGTGGCGGCGACGAGGTCGTCGGTGTGGATCCGCTCGGGGCCGCTGCCGTCGCGGGGGGTGAACCGGATCCGCACGGCCTGCGGCGGATCGACGGTGACGGTGCAGTCGAAGCGGAGCGCGTTGTCGGTGAGCGCGCAGCTCGCCTCGAGGGTCGACGGGACCGGGACGGTCTCGGTGGGGACGGGGACGGTCGACGTCGTCGTCGCGAGCGGCGGCGGGGGCCCCGGGACCGGGCGGTCCAGGCAGGCGGACAGCGCAGCGATGGCCCCGAGCCCCGGCATCCCGTGCAGCATACCCGGCCGGGCCTAGGCTGCGGGCTCGATGCGGACGAGCAGCGCGCCCTCGTCGACCTGCTGCCCGACCTCGACCCGGATCTCGGCGACGGTGCCGGCCTCGGAGGCAACGACGGGGTGCTCCATCTTCATCGCCTCGAGGACGACGAGCCGCTGGCCGGCCTCGACGGCGTCGCCGACGGCGACCTCGACGGCGGCGACCTTGCCGGGGGTGGGCGCGACGCAGGCGCCGGGCGGCGCGTCGGCCGGCAGCGGGGCGGGGAAGCGCGGCTCGAGCTGCACGAACGCCTCGCCGTCCTCCAGGTGGACGTAGACGGTGTCGCCGTCGTCGAGGGTGGCGTGGGTCGGCTCGGACGGGACGCGGACGGCGCGCCAGCGGACGCGGACCCCGTCCACCACGAGGTCCAGGACGTCGCCGTCGCGGCGGAGCGGCCGGACGACGTGCTCGGCGCGGTCTGCGCCGTCGCTGTGGAGCGCGACCCGGAGGGTGCCGCCGTCGGCGGTGACCTCGGCGACGCGCACCTGGTCGCCGCAGCGGTAGCGGTCGCGCTGGACGGCGCGGCCGTGGCTGCGCCAGCCGGCGGGCCCCGGCGGGCGCGGGGTGGCCGCGCGCTCGAAGTGGCCGAGCGCCAGCGCCGCGAGCACGCCGCGGTCGAGGTTCAGCGGCGGCGCGGCGGGCAGCGCGGCGCGGGCGAGGAAGGCCGTGTCGAGCTCGGCCTCGGCCCACAGCGGGTGGGCGAGCACCTGGCGCAGCAGCGGCAGGTTCGTGGAGACGCCGGGCGCCCAGGCGCGCTCCACGGCGCGGAGCAGGCGCCGGGTGGCCGTGGCGCGGTCGGGGCCGTGGGCGACGAGCTTGGCGAGCATCGCGTCGTAGTGTGGGGAGACGGCGTCGCCGCTGGCGTAGCCGGCGTCGATGCGCACGTCGTCGGGCAGGTGCAGCCGGTGGAGGGTGCCCGTGGCGGGGAGGTAGTCGCGGAGCGGGTCCTCGGCATAGATGCGGACCTCGACGGCGCAGCCGGTCAGCGCCACGTCGGCCTGGGTGAGCCCGAGCGGCTCGCCCTCGGCCACGCGCAGCTGCAGCTCGACGAGGTCGAGCCCGGTCACGAGCTCGGTGACGGGGTGCTCGACCTGCAGCCGGGTGTTCATCTCGAGGAAGAAGAAGGCGTCGGCCTCGCCGCGGGCCAGGGCGGCGCCGTCGACCACGAACTCGACGGTGCCGGCGCCGACGTAGTCCACGGCCCGCGCGACCCGCACCGCGGCCTCGTGCATGCGGGCGCGCAGCCCCTCCGGCAGGCCCGGCGCCGGCGCCTCCTCGACGATCTTCTGGTGGCGCCGCTGGATGGAGCAGTCGCGCTCGCCGAGCGCCAGGACGGTGCCGTGGGCGTCGGCCAGGATCTGGACCTCGACGTGGCGCGGCTGCAGCACGTAGCGCTCGAGCAGCACCCGACCGTCCCCGAAGGCCGCCTGGGCCTCGCGGCGGGCGCTGGCGAGCGCGGCGGCGAAGTCGCCTTCGGCGTCGACCCGGCGCATGCCGCGGCCGCCGCCGCCGGCCGAGGCCTTGATGAGCACGGGGAAGCCGATGCGCCGCGCCTCGGCGAGCAGGACGTCGGGCTCGTCGCTGCGGTCGTGGCCCGGGACGACGGGCACGTCGTGGGCCGCGGCGACCTGCCGCGCGGTGGCCTTGTCGCCCATGGCGCGGATCGCGGCGGGCGGCGGGCCGATCCAGGTCAGGCCGGCGGCCTGGACCCGCTCGGCGAACGCGGCGTTCTCGGAGAGGAAGCCGTAGCCCGGGTGCAGCGCGTCGGCGCCGGCGGCCAGCGCGGCCGCGACGACGCGCTCCGGGTCGAGGTAGGTCGCGCCCACGTCGGAGGGGCCGTCCCACCACACGGCGCGGTCGGCCGCGCGGGCGAACGGGAGATCGCGGTCGGCGGCGGAGCAGGCCACGGCCGTGCGGTAGCCGAGGCGGCGGGCGGTGCGGATCACCCGGTGGGCGATCTCGGCGCGGTTGGCGACGAAGACGGTGTGCATGGCGTCCTGCGGGGTCGGCGACCCCGTGTATCGGAGCCCGGTCGCCGGGGCGAGGTGCGCTGACGTCGTCCCGACCCCCGGGGAATCACCCCACGACGCCCCGGAGGACCCATGCGCGCCCCCCTGCTCGCCGCGCTCGCGCTGGCGTGCACGCAGACCGAGATCTCCGCGTTCGAGCCCGCCACCCTCGAGGCCGCGACCGTGCTCGTCGGCCCGGAGGTCGACTTCGACGCCGGCAACCGCCGCGACTTCGTCGGTGACCTCACCGTCGAGGACGACGGCGGCGGCGACTGGCACCTGACGCTCCGCGGCAGCGGCGGCACCCACGAGCTCGACGTCCACTCGCCCGCCCGCAGCGACCTCTCCGGCCTCGACGGGCTGACCGACGCGCGGCTGTCCGTGCAGCGCGACCCGGCGTCGCGCGAGGTGTCGCTGGCCGTGGTCGACGCCGACGACGTCGTCCGCTACCTCGTCGAGCCCGCGGAGCCCGGCGTGCTGACCAACGATCTGTTCGGCGCGGGCCTGGTCGCGCGGGGCGAGGAGCTCGGCCCGGCGCAGGACGCGGCCTGGGACCTGACCCTGTCGGCGGGGGTGCTGCGCACCGACGACGGCGACGTGGAGCTGCTGCCCGGCGAGCCGCAGCAGGTGGCGCTCGACGGGCTGCCCTACCGGGCGGTGCTGCTGGCGAGCTTCGAGGCGGATCTCCGCGTCGAGAGCGACGTGTCGTGCACGGGCGCGCGGGAGCGGCTCGCCTGCGAGCTGCTCCAGGCCGACGGGGGCGACCTGACGCCGCTGGTGCGGGCCGACAACCAGCCGCTGCCCACGAGCACGTGCCTGCCGAAGTGAGCGCGGCTCAGCGCCGGCAGCCGCCGACCTCGTAGACGGCCGAAACGCGGATCCCCTGGGCCCGGAGTGCCTCCGCGAGGCTCAGGGGGTCCGCCATCGACGGCCGCGGGACGCAGACGCGGACCGGCGCCGCCGGGTCGGACGGCCAGGCGATGTCGTGGAACGCGGGGCGCGCGGCGGCGAGCACCGTCTCCAGGGCGTCGGCCGGCTGCTCGACGACGAGGAGCACGAAGCCGCGCCCCATCGGGGCCCAGGCGACGTCGCAGTCGAGGCGGAGCTCGACCTCGGCGCCGAGCTTGCGCTGCACCTTGCGGGCGAGCTTCGCGGGCACCTCGGGGGCCGCGAGCTGCACGCAGACGGTGCTGCGGCTCAGCGGCACGGTGCGCGCGACGTCGGCGTGGCGGGTCAGCGCGCGGACGGCGCGCTGGCGGCGGCGGGGCTCGGGGGCCTGGAGGACCCAGGCGGCCTCAGGCGGAGGGGCTGCGGCGGTGGACATCGTCGACCAGGGCGTCGGGGAGGCGGCCGGTGCGCTGGAGGTGGCGCATGTGGAGGATGGGCTCGCTGCCGAGGTCGGCGGCCTCGCGGCCGGCGACCTGCTCGCGGTAGGCCCGGGGACGGAACCCGCGGAGCGCGTCCGCGCGTCCCTCGCCGACGGCCTCGACCACGTCGAGCAGGGCGTCCATCGTGTTCATCTTCATGAAGGGGCACGTGGCGCAGCCGCCCGCGACCGAGCAGCCCTCGCCGCCGGCGACGCCGGGGACCACGACGAGCTCCGAGCCCGGGGCGGGGGCCAGGGCCTCGCTGGCGACGGGGAACACGATCTCCACGTCGACGTCGTCGCGGTGGTGCGAGCGCAGGCGCTGCTGGACCTGGCTCACGATGCTGGTGATCATGCCGGCCTCGGTGCCGAGGACGACCTTGACCTGCTGGGGGCCGGCGCGGTCGGCGGCGGCGTCGACCTGGCCCGTCACGAACGACAGGATGTTCGAGGTGGAGCCGACGACGCCGCGGCCGTGGCGCTGGGCCTCCGAGGCGAGGGCGAACATCTCGCCCGGGACCTCGAAGTGGGCGGTGAGCAGCGCGTCGCCGTAGTCGGCGCGGACCCGGGCCACGACCTCGTCGCCGAAGAGGTGGTGCACGATGCAGGTGCCCTGGCGGTAGTAGTCGAAGCGGTCGAGGAGGTCGCGGAGGGAGGCGGCGGTGTGGTCGGGGTGGACGGCGGCGACGGCGGCGTCGGGCAGGGCGGAGAGCTGGGTCAGCAGGGTGTGGAGGTTGGCGCCCATGTAGGTGTCGGGGCCGTAGGCGATGCTGACGCCGGGGATCTGGGCGGCGGCCTGCAGGATCGTCTGGACGACGTTGGAGCTCGTGCAGGTGACGGTGGGGATGATGGCGTGGGCGCGGGCCTTGGTGAGGAGGCTCGTGTTGATGTAGACGACGTGCAGGGCGTCGGGGCGGGCGGCGGCCTGGCGGAGCCACGCTTCGTAGGTCGGGGCTTCGGCCGAGGCGGCGAGGGAGCAGCCGATGGCCTCGGCGGCGAGGCGGAAGACGTCGACGTCGGCGTGGCCGGCGGCGTCGAGGACGGCGCGGACGTTCTCGCTCATGAAGTCGACGCCGAGGACGACGATGGTGCGCTTGCCGGACTGGGCCATGCGGACGGCGGCGTCGGCCATGGCGAGGCTGTCGGCGATGAAGGCGTGGGGCGGGCCCACGGCGACGAGGGCGCCCTGGAGCTCGGGGTCCATGTAGAAGTGGGCGACGATGCCGATGCTGTGGCGCTCGCAGGCCTCGGTGAGGGCGGCGACGGCGGCGGGCTCGGGGCGGAGGTAGGCGGCCTGGGCCTCGGCGAAGCTGCCCTGGGGGACCAGCGCGTCCGCGCGGACGGTGAGGCTCGGGAAGGGCGCGGTCATGGGCACCTCTGGCGGGAGGTTCCCCGTAACCTCCCGCGGATCCCCTGCCCGGGCCGGTGCGCGCCCCGGAAGCGATTCGGGCCCGACCTCTTTTCATCCTGCTCCGGAGGCGGATCCGTCCCGGGCCCTCCGGGGTGGGCGCGGCCGTTCGCGGCCTCCGATGCCGAGGACGGCGCGCCCGGAAGCAGATCGGGCCCGACCCCTTTTCATCCTGTTCCGGATGCAGCCTTGCGCGAGCAAAGCCGGTGGGGCTTCCCCGATTCCTGCTCCGTTCACGAGGTCGATCCGTCATGACCAGGAATCGGGAAGCCATTTCGGCGCGCACGCGCCCGTCGTAATTGTGCTGACGGGCGAAAGGGGACTATTGGCGGGCAGGCGCTGAGCAGATCTGGCGACGATGCCGGCTGGCTGCGCCTGACCGACAGGGTCCCCCGCCCGGCGGCACCGTAGTAATTGCCCCGGGCATCGATGACCCTGGCAGAGCGCGGGTGCTGGCGCCTCGCCCGCCGACGACGGCCGCCACCTCGACCTCGCCGATGCCCGGCACCGCTCTGCATCCGGAACCGGATGAGATCAGGTCGGGCCCGATCCGCTTCCGGTTGCGTCGTTCTCGGCGTTGGAGGCCGCTAATGGCCGTGCAACCCGGCCCATGCCCGAGACCGATCCGCTTCCGCGCCAGGATGAAATCAGGTCGGGCCCGATCTGCCTCCGGCCCTCAGTCGGCCAGCGCCTGCGCCAGCGCCACGCAGTCCCCCCGCGCACACGCCGACGCCGCCGGCCCCACGTCCCCCGCCCCGCGCCACGCCGCCCACTCCGCGAACACCCGCACCGCATCGAGCCGCACGCCCTTGTCGAGCCGCTCCAGCGCCACCGACAGCAGCGCCGGCGCCTCCGGCGCACACCGCTCGAACACCGGCCGCAGCGCCGCACTGTCCCGCAGCACCACCGCCTTGCGCGACACCGGCGTCAGCACCGCCCGCACCGGCGTCGCATCCGCCGCCCCGAGCCGCAGTTCCACGTACAGCCCCGCCGCCGGACCCGCCGCCGCCAGCGCCGACCCCAGCGGCGGACCGTCGTACGGATCGTCGTGGAGCGCCACGGCGGAGATCTGCCCGAGCAGCGTGCACCGCACGTCGTCCACCGCCACGAGCTCCACCTCGCCGCTGCGCACCGACGCCCCACCCCACACCGTCGACGTGGGCAGCGCATCCTCGAGCGCCACGTCCACCTCCGCGAGCGTCCCCGCCGACAGGTCGACGCTGCGGCTGTTGACCCGCGCCCCGTCGGCCGCCACCAGCAGCGTGTGCCGCCCCGGCGTCACCGCCAGCGTCAGCGGCGTCACCCCCCGGCTGCCGAGCGCCTCCCGCTCGAGGTACACCCGCGCCCCCGGCGGCGACGACTGCACCCGCACCCGCGCCACCTTCGGCTCGATGGCGGCCAGCGCCTCCTCGGCCTCCTCGCGCCGCGCCGGGTCGGTCTCCACGCCCACGTACGCGTCGTAGCACCGCCACGCCGACGCGAGGTCGCCCCGCGCCTCGTGGACCCGCCCCAGGTTGAACACGACGTTGGCGTTCGGCACCAGCCGGTTCGACGCGAGCAGGTGCTCGAGCGCCGACTCGAGGTCGCGGCCTGGTAGGCGCGCAGCCCGAGCTGGAACTGCAGCTCGGCCTCCTGCGCGAGGTCGATGGTGGGCGGCAGATCGGGCTCGGCCGCGAGCGCGGCCGCGAAGGTCCACCACATCTAGCGCTGCTGCCGCAGATCGGGGAGCGGCGGCGGCACGGGCGCCTCGACCGCGGGCTCGACGGGCTCCGGACGCGCCGACGGCAGCGAGAGCACCCGCGCCGGCGCGTCCGCCGCCAGCGTCACGACCCGCTGCGGTGGCTCGTCCGCCGACAGCGTGACCTGCTGCGCGACGTAGCCGGGCTTGCGGATCTCCAGCACCACCGGCGGATCGTCGGGCGAGGGCAGCGGCAGGGGCATCGGCGTGTGCCCGATGGAGACGCCGTCGCGCAGCACGTCGGCCGTCGACGGGTCCGACAGCAGCGTGACCACCGGCGCCGACGGCGGCGCGACCGCCTCCACGACCACCGGCACCGGCACGGGCAGCGGCCCGCGCGTCGTCGCCATGCCCCCGCACAGCACTGCCGCCAGCACCGCGGTGAAGCCCACCACCATCAGCGCCCCGAGCGCGTACGGCGCCCCCTGCGGGCCGAGCGGCCCCTGCCGGCGCACGGGCACGGGCGGCGGGACGGTGCGCTCCGGCGGCGGCAGCGTCGTGACCGGCAGCGGCGTGAGCGAGCGCGCCAGCGCCGGGACCACCGAGCGGACGCCCGGCAGCGGCGTGCTCGTGCCAGCGCTCCCGAGGATCCCCACGGGAGGTGCATTCGACAGCGCCGGATCCGGGCCGATCAGCCGCTCCATCGGCGACAGCGTGCGCTGGACGGTGGGCGGCGTGGGCTCGGCGTGGTCGCCGAGGTGCGGCGGCGCCCAGGTGCCCGGCGGATCGGGCAGGTCCGCGATCGCCCGCGCGGCCTGCGCGAGGCGGTCGCAGAAGTCGGCGACGTCGGAGGGACGCCGGTCCGGATCCCGCTGCAGCCCGATGGCCAGGATCTCCGGCAGCGGCGAGACCACCCACTCGGGCAGCGGCGGGAGCGGATCCTCGCTCGTGACGCCGGGCAGCGGCCCGTTCTTGCGGACGAGCCAGGCGGGCTGCCCGGCGAGCATCCGGTAGGTCAGCGCGGCGAGCCCGTAGACGTCGGCGCGCACCCGGGGGGTCCGGCCGAGCAGCACCTCGGGGGCCACCTCGGCCAGCCCGCGCCCGTGGCCCCGCCCCACGTCGACGCCCGCGCGCTCGAGCCGCGAGGCGAGCCCGCCCCAGGCGAGCCGCACGAAGTCCAGGTTCCCGGCGAGGTGGACGTTCGCCGGGTCGAGGTCGCCGTGGACGAGGCCCTGCGCGTGGATCTCGGACAGCGCGGCGCCGACCTGGCGGGCCACGTCGATCGCGAAGGCCGGCGACAGCGCGGTGGCCTGGTCGAGCCGGGAGGCGAGGGACGGGCCGCGCGGGTCCTCCTGCGCCCAGTAGAAGACCATCTGGCCGACGAGGCGGGCCACGTCGACGGTGGGGACCACGGGCGACAGCCGGCCGTCGGCGTTGCGGAACGCGCCCCAGGCCTCGGCGTCGGCCCGCAGGAGCTCGAGGAAGCGCGGCAGCGGCTCGTAGCCGCGGTACCGCCACACGGCGAACCGCAGCTCGTCGGGCGGCGCGGACTGGTGCAGGTGCACGTCGCCGCGGATGTCGTAGCGGGCGCCGGCCGTCCACCCCCCCACCGCGGATCCCGGTTCGATCGGGGAGGGGGCCGCTCCCGGCCACTCGGTGTCGTCCAGCTCGGGCATCGGGTCCATGGGTAGGGAATCTAGCGCGCACCACGGCGATCGTGGGTCGCAACGAGGGCACGGCGGACCGGACGAATGGGGCGAACCGACGCGCGGGGAGCGGGTCGGCGGGCGCCCGGCGGACTTGGTTTCGCTGGGGTAACGGCGGTCCGCGGCGCTGGTTGGCGCGCCGGTGTGGCACGGCGGTCGCGACGGGTTACTCCCCCGACCCTCGGAGGCGTGCGCCTGGTGGCATCGGACGACTTGATCGAGATCGAAGGGATCGTGAAGGAGGTGTTCCCCGGCGGACACTTCCTGATCGAGACGGACGCGGGCACCGAGGTGAACGCGCACCTGGCCGGCAAGCTCCGGCGGTACCGCATCCGCGTGGTGCTCGGCGACAAGGTGACGGTGGCGGTGTCGCCGTACGACCTGACGAAGGGGCGGATCGTCTTCCGCCACAAGTGAGCCGCCTCACGCGCGGCGAGCCCAGCGCGCGGCCGTGACGATCGCGGCCAGCACGAGGCCGATCGCGCCGTGATCGACGACGCGGTGCACCGTCCCGCCCGCGGGACACCACACCGCCAGCGCCAGCGCCCCCGCCCCGCCGGCCACCGCCGCCGCGGCGAGCCACAGCGTCAGCGGTCGGGTCTTGCGGCGGTCGCTCACGGCGACCAGCCCCAGCACGAGCCCACCCACCAGCAGGCCGCGCGCGAAGCAGCCCCAGCCGGCCGCCGCCTCGGCGGGCGCGATCGGCCCCACCACCGGCGGGAGCAGCCCGACCAGCGCGGGCAGCAGCAGCGCCAGCCCCACCAGCACGACCTCCGCCCGCAGCCGGGGCCGGTGCACCGGCCGCAGCGCCACCGGCGCCCCGAGCGCGGCCGCCAGGGCCTCGCCCAGCGGGTCCCACGGCGTGCGCGGGCCGGCGCCGAACGCCCAGGCGATCGCCGCCGAGCCGCCCACCGCGCCCCACACCACGGCGTGGCGCACCCAGCTCGGCAGCCGCGCGAGCGGCGGCGGGCTGTCGCCCTTCACCTTCGCCAGCACGGCCTGCACGACGGGGTCGTCCTCCGCCACCGGCTCGGCGATGGAGCCGCCGAGCTCCACGTCGAGCAGCGCCGAGCACGCCTCGCACTCGGCGATGTGTCGGCGATCGAGCGCGCCCCCGGTCGCGAGCGCGGTGCGGACTGCGGCGCACTCCGGGTCCACTGGTCCCCTCCCGCTGCCGTGGTCCCCCTACGCGCCCCCGGCGCCGGGGGTACGCGGGCTCACGACCACAGGTACCAGACCAGGAACGCCGCGACCACCAGCAACAGCGCCGCGGCGGGGGTCGCCTGCGCCCGCCGGCTGCGGTCGGGGTCGACGGCCACCGGCGCGGACGGCCGTGATGGGCGATCGAACAGCTCTTCCGGCAGCCGCGACCGCCGCTTCGGCACGGCCTCCGGCGGCGGCCCGACGTGGACGGGGATCGCGCCGTGCTCCGGGGGCGGCACGACGCGCACGGGCGGATCGCCGTCGGAGGAGATGGCGGTCACGTCGTCGCTGTCGGACAGGTCGCCCCAGGACGCCTCGACGGTGCGCTCCACGCCGCTCGGCGTGTCGCTCGGCTGGGGACGCAGCCAGCGCGCCGCCCCGGCCGTGGTCTCGGACGCCACCAGCGGCTCCGGCGGCTCCGGCGGGTCGGTCAGCACGGGCTCCGGCAGCACCGGCGCCGGCCGCACGCGGATCTCCGGCACCCGCGCCGCCAGCTCCACCAGGCGCGGCGGCGGCGGCATCTCGGCCAGCTCGCGCAGGCCGGGCGCGATCCGGCCGAGGACGGGGCGGTGGTCGGCGTCCACGCGAGCATCCCGCGGAGCCAGTCGCCGAGGCGCTCCGGGAGGATGGGGCCGGGCTGGCTCACCACGCGCACCATCAGGCGCTGCAGCGCGACCTCGTGGGACGCGTGATCCATCGGCGGCGGCGGCGGCGACCCGGAGAGGAGCTCGGCCAACAGCACGCCGAGCCGCCACACCACCGCCGCGGACTCCGGCGCCTGGCTCGCCTGCGGGTCGCGCTGCATCGGCGCCTGGGGGAACGGCCCGACGAAGCCGGCCAGCACGACCTCGCCGCGCGGGTCGACGATCACGTCGTCGGGCGCGGGGCCCGGGTGGCGGTGGCCGGCGGCGTGCAGCCGCTCGAGCACCTCGGCGCAGGCCGCGACGAGCTCGACCGCGGCGCGCGGGACCGGGGCTTCGGCGCTGTCGAACAGGACGCCGGCCGACACGCCGTCGCAGGCCTCGTAGACCCAGGCGACGCGGTCGCCCGCGCCGGCCACGTCGATCAGCGGCAGCACGCCGGCGTCGCGGCGCCCGACCCAGGCGCCGGCGCGGTTGCGCGCGCGCACGGCGGCGCCCGGTGCGTCGACCTCCGGCCCGAGCACCGCGGCGACGGGCACCGTCCGGCCGTCCACCGCGAGCCGCCCGACCCGCGCGGCCTCGCTCCACCACGGACACGGCCCCAGGATCTCCAGGCGCTCCTCGGTCAGCGAAAGCCTCCACGATCATCGTAGCTGCAAGGGTGCGCACTGGCTAAGGCCCACATGATGGGCTCGGACGTGACGCTGCGGGACGAGGTGAGGGCCACGCTGCTCGAGGCAGGGGCGCGGGCGCTGGCCTACCTCGGTCGGGCGGAGCGGGAGAGCAAGCCCGACGGCACGCCCGTGACCGACGCCGACCGCGCCGTCGAGGAGATCATCGTCGAGCGGCTGGCGCGGGCGTTCCCGGGCGAGAGCATCCGCGCCGAGGAGGGCCACCACGTCGAGGGCCCGCCCGGCGCGCCGGTGTGGTACGTCGACCCCATCGACGGCACGGGCGCCTTCCTCTCCGAGCTCGCCTACTGGGGCCCCACCGTGTGCCGGGTGGTCGATGGCGCGCTGCAGGCCGGCGGGTTCTACGTCCCCCGGCTCGGAGAGCTGTGGTACGCCGAGCGGGGCGGCGGGGCGTGGCGCGACGGTCGGCGCCTGCCCGTGCTGCCCGACGTGCCGGGCATCCGGAACGACGCCGTGCTGTTCGTGCCGTCGAAGTTCCACCGCAAGCAGCCCGTGCCCTGGCCGGGGAAGATCCGCGCGCTCGGCACGGGGGCTGCGCACCTGGCCCACGTCGCGTCGGGCGGCGGGCTCGCGACCGTCATCCCGCGCTGGCAGGTGTGGGACGTGGGCTGCGGGGCGCTCCTCATCGGCGAGGTCGGGCGCGTGATATGGGACGCGACGGGGGCGGTCGTCGACCCCGTCCGGGTGCCGCCGAGCACGCCGCTGCTGGCGGGGGCGCCCTCGGCGCTCCGCTCGCTCACCGCGCAGGGGTGGGCCGCAGGCGCGCTCGGAGGGGAGCGCTGATGGTGAGGGACGAGCGATGGCCGCGAGGGAAGGCATGACGGGCGAAGACGAGGGCACCGACGAGCAGGACGGCCCCGAGAACGATCCGCCGCGCCGTCAGCTGCCGGCGGGGCTCCAGGCGCGGCTGCCGTCGCCGCCCAAGGGCGCGCGGTCGCGGGATCTGCTGAACTTCTACCTGGCCGAGGTGCGCCGCTACCCGCTGATGACGGCGGAGGAGGAGCTGCAGGTCGCGCGGCGCTTCGCCGACACCGGCGATCGGGAGGCCGCCGAGCGGCTCATCACGTCGAACCTGCGGCTCGTCATCAAGATCGCGTTCCAGTACCACCGGCAGTGGGCCAACGTGCTGGACCTCATCCAGGAGGGGAACGTCGGGCTCGTCGAGGCGCTCTCGCGCTACGATCCCGGGCGCGAGATCCGGTTCTCGAGCTACGCGCAGTACTGGATCCGGGCGATGATCCTGCGGTTCCTGCTGGACAACTTCCGGCTGGTGCGGCTCGGGTCCACGCGGGCGGGGCGGAAGCTGTTCTTCCAGCTGCAGAAGGAGCGGGAGCGGCTGATGCAGGAGGGGGTGCAGCCCACCTCGCGGATGATCGCCGAGCGGCTCGGGGTGGCGGAGCACGAGGTCGATGCCGTCGACCAGCACATGCGGGCGCCGGCGCTGTCGCTGCACGCGCCGGCCGGCGACGATCCGGAGGGGCGCACGCTGTCGGAGGTCGTGCCCGAGGGGACGCCGCACGATCCGGAGGATGCCGCGGCGCGGTCGGAGCTGATGGGGCGGATCCGGGAGAAGCTCGCTCAGTTCGCGGCGGAGAACCTGAAGGACGACCGGGAGCGGGTGATCTGGGAGAAGCGGATGGTGGCCGGGGAGCGGGCGAGCCTGTCGGAGCTGGGGGAGCAGTTCGGGGTGAGCAAGGAGCGGATCCGGCAGGTGGAAGCGCGGCTGCAGAAGAAGCTGAAGCAGTACATGGAGCAGGAGTTCGGGGACGAGATGACGTTCGAGTTCTCGGATCCGTCGAGCTGAGGGGACTCCCGCGCATCGCTCCTCCCCCCTTGGTCGGGTAGACCGGCGGGTCACCCCGCCGGCCCCCCACAGATCGGACGTGCGGATTTCCCGCATCCGGCTGCTCCTCGTGGACGTTCGCTGCAGTCCGGAAGACCGAGTGCACCACCTGCGGCTTCGGGAGCGGCAGGCGCTTCGAAGAGCGCTTGAACCGCTGCCACATTCGCCTTCTGGCTGCGCGATCGAGCCAGTAGCGCCAGATCGCCTTGACGAAGACCTTGTCCAGGGCGCGCTTGTTCATGGTGAGCCCGAAGTACTGATAGTGCCCCCAGAGTTTCCGGCTGAAGGCGTCGTGCTGCACCTGGACGGGCCGGTGGCGGTTGTCCCGGCAATACACCCAAGAAGGAGGGCGAAGCGTGCGGGCAAACCGCTTCTTCGCCGTCTTCCCATCTATCGTCGGACGACCCTCCCACTCGACACCCCAGTGGAAGGTGAAGCCGAGGAAGTCGAACGAGTCGGGTGGGTCGGTATCGCTCGAAGGGCGCCCAGTCGGACCAGCCGAGTCTTCTCCGGGCTCACTTCGAGACCGAAGCGGGAGAGGCGCTTTCCGGGGCGCCTCCAGCACCCGCCTCGCGTCGTCCTCGTGCTGGAACACCATGACGGGGAAGTCGTCGGCGTACCGCACGAGGTGCGCACGTCCCCGCAGGCGTGAGACCGATCCACCGCAGACATTCGGCATCCGCGTGGTGGGTAGATGTTGGCCAGCAGCGGCCCGGATCCTCCTGCGGCGTACCGAGGTCAGACGTGAGCGCCCGTCCTGCATCACGCCGGCGGTCAGCCACTTCCCGATCTGACGGATCGACACCATCGCGTACCCTCTGCTGGAGAAGCTCCGCAGGACGCCGTGATCCGGTCGAAGAACGCCCGGATGTCCACGTCGAGGACCCACCACGCCGCCACACGCCAGAGAGGTGTCTCCGGAGCTGCTCCAGCGCCTGATGCGCCGAACGCCCCGGCGGAACCCGTACAGTGACAGTCAGGAAGACCGTCTCGTACAGCGGCTCCAGCAGCATCAATCCTCACGCTGCAGCACCTTGTCCTCGAACGTAGGGATCCCGAGCGGGCGCAGATTTCCGGGATCTGCGTTCGGCAAGAACAGGCGGGGCGCGGTAGAGACCGGACGACCGGTCGAGCAGCTGGGCGAGGTTCCCTTCCGGTCTGCGCGTACGCTGCCGCCGTTTCTCCGTCGATCCCCGTCGCACCGCCCTTGCGGGTCTGTCGCCAGGCTTCCTTCAGCCAGTCCACGTCGATGTGATGGGCCAGCGTGCGGGTGCCTCGTCCGGCATCTGCCTCGCCAGCGTTGCTATCCGCTGTTGTTTCGTTGGGAATGGTGCTCCGGATGCGGTGTTCCGGCCATCGTTCCCTCCGGTGATGGTCGCAGTTCACGGCGCCCCTTCCCTCCGCTGGGTCCCGATGGGTCGGTTCCCAGGTTCATCGGTACTACGAGGCGCTCCGACTCCCTCTCCCCACCGCGCTCGTGCGTGTCCTTGCTCGGCGGTTCCGTCGCCCTGCTGCTCGTTCTCTCCGTACCTCGGCGCAGCAGGCGGCGGCGTCGAGGAGCATGGGGTGGATCTCGACAGCCCCGGCAGCCGTGGTTGCATGTCGACGGATGGGGTCCTCCCAGGTTCCTGGGAGCCCGCGCTGATGCCCCGATCTTCGATCCCGGTCCCACAGGCCGTCGCTTGGGCCGATCACGGCTCTGGGAGCACGGCCTTCCACTCAGGGAAGCGACGATGTCGGCGCCCACGATGGGCAGGATTTCGGGACTCTGTCTCGCGGCCCACGCGCTCGCTGTCTACGCTTCACCCTTGGGGTCGCCCCCACCGGTGCAAGACTCGCTTCCGGCTGCTCGGCCGCTCTGCCGGACAGGTTGGCTGGACCCGGGTAGGCTCCTTCATGAGGTTTCGCCTAAGTTCCTCCTCATCCAGGCTTCGCCTGGCGCACCTGCCCCTGCCCCTGCCCCTGCCCCTGCCGTGCTGGCGGACGTCGTGGGGCCGCCGGGCGCGATCTCGTCGACGAACAGCGGGCCTGAGCACGGGACCTACGCGAGAACGCGCACGGGCGCGGGCTCAGCGCAGGCCGGAAGCAGATCCGGCCCGACACTCATCCCTGGCCTCGCTCACGCGCCGTGCGACGCGCCGTAACGCCGCCGGCCGCGATCTCGCCGACGAACAGCGGGCCTGAGCACAGGGGGTACGCGAGAACGTGCGGGCGCGGGCTGGCGCGGGCCGGAAGCGGGTCAGCCCGACCACTCTCCTGGCCTCGCTCACGCCGTCTGGCGGACGTCGTGGGGCCGCCGGGGCGATCTCGCTGACGAACGGGCCTGGAAGGCGGGGGCTACGCGGGGAGACGTGCACGGACTGTCGGCACGGGCGGAAGCTCCGGCCCGACCACTGTTCATCCTGGCCTCGCTCACGCCGTGGCGTAATGTCGTAGAGCGGCGGGCCTGTCGCGACGAACAGCGTGCCTGGAGTAGGACCGAGGCGATGCGGACTGGCTCGGTAGGGCCGGAAGCAGATCCGGCCCGACCACTTTCATCCTGGCCTCGCTCACGCCGTGCTGGTCCACGTCGTGGCGCTGCCGGCCGCGATCTCGCTGACGAACAGCGGGCCTGACGGGGGTGCGCGAGAACGTGCAGGGCGCGGGCTCGGCACGGGCCGGGTAGATCCGGCCCGACCCGCGCCATCCTGAGCGCTCACGCCGTGTTGGTGCGCATCGTGGCGGGCAGGGCAGGGCGGGGGCAGGGCGGGGGCAGGGGCAAGGGCAGGGGCAGGGGCGGGGCAGGGCAGGGGCAGGGGGGCGGGGGTCTGGTCAGTCCAACACCCCACCAGCTCGATGCTCCCCGTCGCCGTCCGCACCGGCATCACCAGCCGCATCGCCACCACGTGCAGGTCCTGCACCTCCGGCGGCAGCGGGAACGCCACCAGCCCCCGCAGCGCACCGGCGTCGTCGACGGCGGGCAGGTACGCCGCCCGGAACGGCCCGGCCCCCCGCGTCCGCGCCACGAGGGCGCCCTCCCCGGCCCACCGCTCCTCGAGGTCCGCGTGGAACAGCAGGTCCGCGAGGAGCGTCTCGGCGGAGGGCGCCGCCGTCAGCACCGTGCGGTCGTCGTTCAGCTCCAGCGTGGTGTCGCCGGGCCGCCACGACACGGCCCCCTCCCCCTCCACGTCCACCTCGAACACGAGCGCGGTCCGGTTGTTGAACAGCCGCGCGCTACCGTCGCTCCAGCGGTTCCACGGCGCCTGCTCGGGCCGCACGAGGCGCGCCTCGCCGCTCAACCCGGCGAGCGCCACCCGGGCGTCCCCGCCCACCGACGGCGGGGGCACGTGCGCGGGCGCGAGCACGGCGTCGCGGAACGCGACGATGGCCTCCTCCACCTGCGCGCGATCCGCAGGATCGTGCGGCAGCGCCGGACGGGGGCACCCGAGGGCCAACAAGAACACGGAAACGACGGCCTCCAACGCCGAAGCGACCCACCCGTCCCCGGGGGGCTTGTCAACGCTCGCGGATCCGTTAATCCAGGCGCGTACGGTGGGTGTAGCTCAGCTGGTTAGAGCACTGGATTGTGGTTCCAGGGGTCGTGGGTTCAAATCCCATCACCCACCTCTTCCTCGGCGTCGGCGCCGTGGCGAGACCACGGCGGAGGCGACGAGGGCGGCAGTACGAAACTTCATGGGCTCATAGCTCAATTGGCAGAGCACCGGACTCTTAATCCGTTGGTTCCAGGTTCGATTCCTGGTGGGCCCATCCAATCGACATCCTCCCCGGTCTCCCGCCCACGTGCGGGTCAACGCGGACCAGGAGCAGGCGCGACGCGAGAATGGCGGAATTGGCAGACGCGCCGGACTTAGGATCCGGTGGGGCTCCCCGTGGGGGTTCGAGTCCCCCTTCTCGCATCGATTCGGTCGGGACGCGGGCGCGAAACCCCCGTCGGCACGCCGCCCGCCGCTCGCACCGGGGAGCGCAGCACGAGGATCGAGGTCGTCATGAAGGTTGACGTGGAGACGGTGGGGTTCCAGAAGCGGCTGTCGATCCGGGTCCCCCCGGACAAGGTCCGGTCGCAGCTCGACGAGGCCTACCGTCGCCTCGCGTCGCAGGTCCGCCTCGCCGGCTTCCGGCCGGGCCGCGCCCCGCGCAAGGTGCTGGAGGCGAAGTTCTCCGACCGCGTCCAGGCCGACGTGGCGAACGATCTCATCCGCCAGGGCTACCTCTCGGCCATCACCGAGCACGAGATCAAGCCCGTCAGCGAGCCGAACCTCACCGAGACCAGCCAGGTCGACGAGCCCGAGGGCTTCGCGTTCACCATCATGGTCGACGTGAAGCCGCAGATCGAGCTCCAGCAGTGGACCGAGCTCGAGGTGGTGTACCCCACGGTCGAGGTGTCCGACGACGAGGTCGACGCCGCCGTCCGCGCGCGCCTCGAGGGCCAGGCCCGGGTCGAGGAGGTCACCGACCGCCCCGTCGAGAAGGGCGACATGGCCCTCATCGAGCTCACGGCGAAGGAAGGCGACGAGGAGGTCGTCCAGGACTCCACCATGGTCCGGACCGAGGGCGACCCCTACTACCCCGGCATCGAGGCGCTGATCGTCGGCATGAGCGTCGGCGAGGAGCGCAGCGGCGAGGTCACCTTCCCCGACGACGCGCGGATCGAGGCGGTCGCCGGCCGCACCCTCGCGGTCACGGTGAAGCTCCTCACCATCCAGGCCTACAAGGTCCCCGAGGCGACCGACGAGATCGCCGAGACCCTCGGCTACGAGGGCGGCGTCGACGGCATGCGCTCCGCGATCACCGCGCAGCTGCGCAGCGGGCGCGACGAGATGGCGCGCAACCAGGCCCGCGCGAACCTGCTCGAGGCGATCATCGCGGCCAACCCCTTCGAGGTGCCCGCCGGCATGGTCGAGGGCAGCCTCAAGATGCTGATGGACGAGCTGCGCATGCAGCAGGCGCGCCGCACCGGCCGCGACCCGCGCTCCATCGGCTTCAGCAACGCCCAGGTCGAAGACCTGCGGATGCGCTCGAACTTCGCGGCGAAGGCCGGCCTCATCCTCGAGTGGGTCTCGAAGAAGGAGGGCATCGAAGTCGAGGACGGCGACGTCGAGGCGCGCTTCGCCCAGATGGCCGCCGAGATGGGGCAGACGGTCGAGGCCCTCCGCGGCCGCTTCCGCCAGGAGGACACCTCCGAGCTCCGCGAGCGCATCCTCGAGGAGAAGGCGCTCGACTGGCTGCTCGAGCGGTCGAACCTGGTGCCGCCGGCGCCGGGCGCCCCGCCGACCCAGCCCCCGCCGAAGGCGAAGGCCGCCGCCGAAGCCGAGAGCGAGGCACCCAGCGACGGCCCTGCCGTCCTCGAGGGCAAGGTCGACGACCTTGCGGGCCGCGCTGGCCTCCGGCGCCCACGACGCCGAGCCTCGATGCGCTCGAGCAGGCCGAGACGGCCGGCCGCAACCGGAAGGGCGCTCTCGCAGCCATCGAGGCGCGGCGCAAGGACCTGGCGGCGGGCTGATGCCGGACTCCTCCCGAGGTCCGCGCTCGCCGGCCCTGGAGGGTGTCGAGGTGGGGAGCCAACCGCCCCGTCCCGTGTGGCCCGACGTCCCGAGCGGCGAGCGGGGTGAGCCCGACGACGCGAGTCCGCGCGCCTTCCTGATGGCGCTGCTCGCGGCGTTCGAGGTCGACGTTCCCGTGCAGCTGCTCATCCGCGCCTGCTCGCTCTTCGAGATCGACGAGAACCGCACCCGCGTGGCGCTGCACCGCCTGCGCACCAAGGGCCTCATCGACTCGCCCGAGCGCGGCACCTACCGGGTCACCGGCAACGCCGAGATGCTCGGCGAGACCGTCGGCTGGCGCGAGGCCCTGGGCCGCCTGCGCCCCTGGGAGGGCCGCTGGATCGGCCTGCACACCGCGCCGCTGCCCCGCGCCGACAAGACCGTCGCCCGGCGGCGCGACCGCGCCACGGCGTTCGTCGGGCTGCGGGAGCTCGTGCCGGGGCTCCTCGTGCGGCCCGACAACCTGGTGGGCGGCGTCGAGCGGCTGCGCGACCGGCTGCACCGGCTCGGCCTCGAGCCCGAAGCCGCCATGTTCTCGCTCACCGACCTCGGCCCCCACGAAGAGGTCGCGCACACGCTGTGGCAGGAGCTGCAGCTCGACCAGCGCTACGAGCAGAACATCGCCGCGATGGACGACGTGGAGGCGAGCCTCGCCCAGGTCTCCGACGACGAGGGCGCGCGCCAGAGCTTCCTCGCGGGCAACCGCGCCATCCAGGACATCGTGCTCGACCCGCTACTGCCGGCGCCGCTCGTCGATCCAGAGCTGCGGCAGCGCTTCGTCGACCGGATGAAGGCGTTCGACGTGGTCGGGCGGCGGGCCTGGGCCCGGGTCCTCGGCACCGACCTCGCGCTCCGGCGGGCCCCCGCCGTCGAGATCCGCTGACCCGCTGACCGCCGACCGCTGACCGCTCCCGCAGATCCGCGACCGCCCCCGCGTCGCCGTCGATCCCCGCCCGCTCGGGTGGGTCGCGGTCGCCAGGGGCCGTGGTTACGGGTCCCCAGAACCCAACGAGGCACGCATGCACGATCCCTTCGACGGGCCCCTCGGTCCCAGCGCCTACATCGTCCCCCGCGTCGCGGAGATGACCCACCGGGGCGAGCGCGAGTACGACATCTGGTCCCGCCTGCTGGTCGACCGCATCGTGTTCCTCGGCCTGGCGATCGACGACTACGTGGCGAACGTGCTCATCGCCCAGCTGCTCTACCTGTCGAGCCAGGATCCCGAGAAGGACATCCACCTGTACATCAACAGCCCGGGCGGCTCGGTGACGGCGGGGATGGCCATCTACGACACGATGCAGTTCATCCAGCCCGACGTGTCGACCATCTGCGTCGGCCAGGCGGCGTCGATGTCGGCGGTGCTCCTCGCCGCCGGGGCGAAGGGCAAGCGCCACGCCCTGCCCCACAGCCGCGTGCTGATCCACCAGCCGCTCGGCGGCCTCCGCGGCCAGGCGAGCGACATCGAGATCCACGCGAAGGACCTCCTGCGGTGGAAGGACACGCTCAGCAGCGTGCTCGCCCAGCACACCGGGCAGTCCATCGACCGTATCAAGGAGGATACGGAGCGCGACAACATCATGACGGCGACGGGTGCGCTGGAGTACGGTCTGATCGACGAGGTCATCACGCCCACGTCGGAGCCGGAACCGAAAAAGCGCTGACCCGTCGTCGCTGCCCGGCCGCTTCGGGCTACCGTCGATCCAGCGGGCGCGTCCCACGAGCTGCGTGACGACCAGGAGGGCGCTTGAAGCGCAAGGTGACGAACGGAAAGGACCTGTGCTGCTCCTTCTGCGGCAAGTCGCAGAAGGAGGTGCGGAAGCTCATCGCGGGCCCGTCCGTGTACATCTGCGACGAGTGCGTCGAGCTGTGCAACGACATCATCACCGAGGAGTACGAGCGCGACGACTTCTACTCCACGCGCGGGCTGGTGCCGAAGCCGAAGGAGATCTACAACTTCCTCGACGAGTACGTGGTCGGGCAGAACCGCGCCAAGAAGATCCTGTCGGTCGCGGTGCACAACCACTACAAGCGCATCGACAGCCGCGCGTCGATGGACGACGTGGAGCTCCAGAAGAGCAACGTCATGCTGATCGGGCCCACCGGCTCCGGCAAGACGCTCCTCGCGCAGACGCTCGCGAAGTACCTCAACGTCCCGTTCGCCATCGCCGACGCCACGAGCCTCACCGAGGCCGGCTACGTCGGCGAGGACGTCGAGAACATCATCCTGAACCTGTTCCAGAGCGCCGAGTACAACCTCGAGCGCACCCAGCGCGGCATCGTCTACATCGACGAGATCGACAAGCTGTCGAAGAAGGCGTTCACCTCGTCGGTCTCGCGCGACGTGAGCGGCGAGGGCGTGCAGCAGGCGCTGCTCAAGCTGCTCGAGGGCACCCAGGCGAACATCCAGGTGCGCGGCAACAAGCGGATGCCGAACCAGGAGCACGTGCAGGTCGACACCACGAACATCCTGTTCATCGTGGGCGGGAGCTTCGAGGGGCTCGACAAGCTCGTGGAGCAGCGGATCGGGCGGCGCTCGGTCGGCTTCGCGCGCGAGCGGCTCGCGCCCGAACAGGCCGTCGCGCAGGACGAGATCGAGAACCGGCGGAACCTGCTGCGGCAGACCACCACCGAGGACCTCGAGAAGTTCGGGCTCATCCCCGAGTTCATCGGCCGCCTCCCGGTCATCGCGGTCATGGACCCGCTCACGGTCGACGATCTGGTGCACGTGATGAGCGAGCCGAAGAACGCGCTCGTCAAGCAGTACCAGAAGCTGCTGCGGTTCGAGAAGGTGAAGCTGCGGTTCACCGAGGGTGCGGTGCGGGGGATGGCGGAGAAGGCCTACAGCCGCAAGAGCGGCGCTCGCGGCCTGCGCGCCATCATGGAGCAGGTGATGCTCGACGTGATGTACGAGATCCCGAGCGTCGAGGGCCTGTCGGAGGTCGTCATCACCGAGGAGGTCGTCGACGGCAGCGGCGAGCCGCAGTACCAGACGGTGCAGGAGTTCGGTGGGGCGAGCTGAGCGGCCCCCACTGTATAGTGCTGCCATGCCCCCCACCCTGCTGATCGCCTCGCCCCAGACGAAGGATCCGTTCTTCGAGCGGACCGTCGTCCTGGTCTGGCACTACGACGAACAAGGCGCCATGGGCGTCGTCGTGAACCGGCAGCTCCAGCACAAGCTGGAGGACGTGCTCGACGTCGACCGCGGCCTCGACCTCGAGGCCCACGCCGAGGTCCCGGTCGCCTGGGGCGGCCCCGTGGAGAGCGGCTCGGGCACGGTCGTCACCAAGGGCGGCGTGACCGACGAGGAGGGTTGGTCGCTGCCCTCGGGCATCGCCGTCACCCGGTCGCAGGAGGCGCTGGTGCGCCTGCTCCACGCCGGCGAGCCGATGATCCTGTGCCTCGGCTACGCGGGCTGGGGCCCGGGGCAGCTCGACCGCGAGATCGAGCGCGGCGGCTGGCTGTTCACCGACTGCGACGCCACGCTGCTCTTCGACACCCCGCCGGAGGAGCGCTACGACAAGGCGCTCGCCTCGCTCGGGCTCACGGTGTCGATGGCCTGGATGCCGACCATCCAGGAGTGACCTCAGCTGGTGAAGAGCCGTCGACATCGGCGGATGCCGGACAGGAGCATCCCGCGCCGAGCACGCCGCCGAAGGTGGCGTGCGCCGACGAGCATCGCGATCGTGCTCGCGAGCGAGACCCAGGCCGAGCCTCGACTCGTCGGCCGGCGCCGCGGGCGCCGCCAGCTGCAGCACCGCCGGGTTGCTGATGAGGAGCGTCTCCGCGCCCGGGTCCTCCGCGGGCGACGCCGGGGGCACGCGGGCCAGCGGCATCACCGCCGCCTCGGTGGTGAGCGTCTCGGCGAGCTCGGGGCGCGGCTCCACCGGCTCGGGGGTGCTCCGGCTGCGGCGGATGGTCGACGCCCCCTCGGGGCGGTTCAGGCGCGCCGTGGCCGACGGCGACGGCGGGATCGACTTCGGCTCGGTCGGGGCGTGCTCCTCCGGCAGCTCGATCCCGCCCGTGGCGTCGAGCTCGAGCACGGGCAGCGCGCCCGTGTCGACGGGCGGCGGCGGCGGGGTCTTCGCGCGGCGGCCGCGGCCGGGGCGCACGACGGCGGCGGGCGGCGCCAGATCGTTGAACGTCTGCGTCTCGGCGGCGCGCGCGGGCCGCTCGATGGCCTCCGACAGCGGCTGGAGCTTGGCCAGCGCCAGCGGCGGCTCGGGCATCGCCTCCACCGGCAGCGTCTTGCCGAGGAGCGGGTCGGACACGGCCTCGCGCTCCCGCTTCGCCAGCGCCGGCGGCACGGCCTTGCGGGCCCAGGCGCGCAGCCCCATGCCGCCCGAGCCGTCGGCGGCGGCGAGGAGCAGCTTCTCGACCTCCTGAGCCGTCGGGCGGTCCTTCGGCTGCCACTGGAGCAGGCGCCGGATGACGGCGACCACGGCGTCGTAGTCGGTGTCGAGCTCGGCCATCCGCTGGTCGATGCGCCGCTCGAACCGCTGCCGGTGCACCTGGGGCGTGCCCCACTCGCGGCCCACGCCGCACTCCCACAGCGTGATGCCGAGCCCGTAGAGGTCGACGGCGGGGGTCGGCTCGGCGCCGGCGAGGATCTCGGGCGGGAAGTAGTTGAGGGTGCCGAGCACGAGGCCCTGCGTGTTGGTCTCGCGGTTGTCGAACGCGGCCCGCGCCACGCCGAAGTCGAGCAGGCGTACCGCCCCCCGCCGCGTGAGCAGCACGTTGGCCGGCTTCACGTCGCGGTGGATGACGTGCAGCGGCGCGCCGGTCACCGGGTGGGTGGCGGTGTGGGCGCGGTGGATGGTGCCCGCGAGGTCGGCGCCGAGCTCGGCGAGCGCCTTGGCGGGCATGCGCTGCGCGCCGAGCAGCTCGCCGAGGTCGACCCCCTCGACGTACTCCATGAGCACGCAGTCCTGGCCGTCGACCTTGACGAGCTCGCTGACGCCGAGGATCTGCGCGTCGCGCAACAGGCCGAGCAGGCGCGCCTCGTCGCGCAGGCGGGCGCGGAACTGCTCGCCGTCGGGCGCGGCGGCGTTCATCACCTTCACCGCGCACGGGCGCGCGGCGCCGCCCTGCTGGAGGTCGGCGTGGTAGACCGTGCCCGTCGCGCCGGCGCCGATGACGCGGTGGAAGGTGAGCGTGCGCATCGCGGGGACGATGGTATCACTGTCCCCATGCCAGTTCCGCCTCCGCCGCCGCCGACCCCCGCCGCCTGGGTCGCCGACCCGCCCGCACCGCTCGGCGAAGCGTGGATCCGGGCAAATGCGATCGCCTCGGGGATCGCCGGCGTCGGCCCGGGCGAGGGGCGGCGGGTCGACGGCGACGGCGTCTGGCGGCGGGTCGTGGTGGAGCCGTGGGCGCTCGACGCGCTGCGGGCGGCCACCGAGGTCCGGGGCTACGTCGCCGCCCCCGCCCTGCGCCGCGCCGCGGGCTACCACGGCGCCGACGACGTGCAGGCGGTCCTCGAGGCCCTCGGCGACGCCGCGGTGCGCGGCGGGCGGCTGCGCGCCGGCACCTCCCTCGCCGGGCGGCCCATCGACGCGCTGTGGCTCGGCCAGCCGCCCGACAGCGGGGCGCCCGCGGTGCGGCTGCTCGGCGGCCACCACGGCGACGAGGCCATCTCCGTCGAGGTCGCGCTGGCGGTCACGGAGCGCCTGGTCGCGGGCGACGGCGTGGAGCCCGCGATCACCGCCCTGCTCGACCGGGCGACGGTGTGGTGCGTGCCCGACGTGAACCCCGACGGCCTGGAGGCCGGCACCCGCGAGAACGCGCGCGGCGTCGACCTCAACCGGAACTACGACTACGAGTGGAGCGCCGGGAGCGTGCGCCCGGGCGCGCGGCCGTTCTCGGAGCCGGAGACACGCGCGGTGCGCGGCCTGATGGGCTTCGATCACCCCGCCGTGTCGCTCACCGTCCACGCCGGGGCGGCGAACCTCGGCTGGCCCTGGAACTTCACCGTCGACGACCCGCCGGATGCCGCGCTGCTCGGGCTCCTGGCCGACGACTACGCCGCGAGCTGCACCGCGCCGGGCTTCTGGCTCACCCAGGGCGGCGACTGGTACGTCACGCGCGGCGACACCAACGACTGGGCCTACGGGCGCCACGGCTCGCTCGACCTCACCCTCGAGGTGGCCGTCGAACGCGCGCCCGCCGACGTTGATGCGGTGGTGGCGTGGCACGAGCAGGCCATCCTCGGCCTGCTGACGGCCCCGCCGGCGCTGCAGGGCGTGGTGGTCGACGCCGAGACGGGCGCGCCGGTGGAGGCCCGCGTGGCGGGCGACGGGGCCCGGCCGGTGCTGGCGAGCGCGGTCACCGGCGCGTTCCAGCTGCCCGGCCCCGCCGAGACGCTGACCGTGACGGCCCCCGGCTACGCCGCGGCCGAGGTGCCGGGCGACGGGCCGCTGCAGGTGGCGCTGGCGCCGACCACGCTCGCCGCGGGCCGCCTGGCGCCGACGGCGCTGCTGGGTCAGGCGCCGGTGGCGCCCGTCGGCGAGGCGTTCGAGGGCGACGTGCAGCTCGTGCTGCCGGGCTACGACCCCGTCACCGTGCCGTCCGCCGGCGGGGCGCTGTCGCTCGGCCTGGAGGCACCGGCGCCGAGGCGACGCTGGCGCCGGGCGCGTGGACGGTGGGTGTGGCCTGACGGGCGCGGTGAGCCGGGCGCCTCGGTGGCGTCGCCCGAGGACGTCGTGGTGGAGGAGCTCACCGCCGACGGCGTGCTGCGGGCGTCGCCGCTGGCGCCCGGCGTGCGGGCGTGGGCGCTGGGGCGCCGATCGGCGGTCGTCCCCGTGCCCGTGCTGGCCGAGGGCGCCGACGAGGCCACGCTCGATCTGGGTGTGGTGCCCGACGACCCGGCGCCGGTCGACCTGCTCGTGCAGAGCGGGAGCGCGCTGCTCGCCCTGGCCGACGTCCGGTACACCGCGCACGGCGCCGCCGGACGCGCTAGGGAGCAGCTGCGCCTGCTCGGCACCGCTGGGCCTGCCGGTGGTCGGAGGGGTGGGCGCTGGTCGCTGCTGGGGGTGCGGCTGCGGCGCGCCGACGGAGGTGGTGGTGATCGCGACGATGCTGGCGCTGTGGCTCGGCGGGCGGATGCAGCCTGGACCTCGGCGACGAGGCCGCCCCGGGCACCCCGTTCGAGACTGCGACCCGAAGACCGTCGAGGACCTCGCGCAGAAGCACGGGTTCCAGCTCGCGTTCGAGGCCTGCGGCTCGAACCTGTTCCGCGACTTCGCCTGGTCCACCGACGGGCACCGGCTCTACTTCCTGCTCGGCATGACCCACCACGTGATGGACGCCGCGAGCCGCGACAAGGCCACCAAGGTCGTGCCGCTGCCCACGCCCATCGGCACCGTCACCTGGATCTCGGCCAGCCGGGTGGTGCTGCCCGTCGGCCCCGCGAGCGACGCGCCCGCCGGCTCGCCGCCGCGGGCTCGTCGTCTTCGACGCCGCCACCGACGCCGTGTTCGGGGTCGACCTGCCCGGGCTGCACGACCCGGACCGACCTGGCGCGCACGGCCAAGCCCACCGGCGTGGTGTTCTCGGCGATCGAGGACGACGATGCGTCGGGCGCGCGCAAGGTCTTCGAGGCCGACCTCACGACGGGGCAGATCGTGGAGCCGTTCCCCTGGCTCGGGCCCGTCGACACCTTCACCTACACGGCCGCGGGCAACGGGGTCGTCGCCACCACCGACCAGACCGTCACCCTGTACGACGCCGAGACGGGCAAGAAGCGCGGGCTGGGGCGCCGGCCGAGCGCGGGGTGCTGCACTCGGCGGGCGCTGGCTGATGCTGAGACACGGGCGAGCCCGTGAACATCTTCCAGCCGGTGGGCATCGAGGAGTTGCCCGAGGTCGACCGCAGGCGGCGCTTCGATAAGGCGCAGCGGCGGTCGGACGCGCTGCCCAACGGGTACCAGAAGACGGTGCGGCCGGCCGATGCTGTCGTTCGTCGACCTGCAGACGGGCAAGCGGCACCTGATCACGTCGGTCCAGGGCAACCACTTCCAGTGGTACGAGACGAAGGACTTCTACGGCAGCTTCGTGTCGTGGGGCTTCGAGCTGAAGCAGTTCCGGCACAACGTGGTGCTGGGCGACTTCGCGAAGCGGCTGCTCGGCGGCGGACGGGCGGAAGATGTTGGGGATCCGGCCGCGTCAGCCGGAGGGCGAGGGCGACGCGGGCGCCGGCCGAGGCGGCGCCGACCGAGGGCGACCCGCGGCGCCTTGAGCTCGCGGCGAGGATCACCGGAGGCAGGCGGCGAGGGCCGGGGCGACGAGCCGCACGACGCCCGCGCCCGGCGCCTCGGGCGGGCAGTCGTCGCCGGCGCAGCGGGCGAAGGTCGTGCCGTCGGGCGGGATCTGGCCGCCGAGCCAGACCGGGGGGCAGTCCCCCACCCCGATCCCCGCCCGGAACGTCGCCCAGCGCGGGTCGTGCTCGGCGGCCAGCGCGTCGCGGAGGTGCGCGAGGGCGAGCGCAGCGGGGATCAGCGGCGTCAGCGTCACCGCGTCGCCCGCCACGGTCGGCGCGCAGTCCCGCCAGGCGCCCGTCAGGAGGAAGGCGCCGTCGCCGTCGGCGAGGTGGACGGCCAGGTGGGCGGCGTCGGTGCAGCGGCCCAGCGCCTCGGCCAGCGCCGGCACCCGGTCGTCGAGCGCGGCGCGGTAGGCCGGGCTCACGCCGGTGACCTCGACGGTGACGGCCGCGGGCGCCGGTGGGATCCTCGCGGCAGGGGCGCAGGCGAGCCACCCCCCGAGCCACATCAGGTCAGGCCGCGCCGCTTGCGCACCTGGCGCATCTGCTCCTGCAGCGCGAGCTCGTACTCCACCGTGCCCTCCTGGACGTTCTTCATCCGGGACAGGGCCTCCTGGCGGATGTCGCCCTCGTCGACGTCGTTGCTCTTCAGGATCTCCATCACCTTGCGGTAGATGAGCTTGTCGTCTTCACCGTAGACCTCGACGATGTGCGGCGAGATCATCAGGTTCTCGATGAACTGGCGGACGAGGAACCGCTCCACGTCGTCGCCGAGCGGGTGCCCCATCTCGTCGGCCAGGCGCTTCCGCGTGCGCCCGAACTCGGAGTACGGGATGTTGTGGCTCGCCATCAGGTCGCGGCACCGGTCGCGCAGCTCGTTGTCGCGGCGCGAGTACTCCTCCATGATGGCGATCAGGTCGCGCTCGGCCTCCTCCCGGGCGCCGGGCTGGAGCTCGATGTCGCCGTCGGCCACCAGGCGCTCGATCGTGGCCTTGGCGATGACGGGGATCTTGGCGCGGTACAGCTTCATGGGAGTCGTCCACGGGCGCAGGGTTCGGCTGAGGCGGAGCCCATAACGCGCCGGCTGCGCGACGGCGTCCTCACTCCGCCGGTCGGCCGAAGGATGCCGCCACGCCGACGACCAGCCGGAGGGCGTTCCAGCCGTAGGCCTCCCGCCGCAGCCCGATCCCGGGCGTCCCCCGGCGCAGCTCGCCCGCCGGCAGGTACGACCCGCCGTAGCCGAGCTCGGCCCACAGCAGGTCGGTGGCGATGCCGGCCGTGAGCTGCGAGGCGAGCACCACCTGGCGGCTGAACGGGTCGACCGTGCTCGGATCGCCGAGATCCGCCGTGGAGTACTCCGCGGGATCGAACAGGTCGTGACGGTCGGTCATCTTCGAGTGGCCCGTGACGACGAGCGACGGGCCGACGGACACGCCGAAGTACGGCCACCACCCGCGATCCCCGCGCAGCGCGACCTCGGGGCCGACGAGCAGGGTGCCCGCGCCGAACAGCGCCGCGTTCTCGACGCCGACCCGCTCGTCGCCCACCTGCCACGACAGGGTGTCGGTGCCGCGGGCCACGCCGACCTCGAAGGTGGTCCGCACCGCGACGGAGGGCCCCACGTCGATCCGCGCCGGCAGCACGAGCAGGCCGCCGAGGTCGATCCGGGTGCGCTGCTCGTCCTGCTTGGCGTCGGGCAGGTCGTAGCTGCCGCCGAGGCCGACGCCGAACGAGGAGGCGAGCGCCAGGCCGGGGCAGCACAGCCCCACCACCGTGGCGACGGCGGCGAGCCCTGCGCGCGGACGATCCCCTGCTCCACCCATCGAGGCTCCGTGTTGCCCCGCGACCCTACCCGACCGACGGCCGTTCGTCCCGCGCCACCGCGGCGAGCCGCTCCTGGTCGAGCAGCACGACCCGCTTGCCCTCGACCTCGACCAGCCCGTCGCGGCGCCAGTCGAGCAGGGCCACCGAGGCCGTCTCGCGGGAGGCGCCGGCGAGCCCGGCGAGATCCCGGTGGGTCAGCCGCAGGTTCACGATGACGCCGCGGGAGTCGCGCACGCCGAACGTCTCGGCGAGCGACAGCAGCACGGACGCCATGCGCGCGGGGGCAGACAGGTACGGGACGGAGGCCAGGCGCGCCTCGGTGGCCTGGCGGCGCTCGGCGGTGAGCGCGGCGAGGCCCATGGCGAGGCCCGGGTCGGCGCGCAGGAGCGCGACCAGCTCGGCCAGCGGCAGGGCGTAGAGGGTGGCCTCCTCGTGGGCCTCGGCGAGGGTCTCGTGGCGGGCCGCGCCGTGGAAGGCGGCGGCCAGGGCGCCCACCTCGCCGACCACGTCGCTGCGGCCGCGGAACGCGAGCAGGAACTCGCGGCCGCCCGGCAGCGGGATCCGCTCGGCGACGATGCCGGAGCGGACCCAGTACAGGGCGGTGACGGGATCGCCGGGCCGCCACAGGGGCTCGCGCCGCTCCACCTGCACCTGGGTCGCGCGGACGACGATGCGGTGCATGGCGTCGGGGCCGACGCGATCGAGGACTGGGCCGCGGTGCAGCGTCTGGGCGCGCGCGCGCTCGGGCAAGCGCTCTCCGGAGGGGGGTTAACGGAGGAGGGTGTCAGAGAACCGTAGCAGGGTCGCGGTCGCCGCGGTGGTGTTGGCGGCGGGACGCTCGTCGCGGATGGGCCGGGCCAAGGCGCTGTTGCCGGTGCGCGGGCGCCCGGTGGTCGCCTGGCACGTGGCGGCGCTGCGCGGGATCGCGGCGCCGGTGGTGGTCGTCGTGGGGGCGGAGCCCGCGATCGCGGCGGACGGCGCGATCGTGGTGGAGAACGCCGCCTGGGCGCGGACGGGGATGGCGGAGAGCGCCGCGGTGGGGCTGGCGGCGGTGTGGCCGGGAGCGGTGCCGGACGGCGTGCGGGCGGTGGTGACGCCGGTGGACACCATCCCGGCGTCGGGGGCGTGCCTCGCGCGGCTGCTGGGCGCGGGCGGGGCGGCCGTGCCGGTGACGCCGGACGGGCGGGACGGGCACCCCGTGGTGCTGGACGCGGGCGGCATCCGCGCGGTCCGGGCCGGGAGCACGCTGCGGGCGGTGCTGACGGGGGCGGCGCGGGTGGCGGGCGACCCCTGGTCGGCCGACGACTTCGACGACGAGGCCGCCTTCGCGGCCGCGCTCCAGCGCTGGCCCGAATGACGCAATCGCGTCGGGCGCGTTTCCGTCACTGGTCGGCCGACGACTTCGACGACGAGGCTGGCTTCGCGGCCGCGCTCCAGCGCTGGCCCGAATGAGCCAGCCGGCCGACGCCACTGGAAGCAAGCCGGGTCGAGTGAGACACCCGCGGAGGTATGCCCCCTCGATCGCACAGTTGGACCCCGTTCGGGCGATCCGGCGAGGCGGGCGAGCTCGAGAGTGACGGTTGCATCGTCGCGGTGCCGGCCCCAGGGGCCACGGGTGTGCGATCGAGGGCGGCTTACCTCCCGAGGTGTGCGATCTGCCCTGGCTTACCCGGGGAAGCCGGTGCGAACCGGATCTGCTTCCGCGCCAGCAATTCTACTGGCGCGTGCGCGCCGAAATGGCACCCAGGAGCAACCTCGTGAACGGAGCAGGAATCGGGGAAGCCCCATCGGCTTTGCTCGCGCAATCACTACGGTGCCGCCGGGTCAGGCGCAGCCAGCGGGCATCGCCGACGGATCTGCTCAGCGCCTGTCCGCCAATAGTCCCCTTTCGCCCGTCAGCACAATCCCGTCAGGGCTGTCCGGGGGTCAGCGGCCGAGCCACCAGGCCACGGCCTCCACCGTCACGACCAGCACCGGCACGTGCGCCAGGTACAGGAACAGCGCGTGCCGCCCGAGCAGCGCGAGCCCCCGCACCGGCGCCGCCCCCGAGCCCCACCGCGCCACGGCCCCGTCCCGCCGGATCCCGAGCCCCGCCGCGAGCCCCAGCGCCACCACCCCGAGCCACGGGAACATCGGCTGGAAGTCGAACGTCGCCCGGTGCACCGTCCCGAGCCCCGTGAACCCGAGCCACCCGTCGAACGCCGGCAGGTGCACCCACGACACCGCGATCGCCGCGACCCCGAACGCCGCGAGCCCGATCCGCCCGGCGGTCCCCTGCCCTCGCGCCAGCGCCAGCAGCCCCACCCCGAGCACGCTGTTCACCGCGATGCTGTGCAGGATCCCGTACGTCACGAGCATCCGCGGGTTCAGCACCGCGCTCGCCACCGTCACGATCAGCGCCCCGCCGCACAGCTTCGCGAGCCGCCAGGCGAACGGCCCGGGCCGCACCCGCTCCCGGTTCGCGAGCACGAGGCTCACCCCCACGAGCAGGAAGAAGCTCCCCGCGATGCTCCGCTGGAACGCCCGCCAGGCGAGGTCGGTGCCGATGGGCAGGTCGACCAGCCCCCGGTCGGTCGCGAACCACGCCGCGTGGTACGCGAACATCGCCCCGAACCCCACCCCGCGCGCCACGTCGACGAGCTGGTAGCGCAGCCCCGTCACCGGGGCCCCAGCGCGAACCACTGTTCGATGGTCACCACCGCCGCCACCATCGGCACGGGCCCGACGAAGTCGGGATCCTCGAGGTAGGGCGCCACCAGCAGCATCAGCGTCGCGTCGTGCGCCTGCCGCCCCGGGCGCCACTGCAGCACCCCGCCGAGGTTCAGCGTGCGGTCGCCCGTCGCGTGCGACGCCTTGCCCCGCAGGATGGGCCCGAACCGCACGATCGGAGCGTCCTCGCCGTCCGCGAGCTCCCACAGCAGCGCCGAGGTGTGCTCGAACAGGCGGTCGTGGTCGGCGATGACGAGCCCCCGGTACGGCTCGAACATCCAGGGCTCGGGATCGGGTGACGGCGACACCGACAGCCAGGTCCACGTCGGGTTGGTGAAGCCGGCGATGGGCCCGAGCCGCGCCTGCAGCGTGGGGCTCACCGAGGCGCCCCACACGGTGGCGGCGAAGTCGCGGTCGGCCTCGTAGTACGGTGCCCGGTCGCGCGTGCGCTGGTGGCCGACGCTCGTGGCGGGCACGAAGCCCCACGGCGACTCCCAGTACTGCCCCCGGAACACCTCGACGGTGACGGGCAGCAGGTCGATGGGCTGCGCGGAGAGCCGCAGCGCACCCTCGGCGTGCACGGGGGTGACGGCGAGCCGCGCCCCCGCGCCCACGAACGTGCCGTTGAAGGCGACCCCGCCGTAGCGCAGCACCGGCGCGCGGACCTCCGCCGCGAGCTCCCCCATCACGCCGGTCGGCTGCCCCGCCACCGCCGCGAACTCCCGCACCCACAGCTCCGGCGACCCCGCCAGCGCCGCCTCCGCCACGACGAGCACCCCGACCATCCCGCCCCCCGGACGGCCGCCATTGTGCCCGGTGGGCGCCGCGCCTGCCAGTCGACGCCGCGCCCCGGAGGTGTGACGTGCAGGAGACGGGGGATCGGGGTGGCACGACCGTGGTGGCGGACGGCAGCGCTCGCCGGCTGCGGCGCGGCGCTCGGCGCGGGGATCGTGACCTGCGGCGTCGTGGGCGGCGTGGGCGGCATCGGCGCGGCCGTGGCGGCGGCGAAGTGGGAGAGCGCGGCGCGCCAGCTGCTGGCCTCGCAGACGGGCGGCGAGGTCACCTTCGACGACCTGCGGATCTCGGTCGGCTCGGTCACCGTCGTCGGCCTGGCCGTGCACGACGGCGCCGGCGAGCTGCTGCGGGTCGACGAGCTGGTGCTCGGCGTGGGGCCGTCGGCGCTGACCCGCGATCCGGTGCGCATCGACACCGTCGAGGCGAGCGGCGTCCACGTCACCGCACGCTGCGCCGACCGCGCCGGCACCTCGGCCTTCTGCGGCGGCGCGGGCTTCGCGGTCCCGCCCACGCTCGAGGCCCTCGCCCGCAGCGGCTCGACGAGCTTCGACTGGCCCGAGGTGGCCGTCGAGGCGGTCACCTTGCGCGACGTGGCCGTCACCGCCGTCACTCCCGACGGCACGGTCGACGCCACCGTCGACCAGGCCGAGGTCCACGGCCTCCACGCCTCGCTCGACGGCGGCCTCGCCTGGACCTTCGCCTCGGCCGAGGCCACCGGCGCCGACGCCCTGCGCGACGGCCGCGGGCTGCGCGCCGACCGCGTCCTCCTCGGCGCCGACGGCGCGCTCGACGTGACCGGCGCCCGCGCCGCGTTCCACGTCCAGGACGACCGCACCCTCGACCTGCTGCCCGTGCTGGCCGACGTCGCGCCGCGCTGGCTCGGCGGCCACCGCGCCGTGCCCCCCGACCAGGCGCCCTGGCTCGGCCTGTCGTTCGCGGGGCTGCCCTGGCAGCCGGCGGTCCTGCGCCTCGACGACGCCGTGCTCGAGCTCACCGACGGCACCTTCGTCTCCCCGCCCGTCCCCTGGCGCATCGCCGCCTCGCACGCCGAGCTCGGCCCGCTCCCCGAGGGCACCGTCCCCCTCGTCGCCACGGTCGGCTGGGCCGGCGGCACCGGCCAGGCCCACGGCACCGTCGAGCCCGACGGCGCCATCGCGCTCACCCTCGACCACGCCGGCAGCGACGCCACGTTCTACGCGCCCTACCTGCGCCCCGTGCTGCACCGCCTGGGCCTCACCATCGGCCGCGGCCGGGTCGCGGCCGACCTCGACGTGCGCCTGCGCGGCAGCCGGGTCGACGTCGACGGCCTGGTCGTCGGCACCGAGATGGTCTTCGCCGCCGACCAACGCGACGACGCCGGCTCCGCGCTGGCGGGCTTCGGCGGGCGGCTGCTCGCCGAGGGCCAGGACACCTGGCGCACGCCCGTCTCCATCCACGGCGACCTGCAGGACCCGCGCTTCTCGCCCACGCGCGAGCTGATCGCCGGCGTCGAGGACACGCTCACCGCCGGCGCCCGCGGGGTGGTCGACAAGGCGGTGGGCGGCGTGAAGCGCACCGTGCGCAAGATCTTCGGCAAGGGCGACTGAGTCGATCCGTTTGCCCTCCTGCCCGACATGGAGCGGCAGGAGGTTGCATGCAGAAGTGGACGGTGCTGGTGGCGGCCGCGGCGGCGGGGTGCGGCGGCGGACGGGTGTTCATGCCCTGCGGCGGCCACAGCGAAGCGCTGGACGTCGCCGTCGAGATGGTGGAGGGGGTCCCCGTGTTCGACTGGGCGCCAGGGACCGCCTCCGTGCTCGCAGTGTCCGAGCTCGACGACGACGACGTGCGCGGCCGCGAGGTGTGGCGGGTCCAGTGCGGCGGCGACAACCTGGAGGACGCCGCCGACTTCGACGCGTCGGTCTGCATCCGCACCCCCATCGCGTACGGCGACGTGGTGAGCGCTCCCGGCCTCGACACCGTCAGCTCCACGTCGGCGGAGCCGCTGACCCCCGGTCGGCGCTACGTCCTGCGGATCGACACCATGAGCCAGGAGGACGCCGAGGTTCCGCAGCGGGAGCGCCCCGGGTGGCTGGCGTTCCTGGCGGGCGACGGCGACGGCAAGTCGGACCGGGACGACCCGAACTGCGGCTCGGCGTTCACGGCCGAGGTCCCCTTCGAAGCGCCCGATCCGGACGCCGTCGGCGGGTAGCTACGGGCGCGCGAAGTACGGCCCCTCCACGTCCGAGGTCCAGGACATCGACCACGACAGGTCGTCGGTCGTCATCGTCCAGTCCTCGTCGAGCGCCTCGAGGTCGATGGCGTGCGGGGCGACGACCTCGAGCCCGATCTCCACGTCGTCGCGCGCCGAGAGCACCACGAACCGGTGCTGGTGGATGGTGGACGCCTGGAAGGCCTGCGTGGCGACGCCCCCCTCCAGCGACTCGTGGTGCTCGAGCGAGAACACGTGCCAGTCGTAGCGCTGCTCCTCCCAGGACCAGCGCTTGGCGCCGATCGACGGCCGGTAGGCGTGGCGCCACTTCGCGCGCGCCTCGGCGAACTCCCGGGGCTGCAGGCGCGTCACGGTCGCCCCCTGCGCGCGCAGGTGCTCCTCGAGCGCAGTGACGGCGGCTTCGACGTTCGGTTCCACGGCACACCTCCCACAGGAGACGTGCACCGGCCGCCACCCCGGTTGCCAGCCCCGTTTCACTTGGAGACCGAAGGTTCGGATCGGAGACCGCCGCCCCGTTGCCTCCGGCCCCGGAGGTGCCCGTTGCTCAGATGGACCGCCGCACTCGCCCTCGCGGCCTGTGCCGACCTGCCGCCCCCACCGAGCCCGCTCGCGTCCAGCGCCCGGTTCGACGAGCGCGGCGGCCCGTACACCCAGATCAGCTACAACGCCGCCGGCTGTGTGGGCATCGACTGCGGCGCCTACGCGCTGTTCCCCACGGCCGCCACCTACGACATCGACGTCGACCTGGTCACGCTCGCCCACCCCGACCTGCGGCAGTCCTTCGCCGGCCCCATCTACGGCGGCCGCGTGGCCACCTGGTACGAGCTGGCCGAGCCCGGCGGGGAAGGCGCCGATCCGCGGTACGGCTTCAGCGCGCTGCGCCCGTTCGACGACCAGGGCGACCTCGACCCCGGCGTCCAGCACCCCCGCCTGTCGTGGCAGTGGGTCGCGGGTAAGGGCTTCGTGCCCACGGAGCGGCCCGTGAGTCTGTCGGCGGACCTCCGCGACCCCGGCGACTGCATCGACGCGGACACCGTCTACTGGTACGTCACCGACACCCGCGCCACGCGCGAGCACCAGGGCGTGCCCGCCTACACGGTGTGGTGGCTCGACGACCTCGGGCGGGTGCAGGCCCCCAACGGCGCCTTCGGCCGCTTCACGCTGGACGAGGTGCCCGGCTACGCGTTGGTCTACGTCGGCCGCGACGCAGCTTCCGGGCGGGTCGCGATCTCGCGCTCGCTGTCCGACCCCCTGGTCTTCCGCGTCGACCCCCTGCGGATCGACTACCAGGACCAGCACTTCGTCGCCTACGCCGGGGTCGAGCACACGCTGCCGGAGGTGGTCGCCGAGGAGGACGGCGAGCCCGGCGTCGACCTGGAGATCATCGGGATGTCCGTCCGCGTGGTGGGCCAGCACGAGGAGGTGGCGACGACCGACGTCGTCCAGGTGACGGACGCCCTGAACACCATCACCGTCGCCAACCGGCTCGGGCAGCGCGTGTCGTCGGTGCCGTTCGACGCGGGGTGGGACGTGGACCCGTACTGGCGGTTCACCGCGTACGACCTCCCGCACCCGGATCCCGAGGCCGTGTCGCTCGACCACATCCGTCCGTGGTGCGAGGGCTACGCGCCCACGCGCGAACCGCGGAAGACCCTCGCGCTGCGCGACCCCCTGACCACGGACGTGACCTTCGAGCTGGCACCCGTGGACGAGAAGGCCTGGATCACCATCCCGGGGGACGGCGATGGCTAGGGGCGGACTTGAACCGCCGACACCACGGGTATGAACCGTGTGCTCTAACCAACTGAGCTACCCAGCCTCGACGCGTTCGGCCTAACGAGGGGACCGGGGGGTGGCAAGGGCGCCCGGGATCGCGCGAGGATCCCCCGCCTCAGGTGCCCAGCAGGAACGTCAGCGCGAGGCCCGTCAGGAAGCCGGACATGAAGAGCACCATCCCGAGGGCGTAGCGCAGGGCGCGCAGGGCGCCGGGGTGGTGGTCGAACCAGCCGTCCCCGTCGGACGCACCGTCGCCCCACAGCGCCAGCATCGACTCCGGTCGCACCAGCACCTGCCAGAAGGCCACGCCCACGACGGCGGTGGCCGCGGTGAGGCACCCGACGATGAGCGGCTCCATCCGCCACACGTAGCCCGGTCGGGTGAACGGCGGGCGCGGCGGGTGCACTCCGTCACGAGGGGCCGAGATGCTCCCGGGGAAGCGCTCGGGCGCTGGCGTGTTACAACGGACCCCCTTCGCGAGGCGACGATGAGACTCGGACGGATCTGTGCCCTGCTCGCTCTGCTGGCCGCCCCCGCGGTGGCGTCGGCGACCGACGCTCGCCCGGCCAAGCCGGAGATGAAGTTCAAGCCCACCCCCTACGGCCTCGGCAACCAGGTCTTCGACTTCCCGACCGGCCTGCGCATCGTGATGCAGTCCGATCGGAGCCACCCCGTCGTGACGACCTGGATGATCGTCAACCACGGGACGAAGGACGACCCCGAGGGCAAGGAGGAGACGGCGCACTTCGTCGAGCACACGTGGTTCCGGAGCAAGCACGGCACCCTGCCCGAGATCATGAACCTCATCCAGGACATCGGCACCCGGTTCAACGCGACCACGCGCAACGACTGGACCGACTTCCGCACCGTCGCGTCGTCCGAGTACCTCCCGCTGCTGCTCCGCCTCGAGTCGCTCCGCCTCACCGAGCCCTACGCCGGGGTCACCGAGGAGGAGATCGACGTCGAGCGCGAGGTCATCCGCAACGAGTAGCGGCGCCGGAACGAGCAGAACAAGTGGTCGCAGCTCATCAACTTCGTCTACGAGTCGGTCTACCCGGCCGACCACGGCTACCACGACCACTCGACCCACACGTCCATCGACAACATCAAGCTGGCCGACCTCCAGAAGTTCATGGACGACTACTACACGCCGGAGAACACCACGATCTTCGTGGTCGGCGACTTCGACCCGCAGGAGGCGGCGTCGCTCATCTTCGCGAACTTCGCGCCCGAGCTGCTGCACCCCCGCCTCACGGCCGACAACTACTTCCAGGCGCCGAAGCCGGGCGTCGAGAACCCCGACCAGAACAACCCCGACGACTGGCTCATCGGGGCGTACGACCCGGACAACCCCGGGGAGCCGTTCCGGTTCTCGACCCGCGACGCTCCGCGGATCACCGAGGATCGGCCGCCCGTCCCGCCCGTCGGCACCACCGAGGTGGTCACCCGCGAGGCGCCCGTCGAGAAGAAGACGCTGGCGGTGGCCTGGTCGCTGCCGGGCGGGTTCCGCTCCGACCACTGGAACCTGCAGCTGCTCGGCAACTTCGCGAGCCAGTACATCTTCCAGGGGCTCTACGAGGAGATCGACAACAAGCAGATCGGCGACTGGGGCTGCTTCTCGCAGGCCGAGGTCCTCAACACCACGATGATCTGCATCGCCGAGCTCAAGGACGAGAAGCTCGACCCGCTGCGCATCCGCGACAAGATCCTGAACCAGTTCGCCGAGATGTGGAACCGCGAGAACATCTCGACGCAGACGATCCAGTCGCAGCTGTACAACGCCTCGCTCACGCGGGCGAAGATGGAGCTGATGTCGTCGCTGCTGCTCGACATCGACGTGTTCGCCCAGGAGTTCGGCGGGCGCGGCGAGAGCATCACGCCGCACATCCACTACACGAACAGCGTGATGGCGACCTCCGAGGGCATGGAGCAGGTGATGGCGATCGACGCCAACACCATCGCCGACCTCGCCTACAACTACCTGAAGCGCGACCGCGCCGCGACGGTCATCCTCGAGCCGCTCCCCGAGGAAGACATCGACATCGGCTCGGAGAACTCCACCTACCAGGGCGCCAACGCGACCGATCAGGTGCTGAAGTCCGCCGACGACCTGTCGGCCGTGACCGACGAGCAGATCGCCGACAGCTACGTCCTGCCGAACCTCGACTCCATCCAGGACTTCCAGCTGCCGAACGGCATGCGGGTGGTCGTGCTGGAGCACGGCGAGGCGCCGCTCGTCGAGGCGAGCCTGGTCCTTCGCCGCGACCTGTCGAAGGATCCCGCCGGGATGCTCGACTTCGCCGCGCGCTTCGCCCGGGGCCCGGGCAACGACGCGCTGCCCATCGCCGCGCGCCAGAACTACACGGTCTACCCGAGCATCGGCGCGGGCAGCGTCCCGTTCTCGCTCCCGTTCAACCTCGAGCCGGGCAACATCACCGGGAACTCCATCCGGATGGGCATCCGCGCGCCCGCCGGCAACCTCGACGGCGCGCTGTGGCTGCTCCGTGAGGAGGTCGAGGGGGTCAAGCCCTACATCGACGGCAAGAGCGACTTCGTCGACTCGCAGGAGGGGGCCGTCAAGGGCGGCTGGGCCGACCGCGACTGGCACCTCGACGCCGCGCGCGCCGCCTACCTGTACCCGAACAGCCCCTGGCGCCAGCCCACCAGCTGGGAAGACGTCGAGAAGATGAGCAGCTGGGGCAACAGCGACCTCGACGCCTGGCTGAACACCGAGCTGCAGCCCGCCAACGCCACGCTCCTCATCGTCGGCAACCTGCCGGCGAAGGACGCGAAGGACGTGGCGATCAAGTACTTCGGCGGCTGGAAGGGCCGCGGGAGCGCGCCGCCGCCGTCGAAGGACCCGGCGACCCCCGAGATGCCGACCGCGCCCGCGAAGGTCCTCGTCTACGACGACCCGAAGCGCACGCAGACCGACCTGAACACGAGCTGCCGCCTCAACGTCACCGACCGCGAGCAGGAATACGCCGTGTCGGTGCTGGGCTCGCTGCTGCGCAACCGCACCTTCACCCAGATGCGGGTGAAGGAGGGCCTCGCCTACAGCCCGGGCGCCTTCGCGGCCATCGACTCCGACGGGTCGGGCTCCCTCACCTTCTACTCCGACGGCGTCGTCAACTCGGGCGTCCAGCGGATGATCTCGTTCTTCAACGAGGCCATGGACGAGGTCGAGGCCGGTGACGTCGACCGCGAGGAGATCACGCTCAACAAGCTGCGCCAGGCGCGGCTGGCCGGCGTCTCGGCGCAGAGCATCTCGCAGATGACGGGCCAGATGGTCGGCGTCCTGCGCAACGGCGAGGACTGGGAGGCGATGACCCAGCGCGGCGAGCACATCGCCTCGGTCTCGCCCGACGACCTCAAGGGCCTGATCGACGGCTGCCGCGAGCACTCCATCACCACGCTCGTCGGCCCGAAGGACGTGATCACGCCCCAGCTCGACGAGCTCGGCCTCGACTACGAGGTCGTGCAGTGGCAGGCCGACGGCGACGCGCTGCTGTGGAAGCACGACCCGAAGGCCGCCAAGAAGAAGGAGAAGGCGCGGCAGAAGGCCGAGAAGAAGAAGGCCAAGGCCGACGCCAAGAAGAAGAAGGGCGGCGACGAGGAGGAGGGCGACGAGTAGCCTCGTCTCGCCCCTCCCGTGAGGGCTGCTGAGCCGAACGACCCGCGAGGTGTGCCTCGCGGGTCGTCATGTCTCCGGGGGGCGCGACGACGGCGCTACAGCTCGTCGCCCTGGAAGCCGTCCTCGGGCGCCCCGAGGTCGAGGTCGTCCGGCGCCGGCGGCGGCGGCGGGGCACCCTCCGGCAGGGCCGCCTCGGTGCCCGGCGCGATGCGCGGCGGGCGCTGCAGGTGCGGGAGCTCGACCTCGGGCGCCGCCTCGCTGGCGCGCGTGAGCACCTGGGCCGTGCCCTCGGGCAGCGGCACCCCGGTGTGCTCCTCCACCGGCACCTCCGACAGCCCGGCCACGGCGACGAGCGGCCAGCCCTCGCCCGTCACCTCGACGGTGGGGGCGGCGTCGCCGAGCAGGTGGGACTCGGCCAGGCCCTGGGCCGTGCCGATCCACGCCGGCAATGCGCCGCTGGCGCCGGCGAGCTTGATGCGCCCGTTCGACATGGAGCGGTTGTCGTCGTAGCCGACGTAGGCGCCGACGATGTAGCCGCCCGGCACGTGGAAGCCGTCGTCCGCAGCCAGCGGCACGTAGCCCACGAACGCCGCGTTGCGGAAGTCGTTGGTGGTGCCGGTCTTGCCGCCGACGGGGACGGGGTGCGCGTCCTGCTGGATGGCGGACGCCGCGCGGCGGCCCGTGCCGTGCAGCACGACGTTGTGGAGGATGTCGGCCGTCATCGCGCCGATGGACGGGTCGGCCACCTGCGTGGGCTCGGGCTCGGCGCTGTACAGCACGCGCCCGTCGACGTCGCGGATCTCCTGGATGAGCGAGGTCGAGGTGAGCAGCGGCCTGGCGTCGCCCTTGGGGGTGGAGCCCGTGAAGGAGTAGGCCGTGCCGGTCACGATGCCGCCGTACAGGCTGGTCGCCTCCTCGAGCGTGATCTCGTTGGCGCCGAGCGGCATCGACAGGACCTCGCGGATCTGCGTCTGCACGCCGTAGTCCTTGGCCATCGAGGCGACGTAGCGCATGGCGAGCAGCACCCGGAAGTCCTGGTGCCAGTACAGGACCTCGGGCTCGTACAGGTCGGGCCGGTTCGGCAGCAGGTCGTACAGCTCCTTGCGTCGGTCGAAGCCCGCGATCACGGCCTCGAGCGTGGCGGCGTGGAGGCGGTCGTCGATGGTGACGTCCGCGAACTCGACCAGCTGCGGGCCCTCGTCGCGCTTGCGCCCGAACAGGCCGCCGCCGCGCGGCTTGGGCTGCTCGGCGCTGCCGTCGTCGTCGTTGCGGCCGCCGCCGAACAGCGGGAACCGGCGGCGGGGGCGGGGCGTCTGCTGCGCGCCGTCGGTGCCGTCGTCGGTGGCCTCGTCGGGCGCGCTGCCGTCGGGGGCGCCGTCGTCGGGTGCGATGTCGGGGGCACCGCCGGCCCAGGGCACGCTCTGGACGAACTCGTCGTTCGGCGCGACGTAGCCCTCCGGGATGGCGCCGCAGGCGACCTGGATGGCGTCGCCGTCGAGCAGGACCGACAGGTCGGGCACGGCGCGCGGATCCGGGCGCCATCCGATCGTCGAACGCGCGGGTGAGCACGTCGTACTGCGTCTGGCAGGGCGCATCTTGTTGCGCAGCGTCTGGAAGTCGTTGTCGACGCGCGCGGAGCTTCCAGAGCGGGTGGCGGCGCCCTCGTTGAACGCGCGGATGCGCTCGGCGCCGAAGCCCCAGCCGTACAGCAGGCTCTCGAGCCCGACGGCGTCCTCGGGGTGCGAGGTCTCGGCGATCCCGGTGAGCACCTCCTGGCGCGCCTGGAGGAACAGGCCCTCGGCCACGCGGTCGGGGGGCAGGATGCCGAGCTCCTGGATGCGGCGGCGGTACTCGTCGGCGACCTCGTCGGCGCGCTGCGCCAGGTCGGTCGCCTGGGCGAGCGCCCGCAGCTGCTCGAAAGGCGGTCGACCAGGTGGTACAGCAGCCAGATCGACGACAGGTTCTCGGAGTTCACCCCGCCCAGGCGATCGAGACGCGGTCGGCCGGGTGGTGGTCGGGGCGCGGGTAGTAGAACGTGGTCGAGAACGGGAAGACGTTGCGGGTGTTGTCGATCACGTCGTCCGGCGCCCAGCCGAGCTTCATCGCGGCGTGGTAGACGAGCGGCTTCCAGGTCGAGCCGAACTGCCGCAGCGCGGTGGCGCGGTTGAAGTTGCGGTTGTCGTTGCCGCCGACCATGGCGCGGATCTCGCCGTTCTGGAGCACCGTGACCGCGCCCTGCAGCGTGGGCCGCACCTCGAGGTCGCACAGGGCGAGGCCGCTCTGCACGTCCTTGACGCTCACGAGCACCACGGCGTCGTCCGGGGATCTGGTCGACCCAGGCGTCCACCACGGCCGACGACGCCTTGATCGACGAGGACTGCTTCTCCCCGCGGTACGACGCGACCGCCACCCGGACCACGCTGTTGCGGTCGACCAGGCACTGGTGCCCGCCGAGGTCGAGCTTGGCGCTTCTTCCCGGCCTCGCCCGACTTCTCGACCACCCGCGCCACGCGGAACTCGTGGCGGGTCGGCGGGAAGTCCGGGTCGAACCGGGGCCCCTTGCTGTCCTCCAGCACGAAGTCCTTCGGCTTCAGCGCCTCCATCCAGGTGCCGACCTCCGTGAGGTGGTGCCACAGGGAGTAGGTCGCCTCGCGCTGGGCGTCGGCGTCGAGCGTGGTCACCACGACGAGGCCGGCGTTGGTCGGGTCGTCGATGCCCACGCCGCCGAGCACCTCGTCGAACGGCGGCTCGGCGAGGCGGCGCGCGACCTCGTCGAGGATCGACGAGCTCGCGTAGCGGAAGGCGCCGCGGCGGAACGGCAGCTCGAAGCCCTCGTCGAGCAGGCGCTTCGCCTCCTCGCGGACCTTCTGGGCCTCGGCCAGGCGCTTGTCGTAGGCCTCCTGCGAGCCGGGGGTCCCGTCGGGGACGGGGCCGGCGAGGTGCTCGACGGGCTCCTCGAGCATGCGCCCGAGGACGTAGCGCGTGCGGTCGTGGGCGCGCTGGATGGCCTTGTCGCGCCGCGCCTGGTCGCCCAGGAAGGGGTCGTAGTAGGACGGCGCCTTGACGAGGCCCGCCAGGAACGCGCACTGCAGCACCGACAGCTCGTCGACGTCCTCGTCGAAGAAGTGTCGGGCCGCGATGCCGAGCCCGCGCCCGTTCCCGCTGACGTGGAACTGGTTCGCGTAGAACTCGAGGATCTGCGGCTTGTCGTAGTGCGCTTCGAGGCGCAGGGCGTTGAGCAGCTCGATGCCCTTGGACTTCAGCGAGCGGTCGGGCCGGTAGTAGAGGTTCTTCGCCGTCTGCTGGGTGAGCGTCGAGCCGCCGGCGACCATGCCGCCGTGCAGCAGGTTGTCGCGCATGGCGCGGGCGATGCCCTTCGGGTTGACGCCCCAGTGCGTCCAGAACTTGCCGTCCTCCGCCGCGACGATGCCCATCACGTAGGCGCGGGGCAGCTCGGCGAACGGGACGTACAGCCGGTGCTCGCTCTCGAAGAAGACGCCCACGCGCGTGGTGCCGTCGCGGTAGTACACCGGCGACTCCTGCGCGATGATCGTGCGGATGTGGGCGAGCTCGATCTGCGGGCCGGGGTTCGACACCACGTAGTACCGGTACAGCCCGAACAGGACGCCGGCCCCGATGGCGCCGACCACGAGCAGCACGATCGGGCCCACGATCCCGAGCCCCATCACCGAGCTCGCGCAGCCCACGAGCAGCCGCCTCACGCCGGAGCGACCCTCGGGGTTGCCGCGCGTCGCGCGCGTCGAACGGGAACTGTCAGCCATGCGCCGTCTCCACCAGGATGTGCTCTACCGAGGACGTCATGCGAGCTTCGGGCCAACCCGCGTCCGCCGCGCGACGGCGCGCGCCGAGGACGGGTGTCTCCCAGGCGTAACGGAGGGCCCGGGTGAATCCTTGCACGTCGGCCGGGTCGCCCACCACGAGCCGCCGGTCGACGATGCGCTCGCTGGCGCCGTCACATGCGGACGCGACCGGCGCCACCCCCGCCGCCAGGGCCTCGAGGACCGCGTTGGACGCGGCGTCGTAGCGGGTCGGCAGGACGAGGGCGTCGGCCGCGGGCAGCCAGCGCGCCGGATCGACCGCGCCGAGGGGGACCAGGCGGTCGCCGAGGCGGTCGCGGGCCGGGCCGAGCCAGCGGGCGGCGTGGGCGTCCGCGCCGGCGACGAGCAGCCGGTCGCCCGGGCGCGCCGCGCGGGCGAAGGCCTCCACTGCGACCGGGAGACCCTTGCGCCGGTAGCCGTGGCCCACGAACAACGCGATCCGATCCTCCTCCGCTGCGCCGAGCCGGTCACGGACCTCGGCGCGGACCGCGGGTCCGGGCGGAACCGCGACGGATCGACGCCGGTGGGCACCAGCGCGAGCCGCCCCGCGGGACCCCATGGTACGCCGAGACCTGTCCGAGGACTTGCCGGGAGTTGCAGATCACGCGCCCGGCGGTGCGTGCCGTCAGCCGATCGAGGCGGGCCTCCCACCGATCGCGGGGGCCGGCCGGGCGGCCGCGGACCGCCAGCCACGCCGCGTGGACGCCGCCGCTGGCGCGCGCCACCTCGCAGCCGGGGACGCGGTCGAGCGCGAAGCGGACGAAGCCCCGCGGGACGGCGGCGGCGGCGCGGTGCCGGGGTGGCATCGGCGCGATCGCGACGCCGGGGACGGGGCTGTCGGGCGCTGTGCGGCACCAGACGCCGACCTCGTGGCCCTGGGCGAGGAGGTGGCGCGCGACCGCAGCTGCGACGCCGCCCGTGCCCGAGCCGCTGCCGAAGCGGCCCACCAGGAGCGCGATCCTAGCCACTGCGGGTGCGCCGCCACTTCAGGTGGACGTGGGCCGCGCCCAGGGCGGCGAGCGCGACGCCGTCGAGGCCGTCGCGCCATGCGGCTCGGAGCAGCATCGCGTCTACGAAGTGTAGCGCCGGGCGGACCCAGGGGTCCCACGGGCGGGCGACGACGCCGCGGGCGCGCAGGCTCCGGGCGTGGATGCGGGTGTAGCCGTCGATGGTGGCGAGGTGCTCCCAGACCGTGCGGTACGGGACGTGGTGGATGTCGCCCTGCAGCGCGCGGACCATGCCGTCGACCTCCAGGTGGTCGTGGGGATCGTCGCCCACCCAGCGCGCGCGCCCCCGTCGGACCAGGCGGATCTTGCGGTCGGGGTACCAGCGCCCTGCCCGGATCGGCCGGCCGAGCCACTGGTTGAGGCGGGGGAGCGACCAGCCGTCGGCGTCGCCGCGGGCGACGGCGGCGGTGACGGCGTCGGCGGCCTCGGGGGAGAGCCACTCGTCGCCGTCGAGGGACAGGACGAAGCGGCGGGTCGCGAGGGAGAGGGCGTGGTTCTTCTGGGCGACGTGGCCGGGCCAGGGGCGGATGGCGACGGTGGCGCCGAGGTGGGCGGCGACGCGGGCGGTGGCGTCGGTGGAGGAGGCGTCGACGACGACGATCCGTTCGGCGGTGGGGGGCACGGAGCGGAGGCACCGGGCGATGCGGTCCGCTTCGTTGCGCGCGATCACGACCAGCGACAGATCCACCCCGACCCCTCGACGGCTCAGCTGTACCTCGTTAGGTCCACCACGCCTGCGGCGCCGTACCCAAGTGGTTAAGGGAGAGGTTTGCAAAACCTCTATGCTCCGGTTCGAATCCGGACGGCGCCTCTTCTCATCTCTCGCGGCTCGATGACGGGGCGGATGGAGATGTAGCGGGCCGAGCGTGAGCGGCTGGCGCGAGCGCCAGCAGCCTGTCGGAGATCGGGCTTGCTGGTCGGCACGGCGAGCCTGCCGCGGCGAGGCTTGCGCCTGGCGGCCACGTGGGCAGCTCGGCGCTCCTTGCTCGGGCACGGGCGCGCGAGGTCAGCGCGTGTCGACCTGGCTGGCGCGTCGCCGGCGCCGTCGGCGTGCCCGCACGACCACCACCACGACCACCACCACGACCACGCTCTCGGGGCTCGGGGCGGCGCTCTCCGACAGGCTACGACGGCCACCACCTCGACATCGCCGATGCCCGGCACCGCTCTACCTCCGCACCAGGATGAGATCAGGTCGGGCCCGATCTGCTTCCGGATGCGTCGTCCTCGGCGTCAGAGGCAGCGATCGGCTGCCCCCACCCCTTGGGGCCCGGGACGGATCCGCATCCGGAGCAGGATGAAAAGGGGTCGGGCCCGAATTGCTTCCGGGCCGCCGACCCGACCGCCGATCCCCACCCCCTCCCCTGTCCAGCCGGTTAGGACCACACCCCCGGCCATCGACGGCCACCAGGGAGGCCCCGGGTGCTCCAGAACGGTCTGCTGGCGTTCGCTCTCCTCGGCGCCGGCTGGGTCCTCTACCTCCTCCTCGGCCTGTCGGTGCTCTGCATCGGCGTCAGCCTCGAACGCGCCCTCTTCCTCGCCCGCGATGGCACCGATCGCAGCGCCCTGCGCGAGGCCTTCGACGCCTTCCGCAGCCAGGGCCTCCTCGCCCTCGCCGGCCGGATCACCAAGCTCGACGGCTTCGAAGCCCGCGTCCTCCAGGCCGGCATCGGCGTCGCCTCCCGCGGCCCCGAGGCCGCCGAGCGCGCGATCGCCGGCGCGATCACGGGAGAGAAGCTCCGGATGGACCGCGGCCTCGCCATCCTCGCCACCGCCGGCTCCACAGCCCCCTTCATCGGCCTGTTCGGCACGGTCCTCGGCATCATCCAGGCCTTCCACGACATGTCGAAGGACACCTCGGCCGCCTCCGAAGCCGTCATGGCCGGCATCTCCGAGGCGCTCGTCGCCACGGCCGTCGGCCTGATGGTCGCGATCCCGGCGGTCGTCCTCTACAACACCTTCGCCCGCCTCAACCGCGCCCGCGTCGCGCGGGTCGAGAGCCTGGCCAACACCATGCTGGCCCACGTCGAGGGCGTGTCCCGTGGGTAGCCGCCTCGGGGGCAACGACGACGACCTGATCGCCGACATCAACATCACCCCGTTCGTCGACATCATCCTGGTGGTGCTGATCATCTTCATGGTCACGGCCGCCACCATCGTGAAGCAGTCCATCAAGGTCACCCTCCCGAGGCCGCCTCGGGCGAGGCCACGGAGTCGACCTCGATCGGCCTGGTGCTGAAGTCCGACGGCGAGCTGCTCGTCGACGGCGTCCCGACGGACGCCGACGGCCTCGTGGCCCGCATCCGCGAGGCGAAGGCCGAGACCGACGACGTGGTGTGCCTCATCAGCGCCGACCGCGCCGTGGCCCACGGCCGCATCGTCTGGCTGCTCGACGTGGTGAAGTCCGAAGGCGTCGGCAAGTTCGCCATCAACATCGACAAGACGCAGGCCATCCCGCCAGACCCGGCCACCGTGGGCGAGGGCGTCGGCGTGGTGCCGGGCGGCGGGGGCTAGGTGGCGGAGCAGGCGCCGCCCGAGCCCGCGTGGGCCGACCCGGTCCTCGAGCAGGAAGGCCCGGGGCGCTGGCTGTGGATCCTCGCCTCGGTGGTGGCGTCGCTGCTCCTCCACGTGGCGGTGGGCGTCTCCGTCGCGCAGATCGAGGTGCGCGAGCCCCCGGAGCCCGAGTGGGTCGAGATGGCGGTCCAGGACGTCACGCCGGCGCCCGTCCCCGAGCCCGAGCCCGAGGTCCAGCCCGAGCCCGAGCCCGAGCCGCAGCCGGTCCCCGACGAGCCCGAGACGGTCGAGTACCAGGAGCCCGAGCCGGTCGCGCCGCAGCCCGTGAAGCCGGTCCCGGTGCCCGTCCAGGGCCTGAACAACGACAGCTTCCTCGAAGGCACCGGCGGGGGCGCCGTGCGCGCGGGCAACACCACCGGCGTGGCCCAGACGAAGGAGACGATGACCCTCGACGAGGCCGACGACTCCGTCCTCGTCCCCTACGGCGCGGTGACCACGCCCCCGAAGATCCGCTTCAAGGGCACGCTCGAGGTCCCCGACAGCGTCCGCGCCGCGGGCATCGAGGGCCGCGTCGAGGTCCTGCTCACGGTCGACGCCGAGGGCAAGGTCACCGACGTGCAGGTCACCGGCCCGCTCGACCCCGAGGCCGACGCCGCCTGCGTCGCCTCGGTGAAGAAGACCCGGTGGAAGCCGGGCGACAAGGCGGGCGCGCCGGTCGTCACCACCGGCGTCCCCTACTTCTGCACCTTCAAGATGATGCCCGGCTGACGGAGATGACCGTGCTCGCCGCCCTGATGGCCCTCGCCCTGCCCGCCCGGGCCCAGCCCGCCCCCGAGCCCGACCCGGGCGCGCCGGCCGAGGAGCCCGCGCTCGTCGCCGGCCCGGCCATCGCCGCCTACGTCGAGGCCCCCTACCCGCCCGAGGCCGAGGCCGCCGGCATCGAGGGCACGGTCAAGCTCCGCATCTCGCTGTCGGCCGCGGGCGAGGTCGACGAGGTCGAGGTCATCGAGCCCGCGGGCCACGGCTTCGACGAGGCCGCGGTCGACGCCGTCCTCGCCATGGAGTGGACCCCGGCCCGTACGGCCGAGGGGCCGGTGCCGGTGGTCTTCGACTTCGACTACGGCTTCGTCCTCCGCGAGCAGGCCCCCACCCCCGATCCCGCGGCGCCCCTGCCCGTGAACCTCGACGGCGAGCTCGTCGAGATGGCGACGCGCGATCCCATCGCCGGCGCCGTCGTCACCGTCACCGCGGTCGACGGGCAGCCGGTCGACGCCGAGGCCCTCCCCGGCGCCGAGCTGTCGGCCCAGACCGACGAGCAGGGCCGCTTCGCGCTCCGCGGCGTGCCCACCGGCCAGGCGCACCTCACCGTCCGCCACGTCGGGCACGTCTCGGAGGAGCGCGACGTCGAGGTGGTCGAGGGCCAGGCGACCACGCTCAAGCTGTGGATGCGCGCCGAGGCCTACCGCGACAACGAGATCGTCGCCCTGTACGACCGCCCGCAGGACGAGGTCACGCGCCGCACCATCACGATCGACGAGGTCAAGCGCATCCCGGGCACCTTCGGCGACCCCGTCAAGGTGATCCAGACGCTGCCCGGCGCGGCGCGCACCCCGTTCGGCACCGGCCTGCTGGTCATCCGCGGCGCCGACCCCGAAGACAGCGGCGTCTACATCGACGGCATCCGCATCCCGCTCATCTACCACCTGACGGGCACGACCTCGGTGCTCTCGCCCGACCTCATCGAGGCCGTCGACTACCTGCCGGGCGGGTACGGCGTGCAGTTCGGGCGGACGATGGGCGGGACGGTGAACGTCCGCACGAAGACGACGTTCGACCAGGACGAGATCGTCTGGGGCACCGACATCCTCGACAGCCAGATCTACTACCAGGGGCACCCCGACAAGAAGGACAAGCACGGCCTCGCCATCGGCTTCCGCCGGTCCTACATCGACCTGTTCATCCCGTTGTTCCTGGGGAACACCGACTACGTCCTCAAGCCGCGGTACTGGGACTACCAGCTCAAGTGGATCCCGGAGCTGCCGCACGACGAGTTCTCCGTCTTCGTCTACGGCTTCGACGACCTGCTGCGCGTCGCCACCCCGGCCGACGTGGCCCAGGGCTCCGACCAGGACACCCAGGGCGCGCTGGCCGTGCGCTACAACTCGCACCGCGCGCTCGTCCGCTGGATGCACCCGTTCTCGGAGCGCCTGTCGATGGAGCTCCTGCCGAGCGTCGGCATCGACAGCGGCGAGACGGGCCTCGGCCAGGACTTCGGCCTGCGCTCCACCAACCTGCTGACCCAGCTCCGCGGCCAGCTGTCGTGGACCCCGTTCCCCGAGCTCGAGGTGGTGCCCGGCACCGACGTGCTCGGCGGCGTCTGGGGCTTCGACTTCCTGTCCGCCATCAACATCGAGGCCATCGACGACCCGCTGGCCGAGCGCGAGCGCGTCCAGTTCAGCGGCAACGGCGCGCTGCTGTCGCCCGACGTGTTCCTGCGGGCGAACCTGCGCCCGCTCGACCACGGCTCCGAGCGGCTGCTGATCAGCCCCGGCGTCCGCGCGAACCTCGTCGGGTTCACCACCCGCGGCGAGCTCGCCGGCACCGAGCCGCTCCCGCCCACGCTCGACGCCTCGCTCGACCCGCGGATCCTCGGCCGCTGGCAGGTCGTCGAGGACCAGTTCGCGCTCAAGGCCGCCACCGGGCTCTACAACCAGCCACCGCAGCCTCAGGAGGCGCTCGGCGTCGGCACCGGCGCCACGACGAGCTTCGAGCGCAGCTGGTCGACCACCTTCGGCTGGGAGCAGCGCCTCACCCCCGCCATCCACTACGACGTCGACCTGTTCTACCGCCAGATGGACCGCCTCATCGTGTTCGACGAGGCCTGGACGGGCTTCGGCAGCAACCCGTTCGTCAACGGCGGCGCCGGGCGCGCCTACGGCCTCGAGATCATGGCGCGCCACGACCCCGTGGGCCCCTTCTTCGGCTGGGTCAGCTACACGCTGTCGCGCGCGGCCCGCCGCGACCCCTACGTGTGCACCGAGGGCGACCCGAGCGACGAGAACCTGCTGCTCGGCACGGGCCCGTGCTGGTACCGCTTCGACTTCGACCAGACGCACATCTTCAGCGCCCAGGCCGGCTACGACCTGCCGTTCGACTTCGGCATCTCGGCGCAGGTGCAGTACGTGACGGGCAACCCGGCGAGCCTGTACGACACCGGCGTGTACGACGCCGACTCCGACTTCTACAACCCGTTCCGGGTGGGCCAGATCAACGAGGACCGGCTCCCGCCCTACTTCCAGACGAGCCTGCGCTTCGACAAGCTCTGGACGTTCCGGACCTGGCAGCTCGACACCTACGTCGACCTGCTCAACGCCGTGCGCGGCGTGAACGCCGAGTTCACGCTGTACAACTTCGACTACACCGAGGCCGCCTACCTCCGCGGGCTGCCGTTCATCCCGAACATCGGGATCGAAGCGAAGTTCTACCCATGAGAACGCCCCTGCTCGCGCTCGTGGCCCTCGCCTCGGGCTGCGTCATCAACAGCGACAAGTGGCCGCGCCCGCGGGACCTGACGCCCGACTGGGAGGTCTCCGAGACGCGCATCCTCGGCATCCGCGCCGACCCGCCCGAGATCCGCCCGGGCGACACCGTCGCGTTCGACGCGCTGTTCGGCGCGCCCCCCGGCAGCGACGGCGAGGTCGGCGACAACGGCATCCCGGCCGACCGCTCCGTCCTGTGGCTCGCCTGCCCCGTCGACGACGAGGGCAACGGCTTCGGCTGCCTGACCGACCTCGGCGACGTCGACCTGGCCACGGCCGACCCGGCCGACCTCGCCTCGCTCGGCTTCGTCGGCTTCGAGCCCGGCCTGGCCCCGAGCTACACCGCCCCCGCCGACCTCCTCGACGGCCTCGACGAGCAGGCCCGCCTCGAGGGCCGCTACGTGCTGGTGCAGCTGCTGGCCTTCCCCACCGCGCTGCTGCAGGACCCCGACGCGCTCGCGAACCTCGACTTCAGCGTCGTGGTCTCGGCCTACAAGCGCCTCGTCGTGAGCGACGCCCCCACGCCGAACCACAACCCCGACATCGGCGTGTTCGTGGTGGACGGCCTGCCCATCCCGCCGGGTGCCGTGGTGACCGTGGAGCCCGACCAGCGCTACGACCTGTCGGTGGCGCTGCCCGAGGGCGCCATCGAGTCCTACGACTACGAGAACAGCGATGGCGTGGTCGAACAGCGCGTCGAGGAGCCCTACGCGAGCTGGTACACGACCGGCGGCGAGATGCTCGAGGAGGTCACCCTGTGGCCGCGGCTCGAGGCGACGTGGCAGGCCCCGAAAGAGACGCTCGATCGAGGCTTCTGGTATATCGTGCTGCGCGATCGAAGGGGCGGGGTGTCCTGGTACACACAGGAGTTCACGATCGGTCGCCCGACCGGTCGGTGAGCGTCTCGCCGGCCCCCCGGGGGTCGCGGACGTGCCGGACTCCACGCTGACAAAGAGTTGACATGCAGGACCCCACGCCCGTCGGGCTCGGTTCTCCGGGCCACTTCCACGCCGCCGGCGGGGCGGCCCTCCCCGCCGTCCCGGCCGGCCCGGCCGTTCGGTCGGGAGCCGGCATCGCTCGGCTGCGGTCGCCGGACCCCGGACCCGCAGCGGGCATCGACGCCGCTGGCAGCGGCCGATCCGGGTCGTGCGTGCTAAGGTTCCGCGCTGACGGCCGACAGGCCGGTTCGAAGGGAGAGGCCCCGATGCCACGCTGCGCCCAGGTCGATGTTCCCACCGGTTCGCTCCTCGGTCGCCTGGCGACCCTCGGGGCCTGCCTGCTCGCGCTCGGCGCGGCGGCGCCGGCGTCGGCGAGCAGCCCCGGCCTCGACGCCCTCGAGCAGTACAAGCTCGGCCACGACGAGCAGCAGGCCGTCGAGAACCGGTTCTTCCTCAAGGCCAACCGGTTCGAGATCTCGCCCATCGTCGGGTACGTGCCGAACAACCCGTTCGCCCGGCGCTACATGATCGGCGGCATCGCGGGCTACCACTTCAGCGAGACGCTGTCGGTCCAGATGGCCCTGCAGTACTCGCCCGACCTCGGCGAGAACGACCTCAAGGGGCTGACCTCGGTGCTCCTCGAGCGCGCCCACCAGGCCGAGGAAGACACGGCGTTCCAGCAGCCGCTCGACAAGGCGGGCCTGACCGCGGCGTTCGGCGTCGCCTGGGCCCCGCTCTACGGCAAGATCAACCTCGTCGGCGAGACGGTGCTGAACTTCGACTTCTACCTGTTCGGCGGCGCCGGGATGATCTCGAAGCACAACTTCTTCGCGGTCTACGACGACGCGAACATCGATCAGGGCGACATCCTCACCCTGAACGACAACGGGAACCAGGTGGTGGTGGGCCCCTACCTCGGTCTCGGGCAGAACTACTTCGTGAACCAGATCATGGCGGTGAAGCTCGACGTGCGCGCGGCGTTCTACGTCGACAAGCAGCCGCAGTACGACCCGAACGTCCCGGTCGACGGACAGCGGCTCTACAACAACGTGACCGCGTCGGCGGGCATCGCGTTGTTCTTCCCGCGAATGAAGCGGCAGCTCTACGAGTTCTAGTCCCTCGCCGCGCGCCCGTCCGTCCGCAGCCACACGCATCCACCGAACCGATTCGACCCGCGGAGCTCCGATGTTCCGGTCCCTCCTCCGTTCATCCATCCTGATCGCCGGCCTCACCGCCGGGGGCACGGCGCTCGCGCAGGACGAGACGGACCTCCCCGACGACCTGTTCGGCGACGACGACGTGACCCCGCCCGAGCCCTCCGCGGCCCAGGAGAAGGCGCAGCTGCTGAACGAGGCCGACCAGCCCGAGGTCGTGCTGCCGGACGAGCGCCCGAAGAAGCGCATCATCCAGACGTTCCAGCGCAAGAACTTCCTGAAGATCAACCGGGCGGAGCCGGCGGTCATGGCGGGCTTCGTCACGAACGACCCGTTCGTGAACCGCTACCTGCTCAACGTCGGCATCGGCTACCACATCACCGAGATCTTCGCGGTGGAGGCCTCGGGCTACCTGTCGCCCGACCTCGGCACGGGCGACTACAAGGCGATCACGCACCAGATCATCGAAGAGAACGACGTGACGCCCGACATCTCGAAGATCCAGTTCTTCGGGAGCATCGCGTTCCAGTTCTCGCCGATCTACGGGAAGATCGCGGTCGGCGCGCACCGCATCATCGGCTTCGACCTGTACGCGCTGGCCGGCACCGGCATCGTCAACACGCTCGACGACCTCGCGGCGCTCCAGAAGGTCGGCGAGCCCGAGGCCGAGGCGACCAAGTCGCAGTTCCACCCCACGCTGAACTACGGCGGCGGGGCGCGGGTCATCTTCGGCAAGTCCTTCGCGGTCCGCATCGAGGGCCGCGGGCTGTCCTACATCGAGGTCCTCGAGTCCACCACGCTCGAGATGAAGAACAACTTCACCCTGCTCGCCGGGGCCTCGATCTTCTTCCCCGGGATGGACTGAACCCATGGGCACGAAACTGCCTCGCTTCGCCCTGAGCTTCGTCTTCGGCGCGCTGCTCGCGCCGTCGGTGGCCTCCGCGGTCACCTGCGACGAGGTCATCAACATGACCACGCTCAACATCCCGACCGACATCGTCATCCAGACCATCAAGAGCGCCGCCACCGCGCCCGATCCGGCCTGCCTGCAGAGCAAGGGCGCGCCGGCCGAGGTGGTCGAGGCGGCGCGGCAGATGGCCGGTGCGGGCGGCTCGGGGGGCAACGTCGCGGCGAACACCGGCGTGCCCGCGCCCCAGCCGCCGACGCCGTCGCCCGACATCGGGTCCTTCGACGACGAGGAGACGCTCGGCGGCGACACCTTCACGGTGGGCGCGGGCGGCGGCGCCGACATCGACGAGGGCGACGAGCCGAGCGGCGGCGGGCCGGCCGAGCTCGAGAACGCGATCGAGCTGTACCGCAGCAAGAAGCCGCTGTCGTCGAGCCACGCGCTCTACGAGATGCTGCGCGACAACCGGTACCCCGACCAGCAGACGAAGATCGAGTACTACCTGGCGAAGTCGCTCGACGACCTCGCGATGTACCACTCGGCGCAGCACTACTTCATGGAGGTCGTGCGCAAGGGCCCGAGCAACCCGTACTTCAAGTACGCGCTGCCCCGCCTCATCCGCATCGCGGAGCGCACCGGCAACGACTACGAGCTGCTGCGCATCGTGGCCAAGATCCCGCCCGACGCGTTCCCGCGCCAGGCCCGCAGCCACCTGTACTACCTGCTCGGCCGCAAGCTCTACGAGCGCGACGAGCTGACCGACGCCGCGCACTACTTCGAGCAGGTCCCCGAGAACTCCGACCTGTTCATGCGGGCGAAGTACTACGAGGGCATCATCCACCAGCAGCGCGGCAAGATGCGCAGCGCGGTGGAGTCGTTCCGCGAGGTCATGCAGGCGCAGCCGCCGGTGGTGGGCGACGCCCGGACCGCGCAGGACATCGAGGACCTGAAGGATCTCTCGATCATCAACATCGCGCGCATCTACTACGGCCTCGAGCGCTTCGAGCCGGCCGACAGCTTCTACTCGCTCGTCTCGCGCGACTCGTCGTACTGGGCGGAGAGCCTGTTCGAGCGCGCGTGGACCAACTTCCTGCGGTCCGACCTGAACCTGACGCTCGGCCTGCTGCTCACCGTCCGCAGCCCGTACTTCGTCGAGACCGACTTCGTGCCCGAGGTGCGCTACCTCGAGGCGCTGACCTTCTTCAACCTCTGCGAGTTCAACGAGGTCGAGCGCATCCTGGCCAACTTCAACAAGAAGTACGAGCCGATGAAGGTCGAGATCGAGAACTTCCTCAACGAGTACCGCGACCAGAAGGACCTCTGGGACCAGGCGTACGACCACTACTTCACGAACCCGCACGAGTCGTCGGTCCTGACCGAGGCGGTGTTCGCGAGGTTCCTGCGGAACCGCGACCTCGCGGCGATGGTCCGACACCTCGACCTGATGGATGCGGAGGTGGAAGCCATCAACGACCAGAAGGCCCAGTGGCGCGACAACCTCGGGTCGGAGCTCGTCAAGATCATCGAGGAGGACCGCCTCCTGTACAAGAAGAAGGCCGGCAACGAGCTGCTGCGCGAGATGCTGAAGCTCCACGACATGCTCGACGAGCTGCTGGTGCGGGGCGAGATCCTCGGGTTCGAGGTCGTGGACGCCCAGCGCGCCGACTACGAGTTCCGCGCCCAGTCCGGTGACCTCGACGCCGGCGAGCGCCGCCGCACCGACTTCGCCACCTCCCGCGACACCATCTACTGGCCGTTCAACTGGGAGTTCTGGCGCGACGAGCTGGGCTACTACCGCTACGCCGAGCACTCGAGCTGCAACTGAGTCCGAGACGCGAACCGCGGGGTCCATCCCCCGCAGGAGCCACGCCATGAAGACCTTCTCCACCACGCGCCTGGCGGCTCTCGTCGTCGGCCTGTCGCTCCTCGGCGCCGTGCCCGCGCACGCCGCCGACAAGGCGTCCGACGGAGACGAAGAGCTGCAGTCCCGCACCGGGAAGCAGATCAAGCTCCGCGGCTTCGACGAGCAGATGAGCCAGAACGAGCAGATGCTGGTCATGGCCGAGCAGAAGCGGATGGAGTCGATCGAGAAGCTGAAGGGGCTGCTGACCCACGGCGTCCGCGACGACACCAAGGCCGAGATGATGCTGCGGCTCGCGGACCTCTACTTCCAGCAGGGCCGGTACCTCTACCTGCGCGAGATGGCGAGCTTCGACAAGCAGTACGACACCTGCTTCAACCAGCCCGGCTGCAACCCCGAGGGCCTGAAGCCCGACAACAGCGGGTCGCGCGAGTGGCAGGAGAAGTCGATCAAGCTGTACGACGGCATCCTGCGGAACTACCCGCGGTACGAGCGGTCGGACCAGGCGACCTTCTACCTCGGCTCGGCGCTCAAGGACCTCGGTCAGGAGCAGGAGGCCGCCGAGGCCTTCAAGCAGCTCGTCAAGATGTACCCGCAGTCGGACTTCATCGCCGACGCCTGGGTCCTCATCGGCGAGTACTACTTCGACGTGGAGAACAACGCGTTCGGCGCGCTCAAGGCGTACCTCAACGCGAGCCGCTACACCGACAGCCCGAAGTACGCCTACTCGCTGTACAAGCTCGGGTGGTGCTACTACAACGTCGGTGAGTACGAGAACGCCATCGCCACCATGAAGAAGGTGGTGGACTACTCGCTCGCCAACGCCGACCAGAGCCAGTCGAACATGCAGCTGCAGGACGAGGCCCTCAAGGACCTCGTCCGGTTCTTCGCCGACGCCGACCAGATGAACGAGGCGATCGAGTACTTCACGAAGCTCGGCCGCACCGACCTCATCCGCACCACGCTCAAGCGCCTCGCCGGCATGTTCTGCGAGCAGGGCAAGTTCGATCGGTGCGTCGAGATGTACCGGCGGCTCATCCTCGACCAGCCCACGGCCAAGGACAACCCCGAGTACCAGACCGAGATCATCAGCGCCTACAAGAAGATGGGCCAGCGCGAGAAGGTGCTGGACGAGATCAACCGGCTGCGGGCGGACTACAACTCCGAGAGCGCGTGGGCCAAGGCCAACGCCGCCGACCCCACCGCCGTCGCCGAGGCGCAGACCAAGATCGAGGCGCAGCTGCGGGGCATCGCCGCCGACTACCACCAGACGGCGCGGCAGTACGAGAAGAGCCGGCACCCCGACACGATGCAGGTCTACCAGCTGGCGAAGACCGCCTACCAGACCTACCTCGACCTGTTCCCGACGAACGAGCACTCCTACGAGGTCCGCTACGCCTACGGCGAGCTGCTGTACAAGCTGAAGGACTTCGCGGGCGCGTTCGAACAGTACATGAAGGTCGTCGACATCGACCCGAAGGGCAAGCACTCCCGCTTCTGTGCGGAGTCCGCCATCTTCGCGGCCGAGGAGCAGATCAAGGTCGAGGGCGGCGCCGCCGGCTCGGGCCGGGTCACCGCGAAGCCGACCAAGGACGTGCAGCCGCAGTCGCTGTCGGACTGGGAGCAGCGCTTCGTCGACGCCTGCAACAAGTACGCGACCCTCTACCCCGAGGACAAGCGCGTCAAGGACGTGATCTACAAGTCCGCGTACCTGCTGTACAACAAGTACCGGTTCGAGGAGGCCTCGAAGCAGTTCCAGGCGGTCATCGCCATGGATCCGCGGTCGAAGGAGGCCGAGCTCGGCGCGAACCTGATCCTCGACGCGCTGAACATCAAGGAGAACTGGGACAGCCTGCGCCAGACGGCGAAGGCGTTCTACGACCAGCAGGGCCTCGGCAGCCCGACGTTCAAGAAGGATGTCTACGACATCTACATGAACAGCTCCTTCAAGCTGATCGAGATCTCCTTCGAGAAGGACAAGGACTTCGGCAAGGCCGCCGATGGGTTCGTGGCGTTCTACGAGGAGTTCCCGGAGTCGGCCATCGCCGCCCAGGCGCTCAACAACGCTGCCGCCTACTACGCGAAGGCGGGTCGCCCGGCGGACTCGGTGAAGGTGCGCCACATCCTCATCGACGACCCGAAGTTCGGGCCGAAGACCAAGTACTACTACGACCAGATCGGCTTCCTGGCGTACGACTACGAGCAGGTCGCCGACTACGCGAACGCCGCGTTCTACTACGAGAAGTTCTGGACGCTCACCCCGGCTGAGAAGGCCAAGGCCGGTGACGACGCGACCAAGCTCGCGGCGATGAACAAGACGGCGGGCGACGCCATCTACTCGGCGGCGGTGTTCCGCAAGGGCCTCGGCGAGGCCGACAAGGCGATCGAGGACTACAACGCCTTCGTCGACGGCAACCCCGACGACGAGCGCGTGCCCGACGTGAAGATCCGCGTCGGCCGGATCTACGAGGAGAACGAGCGCTGGCAGGACGCCGCGAACGTCTACCAGGCGTTCTACAAGAGCCCGCCGAAGGGCTCGCCCGTCGACTACGCCTACTTCGCGCGCCTGCACTACGGCCAGGCGATGGACAAGCTCGGGAAGCGGCGCGAGCGCGACGCGATCTACGAGGACACGGTCAAGCTGTACCAGAAGTCGGGCACCGAGAAGGGGCCGCAGACCGAGTACGTCGCCGAGATGATGTACGACCTCGCCCAGCCGAAGCTCGACAAGTACATGGAGCTGCGCATCAGCGGCGCCGGCAAGGGCGCGAGCCAGAAGGCCGAAGACAAGGCGCTGGCCGCGAGCCTCACCAAGAAGACCAAGGCGCTCGTCGACGTGGAGAAGGCGTTCACCGACGTGGTGGCCACCGGCGCCGGCGAGTGGGGCCTGGCCTCGCTCGTGTCGCTCGGCAAGGTCTACGAGAACATGGCCGACTCGTTCGTGAACAGCGACAAGCCGTCGTACCTCACGCCCGACCAGGTCGAGATCTACAGCATGCAGCTGGCCGACCGCGCCTACGTCATGGACGAGAAGGCCGTCAACGCCTACAAGCTCGCCCTCGACAAGAGCTTCGAGCTCACGCTGTACAACGAGAACACGGCCTACGCGACCCGCCAGCTCGGCGAGCTGCGTCCCGACGACTACCCCGGCCTGACCGAGGAGCTGCTGCAGCCCCGGTACACGTCGAGCAAGTCGACCCAGAAGTTCTCGTTCGAGACCAGCCTGTGATCGGGGAGACCACCATGCGCACCAGCCTGACCCTCACCCTGCTCTCCCTGATCGCGCTGACGGGCTGCCCCAAGAAGGGCCCGTCGGAGGAAGAGCTCGCGAACAAGCCCGGCCCGAACTTCCAGGTCGGCCTCGACCTGCTGCAGAAGCCGGACAAGAAGACCGGCGCGGTCGACTACGCCGCGGCCTACGAGCGTTTCAACAAGGCCGCCAACCTCGGTGGCGGCCCGAAGGCCGACTTCAACGCCGGGTGGGTCGCCGAGCAGCTCGGCCGCCCGGCCGACGCCGAGATGCACTACCGCAAGGCCTGGGAGACGGATCCGACCTACGAGGCGGCGATGTTCTCCCTGGCGCGCGTGCTGACCGACCAGGGCAAGGCCGACGAGGCCATCGCGCTGTACAAGACCGTCGCCGAGAAGGACCCGGGCAACGTCGAGGCGCGCAACGACCTCGTCGCGGCCCTGGTGGCGGGCGGGCAGTACGACGCGGCGCTGGCCGAGGCGCAGGAGATCCTGCGCAAGAAGCCCGACAACGCGGCGGTCTACCGCAACCTGTCGGCGCTGTACTACGCGCAGCAGAACTACTCGCTGTCGCAGCTGACGGCCGAGAAGGCGCTCGAGCTCAACGACGGCGACCCCGGCGTCTACAACAACATGGGCGTCACCTACCTCATCCAGGGCGACGAGGCGGCGGCCATCGAGAAGTTCCAGACCGCCATCAAGCTGCAGAGCAACAACTTCGAAGCCAACATGAACCTCGGCTTCGTGGCGCTCAACTCGGGCGACTACGCGCTGGCCAAGACCTGCTTCGAGGCCGCGACCAGCTCCAACCCGTCGAGCCTCGACGCCAAGCTCGGCCTGGCCGTCGCGCACCGCGGGCTCAAGGAGTACAAGGAGGCGGGCGACCTGTACGACCAGATCATCGCCGCCGATCCGCAGTTCGAAGCCGCCTACTTCGACGCCGCCCGGTTGAACTACCGGTACACGAAGGACTTCGACAAGGCGATGACGTACCTGCAGTCCTTCATCGACAGCAAGGCTGGCACGATCTCGCCGCAGCATCCGGTGTTCATGGAGCAGCAGCAGGTCAAGACGATGCAGGAGAAGGAGGCCGAGCGCAAGCGCATCGAGGCCGAGAAGAAGAAGGCCGAGGAGGAGCGCGAGCGCCGGAACGCCGAGCTGCTGTCGAAGATGGCCGAAACCATCAACGCGACCAACGCGAAGATCGAGTCCAACCGCTCCTGCCTCGACGAGGCCTCCGTCGAGGAGGTCTCGATGATCCTCGAGCAGGCGCAGATGGTCGTCGACGCGAAGGACACCGACATGGCGGCCGACATCCAGCAGCTGCTGGACGCGTACGTGCCGGCGGTCGACGAGGCGGTGGCGAACTGCGCTGGCGGCGGCGCCGCGCCCCCCGCCGAGGAAGGCACCGACGAAGCCCCGCCGGAGGGCGAAGGCCAGGGCGACGGGACCGAAGAGGCCCCGGCCGAGGGCGAGCCGGGCTAGGCTCGAACGAACCATCCGAACCAGACAGGAGAAGGCCATGACCCGTGCACTGCTGCTGTTCGTGGGGACGCTCATCGCGGCGCCGGCGTTCGCTCAGGACGATGGCGGGGCCGGCGGCGACGTCGACTCCGACTCCGGGCGCCAGATCAAGTACAAGGAGCGCACCGAGATCGACTTCGAAGGCGTCGACGTCACCGGTGAGCTCGTCAAGCCCCAGGGCACCCTGCTCCTCGATCGGCGGAAGGCCAACTTCAACCCGCTGATCAAGCTCCGTGAGAACTGGAACGAGGAGATGAAGCAGTCCGTCGACGAGATCAAGTAGACCCCGTCGACGCCTGCTGGCTCCCGCCCCTCGCGGGCGGGGCCTGCTCCGTCTGCTGCCACCGCCTTCACGTCGAGGATGCGTGATGACCCGCTCGAACCCTACGGCTCCGCTCATCGCCACCGCGCTCGCGCTGCTCGTGTCCTCGGCCGCTCAGGCCCAGGACGACGACGACGCCCGGCGCTCCGCCCGCGACTTCGAGAACGAGGTCGTGCGCGAGGTCGTGCGGGGCTTCTACATGAAGGCCGACCTCGGCAGCACCATCTACTTCAACACGCACGGCGTGCGGGTCCAGGGCTCCCCGGCCCCGCTGCTGTCGGGGGTCATGTCGCTGGAGCTCGGCCTCGGCGCCGACTTCATCGACCGTGAGCGCTTCAGCGCTGCCTGGGAGGTCCAGTTCGGCCAGGGCCTGTTCAACGGGCCGCGCGTCGACCAGCTCCCGGCGACCGCGCCGTTCGTCGAGGGCGACATCCACACCTTCTCGGGCACGGCGGCCATCGAGCTGTCGGCCTACGCGTCCCGGCGCTTCGGCATCGGCATGCGCGCCGGCGGCGGCGTGATGGTCATCCCGCTGCTCATGGGCGAGGAGGCCTACCGCAACCAGATCGTGGCGGGCTGGGGCGGCGCCGAGGCGACCCTGCACCAGGGCCCCCTCCCGATGCTGATCTTCGGGCCCACCATCGAGTACTACACCAAGCTGTCGCACTTCTCCGTCGGGATCGACGCCGACGCCAGCTACGTGATCGGGTTCGATCTCGGCCTGTCGCCCTACGGCTACCTGAAGTACACGTTCTAGCTGGATGCAACCCGCGGGGCAGGGCGCGAACGCTTGCCGCGCCCGCCGCGCGGGTTACCCAGGCGCCTCATTCTCAACCCGTACGACGGCCGGTGGGCCGTCCAATGCGGAGGTCCCGTGGCGAACCAGACGATCGGCCTCATCGGCCGCAAGCTCGGCATGACCCAGATCTTCAACGAGGAAGACGGCGAGGTCCTGCCCGTCACCGTCATCGAGCTCGGCCCGTGCACCGTCACCGCGGTGAAGACGGCCGCCAGCAAGGATGGCTACGACGCGATCCAGCTCGGCTTCGGCGACAAGAAGGCGTCGCGGGCGAACAAGCCCGACCTCGGCCGGTTCGCGAAGGCCGGCATCGAGGGCGCGCTGGCCCACGTGCAGGAGTTCCGCGTCCCCGGCGACGTGGTCTCGCAGCACGAGGTGGGCAAGGTGCTCGCGGCGGGCGACGTGTTCGCCCAGGGCGAGCGGGTCGACGTGTGCGGCACCAGCAAGGGCCGCGGCTTCGCCGGCGTCATGAAGCGCCACAACTTCGCCGGCTTCGAGCGCAGCCACGGTGTCCACGAGTACTTCCGCCACGGCGGCTCGATCGGCACCCGGCTGACCCCCGGCATGACCCTGTCGGGCATGCCGATGAGCGGCCAGATGGGCAACGCGCGGGTCACCGTCCAGAACCTGACGGTGGCGAAGATCGACACCGAGCGCAACCTGCTCTACGTCCAGGGCGGCGTCCCGGGCCCGAACGGTGGCGTCGTCACCGTCCGCAAGGCTGTCAAGACGGCGGTCTGAGTCGATGGCGGACACGCCCTGCTGGACGCCCGACCCGGCCGTCGCCGCCACCACCCGGATGGCGCGCCTCGCCGAACGGGTCCGCCAGCGCGGCGTGCCGATCACGGGCTACGACGACCTCTGGCGCTGGTCCGTCACCGAGCGCGAAGCCTTCTGGGCGCTCCTGTGGGACGAGCTCGCGGTGCTCCACAGCGCCGAGCCGACCGAGGTGGCGACGCCGCTGCTCGACAGCGTCCGCCAGGTGCGCTGGTTCACCGGCGCGCGGCTGAACTTCGCCGAGAACCTGCTGCAGCCGGACGCGCCGCACGACGACACGCCGCGGCTGGTCGCGCGCGACGACGCCGGCCGGCGGGTCGCCCTGACCCACGCCGCGCTGTGCGAGCAGGTCGGGCGCCTGGCCGCGTTCCTGGTCGCGCAGTGCGTGGGCCCGGGCGACCGCGTGGCGGCGTTCCTGCCGAACCGCGAGGAGGCGGTGATCGGCATGCTCGCGGCGACCCGCATCGGCGCCGTGTGGTCGAGCTGCTCCCCCGACTTCGGGCGCAAGGGCGTGCTCGACCGGTTCGGGCAGATCGAGCCCGCCGTCCTCTTTGCGTGCGACGGCTACCGGTACGGCGGCAAGGAGTTCGACACGCGGGAGCGGGTGGCCGAGATCGCCGGCGCCCTGCCCTCGCTGAAGGCCCTCGTCTGGGTGCCGGTCACCGGGCTCGCCACCGAGGGCGGCGTCCGCTGGGTCGACGCGCTCGCCTGCGCCGACCCCGCGCCGCCGTTCGCCCAGCTGCCGTTCGACCACCCCGTCTACGTGATGTACAGCTCGGGCACCACGGGCGTGCCGAAGTGCATCGTCCACGGCGCGGGGGGCACCCTCCTGCAGCACGGCAAGGAGCACGTGCTGCACAGCGACGTGCGGCCGGGCGACCGCATCGCCTGGTACACCACCACCGGCTGGATGATGTGGAACTGGCTGGTGTCGGGCCTCGCCGCGCGCGCCACGGTCGTGCTGGTCGACGGCAGCCCCGCCCACGGGCCGGGCGGCAGCGAGGCCGGCGCACTGTGGCGGATCGCCACCGAGGAGCGCCTGACCCACCTCGGCACGAGCCCGAAGTACCTCGGCGCGTGCGAGAAGGTCGGGCTCGAGCCCCGCACCGAGCACGATCTGGGCGCGCTGCGCGCGGTGATGTCCACCGGCAGCCCGCTGCCGCCCGACGGCTTCCGCTGGGTCGCCCGCGCGGTGGGCGACGTGCAGCTCGCCTCGATCTGCGGCGGCACCGACATCCTCGGCTGCTTCATGCTCGGCTCACCGATCGATCCGGTGTGGCCGGGCGAGATCCAGAAGCGCGGGCTCGGCATGGCCGTCGAGGCGTGGGACGAGCACGGCCGCCCGGTCGTCGGCGCCAAGGGCGAGCTCGTGTGCACCGCGCCGTTCCCGTCGATGCCCGTGGGCTTCTGGAACGATGCGGGCGAGGCCAAGTACCGCGCCGCCTACTTCGCCTACCCCGAGGGCTGGCCGGTCGACACGCGCGGCGTGTGGCGCCACGGCGACTGGATCGAGGTGACCGCGCGCGGCGGCGTGATCGTGTACGGTCGGGCCGACGCCACGCTCAACCCGGGCGGCGTGCGCATCGGCACCGCCGAGATCTACGAGGTGGTCGAGGCGATGCCCGAGGTCGTCGACAGCCTCGTGGTGTCGCAGGACTGGCAGGACGACACGCGGGTGGTGCTGTTCGTGGTGCCGGCCGCCGGGGTGGCGCTCGACGTCGCGCTGGTCGACCGGATCAAGCGCGAGATCCGCACCCAGTGTACTCCGCGCCACGTGCCGGCGAAGATCCTGGCGGTGGCCGAGGTCCCGCGCACCATCAGCGGGAAGAAGGTGGAGCTCGCGGTGCAGCGGATCCTGCGGGGCGAGGCGGTCCCCAACCGCGACGCGCTGGCGAACCCGGCGGCCCTCGACCTCTACGCCGGCCGGCCGGAGCTCGCGGAGTAGCCCCCCGCCGCGCTCCACGTGCCGCTGCGCAGGGGGAATCGCATTCACAGCGATGAAATCGCCTGAAACGAATGGCGAGGGCAGCGCGGGTCCGGGCATGTGCGGGTCGGACGCGAACGAGGTTGCGCACGACGCTGCGTCGCCCCGTTCGCACCGATGCCACACGATCCGCTGCTCCCCTTCCCCGTCCGGACGGCACGCCCGTTGCTTGGGAGCGGTGCTCGCAGGAGGACCCCATGTTCGATGCAATGCTCCCGCTGCTGCTCGCGGCTTGCTCCGTCACGCCGCCCGATCCCGCACAGACCGACCCCACCGGGACGATCACCGATCCCAGGACGACGACGACCACCACCACCACCACCACGACCACCACCACCACCACCACGACGCCGACCGGCACCACGTTCACGGCAGCAGTCTCGGACACGAACCTCGTCACCCTGACCTGGTCGATCCCGGGCGCCGCCGCCTCCGACGAGGTCTACGTCTTCGACCTCGGCCCCGCCCCCGCCCGCTGCGCCGAGGGCCCGCCCGACGGCTGCGCCGTCACCACCCGCGTCCCCCGCGGCGGCATCCACGAGTACACGCTGCAGGCGCCGGATCCCGTCACCGGCGAGGCCTACCTCACGGTCGCCGTCTCCGTGACCCCGGTCGACCCGCCGGAGCTGACCGTCACGCACGCCACGCCCCCGCTCCTCGACGCACCCGGCACGGTCGCCGTGGACCTGTACGATCCTGGCGACCACACGCTCTCCTGGGACGCCTCCGCCCGCGCCGACCTCGCGTACCTGCGCCTGCGCACGCCGCAGACGCCGCTGTTCTCCGACGGCGACGAGGTGGCGCTCACCGGCGAGCTCGCCGTCCCCGCGGACGCGCTGTCGGGCGGGCTGCAGACCTGGACCTGGTCGCTCGAGGCCTGCGTCGAGCCCGCGGCCGGCGAGACGCCCCTGTGCTCGGAACGGCGCACCGTGAGCTTCCGCGCCCTCCCGGGCCTGCTCGACGGCGACCGGCGCCTCGCCGTCGCGCCGGGGGCCGACGCCACGCTGGCGTGGCAGAGCGCCGGCAACCTGTTCTACGTGGACGCACCCACGCTCGGCATCGGCGCGTGGACCGGCGACCACGCCTGGACCTTCCCCGCCGGCGAGCTGCCCCCGGGGGTCCACGAGGTCACCGTGGTGGCGTGCGTCCTGCAGGACGCCGTGTGCAGCAACCGCCACGACCAGCCGAGCCCCGTCGCCGGCCTCGTGGCGTACGACCCCAACGTGCCCGACGGCGCCTTCGTCTTCGCCGGCTGGCACGTCGCCGACGTGGGCGGGCAGCCGATGGTGGCGTCGACGACCGGCCTGGTGGCGCGGGTCGCCGCCGACGGCGACGCCGTGGCCGCCGGCGAGCCCGTCTTCGCGATGATCACCGACGAGGGCATGCACCAGTCGCTCGTCGTCGACGACGGCGCCACGTGGACGCTCGACCGCCCCTGGACCGACGACTTCAGCGCGGCCACCGCCACCGCCGCCTGGCCGTACGCCGGCGTGGGGCAGCCGCTCGACATCGTCCTCGACGACCAGGGCGACGCCTGGGTCCACAGCGAGTTCACCCGCCGCCTGTTCCACGCCCGCGCCGACGGCACGGGCGAGGCGCTGACCCACCCGCTGCTCCAGCGCTACGACCCCGCCACGGCGCGCTACGTCCCCGTCTCGCCCTACGCGAACCCGCTGTCGGGCGCCAGCCCGTCGACGACCTCCGCCGCCGGCGAGAAGGTGCTCGTCGCCGACGACGGCACCGTCTGGGCCTCGGTCGGCGGGCGCTACGTCGGCGCCGACAGCCCCGTGCCGAACCACGCGCGGCTGCTGCAGTTCGACCCGCAGGGCGTGGACCTGCGCAGCACGCTGCAGGACGACCGCTACTGCGTCTACCCCGTCCCGGGCGACCAGGGCGACGTCGTGGGCCTGGCCGTCGGCGGGGGCCGCGTGTTCTTCACCCACGGCTGGGACGGCGGCCTGTACGTGTTCGAGCCCCGGCCCGAGCACTGCGAGCCGCTCCTCGACTACGACGACCCGGCTGCCGTCGCCGCGGCCGCCCTCCAGCCCTGCGGGGCCGGCGAGACCGCCGCCGACGGCTGCGTGCAGGCGGTGCCGCTCGAGGGCTTCGGCGCCCACGTCACGCTCGACCCCGTCGACGGCACGGCCTGGGTCGCCGACGGCTTCGGCACCTGGCTGCACCACTACGACCCCGCCACCGGCGCCACCGAGCGCTTCGCGCTGCCGCCGCCCGTCGGGCCGGGCCTGTCCATCTTCCAGGGCTTCCCGTGGCAGGTCCGCGTCACCGACGACGCCGTCTACGTCGGCGAGTACGCCGACCGGGCGCTCGTCCGCTTCGACAAGGCGACGGGCGACATGGACCTGCTGGCCGTCCCGTACCGGACCGAGGACCTCAACCTGCACTCCATCGACGTGAGCGGCGGCCGCCTCTGGTTCACCCTCGCGAACGAGACCGCCGCGCCGCTCGACCCGACGGCCTCGACCATCGGCTGGGTCGACCTCGACGACTGGACCGCCGGCGCGCCGACCGGCGTCATCTACGCCGGGCTGGACGAGATCGTGGACCCGGCCTGGCCGCAGCGCCTCGATCTCGACCATCCCTCGTTCCGCGGCATCGACGTCGATGACGCCGACGCGCACGTGGGGCTGGCGTCGATGCGTCGCGACGAGGCGGTCGTGCTCACCCTGCGGTGACAGCTTGTCGCGCCCGAGCGCCCGCCGCGGCGCCTCGGGCGCCACCCTGTCGCGCAGACGACCCGCGGCGCGTCCGCCCGCGCGCTCCGAGGCCTGGCACGACCGTTGCATTGGTCCTGAGCGCCGGGTGGTCCGGCGGGCGTGGAAGTCAGGTCTCCTCCACTCGTCCGTCGGATTGCGGTCGATCGGTGCCGATCCTCGTGCGACTCGTGGCACTGGCCCGATCGACCGCTCCCACCGGGTTCACTCGATCCGGTAGTTCGGCGCCTCCTGCGTGACGATCACGTCGTGCACGTGGCTCTCGCGCAGCCCCGCGTTCGTGATCCGCACGAACCGCGAGTCGCGCTGCATCTCCTCGATGGTCCGGCAGCCGCAGTAGCCCATCGACGCCCGCAGGCCGCCGACCAGCTGGTACAGCACGTCGCCCACCGGCCCCCGGTAGGGCACCCGCCCCACGATGCCCTCGGGCACGAGCTTGCGCGTGTCGGCCTCGGGGTCGCCGGCGTCGTCCTGGAAGTAGCGGTCGGACGAGCCCGCCCGCATCGCCTCGATCGAGCCCATCCCCCGGTACGACTTGTACTGGCGGCCCTGGTAGAGCACCACGTCGCCGGGCGCCTCCTCGGTGCCGGCCAGCAGCGACCCGATCATGCAGGCGTCGGCCCCGGCGGCGATGGCCTTGGCCACGTCGCCCGAGTACTTGATCCCGCCGTCGGCGATGACCCCGACGTTGTGCGCGTGGGCCACCTCGGCGCAGGTGGCGATGGCGGTCAGCTGCGGCACGCCGACCCCGGCGACCACCCGCGTGGTGCAGATGGAGCCCGGCCCGATGCCCACCTTCACCACGTCGGCGCCCGCCTCGATGCAGGCGAGCGTGGCCTCGGGGGTGGCCACGTTGCCGACGATGAGCTTCACGTCCGGGAAGCTCGCCCGCACCTCGGCCGCCGCCTCGAGCACGCCCTGGCTGTGGCCGTGGGCCGTGTCGATGACCACCACGTCGGCCCCGGCCTCGACGAGCGCCGCCATCCGCTCGCGCCGGTCGCCCCCGACCCCCACCGCCGCACCGCACACGAGCCGCCCGGTGCGGTCGCGCTGCGCCTTCGGGTAGCGGTCGATGGACTCGAGGTCCTTGATGGTGATGAGCCCCCGCAGCGTGCCCCCTGGTCGACCACCAGGAGCTTCTCGATCTTGTTCTCCTGCATGAGGTCCTTGGCGCGCCTCGAGATCGGTGCCCAGCAGGACCGTGACGAGCGCGGTGCTCATGACCTCCTGCACGGCCCGGTCGAGGTGCCGCTCGAACCGCAGGTCGCGGTTCGTGAGGATGCCGACGGCGCGCCCCTCGACGACCACCGGCACCCCGGAGATGCGGTGCTGCTTCATCAGCCGCCGCGCGGCCCCGATCGACGCCGACGGGCCGATGGTGATGGGGTCGCGGATGATGCCCGTCACCGCCTTCTTGACCTTGCGGACCTCCTCGGCCTGCCCCTCGATGGTGAGGTTCTTGTGCAGGATGCCGAGCCCGCCGGCCCGCGCGAGCGCGATGGCCGTGCCCGACTCGGTGACGGTGTCCATCGCCGACGACAGGATGGGCATCTGCAGCCGCAGGCCCTCGCACAGGCGCGTGCTCACGTCGACGTCGCGCGGCAGGACGGTGGAGTGGCGCGGCACGAGCAGCACGTCGTCGAACGTGAGCGCGAGGGGGGCACTCTCGGGGTCGAGCTTCACGCACCCTCCAACTCGCCGGCGATCCGGGGTGGATGCGCCGAGGAGCGGGTTGGGTATCCGCAGCGGGGCCCACCGCAACGGGACGCGTTGACACGGCGGGCCGCGCTGGCGAGGCTTCGGCCTCGGAACGGAGGGAGCATGCAGCGGGTCGGGGTCCTCGGGGTGGCGACGGCGCTCGTCTGGGTGGGCGCGGTCGCCGGCTGCCGGCCGCCCGGCGCGGGCACCACGAGGTCGCGGCGTCGTCGGCCGACGCCTCGCCGCAGGTGGCGGCCGCCGACGCTGTGGGACGAGCAGGTCGACGAGGCGAAGCTGAAGCTCGCCCTCGACGCCTACGCCGAGGCCCTGAAGGTGGGCGGCGCCGACCGCCACGTGCTCCGCGCCTGACGCGCGGCTGGTACCTGTGGGGCGACGCCTTCCGACCGACGGAGCTGCAGCTCGAGCGCTGGAGCCGCGCCCTCGAGTACGGCAACCAGTGCATCGCGCTGAACCCCGCCATCGCCACGGCGCGCGCCAACGGGCAGAAGGACAAGGACACGGCGCGCTCGCCGCGCCGAGGACGCGCCCTGCCTGTACTGGACGGCCACGGCCCTCGGCAAGTAGGGCAAGGCCAAAGGCATCGCCAACACCATGGCCCAGCTGCCCACGGTGAAGCCTACATCGCGAAGGTCGAGGCGCTCGACCCGACCTTCTACCACTACGGCCCCGCGCGGTACTGGGGCGCGTTCTACGCCGCGCTGCCGAGCTTCGCCGGCCAGGACCTCGACGAGAGCGCCCGCCGCTTCGAGGCGTCGCTCCAAGGCGCCCCGAACTACTTCGCCACGCGCGCGTGCCGAGGCCGAGTACCTCGCGGTGGCGCGGGAGGACGTGGCGCTGTTCGACAAGGACCTCGTCACCGTGCTCACCGCCGACCCGGCGATCGACCCGGCCACGGCGCCGGAGAACGCGCTCGAGCAGGTCAAGGCGCGCGCGCTGCTGAGCCGCCGCGCCGAGCTGTTCCCGAAGGACGTGCTCACGGCCGCCGGCCCCGCGCCCGACCCGGCGAGCCTGACCCGCGCCGTGCCCGCGCCCGCGCCCGCCGAGGGGGCGACCGCGCCGCCCGTCGACGCGGACACCGAGCCCGCCCCGTAGCCCGAGCCCCGGAGCCCCCATGACCCCGCCCTCCCCCGCTCGCGCGCTGCTCGTGGCCGCCGCTGGCCTGCTGGCCCTCGGCGCCGCGCTCGTGTCCGGCCCGTCGCGCGCCGACGCCGCGTTCGAGCTCAACGTCGGCACCCTCGCCCCCAAGGGCACGCCCTGGATGGACCTCCTCGAGCGGTTCGAGAAGGAGGTCGAGGCCGAAGTCGGGCGGCCGGATCAACGTGATCCTGCGTCCGCCGGGGATGATGGGCGAGGTCGAGATGGTGCGCGAGGTCCGCAAGGGCGAGCGCCTGCAGGCCTGCGGCGTGAGCGCCGGCGCGCTCGCGGAGGGCGGCAACGTCCCGCAGATGTCGCTCGTCGAGCTGCCGTTCCTGTTCAAGACCGACGCCGAGGCCGACTACGTCCTCGACAACGTCCTGTTCGACCCCTACGCCGAGCTGCTCGCCAAGCGCGGCTTCGTCTTCGCCATCTGGTCCGAGAACGGCTGGCGCTCGTTCGCCACCAAGGGCCAGCCGATCCTGACGCCCGCCGACCTGCCGAAGTTCAAGATGCGCGCCCAGGAGTCGGCGCTGCACCTCCAGATGTACCAGCTGTTCGGCGTCGCCGCGGTGCAGAAGCCGATGACCGAGGTGCTGACCTCGCTGCAGAGCAACGTCATCGACGGCCTCGACAACACCGCGCTGTTCATCCAGTCCGCCGGCCTCGCCGACGCGCTCGACCACTTCACGGTGACCCGGCACATGTACCAGCCCGCCGTCATCGTCTTCGGCAAGCGGTGGTTCGACACGCTGCCGCCCGACCTGCAGAAGCTGCTGCTGTCGAAGAAGTCGCTCGGCCCGGGCGGCCGCGCCGCCATCCGCACCATGGACGACGCGATGGTCGGCAACTTCGACGGCATGGGGGTCGAGGTGCACCGCCTGACCGACGCCCAGCGCGAGGCCTTCGCCGTGATCGCGCGCAAGATGCACGACAGCTATGCCGCCGGCATCGAGGGCGGGCCCGACCTGCTCGCGAAGATCCGGGCCGGCATCGCGAAGGCGCCGAAGTAGCCGTTGTCCATCGACAACACCACCACCCGCTTCGTCGGGCGGGCGCTGGCCCAGATCGACACCTACACCGAGCCGTCGCGGTACCGCGCGCAGGCCCGCTGGGTGTGGGCGCACCTGCTCGACCTCGGCTTCGTGCTGCTGCTCGTCAGCACGGGCGCCGTCATCGTCCTCGAGGACATCGGCCGCCTCGCCGACCGCGCGCTGGCCCTGTTCGAGCGGATCTTCGTCGCCGTGGCGCTGCTCGCCATGACGCTGCTCGTGTTCGACGAGTACCTGCAGCGCGAGCTGTGGTTCGCGCTGGCCGGCGACGTCGACGTGGGCTGGCGGTCGGTGGTGCGCGCCGTGCTGTCCATCGACGGCAAGGCCAACCTCGCCGTGCTGCTCATGGTGATGGTCGGCTTCGCCGGCGCGAGCCTGGCCACGCGCGAGCGGCAGCACCTCGCCGTCGACGGGATGGAGCGCTGCTCACCGTGCCGGCGGCGCGCACCGTGCGCCGCATCACGCCTCGCGTCGGCCGGGCTGTGCCTGCTCAGGTTCGCGCGCGCCTCGGCTGCGTCGGTGTTCTCAGACAGCCAGGACGCCTTCGAGGGCGTCCACGTCTTTCCCGTTCCTCGCCCCGGTGATCGTAACGCCTCTCGTGGCGGTGCTGCCGGGCGAGAAGTACGGCCCCGGCTCCTGGCCGCTTCGCTGGAAGCGCCGTCTGCGAGGTCGCTGGCTGCCCTGCCGTGGCGTTCCCTCGGTGGACGCCTGGATCGACGGCGCTGACGCCGGCCTCGACTTCTACAGCCTGTACGCCTTCGGCTACGTCGACCCCGGCGACAGCGTTCGTGGCTGCTGCTCGCCTTCCTGGCGCTCGTGTTCGCGCCATGGCGCTGCGCTTCCTCGTTGAGGCGCTGTACGCGGATCGCCGCGCCTCCTGCGGCCAGTGCCCACCAACCGCAACGCCTGACGTGTTCTTCGGCGGCGCGCTGCCTGCGCCCTCGGCGCTGGTGCCTGGCCTGTGGCTCGGCCAGGGCGCGCTCATCCTCGTGGCGAGCCTCATCCTGGTGCTGCTCGGCGCCGCTGTTCGTGGCCGTGGGCGTGGGCACGGTCGCCTGCTGGGCGCTCCTGCGCGGTGCCGGCGCCGAGACCGTCGTCTCAGACATGTTCGAGGCGACGAAGAAGGTCGAGCTCCTCTCCATCCCGTTCTTCGTGCTCGCCGGGAACCTGATGACCGCGGTTCGATCGCCGCTGCCTCATCGACGTCGCGCGGGCCAGCCTCGGGTGGCTGCCCGGCGGCCTCGGCGTCGGCGCCGTCGCCGCCTGCGCGCTGTTCGCCGCCATCAGCGGCAGCTCGCCCGTCACCGTCATCGCCATCGGCTCGGTGATGCTGCTCATGCTGCTGCGCGAGGGCTACCCCGACCGCTACGCCGTGGGCGTGCTCACCACGCCGGGGCGGGCTCGGCATCATCATCCCGCCGTCCATCCCGATGATCGTGTACGCCATCATGGTGTCGGGTATCCCCAAGGCGTCGGCGTGGTCGACCCCGCTACCCTTTTCCGCGCCGGCATCCTGCCCGGGCTCCTCATCGCCGGCGCCCTGTCGGCGTACACCCTGTACCTTCACTGGCCGCGCGAGGGCTTCACGAGGACTTGCCGCTCGGCGACCGCGCGCGCGCGCGGCTGCGCGGTTCGGCTGGGCGATCCCGCGGGGCCTGCCGAGCCTGTTCCTGCCCGTGCTCATCCTCGGCGGCATCTACGGTTGGCTGTCGTTCGGCAGCGCTTCACCGGGTCCGCTTCACCGTGACCGGCAGCTGCCGCGGTCGCCGTGCTCTATGCGCTCGTCGTCGAGCCTCGTGCTGCACCGCGAGCTGCGGCTGCGCGACGTGCCGTCGGTGTTCGCGACGTCGGCGATGCAGCTCGGCTCCCTGTTCCTGCTCATCGTCATCGCGATCTCGCTCAACCGGTTCTTCGTCTTCGAGGAGCTCCCGAGCGCGCCGCCGCCTGGATGCTCGACTGGGTGCACGGCCCCTACCAGTTCCTGCTGGCCGCCAACCTGTTCCTGCTCGCGCTCGGCTGGTGGATACGTGCTCGGCGATCTCACGTCGCTCCGCTGCGCCCGTGGCCGCGATGTACGGCATCCACCCGGTGCACTTCTGCGGTGATCTTCATCGTGAACCTGAGATCGGCTACCTGACGCCGCCCCTGCGGGGCTCAACCTGTTCGTGGCCAGCACCGTCTTCTGACCGGCTGCTGCAGGTGGTGCGCTCCGTGCTGCCCTTCCTGTTCCTGATGCTGCTCTGCCTGCTGTTGATCGCGCTCGTCCCCGGGCTCTCGCTGTGGTTGGCTGTGGCGTGTGACCGGGGCCCGGTCACCGGAACCACCCGTGGACCGGTTGTCCGACCGGCCACGGAGGAGACGATGGAGACGATGCGGCCAAGGTAGTTGGCCGCGATCTTCGCGGTGGGTGCGGGCGAGATCACGAAGGACTGCGTGGGCGAAGGTGCCGCGAGCACGGTTCTCCGACGGTGAATGCTCAGCTGCGCTCAGGGCAGCTGCGACATCGTCTGCGACGGGCCCGACTGCGACGTGAGCTGCGACGGCGGCGGCTGTCAGATCCACTGCGACGGCGACAACTGCAACACGAGCTGCGCGGGCGGCGGGTGCAACGTCACCTGCACGGCCACGGTGTGCAGCCAGTCCTGCGCCGGCGACGGGTGCAACGCCACCTGCACCGCCGACGCAGACGTCCGCGAGGTCACGGACTGCAACGGCGCCTGCGTGCTGACCTTGCCAGGGCGCCGCGACCTGCGACAACAGCTGCGGCATCGCCGCAGCCTGCGTCACGACGCCGTAGCCCCTGGCGGCAGAGCCGCCGGCGGACCTCGTCGACCACGTCGTCCGCCCGGACGCGCTGCTGCTCGAGGCTGTCGCGGTCGCAGGTGTGACGGTGCCGTCCTGCTGCCTCGTCGACCGTGAAGCAGTAGGTGCCTGGTTGTCCTTGCTGGCGGTAGCGCCGGCCGATGTTGCCTTGTCGTCGAAGGCGACGTTGAGCCCTCGGCCTTCAGCGCGCGGTAGATCGTGAGCGCGGCGTCGCGCTGGGCGGGCATCCTTGTCGAGCGCGAACACCGGTACCGTGGATGGGCGCCACGCGCGGGTGGGAACCGCAGGACGGTGCGCTTCTCGCCGCTGACCTCGTCTTCGCTGTAGGCCTCGCACAGCAGCGCGAGCGTGCCGCGGTCGGCGCCGGCCGAGGGCTCGATCACGTGCGGGAAGAACTTCCTCCTTGCTCTGCTCGTCGAGGTAGCGCAGGTCCTGCCGCTGCCTCCGGTGGCGCGGCGCGCCGTCGGGGCCGGTCTCGACCATCAGCCCGTCGCCGTCGCGCACGAGCTTGCCCTCGGTGTGGCTGCGCAGTCGAAGTCGGCGCGGTGTGGCCACGCCCTCGGTTCGCCGAACTCGCCCTCGGGCAGGAACGGAAGGCAGCACGAGGTCGGCCGTGCCCACCGAGTAGTGCGCGGTTCGCTCGCCTCGTGCTCCCGCAGCCGCAGCCGGGCCTCGGACAGGCCGAGCGACAGTGTACGCAGCGGTAGCGCCGGTCGCGCCACCAGGCGTACCCAGGCCGCTGAGTCGCCGGGTGGCAGAAGAACTCGATCTCCATCTGCTCGAACTCGCGCGAGCGGAAGGTGAAGCTCCGCGGCGCGGATCCGTTGCGGAAGCCTTTTGCCCACCTGCGCGATGCCGAACGGCAGGCGCACCCGGCCTGTGTCATCGACGTTCTTGGAATTGACGAAGATGCCCTGCGGTCTCGGGGCGCAGGAACGCGGCGTCGTCTTCGCCGCCGAGCGCGCCCACGACTGTCTTGAACATCAGGTTGAATCCTGGCGCGGCGGCGTGAGCGTGCCGAGCCTGCTCGTCGGGCCCGAGCACGCGCCGAGGTCGTCGACCGCGGGCAGCATCGGGCCGTCCCACTGCAGCTGATCGGCCTGCTTGGCGCGCAGCCCGAAGTGCTTGAGGTTCGGCCGCTTCGATCTCCTGCTCGGCTCGGCGCCGTCGCTGTACACCGTGACGTAGACGGCGGGTTTGCCCTTGGCCGACACCCAGCGCCCGCGCACCTGATCGTAGCGGGCGTGGCGCTTGGAGGTGGTGCGTGTCGACCATGTGGTCGTGGAACAGGTCGTAGTGGCCGGAGCTCTTCCAGATCCGCGGGTGCACGATGATCGTGCTGTCGAGGCCCACCATCTGGAACGGCGAGGGCGCGCCCGCGGGGGCCGTGGTGTCGTCGTGGCCGGTGACCATGTCGCGCCACCAGCACTCCTTGACGTTGCGCTTCAGCTCGACGCCGAGCGGTCCGTAGTCCCAGAAGCCGTTCAGGCCGCCGTAGATCTCGCTCGAGGGGTAGACGAACCCCCGCCGCTTGCACAGCGAGACCAGCTGCTCCATCTGCATGCGCACCTCGCGCACGCGCTTATCACGGCGTGGCGGCCGCGCAGGTCGCCGGCACCGCGTAGCGCACGGTGACGGCGGTGCCGGGCTCGGCGGCGCTCGGCACCACGGCGGCGTTGTCGTCCTCGACGTAGGACGCCTCGACCTCGGCGCCGTCGACCTCGGCGACGATCGACGGCGGCCAGGCCTCGGCCTGCAGCGCGAAGTGCGGCGGGAGCAGGTCGACGGCGTCGGCCAGGCGCGCGCCGTCGTCGCCCCAGCCGCGATCGCACAGGTCGAGGAGCACGCCGTCGGTGGCGCGGGCGGCGTCCTCGTAGCCGTCGGCGTCGCCGCAGGCGCCCAGCGCGGCGATCGCGGAGACGCGGACCTCGTCGGCGTACCCGTGGAAGTCCGTCACCCACGTCTGCCAGGCGCGGCCCGACTGCTCGCGCTCGTCGGACAGCGTGACCACGTGCAGCTGGGCGCCGCGCCGCTGGAAGGCGCCGTTGCACTCCGTGTCGGCGTTCTGCGACAGCGCGACGGCCGACAGCTCGAGCAGCGCCTCCGTGCGCTCGTCGCCGCCCAGGTCGTCGAAGGCGTGGTGGGCGACGTGGTCGGCGGCGTCCGGATCGCCGGCCTCGAAGATGCCGCCGTTGGCGCAGCCCTCGTCCTCGGTGACCAGGATGAGGCGCCAGTCCGCGACGGCGTCGAGGGCGTCGAGCCAGCGCGGGACGGCGCGCTCCAGCGCCTCGTGGTGATCGGCCGCCATGGCCGCGCTGTGGTCGACGGCGAACACGATGTCGGTCGCGGGCAGCGGCGTGACGAACGCCTCGGTGCGCTCCTCGGCCCAGGCGATGGGGACCGACAGCTCCGCCTCGTAGGTCTCGCCCTCGCTCGTGAGCGTGACCGTGGCGAGGCCGGTGGTGGGGGTGTCGGCGCGGGCGCGCATCGGGATCTCGATGGCGTCGTCGGGGCGGACGAGGCGCGGGACCTGGAGGAGCTCGTTGAGCCCGAAGGTGGCCTCGTCGGCGGGGGTGACGGTGAGCGCGTCGACCGTGACGTTGTCGGCGCTGCGGTTCTCGATCCGCACCACGCGGACCTCTTCGCAGGGGATGCCCACCGGCTCGACGAGCGCGTCGAGCACCAGGACGAGGTCCGGGCCGAGCGCCTCGGTGTGCGGCGGCTCGGGGACGGTGACGTCCGGGCGCTCGTGCAGGTCGGCCTCGGAGCCGTGGCACCCCGACAGCGCCGCCACCAGCCATGCTCCCACGTCGCCTCCCGAACGGCGACGGTACCTCAGCGAGCGGCGACCGTCACGGCCTTCCGGGGCACACCGGCTGGGCGTACGCGACGAGCCAGGTCTCCTCGCCGACCCCGGTGTTGGCGCAATCGTCGACGACCACCAGCTCGGGGACGCCGTCTCCGTCGAGGTCGACGGTGTCGTAGGCGGGCTGCTCGAAGGTCGGGTCGCAGTAGACGTCGGCGGAGAGGGTGTCGACGGACTCCGTGCCCAGGTAGTCCGCGCCGGGGACCGCCCAGCGCGCCGGCGGGCCGAAGCCCGCGCCCGTGTTGGGGTAGACGAGCCAGGCGGTCTCGCCGACCCCGGTGGACGCGCAGTCGTCGGTGACGACGAGGTCGGGGCGGGCGTCGACGTCGAGGTCCACGGTCGCGTAGGCGGGCTGCTCGAAGGTCGGGTCGCAGTAGACGTCGGCGGTGAGGGTGTCGACGGACTCGGTGCCGAGGTAGTCGGCGCCCGGGACGGGCCACGGGACGGCGGGGCCGAAGCCGGCGCCCGTGTTCGGGTAGACGAGCCAGTCCGTCTCGCCGACGCCCGTGGTGCCGCAGTCGTCGGTGACCACCAGGTCGGGGCGGGCGTCGCCGTCGAGGTCGAGGGTGGCGTAGGCGGGCTGCTCGAAGGTCGGGTCGCAGTAGACGTCGCTCGCGAGGGTGTCGACGGACTCGGTGCCCAGGTAGTCGGCGCCCGGGATGGGCCAGCGGACGGCGGGGCCGAAGCCGGCGCCCGTGTTGGGGTAGACGAGCCAGTCGGTCTCGCCGACGCCCGTGGTGCCGCAGTCGTCGATGTTGACCACCAGGTCGAGGCCGAGCGTCGCCGTCGAGGTCGAGGGTGGCGTAGGCGGGCTGCTCGAAGGTCGGGTCGCAGTGAACGTCGCTCGCGAGGGTGTCGACAGGGCTCAGTCTGCCCAGGTAGTCGGCGCCCGGGATGGGCCAGCGGACGGCGGGGCCGAAGCCGGCGCCCGTGTTCGGGTAGACGAGCCAGTCCATTCGCCGACGCCCGTGGTGCCGCAGTCGTCGTCAGTGACGACCAGTCGGGAGCGGGCGTCGCCGTCGGGTCGAGCGTCGCGTAGGCGGGCTGCTCGAAGCTCGAGGTCCGCAGTAGACGTCGCTCGCGAGGGTGTCGACGGACTCGGTGCCCAGGTAGTCGGCGCCCGGGATGGGCCAGCCCCGGACGGCGGGGCCGAAGCCGGCGCCCGTGTTGGGGTAGACGAGCCAGTCGGTCCTCGCCGACGCCCGTGGTGCCGCAGTCGTGGTGACGACCAGGTCGGGGAGGCTGTCGCCGTCGAGGTCGAGGGTGGCGTAGGCGGGCTGCTCGAAGGTCGGGTCGCAGTGAACGTCGCTCGCGGGTGTCCGACGGACTCCGTGCCCAGGTAGTCGGCGCCCGGGGACGGCGGCCCAGGGGACAGCGGGGGTGTCGTAGCCGCAGGCGGGGGGCGGGTGCCGGTGTCCGGGCGGGCCGGTGTCTGGGGGGGTGCCGGTGTCCGGGGTGCTCGTGTCCGGAGGGTGCCGGTGTCCGGAGGGTGCTCGTGTCCGGAGGGTGCGGTGTCCGGAGGGGGTGCTCGTGTCCGGAGGGGTGCCGGTGTCCGGAGGGGTGCTCGTGTCCGGAGGGGTGCTCGTGTCCGGAGGGGTGCTCGTGTCCGGAGGGGTGCCGGTGTCCGGCGGGGTGCTCGTGTCCTGAGAGGTGCTCGTGTCGGTGTCGGCGTCCGCGTCGGCGTCGGCGTCGGCGTCCGCGTCGGCGTCGGCATCGGCATCGGCGTCCGAGTCCGGTGTGGTGGCGTCGGCCGTCGTGGTGTCCGTCGCCGTGGGTGTGTCCTTGGTCCCGTCGTGACATCCGAGCCCGAGCGCCAGCAGCAGCAGCGACATGCGTCCCTCCGTCCTCGACGCAGGTAGCGCGCGCCGCCCCCCGACCCGGCCGCGGCGGTACATCCCAGTCGACGCTCCCCCAGCCCATCGGAGAGCAGGTCGAGAAGCCCGACTGACCGTACCGGAGTCGGTTCTTCTGACGGAAACGCGCCCGACGCGTTCCGTCCGATCATATGACGTCGTCGGCCGTCCGGCGGAGGTCGAAGCAAGCCGGGTCGAGTGGCACACCCGCGGGAGGCAAGCCGGCCTGAGTGAGACACTTGGGGCCCGATCAGCCCGATCCCCGTCGGCGGACACGGCGAGAGAGAAGGTTCCTCCGTCTGCCCACCGGTCGCCCGCAGCCCGGGTGTGCGATCGAGGGCGGCTTACCTCCCGAGGGTGTGCGATCCGCGGCCGCTTGCCTCCGAGCATGGGGGGCGAATGTCGTCTGTCCGCGACAACACGGTAGCTGGCCGCTCACGACCACGACCACCACCACCACCACCACGTCGGCAGCCACCGGCTCGGCAAGGGCGCGTGGTGGTGGCCACGCAACGCCAGAAGGCGGGCGCGACGAGCTCCCAGTCGCGAGGCGCGCAAGCTCGCCCACGGCGGCGCCGGCGGCGGGCCCGATGCCGACGGCGCGACCGTCGTCCAGGCAAGTGCAGTGGCACTGCGTTCCAGGATGCCCAGCTCGTCGTGGATGCCCTGCGCGACCACTGCGGCGCTGCCGCTCACCAGGCCTGCAGGGCGGCGCAGGTGCGCGAGCAAAGCCGATGGGGCTTCCCCGATTCCTGCTCCGTTCACGAGGTCGTTCCTGCGTGCCCGGGAATCGGGGAGCCATTTCGGCGCGCACGCGCCAGTAGTAAATGCGGCAGCGGCGCCATCGGTCGGGCAGAGGCAGGGGCCCTTCAGGAGCGAGCCTGCGCGCGACGAAGGGTCCGCCGACCTTGCCGGGACGCCCGCCGCCGTGGTCTCGGTCGCTGGATTCGGCACTCGCCGGAGTGGCCGTGCCGAACCTCTCGCCGTGCTGGAGTGCGCGCAGGCCCGGACGGCGAGCGGGCGAACGTCACTCCGGCGCAACGCCATCGCTGCGGTCCGCACGTTCGGGGCCGGCCCGAGCACACTCCCATGAATTCAGGTCGGGCCCGATCCGCTTCGGGCCTCCAGCTCAGGCGCAGCCAGCCGGCATCGTCGTCCGAGCGCCTCCGGCGACGCGTCGAGCAGTTCTGCACACCCCACCGCAGTCCCGCCCCACGAAAACCCCCCTTCCACCATGGACGCCCCGTCACCCACGGCCCATGATGGACATGTCGTTCCTGCACGAGGAGGCACCCGTGCTCTCACTCATCGCCCTCGCCGCCCCCGCCCTCGCCTGCGGCGGCCTGTTCTGCGACAACGTCGAGCCCGTCGACCAGACCGGTGAGACCATCCTCTTCGACGTCGACGAGGCCCAGCACCAGGTCGAGGTCCAGGTCCGCATCGCCTACCAGGGCCCCCCCGGCGACTTCGCCTGGATCCTCCCCACCCCCGCCGAGCCCGACCTCTTCGTCGGCAGCAACGCCCTGTTCGACGCCCTCGACGGCGTCACCCGCCCGCGCCTCGAGCTGATCCGCGACGGCCTCGGCTGCACCGCCGACAGCGGCAGCACCTCCAGCGGCGACGACGACGACGCCTCCGCCGTCACCTCCGACGCCACCGGCGTCCGCATCGTCACCCAGCGCCGCGTCGGCCCGTTCGACGCCACCGTCCTCACCGCCACCGACGCCGCCGAGCTCACCGCCTGGCTCACCGACCACGGCTACGACCTCCCCGCCGGCTTCGGCGACGTCGTCGGCGCCTACCTCGCCCCCGGCGTCCACTTCCTGGCCCTGCGCCTCGCCAGCGACGCCACCAGCGGCGAGATCGTCCCCATCGGCCTCCGCTACGCCGGCGACCACCCCTCCATCCCCCTCCGCCTCACCTCCGTCGCCGCCACCGAAGACATGCCCGTCGACGTCTACGTCCTCGGCCCGGCCCGCGCCGTCCCGCTCAACTACCTCCACGTCCGCCTCAACCCGCTCGCCCTGCCCTACTGGCAAGACGCCACGCCCCTGCCCGAGCGCATCGCCCGCGCCGCAGACGAGGCCGGCGGCCACGCCTTCGTCACCACCTACGCCGCCCCGCAGGCCGATCCCTGGCACCTGTTCGCCGAGGGCACCTACGACACCGCCGGCCTCGCCACCATTGCCGACCCGGCCGCCTTCGTCGACGCGCTCCCCGACCACGGCTTCTTCGGCACCAGCGAGCTGCTCGACGTGCTGCTCGTCCACCTCCCACCGCCCGAAGGCGTCGACCCCACCGACTTCTACGACTGCCCCGGCTGCTACGACGAGGCCTACGACGCGCTCGCCGCCACCTTCGATCCCGCGGCCGCCGCCGCCGACCTCGAGGCGCGCATCGTCGAGCCGCTCCGCCGCGCCCAGGCGCGCCTCGACCAGCACCCCTACGTCACGCGCCTGCAGACCGCCGTGTCGCCGCACGAGATGACGGTCGACCCGATGTTCGGGTTCAACCCGGACCTGCCGCCCGTGAGCAACGTCCACCGCGCCGTCGTCTCGCGGCGGTGCGTGGGCTCGGAGGAGCGCGAGCACCCGCGGACCCTGGAGGTCACCGGCCTGCCCGCCCTCCAGCTGCCCCCCATCGACCAGATGACCACCTCCGACGCCCAATGGGTCGACGAGCGCGTCGTGCACACGGCCGTGGTCGTCGAGCAGCTGTCCGAGTCCGGCCCCGGCGAGGTCATGGCCGACTTCTCGGGCGAGATCCTGTGGGGACGCACCTGGACCGCGCCCGGCTGCGGCTGCACCACCGGCGGCGCCTCCCCGGCGGCCCTGCTCCTGCTGCTGCCGCTCGCCTGGACCCGCCGCCGCCGCTGAACCCCGCCCCGGAGGAACCCGACATGCTCCCGCTCGCACTCTCCCTCGCCTCGCCCGCCGCCGCCTGCGGCGGCCTCTTCTGCGACCCCTACGGCAGCGGCCCCATCGACCAGTCCGGTGAGATCGTCGTCTTCGACGTGGACCAGCAGGACCAGATGGTCGAGGTCGACGTCCGCATCTCCTACGAGGGTGCAGCCCACGACTTCGCCTGGATCCTGCCGGTACCAGGCGTCCCGCAGCTGTTCCGCAGCACGAACGCTCTGTTCGAGAGCCTCGATGCGGCGACAGCCCTGAATGCGGAGCTGGCCCGGGAGGAGTTCAATTGCGGCCGGGGGTTCAGCGACACCGACACCGACTCGGACGCCGACAGCGACACCGACGCCGACGTCGACATCGACACGCCCGGCACCGGGGTCGACGTGGTCGACGTCGGGCAGGTCGGCCCGTACGAGACCGTCGTGCTCACCGCAACGAGCCCCGACGCGCTCACCACCTGGCTCGACGCCAAGGGCTACGCGCTGCCGGTGAACTTCTCCGAAGCGGTCACCCCCTACGTCGCGCCCGGCATGCACTTCGTCGCCCTGCGCCTCTCCAGCGAGGCCGAGGTCGGCGACATCGAGCCCATCGGCGTCCGCTACCCCGGCACCGTCCCGATCATCCCGCTTCGGCTCACCTCGGTCGCCGCCACCGAGGACATGCCCGTCGACGTGATCCTCCTCGGATCGTCCCGGGCCGTCCCGACCAACTACCTGCACGTGCGCCTGAACCCGATCGTCTACCCGTGGTGGGGCGGCCCCGGCTTCCCCGACCGGATCGCCCGGGCCGTCGACGAGGCAGGCGGGCACGCGTTCGTGACCACGTTCGCCGGCACCCCGTACGTCCGCCCCGTGTACGACGAGCGGCAGTACGACCCGGACGCCCTCGCCGAGCGCGCCGACCCGGCGGCGTTCGTCTCGATGGCCGCCGGCTACGGGTACAGCCTGGAGGATCCCGCGGCCATCGCCGCCCTGGTGCCCTTCCTGCCGCCGCCCTACGGGATGGACGCCGGACGCTTCTACGGATGCCCGCAGTGCTACCCCGCCGAGTACGCCGAGCTCGCCGAGACGTTCGACCCGGTGGGCGCGGCCGCGGCGCTCGACGGCGCCGTGGCGGAGCCGCTGCGCCGCGCCCAGTCCGTGCTCGACGCCAACCCGGTCGTCACGCGCCTGCGAACGGCGGTGTCGCCCCACGAGATGACCGTCGATCCGACCTTCGCGTTCAACCAGGACCTCCCGATGGTCCCCCTGCGGCGGATGGCCACCCTGAGGCTGTCGTGCGGTCCCGACCAGTCGCGCGAAGACGGCATCTACCAGCTGGAGACCCGCGGCCACCCGCCGGTCATGATGCCGCCATCGAGCTTCGCGAACCCCGAGGAGTGGCTCGCCGACCGCACCGACCACTTCGCCATGGTCGTCGAGCAGCTGTCGGACGCCGGCCCCGGCGAGGTCCTCGCCGACTTCACCGAGGAGATCGACTGGTCCATGCACCCGCCCACGGGGCGCGTCACGGAGGGCACCCGGATCCTGCGCGGGTGCGGCTGCGACGCAGGCCACGGCGCCGCCGCCGCCCTGCCGCTCCTCCCGGTCGCCTGGCTCCTCCGCCGTCGACGCACCCGCCGATCGCGTTAAGGCCTCCACGATGCCCCGCTCCGCCCCCACCGCCGCCGCCTTCGCGCGAGATCCGCGCCCCGGGCCGAGGTGTGCCGCGGGCTGACGAGCGAGCCATCCCCGCGCCCCACACCCGAAGGCCCCGGCAATTCTGCCGGGGCCTTCGTGTTTTTGGGGCACCCACCCGAGGAGGATCCCGTGAACTACGTCGACATCCCGCCGCCGCCGCCCCACGCCGAGCTCCGCGCGGACGTCGACGTGGACCTGGCGGGCACCGTCCACCGCGTCCGCCGCCTCGCCGCGCGCGCCTTCGTCACCCTGCTGCTGCCCGGCGGGCTGCTGCAGGTCGTCGTCGAGGGCGGCGTGCCGGAGTCCGTGCGCACGGGCGCCGCCCTGCGGGTCGAGGGCCGCCTGCGCACCGCCAGCCTGCGCGACCCGGCGCTCGCCTGGCCGGGCCTGGAGCTCGCCGCCGAGCGGGTCGAGGTCCTGGCGAGCCCCACCGCCACGCCGCCGTTCGACCTCGGGCGCCCGGAGCTGGCCGCCACCCCGGAGCACCGCCTGGAGCACCGCCCCATCGCGCTGCGCCACCCGAAGGTGCGCGCCGTGTTCACCATCCAGGCCGCCCTGGTCCGCGCCTTCCGCGAGCACCTCGACGGGCTCGGTTTCACCGGCATCCACAGCCCCAAGCTCGGCGCCCAGGGCGCCGAAGGCGGCGCGAGCCTGTTCGAGCTGCCCTACTTCGGCCGCCGCGCGGTCCTCGCGCAGAGCCCGCAGCTGTACAAGGAGATGTGCGTCGCCGCGTTCGGCCGGGTCTACGAGGTCGGCCCCGTGTTCCGCGCCGAGCCCCACGCGACCCGGCGCCACCTCAACGAGTACACGTCCCTCGACGTGGAGCTCGGCCCGCTCGGCGATCTGGGGGCCCTGATGGCGCTCGAGGTCGGCCTGCTGCGCGCCATGTTCGCCCACGTCCGCGAGCGCTGCGCCCGCGAGCTCGCCCTGCTCGGCGTGGCGCCGCCGACCGCGGCCCGCGCGGTCTCGCTGCCGTTCGCCGCCGTGAAGGCCCGCAGTGGCGAGGCGGGCGACGACCTGTCGCCCGGCGAGGAGCGCGCCGCCTGCGCCTGGGCCGAGGCCGAGGCCGGCGCCGAGCTCGTCTTCGTCACGCAGTACCCCTCGAGCAAGCGCCCGTTCTACGCCCGGGACTGCGCGGCCGACCCCACGGTGACCGAGAGCTTCGACCTCCTCTACCGCGGCACCGAGATCACCACCGGCGGGCTGCGCATCCACGAGCCCGACGTGCTCCGGGCCAAGCTCGTGGCGCGCGGGATGGACCCCGAGGCCTTCGGCTTCTTCCTGCAGGCCCACGACTGCGGCCTGCCGCCCCACGGCGGCTTCGGCCTGGGCCTCGAGCGGCTGACGGCGCTGATCTGCGGGCTCGACAACGTCCGCGACGCCGCGCTGTTCCCGCGCGACGCCCACCGCCTCTCGCCCTAGGGGACGGACGCCAGCAGCGACGGCTCGCTCGTCTCCGTCAGCACGATCGGCTGGCGGACGGCGTGCCGCAGGTCCCGCGGCAGCCGCACCGACGCCCGCGTGCCCGAGGGGCCCGCCGGGCCGATGTCGATGCCGCCGCCCATCAGCGTCACCAGCTGCCGGGTGCTGGCGAGGCCGAGCCCGGTGCCGCCCTGCTGGTGCCGCCCCTGGACGAACGGCTCGAACAGCCGCGACGCGAGGCCCGGCGAGATGCCCGGCCCCGTGTCGGTGACCTCGACCCACACGCGGCAGTCGTCGCCGCCCACGACCACCCGCACCTCGCCCTGGCTGGTGAACTTCGCCGCGTTGCCCACGAGGTTGGTGAGGACCTGGCGCACGCGCGTCTCGTCGAGCCAGGCGTCGCCGACCTGCGCGACGTGGGGCGGGACGAGCCGCACCGGCCCGACGAACAGCGGCGCGAGCTGCTCGCAGACCTGGTGCGCCAGCACGGCCACGTCCACGGGCGCGTGCGCGAGCTGGAGCTGGCCCGCCTCCACCTTGGCGAGGTCGAGGATCTTGTCGATGATCGACAGCAGGTGCCGCCCGGCGCCGCGGATGGAGCCCAGATCGCGGTCCCACTGGTCCGACGGGGCCTCCTCGCGCAGCAGCTCGGCGTAGCCGACGATGGCGTTGAGCGGCGTGCGCAGCTCGTGGCTCATGTTCGCGAGGAACACCGACTTGGCGTTGCTGGCGGCGAGCGCGTGGTCGCGGGCCTCGGTCAGGGCGCCGTTGGTGGCGCGCAGCGCGAGGCGATCGGCCTGGCCGTGCTCGAGGGCGACGAGCAGCGCGTGGTGCGTGCGGCGGGCCATGTCGCCCAGCACCAGCAGCGCGACGCCGCCGCCACCGATCAGCGCCAGCAGGTCGGACGGCTCCGAGGGGCCCGCCCCCAGCACCCCGACCCGCAGCCCCAGCACCACCACGTAGTGGCCGGCCAGCAGCACCACGCCCCGCCGGGAGGTCCGGTCGAGCAGCTTCACCGCCGTCAGGATGATGAGCGCCGTGCCGAGCTGCAGGATGAGCAGCGCGCGGAGCTGCACGTCGAGCAGCCCGACGATCCCCACGGCCGGGATGGCGGTGACCATGAACGCACAGGTGCCGGCCTGGCGCCGCCCGCGCTCGTTGAGCACGAACGCGACGACGAGTCCCAGCACGACCGCGCACCACACGCCGGCCAGGAACAGGTCGCGCGGGCCGTCGACCTGCCACACGGCGGACACGGCGACGGCGGCGGCGGCCAGCCCCCCGCCGCCGGCGACGCTGCGGAGCAGGGACCGGCGGACGGCCTCGACCGCGGGCACCTCGGCCTCCACGAGGAACGGCTCCGTCAGGCCCGTCGTCACGTTGCCGCTCCCGCATGGGCACCGAAGGGGCGCCCCGCGGTGTTCCCGTACTCATCTGCCGCCACGCGGCACGTCTCATGCGGGTGTCGCGAACGAGATACGGTGCGTCGACCGCGCGCTCCGAGGCGCGGGGCGGAGGCCCGTCGTGACGGATGCGCAGGGATCGCTGGGAGAGCTCGTGGCGCTGCTGCAGGAGCGCTCGGTGCGGACGGGATCGTTCGTGCTGGCCTCGGGCCGCCGGTCGGACCTGTACGTCGACGCGCGGCAGACCACGCTCCACGCGCGCGGCGCGGCGCTGGTCGGCGAGCTCGTCCTGCGGCAGCTGCGCCCCGAGGTCGCCGGCGTGGGCGGCCTCACGCTGGGCGCGGACCCGATCGCCAGCGCGGCGGCGGCGCTGTCCCACGGGGTCCTCGGGCGCCCCGTCCACGCGTTCCTCATCCGCAAGGCCGCCAAGGAGCACGGCACCGGCCAGCGGGTCGAGGGCCTCGGCAACCTCACCGCGGGCGACGCGGTGTGCGTCGTCGAGGACACGACGACGACGGGTGGCTCGCTGCTCGACGCCGTGGCCGCCGCGCGGGAGGTCGGGCTGCGCGTGGTGCAGTGCCTCACGGTGGTGGACCGCGAGGAGGGCGCTGCCGAGCGCCTCGCCGCCGAGGGGCTGACGCTCGAGGCGCTCGTCCGGCGGTCGGACCTGGTGGGGTCGGCCGCCCCGGAATGACGGACGCGCCGCCGTCGGTGGGCCGCGGTGCCGAGCGGGACGCCCTGCTCGCGCGCCTCGAGGCGCCCGCGGTGGTGGGGCTGCAGGGCCCGCCCGGCATCGGCAAGACGCACCTGGCGCGGCGCGTGGCGGAGGCCTGGCCGGGCGAGGTGCTGTGGCTCGACCTCGCGGGCGCGACCGGGCCCGACGAGCTCCGCGCGCGGCTGGCGGACGCCCTGGCCGTCCGCGACGAGGCCTTCGCCCCCGCGCTGCGCGGCCGGGCGGGGGCACTGGTGGTGCTCGACCACGCGGAGGGCGTCGCGGAGGCGCTGCAGGAGCGCCTCGCCGCCTGGGGCGACGCCGTGCCCGCGCTCCGCTGCCTCGTCGTGTCGCGGATGCGGCTGCCGGGGCCGGTGCCCTGGGTGCTCGGCCCGCTCGCCCCCGACGACGCGGCGGCCCTGTACCTCGCCCGCGCCGAGGCCGTGCAGCCCGGCATCCCGCTCGATGCCGACGCCGTCCGCCGCCTGGTCGCGCGGCTCGACGGCCTGCCCCTGGCCATCGAGCTCGCGGCCGCGCGGGTGCGGCTCGCGCCGCCGGAGGCCCTGCTCGAGCGCCACGTCCTCGACGGCCTCGACGACGCGCTCGCCGCGAGCTGGGAGCTGCTGCCCGGCGACCAGCGCGAGGCGCTCGCCACCGCCACCGTCCTGCGCGGCGCCTTCGACGCCGACGCCTTCGAGCGGGTCACGGGCGCCGGCGCCGACGTGCTGGAGGCGCTGCTCGACGCCTCGCTGGTGGACCTCGCCGCGCCGGGGCGCCTGCGCCTGCTGCAGACGGTGCGCGCCTTCGCCGCGGAGCGCCTCGACCCGGCCGCGCGCGAGGCCGCGGCGCGGCGCCACGCCGCGTGGGCGCTGCAGGCCGGCGAGGCCGCCGTGGACCGGGCCGTGCGCACGGGCGACCACGCCGACGCCGACGCCGTGCGCCCCGACCTGGCCGCCGTCCTCGAGGCGGGCGGCGAGACCGGCGCGCGAGCCGCGGTGCTGCTCGGGCGCCTCCAGATCGCGCGGGGCCTGTGGCACGACCCCGTCTCCGCGTGGCCGGCCGAGGGCCTGCCGCCGGCGCTCGCCTGCGCGCTCGTCTGCGTGCAGGCGCCGTTCCTGGTGGAGCAGGGCCGCGCCGCCGACGCCCTGGCGCGGCTCGAGCCGCTGGCGCCGCGCGAGCCCGTCGACATGGTGCGCACCTGCGCCCAGCGCATGAACGTGCTGCGGGCGCTCAACCGCCCCGACCCGGCGTTCGCCGCGCGCGCGGCCGCGCTGCCGCTGCTGGCGCAGGTGCCGCCGCTGGAGCGCGTCGCGTTCGCCGTGGAGGACGCCATGCTCCACGTCTGGCGCGGCGCGTTCGACGGCGCCGTCGCCGCGCTGGAGGCCGTCCGCGCCGACACCCGCGACGCGCCCGCGGTCGAGGCGCAGCGCCTGTCGGTGCTCGGCGGGCTGCAGGCCCGGCGCCGCGCCACCGCGTCCGACGGCATCGCGAGCCTGGAGCACGCGCTGGCGCTCTGCCGCCGCCACGGCCTCACCGCCACCGAGGGCAGCTCGCTGCTGTTCCTCGGCGCCGCCCTGCACGACGAGGGCCGCCTGGAGCGCGCCGCCGAGTGCCTGCTGCAGGCGGCGGCGGGGGCCGGGCGCGACGGGCGGCCGCACGCCGAGGCGTTCACCGTGCTCCGCGCGGCGCGCGTCCGCATCGAGCAGGGCCGCTGGGACGAGGTCGCCGCCCTGCACGCCCGCTTCGCCGCGCTCCCGCCGATGGCGCGGCTGCTCCCCGTCCACCAGGGCCAGGAGGGCCTGCTGCACCACCTCCGCGGCCACCCGGCGCGAGCCGTCCCCCACTACCTCGCCGCGCTGGCCGGCTGCGACGCCCACGGCTCCCGCGCGCCCGGCGTCGTCTACCGCGTCTTCCTCGCGCTGGCCGACCGCGCCCGCGCGGCGCCGCTGCTCGCGGCCGCAGCCCCCGAGGCGGAGGCGCTCGGCGAGCACTACCCGCTGCTGGTGGCCACGGCCCGCGGCGTCGTCGCCGCGGGGCGCCTCGACGAGGCCCACCGGGCCGCGCTGCAGGCCGCGAACCGCGCCGACACGCGCCTGCTCCTCGCGGCCTGCGTCGAGCGCGCCACCGTCGCGGCCGACGGGCGCTGGTTCGCCCGCGGCGGCGAGCGCGTCCCGCTCGACCGCCGGCCGGTGCTCAAGCGGGCCCTGGCGGCGCTCGCCGCGGCCGAGCCGGAGGCGGCCGGTGCGCCGCGACGCGCTCGTGGCCGCCGTCTGGCCAGGGCAGCGGCTGGTGGGCTCGAGCGCCGACCGCGGCTGCACAGCACCGTCCGCGCGCTCCGGCGGCTCGGCCTCGACGCGCTGCAGACCACCGACGTCGACGGCGAGCTCGCCTACCTGCTGGCGCCCGACACGGCCGTGGCCGGGGGTCAGGGCAGGTAGGCGCCGAGGGCGGTGCTGCTCATCGCGGCGAAGACGAGGTAGGGCAGCGGCGCGAGGCCCACGTGGAGCAGGGCGAGCGGCACCGCACCGCCCCAGGGCACCGGCTGCGCCTCGGCGAGCGTGGGCTCGGTGCCGCGGGCGTGCTGCAGCGCGAAGACGAGCGAGAAGAGCGGCCCCACCATCGGGATGAGCGACAGCATCACCATGAAGCCGCACCAGGGCAGCAGCGCCAGGAACGAGCTCCCCGCCAGGCGCGTCGCCCCGGCGATGCCCAGCACCCAGGCCACGAGGAACAGGCCCACGGTCAGGCCGATCGTGCCGTCCTGCGCGAGGTCGACGAGGCCCCACGGCAGGTGGTGGCGCAGCCACCGCCCCTGCCCCACCAGCACGAGCAGCGCCGCCAGCGCCTCCGACGACAGCGCCGCCAGGGTGAACGCGCCGGCCACCAGCACCAGCGGCACGCCGATCCAGGCGCGCTGCTTGACGGCCTCGGCGTCGAGCACCGCCTTCGCCGCCTTCGCCGCCGCCGCGCGCTCCTTCTCGCGCTCCGTCCGCTCGGCCTTCTCGCGGGAGCGCTCCGCGGCCTTGCGCTGCTCGGCAGCCGCGCGCTCGAGCTTCTCGCGGACCTTGCGCGCCGCCGCCCGCTCACCCTCGAAGCGCACCCACCAGGCCTCGACCTTGCGGGGCGGGTGCAGCGCGCGCCACACGGCGTCGGGCAGGTGGACGCGGCTGCCGCAGTGGTCGCACGGGCTCACGCGGTGGTGGCGGCTCGTGATCGACAGCCCCGCGCCGCAGTTCGGGCAGGCCAGCGCGACCGGGGCCGGGGGCTCCTCGCGCGACTGGTCCACCTCGCCGGAGATCACCTGCACCGCCGTGGAGACCCGCTGGCGCAGCCCCTTCGGGACGGGCTCGCGCGGGATGGTCGCGCCGCAGCTGCAGGTGAGCGCGCCGGCGCCGTCGGCCTCCAGCGCGGCGTCGCAGGCCGGGCAGCGCGGGCCCGCCACGGCCTCCGCCGTCCACCGCCAGGTCATGTCGCCGACCGTGCGGGTCTGGGCGGACGAGGCGCGGGGCCAGGCGTCCTCGAAGTCGCCGAGCATCTCCTGGAGCACGCGCTCCGGGACGGCCACGTCCTCGCCGCACTCGGGGCACGGGACGCGGGCGGCGGGGCCGTTCACGGGCAGGTGGGCGCCGCAGCTCGGGCACTCCGAGCGCAGGCCGAACCGGCCGTACCGGGGGTCGGCGTCGACAGCGAGGGCCATGGAGGGGGCATAGCGCCCCGCACCCGGCGTCGCCAGGCGCGAGGGTCACGGCGTCCACACCCCGATGGCGCCGCCGAAGCCGAGCGTGGGGTGGGCGCCGCCGGCCGCCCCGCCGTAGCGGAGGGTCGGGCCGGCGTTCAGCTGCAGGTACCGCACGCGCAGCTGCAGCGACGGGGCGACCGCGACGCTCGCCGTGGCGCGCTCGCGGCGATCGGAGGGCGGGAACCCCTGCTCCTCGAGCGAGCTCCGCGACCGGGAGAGCGGCTGGCGCAGGCGCCAGTACGACGAGCGGCTGCCCTGCACCGACCAGGCGAAGGCCCAGGCGCCGTTCGGGCGGAAGGGCAGCACACCGAGGGCGCCCGCGCCGACGCCCGCACCGAACGCGGCGGCGTCGGTGTAGAAGCCCTGCGCGGCGAGGGCGCGGTAGGTGCGGCCGGTGATCGCCGAGGAGTCGAGCAGGATCCCGACGTGGACCATCACCTCGGCCCCGCCCGGCCCGACGAGCCGCGGCCCGGCGGCGGCCCGCAGCGCGACCCGGCGGGTGGCGATGTCGGGGAGCACGGCGTCGCCCGCGTAGACGGCGTGGGTCCAGTCGGCGCCCACCTGCACGCCGACCCGGCCCACGGAGCCGCGCCCCTCGAGCCGCAGCGCGGTGCCGTCCGCGCGGGAGAGGGACCGGTCGACGCCCGCCTGCACGACGGTCGGCGCGTCCGACGCGGTGGCGGTGGCGGTGAGCGCGAGGAGCGCGACGAGCACGGACATCAGGGCCTCCAGCCGAAGGCGAGGACGGCGCCGATCTCGCCGAACGGGTCGCCGCTCTCGAGGGGTTGCGACAGGCAGACGACGGTGCCGATGCTCATCCAGCGGTCGGGGCCGACGTCCCACTGCAGCGCGTGCGTGGACGCGACCCGCAGCAGGCCGGGGACCTTCGGGCCGACGACGACGGCCGGGAGGGTCCCGGCGCCCGCCAGGCGCCGAGCGAGCAGCACCTCGCCGGACGACCGGAAGGCGAAGGTGCGGCCGAGCGGCGCCACGATCCGCGTGCCGAAGCCGGCGCCCAGCTGCAGGGCCGGGGCGGGGTCGACGCCGTGGGCGCGCGCGACGGCGGCGCCGGCGGGGGTGAAGGCGCTCCGCTCGATGTCGAGCAGCAGCTGGGGCACGAGCGACGCGCCGCCGGCGACCCAGCTCGCCCCGAGGCCCGCCGTCAGGCCCACCGTGTCGACGGGGAGCTGGGCGAGGCCGATCCGGGTGTCGGCCGAACGCAGCGTGCCCGCGCGGGCCCACGAGCCGCGGACGGTCGCGGCGAGGGCGTCCACCGGCGCGCGGAGCTCGGCGCGCCCGCCGAGCGTGGCGCCGGGCCACGGCGAGGCCAGCAGGCCGATCCCGGCCTCCACCTCGGCAGGGAGCGGCGCCCGGACGGGGGTCTCGGGGATCCGCCGGGGCGGCGGCGGAGCGGGGCGGGGCGGCGGCGACGCGAGCCACGGGTCGATCCAGGCCTGCGGGAGCGCGGTGGGCGTCGGCAGCACCTCCCGCCACGGCCCGACGGCCTCGGGGGCCAGCGCCTCGGCGTTGGCGACCGCGTCCGGATCGAGCTCGCCGCGCAGGACCGCCGCCGCGGCGGCGGGTGACGAAGGCGCGGCCGAGGGCCTCCGCGCTGGCGCCGCAGGCCGGCCCGGCCGCCTCGCAGCGCGCGATGAGCGCCAGCGCGTGGGGCTCGTCGGCCGCCAGCGCCTCGAGGGCGGCGCCGCCAGCGCCGCGGACAGCGTGGACAGCGGGATCACGGCGTCGGCGCCATGGCCAGGAGGCGCAGCGAGGCCACGGCCGCGACCACGTCGCGCGGGCGGCAGGGGCAATCGACGGGGATCTGCGCCCGCACGGCGTCCAGCGGGAGCCCCGTCGTCTGGACGAGCCGCACGCCGAGCGGCGCCGCCAGGTCGGTCACGGTGACGGCCTCCTGGCCCGGGCCCAGGCGCGCCAGGAGCGTCCCGTCGTCGTGCACGACGAGCACCACGCCCTCGGCGACGCGCAGCGCCGCCACGTCGTCGCTGCGCACGGTGGCCGTGAACGCGGTGCCCACGGGCTGCAGCACCACGGGCAGCTCGCCGAGGGCGACCTGGCGGACGCCGGGCTCGTGGGTCGGGTCGTGGACGTAGCCGAGGGTGCCGCCGGCGAGGACGGCGCGGCCGCCGGCGATGGTGACGCGTCGGCCGAGGAGCAGCCCTGGCTGCAGGCGCGGCGCCGTGGGCGCCGCTCGCACCGGCCGCGGACGGTCCACCGGCACCCGGGCCGGAGCGGTGCGCCCCACGGTGGGCGGCGGCGCGAGCGCGATGGCGCTCGGCAGCGGCGGCGGCTCCGCGGCGGGCGGCGGCGCCGGGCGCAGCGCGAGCAGCGCCAGGGCCGCCAGCACCGCCCCCACCGCGAGCGCGGCGCGGCCGCGACGGCGACGCGGCGCAGTGGCCGCGCACAGCCGCTCGACGGCGGCGTCCACCTCGGCGAGCCCGCGGTCCGCGAGGTCGGCGGGGGTGAACGCGCCGAGGATCTCGTCCATGTCGGCATCGTCTGGGTTCACCGCGGGCCTCCGGGCGGGTCGTACAGATCGGCGGCGACGAGCCCGAGCTCGTCGAGGATCGCCTTCGCGCGCCGGCGGAGGCGCTTATTCGCGGACTCGTAGGCCGGCAGCGACAGGCCGAGCGCGCGGGCGGCCTGCGCGCCGTCGACCTCGCGGGCCCGCTGGCGCATCCAGGCGCCGAACACGGCGCGCTCGTCGGGCTCCAGCAGCGCGAGGAAGCGCTGGCGGTGCTCCGCCGCGCGGGCCGCGGCGAGGGGCGCGTCGGGCGCCGGCGCGGGCTCGACCAGGCGCAGGTGCCCGCCCGCGCGCTCCGCGACGCCCGCCGCGCGCCGGCGGTTCGACCAGCGGTGGCGCAGCACCGTCTTGAGCGCGGTGACGAGGCTCCCCCGGCTCGGGTCGAACCAGTCGGGGTCGGCCACCACCACCTCGATCGCCTCGTGGGCGAGGTCCTCGGCCTCCTCGGCCGGCGCCCCCAGGCAGCGGGCGTGGACGAGCAGGCGCCGGACCACCTCGCGCCAGGGCGGGGGCAGCTCGGTTCGCGCGGCATCGGGAGACGGCAGGGCCGGGTCCATGGGCATCCGGGAGTCGGGACACCCCCGATACCCGCGAGCGCGCCCCGTTTGCCGTCGCTACAGCAGATCGTCGAGGAACGTGTCCGGCGAGGCCCACAGCGTCTGCGCGCTGCAGTCCGCGGGCTCCGCCCCGTCGCCCACGTCGAGCGTGCCGCCGGCGACCGTCACCCGCCCGTCGGGCAGGCCCACGTCGAGGCTCCAGCCTTCGGCGTCGGGGTGCGCCACGTCGTCGCCCCAGTCCAGGTGGTCCCAGGCGAGGCCGTCCACCACGAGCTGCGCCGTGAAGGGCACCTCCGCGTAGCCGAGGTCGGGCGGGAGCTGCGGGTCGGTCAGCGCCTCCAGCGCCACCACCTCGTGGGATGCCGACGTGCACGTCACCTCCGTCACCCACCGCGCCCGCGCCAGCACGTCGCGCGGGAACGGCGCGGCCGCGAGCTCCTCGGGCAGGCCCGCCGCCGATGGCTCCAGGGAGCGGGCCTGCTTGAGCACCAGCCGCGCGGGCAGCGCGCTGGCGTCGGCCTGCTCGGGCCACCCCGGGTCGACCCCGCGGAACTCGAGGTCGAGCACCAGCGCGTCGCGGGCCTGCGCCGGCGGCACCGTCCCGTTCTCCGTCGCGAGCCAGGTGTCGAGCACGGCCTCGCCGCGCGCCAGCAGCGCCAGCAGCTCGTCGTCGCTCATGACCTCGGCCCCGTCGCGCTCGGTCGACGCCTGGCGCCGCTCGATGCGCGGCTCGCTCGTCACGATCGACACCTCGGGCAGCACCGACACGCAGCCGCCCGTCGGCGGGTTGGTCACGCTGACGGCGCCCGCCTGCGCGTCGACCTCGAGCGCGGTCCGCCCGTCGGGCCAGCGCGTGGCCGTGATCACGCCGTTCTTCGCCTCGAGCTCGTCCTGGAAGGCGGCGTGGACGAGCAGCCCCATCGCGCCGTCCTCGTGGGGGATCCGCGCGGCGTGGCGCTCCTCGACGGCCTCGAAGCCCCAGTAGCTGCCGAACACGGTCATGATCGCGCGCTCGACGGTGCGCTCGGGCTCGCCCGCGCCCTCGGGGTCGAGCCAGCCGGACTCGGACAGGTACAGCCCCGCGCCGACGAAGCCCTCCACGTCCTCGACGCTGCTCGAGCTGCGGAAGCGCAGCGGCTGGGTGGCGGCGTAGGCGCCGAACTCGGCCTGCAGCGCGGGGAGCAGCGCGTCGAGCACGCCCGGCGCCAGCGGCTCCGCGTCGAAGCGCGCCCGCAGCCCGCCCCCGCGCACCAGCGCGCCGAGCGGCGTGTCGGCGGGGTGGCCCGCGAGGAAGGTCTCGGCGTAGACGGCATCCGCGTCCGACGCGAAGCGGTCGGCGTAGCCGCCCTGCCCCTCGAGGAGCAGCCACCGGCCGCGCGGATCGCCGGGGGTGGCGAACGCGAGGTCGCCCAGCAGGTCGTCGACGAAGCCCATCGCCGCGATCTGCGCCTGGTACACCCGCATCGTGATGGCGAGCGACTGCTCGGGGTGGGGCACGCCGCTGGCGGCCAGCAGCGCGAAGCCGGCGGACTTCCCGCCGATCGCGGGCCGCAGCCCGGGGACCTCGGCCGGCGCGAGCGCCTCGGGGTCGAGCGTCCAGGGCAGCGCGCTGCCGTCGACGGGATCGAGCGTCGGGACCGTGCCCTCCTGCAGCGACAGCCAGGTCGCCCACTCGTCGGGCTGCAGCGCGACGACCTCGAAGCCGTCGGGCGCCGTGGCGCGGATCGCGACCTTCGCCCCCACGCGGCTCCACTGGTCCCACTGCGGGTCGTCGGCGAGGCCGCCCACGTGCAGGTTCGGGATGCCCCGGCTGCGCGCCAGCAGCGCCACGTGGGCCAGCGGCGTCTGCGGGACGGCCGTGATCAGCGCCGCGCACGGCGGCAGCTCGTCGGGGATCTCGGGCAGCACGAGCACGTCGCTGTCGGTCGCGTCGCCGAGCGGCTGCCCGGGCCGCAGGACGCGCACCCGCCCCGCCACGGTGCCCTCGTTGTAGACCTCGACGGCCCCCGGGGCGGTCAGCGCGTCGTAGCGGAGGATGCGGTCGGCGTACGCCAGCCCCTCGGCCTCCATCTGCTGCGCCAGCGCCTCCTGGTCGGGCGAGCGGACGAGCCAGTGCAGCGCGCCGGCGATGTCGGCGTCGAGCGCCTGGTCGAGCGTCTCGAAGTAGCCGACGAGGTCGTCGTGGGTGATCGTGTCGGAGTACTCGAGCTCGAACGCCCACACCTCGTCGCGCAGGCCGGGGACGGCCTCGGCGTGCAGCAGCGTGCCCACCCCGATGACGCGCGGGTCGCCCAGCGCGAGCTCGTAGTAGTGGTACGACGTGATCCGCCCCGACGGCACCTGCGTGACGAAGTCCCGGGGGAACAGCGAGGCCAGGTCGACGCCCGCGGCCCAGTCGTAGATGGCGCCGATGCTCGCGAAGTCGCCGTCGTAGGGCGGGTAGCGGAGCTCGCCCTCCACGGCGTGGCCGTTGAGCATGCGGAACAGGTACCACTCGTCGTGCAGGGCGTAGAAGCGCGAGTCGAGGAACACGACGTGGCGCCGCGCGGGCTGCTGGAAGCCGAGGATGTCGAACTTCACGACGGCGGTGCCGGCGCGGGCCTCCGACAGCGCCAGGAAGCCCGCCGGCGTGCCGATGCAGTCGACGGTGTGGTCGTCGAAGCCGGGCTGGGGGAGCAGGCAGGGATCGGGCGGCGGCGCCTCGTTCGCCGCGCCGGGCGACGCCGCGCGCTGGATCCGCCAGGCGGGACCGCCGTCGCCGTAGCGGCCGTAGGCGGTGTCGGGCTCGAGCGCGGGGACGTCGACGGCGTCGACCACCGTGCCGCCGCGCATCAGCTGCAGGCGCTCGCCGTCGGCGGAGACGCCGAACGGGGCGTGCAGCGGCCCCTGCGCGGGCTGGCCGTCGGCGACGACCACCAGGTGGCCGTGCGGGGGCACCGTCCCCGTCAGCGGCAGGACCTCGCCGCTCGTGTCGGCCAGGACGTAGCCGGCGAGCGGCGCCGCGGCGTCGCCCGGGTTGTACAGCTCGACGTAGTCGTCGTGCTCGGGGCACTCGCCCGGCTCCGGCGCTCCGGGACCGTCCGGGTCGACCCAGGCCCGGTCGTTGCGCGACAGGACCTCGTTGATGAGCACGGGCGGCGCGTCGGGGCCCGCCGGCCCACACGCGAGCCACGACGCCACGATGGTCAGCACGCGATCCTTCCTCGCCCCGCCCCGAGGATAGCGCGCCGCGCCGCCACCCGCCTACGGGAGCGAGACGCTGCGCTCGCGGCCCTCGATGTCCTGCACCGTCACCTCGAGCCCGCCCGCGGGCTCCGGCAGCTGGTCCAGGTCGTGGATCGCCTGGCCGTCGACCTGCACGACCCGGGTGCCCGCCCGCACCTCCTCGAGGCTGCTCTTCACGACCCGCAGGCCCGGCGCGGGCGGGAACGGGCGCACCAGGGTGAGCGGCCCCCACCCGAGCTCCGTGGCGTAGTCGGCGACGATGCGGTCGAACTCGGGCCGGGCCAGGCCGTACTCGGCGTCGACCTCGAACCCGCCGTCGCCCTCGCTCGTCTGCGACGACACCAGCATCCGCTGCGGCTGCACGTTGACCGCCGCGACGAACTTCGCCACCCCCGAGGGCGGCACGTCGATCGTGCCCGCCGACACGCCGCGGCGCTCGGCGATCTGCTTCGCCAGCGCCGAGACGAGCACGCCCAGCGCCTTGTCGCGCGCCGCGGCCTCGGCCTCCTCCTCGGTGCCGTAGGGCCCGCCGTGGCCCCGCACGGTGACCTGGTCGGCGCCGAGGTCGATCTTGTCGTGCACCACGGCGGCCGGCATCTCGCCGTCCATCCGCTCCTTGATCTCGCCCACGCCGAACATCACGACGCCGACGACGACCACCACGAAGCCCACCACGGCCAGCACGCCGGCGCCGCCGAGGATCATCCCCAGCGGCACGGTGCGCTGCGCCACGTCGTCGGTCGGCGCCTGGGTGAGCGGGTTGCCGCAGATCGGGCAGGGCACGCCGCCCGCCAGCGCGTCCTCGAGCGAGCGGCCGCGGAGCTCGACCACCGCGCGGCGCGGCTGGCGACAGCTCGGGCAGTCGGCCTCGACGGCCACCGAGCCGAGGCGGAGGTTGGGGATCGGCTTGGCGCGCAGCGCCTCGGCGAGGGCGATCGGGCAGCCGAGCACCACCACGCCCGACACCGACTTCGGCGCGGCGCGCAGGGCGGTGACGAGCGGCGAGACGCCGCCGCCCGACAGCCCCGACGCGCGGGTCAGGTCGACGACGACCTCGCCGCCGAGATCGTCCATCGCCGATCGCCAGCGCACGCCGGTGGTCAGCTCGCCGACGAGCACGAGGCGCGTGGTCTCGCCCTCGTGGTGGCGGGAGAGCTGCGGCTGCTCGGTGTCTCCGCCCTCGCGGCGGCCCTGGGCGGGGAGCGCGTCGCTGTCGGCGGCGGCGGTCTTGGCCTGCCGCACGAACGCGTCGGGCGCGCCCTCGAACGCGGCGGCCTTCTCGCCGCAGCTCGGGCAGGTGAGCGTGGGCGGCCGCCGCGCCGCGATCGCGTCGGGGTACGCATCGACGTCGATGAGCGCCTTGAACCGGTTCTTGCACTGGCCGCAACGGTAGGGAGCTTGGAACGACGGCACGTTTCGGGGTCCCCCGGGGTTGGAGCAGCAGGCCCGCGCAGCAGCCCTAACCGGGAGTCTACCCGAGCCGTGGCGCCCTGCCTCCCGCCCCCGCGCCGGTTTCTGCCCCGGTGTCGTCGGGGTCGCGGTTCGGGCTCGCGGTGGATACCATTCCCAGGCATGTTGGACACGTCTGCCTTTCGACGCCGCCGGGAGGCGCTCCTCCATCGGGTGGGTGCGCCGGTGCTCCTGGTCGGCCTCGCCGAGCGGTCGCGCAACCTGCCGATGAACAAGCTGCCCTTCCGGCAGGACAGCTCCTTCCTCTACTTCACGGGCTGCGATCTCCCGGGCGCCGCCGCCCTGCTCGCGCCCACCGCGGGGCCCGGGGCACGCTTCGAGCTCTTCCTGCCCGAGCCGGCGGAAGACGATCCGCTGTGGCACGGCAGCGTCCCCTCGCTGGCCGAGCTCGGCGAGCGCTACGGCGCCGACGCCGTGTTCCCGAGCGACGCCCTCGCCGAGCGCGCCCGGCCGCTGCACCCGCGCACGATCGCCGTCGCCGACGACGCGCAGAACGCCCTGGCCGCCGACCTGTCGGGCCTCGACCTGCGCTACGGCGCAGCCAACGGCGACGACACGCTCATCGACGCGATCATCGCTCTGCGCCGCCCGAAGGACGAAGGCGAGATCGCCGAGCTGCGCGAGGCCGCGCGGGTCACGGCCCAGGCGTTCCGCGCCGCGATGCGCGGCACCCGCCCGGGCAGCACCGAGCGCGGCCTGTGGACGCTCTTCGAGGCCGTGCTCCGGCTCGGCGGCTGCACCACGGGCTACGACACGATCCTCACCCAGTCGGGCGAGGTCCTGCACAACCACGACCACTCGGCCGAGCTCGCCGCCGGCCGCCTGCTCCTGCTCGACGGCGGGGGCGAGGTCGCCTCGGGCTACGGCGTCGACGTGACGCGCACCTGGCCCGTGTCCGGCCGCTTCGAGCCCCGCCAGCGCAGCGCCTACGAGGCGGTGCTGGCCGCACAGCTCGCCGCCATCGACCGCTGCCGCCCCGGCGTCCGCTACCGCGAGGTCCACGACGCCGCTTGCGCCGTCCTGGCGCGGTTCCTGGCCGACGAGGGGCTGGTGCGCTGCTCCGCCGAGGAAGCGCTCGAGCGCCACGCCCACGCGCTGTTCTTCCCCCACGGGGTGGGCCACCTGCTGGGCCTCGACGTCCACGACCTCGAGAACTTCGGCGATCGCCCGTCCTACCCGGCGGGCCAGGGCCGCCCCGAGCCGTTCGGCACCCGCTACCTGCGGCTCGATCTGCCGCTCGAGGCCGGCTGGGTCGTCACCGTCGAGCCCGGCTTCTACGTCGTGCCGGCGATCCTCGGCGATCCCGCCCTGCGGGAGCGCTTCCGCGACGTGGTCGACTTCGACCGCGCCGCGAGCTGGGTGGGCTTCGGCGGCATCCGCATCGAAGACGACGTGCTGGTCGGCCCTCGCGGGCCAGACGTGCTCACCGAGCAGATCCCGAAGCGGGTCGCCGACCTCGAGGACCTGGTGGGCACGGGCCCCACCGCGGAGGCGTTGCTGTGGGACCGCTGATCGCCCTGGTCGTGGCCGCGATGGTGGCGTTCACCGCGCTGGCGGTGTGGCGCGGGCGGCTGGTGTCGATCGCGCTCGCCGCCGCGGAGTGCCCGGACTGCCGCGTGCCCCTGGTGCCGCTGTCGGCCCACGGCGCCGGCGCCGGGTTTCCCGGGCCCGTGCCGCTGTCGACGGAGGAGCGCGCCGAGGAGGGCCGCTCCAACTGGGAGATCTGCGCCTGCCCGCGCTGCGATCGCGTGGTGACCACGGTCGGCCGGCTGCCGAGCCCCGTGGCGGACTGCCCGAGCTGCCGGCAGCGCTCCCTCGTGGTCTACGCCGAGCGGGTCGACGGCGAGATCGTCGTCGACGAGTGGTGCGACATGTGCGGCCGGCGGGGCCGGATCGCGCTGCCCGACCTCCGGGCGAACGCCGCGCCGCTCGGCCCCGACGGCGGGCGCGAAGGGCGCGTCCTGCCGTTCCGGCGGAGCTGAGCGGCCCCTCCTCCTACAGGTAGCGCTCGATCACGGTGTCGCGGAGGAACCGCGGGTCGGACTCCGGGAACTCCTGGATCGTGTGCAGCCCGCGGCTCTCGCGGCGCCGGAGCGCGCACCGCACGATCATGTCGGCCACCGTGACCAGGTTGCGCAGCTCGACGAGATCGCCCGTGAGGCGGAAGTCCCAGTAGTAGTCGAGGATCTCGTCCTTCACGAGGTTCACCCGGCGCCGCGCGCGCTTGAGCCGCCGGTGCGTCCGCACGATCCCCACGTAGTCCCACATGAAGGTGCGGATCTCGGTCCAGGTGTGGTGGATGACGACGAGCTCGTCGGAGTCGACGGCCTTGCCCGGGTCCCACGCCGGCAGCGGCGGCGGCGAGGTCAGGGTGGGCCAGCGCAGGCGGCAGGCCTCGACGGCGCGGTCGGCGAACACGATCGCCTCGAGCAGCGAGTTCGACGCCAGCCGGTTCGCGCCGTGCAGCCCGGTGCAGCTGGCCTCGCCGACGGCGAACAGGTTGGCGATCGAGCTCTCGCCGTGCAGATCGGTCTGGATCCCGCCGCACATGTAGTGCGCCGCAGGCACCACCGGGATCGGGTCCTTCACCATGTCGATGCCGAGCTCGAGCAGCCGGGCGTGGATGTTCGGGAACTTCTGCTCGATCTCGCCGCGCTGCAGGTGGCGCATGTCGAGGTAGACGCAGTCGATGCCGCGCCGCTTGAGCTCGTGGTCGATGGCGCGGGCCACGATGTCGCGGGGCGCGAGCTCGGCGCGCGGGTCGACGTCGGGCATGAAGCGGGTGCCGTCGGGCAGCACGAGCTTGCCGCCCTCGCCGCGCAGCGCCTCGGAGATGAGGAAGTGGTGCTCCTTCGGGTGGAACAGCGCGGTCGGGTGGAACTGGACGAACTCCATGTTCGCCATGCGCGCGCCCGCCCGCCACGCCATCGCCATGCCGTCGCCCGTGGCGATGCCCGGGTTGGTGGTGTAGCGGTAGACCTTGCCCGCGCCGCCGGTGGCGACGACGGTGACCTTGGCGGCGTGGACCTCGACCTCGCCCGAGGCCAGATCGAGCACGTAGGCGCCGAAGACCTGGTCGTCGGCGGGCGGGATCGCACCGGTGCGCCGGGCGAGCCAGGCCTCGGTGAGGAGATCGACGGCCAGGTGGTGGTCGAGCACCGTGACGTTCGGGTGGTCGGCCGCCGCGGCGTGCAGCGCGCGGACGAGCTCCTGGCCCGTGAAGTCGTCGGCGTGCAGGATGCGCCGGTGGCTGTGGCCGCCCTCGCGGTGGAGGTCGTAGGCCTCGGGGTCGTCGTGCTTGCGCGTGAAGCGCGTGCCGATGTCGATGAGGTCGCGGATCCGGGCCGGCGCCTCGCGGACGGTGACCTCCACGGCCTCGCGGCGGCACAGCCCCGCGCCCGCGACCAGGGTGTCGCGCACGTGCGACTCGAAGTCGTCCTCCTCGGACCAGACGGCCGCGATCCCGCCCTGGGCGTAGCGGCTGTTGCTCTCCTGGGGTGCCGCCTTGGTCACCACCGTCACCCGACCCAGCGCTGCGGCCTGCAGCGCGAACCACATCCCCGCCACACCGCTGCCGATCACCAGGAAGTCCGTCTCGGCCACCCGACACCTCGCGCTCCGCGCCCCATAGCATCGGAGACGCGGGCGCACCGGGGCAGGCGATCCTGGTACACTCCGGACACGCACGACCCCAGCACCTGGATCCACGATGGCTCGCCCCCCCAGCCCGTCCGGTCCGTCCGATCTCGTGCAGTTCGACCCCACGGCCGAGCAGCACGAAGACGAGGAGATCTACGAGGTCAACGTCACGCCCGCGCCGCGTGAACAGACCCCGCCCCCCGCGCCCCAGGTCGGGGGCGGGTCGCTCGCCGAGGGCGACGAGGCGCCCGACATCCGATCGTCGATCGCCGGCCGCCTGCGGGAGGGGCCGCCCCCGCCCCCGCGCGCGTCCCGCGCCGGCCTCGTCTGGGTGGCGCTCGGCGCGCTGGCGCTCGGCTGCGCGGGGGTGCTCGGGACGGCGAGCATCGCGCTGATCGGCGTCACCCGCACGGTCGAGCGCGCAGCCCCCGTGAAGGAGCCCGCCCCCGAGATGTTCGAGGGGGTGCCCGTGGAGCGGGGCTTCCGGCGCAGCGGCGACGAGCCGGCGCCCGCCGCGCGCCCGGACGAGCCCGCGCACTGACCCGCTGGAGTGGGCGTGCTGCCCGACCGGAGCATCGTCGTGGTCCTCGGGAAGGGCGGCGTGGGGCGCACCACCGTGGCCCACGCGCTGGCGATCGCCCTGGCGGGCCCCGGCCGCGAGGTGGCGCTGGTGGAGGTCAACGGCGCGACGGCGCTGGCCGAAGCCGCCGGCGTCCCCGCCCGCCAGGCGCCCCAGCGGGTGGCGACCGGGGTCGACCTGCTGTCGCTCACCACGGCGGGCTGCCTGGCCGAGTACGCCGCCGATCGCGTCGGCTCGGTGCCGCTCGTGACGTGGCTGTTCCGCCGCCGGATCGTCCGCGCGCTGCTGGCCGCGATCCCCGGCCTGGTCGACCTGGTCCACCACGGCAAGATCCACAGCCTGCTCGACCACCCGGGCCCGCGCGGCACCCCCTACGACGTCGTGGTGGTCGACGCGCCCGCGACGGGCCACGGCGTGGCCTTCCTCGAGACCCCGGCCGCGGTGGCGGCCATGACCCGCATCGGCCCGCTCCACGAGGAGGCGCTCGCCATCGCCCGCCGCCTGGCGGATCCGGCGCGGACGGCCGCCGTGGTGGTCACGCTGGCCGAAGCGCTGCCCGCCGCCGAGGCCGTGGAGCTGACGGCCGGGCTCGGCCCCACCCTGGCGGCCGTCGTCGTCAACCGCGCCGCGGCCGACCCGTTCGACGCCGTCGCCTGGCCGACCGTGCGGGCGTCCCTCGCCGATCCGGCGCTCGTCGCCGTCGGCGACCGCCTCGCTGCGCGCCTGGCGGCCCAGGCCCGCGCCACGGCGCGGCTCGCCGGAGGACTGGCCGCCGCCGGCGTGCACCCGCCGATCGTGGCGCTGCCGGCGCTGTCGCGCCCCGATCCCCGCGCGCTCGCCGCGGCGCTCGCTCGCGGCCTGCCGTGACGGCGCGGGTCGCGATGTGCTGCGGCGTGGGCGGCGTGGGCAAGACCACGCTGGCCGCCGCGCTGGCGGTGGGCCACGCCCAGGCGGGGCAGCGCGTCGTCGTCGTCACCATCGACCCGGCGCGGCGGCTGGCGCAGGCGCTGGGCACCGCGCTCGGCGACGTCCCGTCGCGCGTCGAGCTGCCCGACGCCCGGGGCACGCTCGACGCCCTGATGCTCGACGCTGGCGCCGCCTTCGACCGCGCCGTGGCCCGCCTCGCGCCCGACCCCGCGGCCGCCGACGCCCTCCTCGCCAACCGCTACTACCGCGCCGTGTCGCGCGGCCTCGCCGGGACCCAGGAGTACATGGCGCTGGTCGAGCTGCACCGCCTCGCCGAGGACGGGCGCTGGGACCTGGTCGTCGTCGACACCCCGCCCGCCCAGGACGCGCTCGACTTCTTCGCCGCGCCCGAGCGCCTGTCCACGGTGCTCTCGCGCTCGGTGGCGGGCGCGCTCGGCCGCTCGTGGCTCGGCGGGGCGCCCGCGCGCGTGCTCGGTCGGCTCATCGGCGGCTCGGTGGTCGGCGATCTGCTCGCGTTCTTCCGGCTCGTCGGCCCCGTCGCGGACGGCTTCCGGCGCCACAGCGCGGCCGCCGGCGCCCTGCTGCGCTCCGACCGCGCGCGGACCTGGCTCGTGGTCGACGTGCGCAGCCCCCACCGCGCCGGCGCCGACGCCTTCCACGCCGCCCTGCGCGAGATCGGCCCGCCCTTCGCCGGCTACCTCTGCAACCGCGTCGCGCGGGATCCGGGCGTGGACCTGGCCCGGCCGGCCCCGCCCGCGCCGCCCGGCGCCGATCCCGGCGGCTGGCAGCGCGCCGTGGACGGGCTGTGGCAGGCCGCCCGCGACGAGGCGGCGAGCGCGGCGCAGCACCAGCGCACCCTGGCGGAGCTCGCGCGCGACGCGCCCGTGTGGGCCGTGCCGGAGCTGCCCCAGGACGAGCCCGGCGTGGCGGGCCTCGCGGCGCTGGCCGCCTGGCTGCCGCCGGCCCGCCCCGCCGCGTAGGCCTTGCCGCGAGGGGGTCGTCCGGTTACCGCCCGGACATGCGTATGCGCGTGCCCGTGCTGCACGGTCGGGAGGGCGGTCTGCCGTTCCTCCAGACATGGCCTCGTCCCCGGTCGGGGGCGGTAGCCGCGCTGCGTCTGCCGAGCGTCGTCGCTCGGCCCGGTGGATCCTGGCTCCCACCCGACCGGGCCCCGTCGGCCCGGAGGCGACGTCGCACGGTGCGACGTCCCTCGTGGTCGACGTGCACCCGCACGCCCGGCAGCGGCCGGGACAGGAGCCGTCATGTCCGCCCACCTGCGCAACTTCGGCCTCGTCGCCCACGTCGACGCCGGCAAGACCACCGTCGCCGAGCAGCTCCTGCTCGCCGCCGGGCGGCTGCACGTCGCCGGCGAGGTCAAGGGCGCCCGCCCCACGCACCTCGACCACCTCGCGGTCGAGGTCGCGCACGGCATCACCGTCACCGCCGCCGCCACGCACCTCGGCTGGGGCGAGCACGCGCTCGTGCTCGTCGACACGCCGGGCCACATCGACTTCACGGTCGAGGTGGAGCGGGCGATGGCGGTGCTGGACGGCGCCGTGCTCGTGCTGTGCGGCGTGGCCGGCGTGCAGAGCCAGACCCGGACGGTGGAGGCGCAGATGGCGCGCTACGGCGTGCCCCGGATCGCGTTCGTGAACAAGCTCGACCACCCGGCGGCCGACCCGGCCGCTGCCGTGGCCGGGCTGCGCGAGCGGCTGGGGCTCAACGCCGCGCTCGTCGCGCTGCCGCTGGGCCAGGGCCCCGAAGCTCGACGGCGTCGTCGACGTGGTGCACCGCAGGGTGCGCCGCGCCGGCGGCGACGTCGCGGTGCCGGCGTGGATCGCCGCCGAAATCGAGGCCGCCCGCGAGGCCCTCGTCGACGCCGTGTCCCTGGTGGACGCGGCGCTGCTCGAGGCCGCGCTGGCCGGCCCCGTCGACGGGGCGACCCTGTCGGCGGCGATCGCCCGCGCCGTGCTGGCGCGGACGTTCGTCCCGGCGCTCGTCGGCTCGGCGGCGCGCGGCGTCGGCATCGAGCTCCTGCTCGACGCCGTCGTCGCCTGGCTGCCCGCGCCCGGCGCGCGGCTCCGTGCTCGCCACCGATCCGGTGACGGGCGAGGCTGCGCCGCTGCCGCTCGACGGTCCGCTCGTCGCCTGGGTCTTCAAGGCCGAGGAGACGCGCCACGGCGTCTGGACCTGGCTCCGCGTCTACCGCGGGGCGCTGGGTTCGGGCGCCGCGGTGGTCGATCCCGCCACCGGCCGACGCCACCGCGTCGGGCGGCTCGGCCGGCTCGACGGCGGCGCCGTGCACCCGGTGGACGGGGCCGTCGCGGGCGAGATCGTGGCGGCGTTCGGGCTCGACCTCCCGTCGGGCACGACGCTGTGCGATCCGGCTGCGCCGGTGCGGGTCGGCCGCCTGGAGGTCCCCGAGCCGCTGGTCGAGCGCGCCGTCACGCTGGTGGCGGGCGATCGCGACCGGCTGGCGCGGGGCCTCGGGCAGCTGACGCGCGAGGACCCGACCCTGCGGGTGCGCCACGACGACGAGCGGGCAGACGCGGATCCGCGGCATGGGCGAGTCCACCTCGACATCGCGGCCGAGCGGCTGGCCGAGCGCACCGGGTGCACCGTGGCGCTGGGCGAGCCCAGTGGTCGCGCTGCAGGGCATGCTCGGCCGCGCCGTCACCCTCGAGCACCGGCTGCGGAAGCAGACCGGCGGCCCGGGGATGTACGCGCGGCTCGTCGCCACGCTGGCCCCGGCCGAGGGCTTCGGCTTCCGCTGGGCGGTGACCGGCGGCGCCGTGCCCGCGGCCTGGGCCGGGGCCATCGAGCGGGCGCTCCGCGAGGAGGCGCTCGCCGGGGCCGGCGGCGAGGTCCCGCTGCTCGGGCTCGACGTGGTCGTGACCGACGGCGACGTGCACAGCAACGACTCGAGCGAGCGCTCGTTCGCGCTGTGTGCGCGGCAGCTGCTGCGGGAGGCCGTGGCGGCGGCCGGCGTCGTCGTGCACGAGCCCGTGGTGCGGGTCGTCGCCGAGGCGCCGGGCGCACCCGGGCCGCTGGTGGCGCTGCTCGCCGGGCGCGGGCGGGTGCTGTCGGTGGAGGAGGCAGCGGTGGCGCCGGGTGGAAGCCGAGCTGCCGCTGCAGCGGACCTTCGGGCTGATGTCGGACCTGCGCGGCGCGACCGCCGGCCAGGGGACCTACCAGCCCGAGCCGGTGGGCTACCGCCCCGGTAGTCCGACCGCGGTCCGATGCCCGGAGCGCCCCTCGGCCATACGAGGGGCGCATGCCCTGGCTCGCGCTCCTGCTCGCCTGCCCGCACGCGCCGCCGACCCCGGCGCCGGCCGCGCCGCTGCCCGCGGCCGCCGCGCGCCCGCCGCGCCGCCGCCCCACCCCGACTTCACCGGCCTGCGCCCGCTGCGCGACTACTACCGCGTCGTCGCGCTCGCGCCGCTGCGCCACCACTTCACCGTGTTCTTCCACGACGCCGAGCTCGTCAACGCCACCTGGGCCGTCGACCCCGACACGGGCGCCGTCGAGGCCACGGGCGGCAGCTTCGGCCTCGTCACGACCCGCCCGCCGCCAGAGCCCGTCCCCTCCACCGTCGCCGGCCTGGCCGACGCCGTCGTGGCCGCGCTGCTCGAGCGGGAGCCCGGCGCTTCGGCCATCGACGTCCACTACCACGGCCTCTACCGCACCCTCGTCGTCGAGGAGCTCGTCGCGGGCCCGCCCGCCCCGGACGGCCCCGCCGTGACCTTCCGCCGCAAGACGCTCGCCACCGATGCCGAGTCTCACCGCCCTCCTGCCCGGCGCCGGCTACGCCCTGGACTACGGCGGCAGCGCGCTGCGCACCGACGACCCGGAGGAGCACCTCGACCGGCCGGGCTGGATCGACGGCGACCTCGGCCGCGACGGCGGCCACGTCCTGTGGGACGCCTACGCCGAGCCCCCGGACCCGACCCTGCCCCGGGCCGCCTTCGACGCGGCCGTCCTCGCCGCCGCCCGCCGCCTCGACCGCGGCGAGCCCGGCCCGCCGCGGTCGGCGCTGCCCGCCGAGCAGGACCCCCGCCTCGTCCCCGCCCACCCCGTCCAGCCCAGGGCCCTGTCGCTGTACGTGAACCGCGCCGGCGGCGGCCAGCCCGGCGTCCGCACGACCCTCGACGTGCAGCCCGGCCGCGAGCTGCGCGTGCAGGCCACCCTCGACACGCCCGAGCGCTACACGCTCAGCGCCACCGTCCGCGCGCCGGCCCTCCCCGAGGGCGCGCAGGGCGAGGTCACCGCCCCGCTGGCCGTCGACTACCGCCTCCTCGGGCCGGGCCTCGCCGCGGCCGACACCGCGACGAGCGAGGCGCGCTGGCTCGTCGACGGCGACCGCGTCGTGCTGCTCGCCCCGGGCGGCACGCTGGTCGATCGCCCGACGGACGCAGGCGACGTCCACCTGGGCTGGTTCCGCGAGGACTGACGCGCAACCGCCGCCTTGACGGCGGCCAGCCGACCGACCATGCTGCGCGCCATGTCCGAGACCCACCACACCCACCGCTGACTGCGCCCCGGGCCGGGCGGGTCCCGGCCGGTGCGCGCCGTCCCCACTGGCTGACCGGGCCTCGCTCCGGTCGGCCCGGAGCGTCGCATGAGCCAGGTCCGCGCCGAAGCGATCCGCCGCCTCGAGCCCCTCCTCCCCGACATCGCGGAGCGCAGCGTCGCCGTCGACCGCGACGCCGCGTTCCCCGAGCACACGGTGAAGGCCCTCGGCGAGGCCGGCCTGCTGGGCCTCGTCACCCCCACCGGCCACGGCGGCCTCGGCGGCACCCCCGCCGACGCCGCGGCCGTCGTCGAGCGGCTCGCCCGCGTGTGCGCGACCAGCGCCATGGTCATCGGCATGCACTACGCCGCCGCCGGCGTCATCGCGGCCCATGGCAGCGACGCCGTGAACCGCGCCGTCGCGGCCGGGCAGCACCTGTCCACCCTCGCCTTCTCCGAGGCGGGCAGCCGCAGCCACTTCTGGGCGCCCGTCTCCACCGCCCGCGCCGAAGGCGACGACGTCGTCCTCGACGCCCACAAGAGCTGGGTCACCAGCGCCTCGCACGCCGACAGCTTCGTCTGGAGCAGCCGCCCCGTCGCCGCCGAGGGCGCCTCCACGATCTGGCTCGTGGAGCGCACCCGCGACGGCCTGCACGTCCCCCGCCCGTTCGACGGGCTCGGCCTGCGCGGCAACGACTCCACCCCCATCCGCGCCGAGGCCGTCCGCGTCCCGGCCGCCAACCGCCTCGGCCCCGACGGCGGCGGCTTCGACGTGATGATGGGGGTCGTGCTGCCCGCGTTCAACCTGCTCAACGCCGCCTGCTCCGTCGGCGTGGCCGAGGCGGCGCTGACCGGCGCGTGCGCCCACGTGAGCGGCACCTCCTTCCAGCACACGGGCGAGGCCCTCTCGGCGCTGCCCACCGTCCGCGCCTACCTCGCGAAGGCTCGGGTGAAGGCCGACATGGCGCGCGCGCTGTGGGAAGACGCCCTGGCCGCGGTCGAGGGCGGCCGCGAGGACACCATGCTGCGCGTGCTCGAGGTCAAGGCCGCGGCCGGCGACACCGTCCTCGAGGTCGTCGCCACCTGCATGCGGGTCTGCGGCGGCGCCGCCTACCGCCGCGACGTGGGCGTGGAGCGCGCCTTCCGCGACGCCCAGGCCGCGAGCGTGATGGGGCCCACCTCCGACGTGCTGTACGACTTCATCGGCAAGGCCGTCACCGGCCTGCCCCTCTTCTAGGAGCCCCCATGACCCGCCCCCTCACCATCGGCGCCGTCGCCTACGACCCGAAGGTCGTCACCATCTGGGAGGGCTTCGCCGCCTGGCTCGGCGCCCAGGGCCTCCCCACCGACTACGTGCTCTACGGCAACTACGAGCGCCTCGTCGCCGGGCACCTCGCCGGCGAGTGCGACGTCGCCTGGAACTCGCCGCTGGCCTGGCTCGAGACCGAGCGGATCTGCCGCGCACAGGGCAAGGAGGCCGTGGCGTTCGCGATGCGCGACACCGACCGCGACCTGACCAGCGTGATCGTGGTCCGGGCCGACGGTCCCGACACCGTCGAGGCCCTGCGCGGCAAGCGGGTCGGCACCGGCGCCCACGACTCGCCCCAGGGCACGCTCATCCCGCTGGTGGTGCTCCAGCGCGGCGGCGTGGCGCCCGAGGAGGTCACCGTACGCGCCTTCGACGTGATGCCCGGCAAGCACGGCGACCACGTGGGCGGCGAGCGCGACGCCGCGAAGGCGCTGGTCGCCGGCGAGGTCGACGCCGCCTGCATGATCGACGCGAACCAGCTGGCCTTCGCCCGGGAGGGCACGCTCCCGGCCGGCGTCCGCGTGCTGGCGCGCTCCGCGCCGTACGACCACTGCGTGTTCACCGCGATCCGCGGCCACCGCGACGCCGGCTGGGCCCGGCTCGGCGAGCTGCTGCTGTCGATGCGGTTCGAGGATCCCGAGGTGCGGCCGCTGCTCGAGCTCGAGGGGCTCAAGGTCTGGAAGGAGGGCCGCACCACGGGCTTCGAGCAGCTCGCCGCCGCGATCGACGGCCTGTCGAGCCTCGGCGCCGAGCGCGTGCGCACGTTCATCCGCGACGGCGGCCCACGGTAGCGGGCTACGCGCCGATGTCGCGCTCGGCCTTCTGCTCGGGCAGCTCCTCGGCGTCGAGCAGGGCGAGGTGCTCGGGCTTGAACAGGCGGTCGAGCCCCATCCGCACGGGCACGAGCAGCGCGATGAACAGCGGGAACACGATGCCGAGCGGGCTCACCTTCACCAGCCACAGCAGGCCCAGGCAGGCGGCCTGCACCAGCGTGTAGGTGTGGATGACCCGCGCGGGCACGGCGCGCAGGTAGTGGGTCGGCGGATAGTGGGTCGGGTCGAGGATCCACAGCCGCAGGCGCTCGAACAGCTGGTTCCCCCGCATCGACGCGAGGCCCATGAACAGGAACAGGCCGAACAGCACCGAGGTCGGGACGAGGGCCAGCAGCGGCAGCAGCAGCAGGCTCGCGCCGATCAGCAGGTGCACGCCGAGGTTCGTGGCGCGGTTCTCGAGGATGGAGACCACGCGCTCGACGCCGTCGTGCTCCTCGACGGTCTCGAGGCTGCGGACGTGGTTGAGCGAGCGAACGGTCGCCGCGACCGTCCAGGGCAGCCCGAACAGGCTGAAGACGGCGACCAGCACCGCCACCACGGCGAGGTCCTGGTGGTAGCCCGCCCCGCGGCGCAGCGGGTGCGACGGGTTGTTGACCAGCCGCACGGTGATGTTCTGGTCGAGGTAGACGAGGATCGCGCCCATCAGCGCGGGCACGCTCGCGCCCAGCCACACCCAGCGCGGCGCGGCGAGGGGGTCGACGAGCCAGCCGCGGCCGGAGGTCGTGGTGAAGCTCTGGGGGACGGCGAGGGTCTGCAGCTCGACCTCGTGGAGCACGAAGGCCACCGCGGTCATCGCGCAGATGGCGATGGTGGGCCCGAAGTCGGCGAGGAACTCGCGGGCGGCGCGGCGGAGGTACGGGCTGCGGCGGAACGCCGACAGGTTCGAGGCGATCTGGTAGGTCCCGAGCGACAGGACCAGCGACAGCAGGGCGGTGGCGTGGCTGACCTGGTGGTCGGTGAACACGCGACCGATGTCGCGCAGCGCCTCCCACAGGTAGATGATGGCGATGAGGCCCGCGAACGCGTCGTCGGTGAAGCGGGTGAAGAAGCGGATCAGGCTCGCGCCGTCGACGGCGATGAGCAGCAGCAGGTAGCCGCTCGTCCACAGGCCGATCCAGGCGAGGGTGGGCAGGTAGGGCAGGTCGAGCCAGGCGCACAGGCCGTACAGCACGCCGAGGAAGGCGGTGATGGGGCCCGTGGCGCCGAGGATCGACAGCGGCTGGCCCGAGAGCAGCGCGTACACCACGCCCGCCACGGCGGTGGCCAGGAGCGTCTCGACGACGCCGATGGCGCCGCCCGTCATCGTCGCGAGCAGCCCGCCGAAGGCGACGGACGGGGCCAGGCAGGCGAAGTACAGGAAGATGGTCGACGCCAGCGCCTTGGCCGACAGGCCGTCGCGCAGGTCGTCGAGCCAGTGGGGCAGGGTCCGGGCGACGTCTTCGCGCAGGGCGCCGAACCAGCGGCCCGTGGGGCGCATCTCGGGCGGGATGCGCGGGTGGAAGTGGATGTCCTCGTCGAGCCAGGTGGCGTACAGCGCGTCGAGCGCCTCGGCGCTGGCGGCGCTCAGCGCGGCGGCGCGGAAGCCCGGGTCGGCGCAGAGGTGCGCGAACTCCGCGGCGCGGTCCATGGCGGGGTGGGTCGGGTGCTCGGAGAGCAGGACCCAGACGAAGCGGACCTCGTCGCCGTGGCGGTCGCGCAGGCGCGGGCGGTCGCCGATGCGGATCAGCGCCTGGACGTGCGGGCCCGCGGTGCGCAGGGTCTGGTGGAGCACGCCCACGCCGTGGTTCAGGACGTCGAGGCCGAGGTCGGCGTGTTGACGGAGCTGGAAGGCGATCGTCGAGGTGCTCGGCGTCGAACGCGGGATCGCGGCGGAGCTCGGCCTCGAGGGCCTCGAGGACGTGGTTCAGGTCCGGCGCCTCGACATCGAGCAGGACCAGGGTGTCGGACGCGAGCGTGCCCGAGGGTCGGAGGGAGTGTGCAGGCGTTCCACCGGGCTCCTGGAGGAAGGGAGCCGCAGGATAGCGCGAGGTTGACGTGACGGAGATCGATCTGCAGGGCGTGCCGCTCGATCGCGGCGGCCACCTCCTCGTGGCGCGGGCGCTGCGCAGCGACGCCGAGGTGCGGGTGCGCGGCGTGGATCCGGCGGCGCTGCGCGCCTGGTGCCGCACCCGCGGCCACCTGCTGCGCGACGGCGTGGTCGCGCGCGACGATCGGCGCTGGGCGGGCGCGCTGCCGACGGGCGATCCGGATCCGGCAGCGGCGGGCGCGGTCGCGGTGCGCGCCGACCGGCGCTGGGGCTCGCCGCGCGCGGGGCGCTGGTGGAGGACGGCGCGGCGGAGCTCGCCTTCCCGCTGTCCGACCGCGACGAGATCTGGGACGACGACGCGCCCCGGCTGTACGCCCAGGCCGCCGCCGCGCAGTGGGACCCGGCCACGGCCGTGCCCTGGGGCGCCGCCCTCGCGCACGACGACGACGTCGAGGCGGCGGTGTGCCAGGTGATGACGTACCTGGTGGAGAACGAGACGGCGGCGCTGCTCGTGCCGGCGCGGTTCCTGGCGCAGGTGCACCCGCACTACCGCGAGGTGGTGGCGCTCCTCGCGATCCAGGCGGCCGACGAGGCCCGCCACGTCGAGGTGTTCACCCGGCGGGCGACGCTGCGGACGGGGCGGCTCGGCACGTCGAGCCGCGGCGGGCAGGCCTCGCTCGCGACGCTGGTGACGGAGCCGTCGTTCCCGCTGGCGACGTTCCTGCTGTCGGTGATGGGCGAGGCCTCGTTCCTCGAGCTGCTGCGGTTCCTGGCGGCGGAGGGCCCCGACGAGGTGACGCGCACGGTGTGCCGCCTGGCGGCGCAGGACGAGGCGCGCCACGTGGCGTTCGCCGTGGGGCACCTGCGCCGGCAGTGCGCGCTGGACCCGGGGCTGCGCGGGCGGCTCGCCACGGCCGTGCGCGCGCGTGACGCCGCGCTGCGGCACACCTCGGGGCTCAACGACGACGTGTTCGACGCGCTGGTGGTGCTGGCGGCCGGCGGGTGGACGGCGGAGGCGCTCGGGGCGGGCTTCGAGCGGGTGGTGGCGCTGGTGGCGCGGATGGACCGCGCGCGGCGCGGGCACCTGCTGCGCCTCGGCTTCGACGAGGCCGAGGCCGAGGCGCTGTCGGCCCTGCACGCGCCTTCATGTGAGCCGGGACGCAGGCATGGTCTTCGCCGCCTTCGCCGGGCCGGGCTCGCGGGGCTCGCGCTGGCCGCCCGCCTCGCCGACGGGCGCTGCGCGACCGCCCGCTGGTCCTCGTCGACCCCGTGCCGCCCGACGGCGACCCGCGCACCTTCGCCACCTGGGCCCAGGGCCCCTCGGCGCTCGATGCGGTCGCCCGCAGCCGCTGGGACCAGCTCGGCGTCGTCACCGCGGCCGGCGTCCGCCCGATGCCGCTGCGTCCGCTGCGCTACCTCGCCTTCGCCGTCGCCGACTGGCGCGCCGCCCAGCTGCGCCGCCTCGCCCACGCCCGCTGGATCCGCGGCACCGTCGACGCCACCGAGGACACGCCCTACGGCGCGGCCGTCCACGTCGACGGCGAGCGCATCGCCGCCCGCTGGCTCTTCGACAGCCGCTTCGGCCGCGGCGACCTGCACCCCGACCCCAGCACGTCCTGCTCTGGCAGTCCTTCCGTGGCGCGCGCATCGAGGCCGACGCCGACGCCTTCGACCCCGACCTGCCCCTGTGGATGGACTTCCGCGTCCCCCAGCCCGCCGACGGCGTCGCGTTCGGCTACGTCCTGCCCGAGAGCCCCCGCCGCGCCCTCGTCGAGGCCGTCACCATCGCCCCCGCCGCCACCGACGTCGACCTCGACGCCTACCTCCGCGGCCCGCTCGGCGTCCGGTCGTGGCGCGCGCTGCAGCGCGAGGGCGGCGCCACGCCGATGACCGACCTCCCCTTCCCCGCCGGGTGGGCGACCGCACGCTGCGCATCGGCATCGCCGGCGGCCGGCTCAAGCCCTCCACCGGCTACGGCGTCCAGCGCATCCTGGCCGACGCCGACGCCGTCGCCACCTCGCTCGAGCGCCACGGCCACCCCTTCGACCTGCCGCGCGACCCCCCGGCGCTGCAGCGCCTGGACGCCGTGCTGCTCCGCGTGATCCGCGACGAGCCCGAGCGGATGGTCGACATCTTCGGCGCGCTCACCGCGAACAACCCCGCGCCGCGCGTGCTGCGGTTCCTGGGCGAGCACCCCGAGCTGCTCGACCTGCTGGGCATCGTCACCGGCCTGCCGGTGGGGCCCTTCCTGCGCGCCATGCGGCCGTGATCAGCGGGCCTCGGGCAGCGACACCCACACGCAGGCGCCGCCCTCGGGCTGGTTCCCGGCCCCCGCCTCACCGCCGTGGGCTCGCGCGATCTGGCGCACCAGCGCGAGGCCGAGCCCCTCCCCCCGCGGCCGCCGGCCGTCGGCGCCGGGCGGCCCCCGCCAGAAGGGCTCGAACGCCTGCTCCGCCTCGCCCGGGCCGAAGCCGGGCCCGTCGTCGCAGACGGCGAAGCGGATCCGCTCGGCGTCGCGCTCGATGCGCAGCACGACGTGCCCGGCGCCGTAGCGGCGGGCGTTGTCGAGCAGCCCCGACAGGGCGCGCGCGAGCAGCGTGGCGTCGGCGGAGACGGCGGCGCCCTCGGCCCGGTCCTCGACGGCGACGCCGCCCAGGCGGGCGACCTCCACGGCCCGCGCCACGACGTCGCGGGCGGCCAGCCGCCGCGGCGCCAGCGCCTCGAAGTCGATGCGGGAGGCGGCGAGCAGGTCGCCGACGAGGGCGTCCATGCCGTCGATCTCGGCCTGGAGGTCGTCGTGGGCGCCGGGCGGCGCCGAGCCCTCGCGCAGCAGCTCCACCAGCACCCGCAGGCGCCCGAGCGGGCTGCGCAGCTCGTGGGAGACGGCGGCCATCAGCGCGCGCTGGTCGTCGAGCTGGCGCGCGACGCGGTCGGCCATGCCCCGCAGCGCCACGGCGACCTCGCCGACCTCGTCGTCGCGGGCCGCCGCGAGCATCGTCCGCCGGGTGAGCGCCCCGCCCTGCAGCTCGCCGGCCACCCGCGCCAGCTCCCGCAGCGGACGCACGATCCGGACGGTGGCGATCCAGCCGAGCGGCCAGGCGGCCAGGGCGACCGTGGCCGTCACGCAGGCGACGTGGCCGAGCCCGTGGGCGATCGCGGCGTGCGCGGCGGCCCCGCCCGCCCCGCCGACGGCCATCGCCAGCAGCAGGAAGCCCACGAGCCGCTTGTGGACGCCGTGGAGCGCCTGCCAGGCGAACGGCCAGCGCCGCCGGTCCCGGAAGCGCCGGCGGTGGCGGTGGTGGCGGTGCCACGGCGGGTGGAAGGGCGGGCTCACCCCGGCTCCTTCACGAGCAGGTAGCCTGCGCCCCGCACCGTCTTCAGGCGGCGCTGCTCGCGGGCGTCGTCGCCGAGCTTCTGGCGCAGGTGCGACACGTGGACGTCGACGGTGCGGTCGCCAACGGCGGTGTCGCCGCGTCCGGCGGCCTCCCACAGCGCGTCCCGCGACACGACGCGCCCGGCGCGCTCCGCCAGCGCGAGCAGCAGGTCGAACTCCAGCGCCGTGAGCGGCAGGGCCTCCGCCCCGAGCCGGGCGCTGCGGGCGGCGGGGTCCACCTCGAGGTCGCCCACCACGATGCGCTGGTCGGGCGCGCGCGGGGCCGTGCGCCGGAGCACCGCGCGGATCCGCGCCAGCAGCTCCCGCGGGTACACCGGCTTCGCGAGGTAGTCGTCGGCGCCGAGCTCGAGCCCCACCACCCGGTCGGTCTCGTCGCCGCGGGCCGTGAGCATCACCACCGGCACCGCGGAGCGGGCGCGGATCCGGCGCAGCACGTCGAGCCCGTCGAGGCCCGGCATCATCACGTCGAGCACCACGATGTCCACGCCGCCCTCGTCGAGCGCCGCCAGGCCGCGGATCCCGTCCGGGGCGTGCGCGAGCACGACCTCGTGGGGGCGGAGGTAGGCGGACAGCAGCTCGGCGAGCTTGGCGTCGTCGTCGACCAGCAGGGCGCGGACGGGCATCGTGGGCTCCGTAGCCCGTCAGGGGGCCGGCGGCGGCTCGTGGCGGTGGCAGGGCGGGCCGTCCCAGCCCGGGCCGTCGTGGAGGCTGGCGAAGCCGTGGGCGAAGCCGACCACGGTGCCGATCGCGAGGAGCAGGGCGAGCATCCGGCGGCGCATGGTCACACCCACCCGGCGCGGGCGCGCTGCAGCCACTGGGCCGCGGCCTCGCGCTGCTCGGGGTCGAGCACGGCGTGGATCTGCTTCACGGCCGACAGGATCTGGCGCCGTGTGTCCTTCAGCGCCTCGTCCTGGGCGGCGAAGATCGCGGCCACCGCGGCGTCGTCGACGGTCTCGCCGGTGACGGCGCGGGCGAGGTCGGAGCGGGTCTCGCGCAGGGCAGAGCGCAGCTCGAGCACGGCCCGGCGGGCGTCGGACAGCGCCAGGTCGACCATGGGCTCCTGGTCCTCGTCGATGTGGAGCCGCCGCTTGATGACCTCGGACTGGGCGGCGCCCATGCGCTCCTGCCAGTCGCCGCGGCCGCCGCGGTCCCAGCCGCCGCGGCCGTGCCAGCGGCGGTGGTGGCCGTGGTGGTGGTGGTGGTGGCCGCCGATCACGCCGAGCAGCCCGAACAGGCACATGGTGCCGATGACGAACCCGAACATCCCGTCCTCCTGGGTGGTGGGTGATCCAGGAGTCACCGCCCGGTGTGGACGGACTGCGAAGCAGCGCGTGAAGAAGCGTGAAGCGCTCAGGTGCCGTGCGGATCGCGTCCCAGCGCCCGCTCGACCCACAGGTAGCCGACCAGCGCCTGCAGGCAGACGACGAGCGGGGTGGCGACCACCGTGCCCATCAGGCCGAACAGCGCGGTCATCACGCCCTGGCCGAGCAGCAGGAGCGCGGGCTTCACGTCGACCGCCCGGCGCATGACGAGCGGCGTGAGCACGTAGCCCTCGAACATCTGGACGGCGGTGTAGACGCCGAGGGCCCAGGCGACCTTGCCCCAGCCGAGCGGCAGCGCGATCACCACGGCGGGGACGGCGCTCGCGAACGCACCGATGTAGGGCACGAACGAGCAGATCAGGGTGATGACGCCGAGCAGCAGCCACTGGTCGAGGCCGATCGCCCACATGCCGATCGCGACGCCGACGCCGTTGATGGCCATGGAGACGCTCACGCCGCGCACCCAGCCGCGGTGGTCGTGGGCGACCCGGTCGACGGCGCCGTCGAACGTCTCGAGCCAGGCGTCGGGCACCAGCCGGCGGAGCCCGCGACGGTAGCCGTGGGGCGAGCTGGCGAGGAACACGGCCAGGATCGTGACGAGCACCACGCTCGACAGGCCCTGCCCGATGGCGAACACCGCGGGGACGGCGCTCTCCTTGACCTGGTCGGGGATGGGCAGGGCGCCGCCGTCGCCGCCGTCGCCCTGCGCCTGGCCGGTGCCCCCGGTGAGCTGGCCGCGCCAGCGCTCGAGCTGGTCGAGCGCCTCGGGGATCTGGTCGCGCAGCTGGTGGGCCTGCTCCACCAGGGTCGGCGCGACGAGGACGCCGAGCAGGACGAGGCCGCCGAGGACGACCGCCAGGACCAGCAGCAGCGCGGCCCAGCGCGGGATCCACCGCTGCAGCAGCCCGACGGGCAGCGACAGCACGGTGGCGATGACCACCGCGAAGAAGGCCAGCAGCAGCACGTTGCGGGCGATCCAGGCCGCCGCGACGAGCAGGAGGAGGGCGAGCAGGGCAGCGCCGACCTGCAGGGGCGTGCGCGGAGCGGGAGCGTCCATGGTGGGGGGATATTCCCCGGCCCGCGCAGCTACACTGGGTTCGTGCTCTGGTCCCTCCTGGCGTGCACCTCGCACCCGCTCTCGGAGGTCGCCGTCGACGGCGGCACCGCCGAGCAGCGCGTGCGCGTGCGCCAGGTCGCTGCGGCGTTCGCCGACGCCGTCGGCCCCGACCGGCGCGGCGGGATACCCGGGCGAACGCCCGGAGGTCCCCGTGATCTGGATGCTCGTCTCCCTGCTCTGCGGCACCGCCACCGCCGCCGACGCATCCGAGCCCCCGAGCGGCACCGGTCCGCTCGTCACCGGGCTGATCCTGTCGGGGGTCGGCGCCGTCAACCTCGTCACGGCGCCCGTCTGCAAGACGGGCTTCTACTACGACCAGGTCGGCTCGGTGGAGGCCCAGAACCTCTGCCTGGCGAGCTCGCTCGTCATCGCGGCCGGCGGCCTGGGCGCCGGCATCCCGCTCACCGTCATCGGCCTGCGGCAGCGCCGCGCGCACACCGCCTGGGAGGCCGACAAGCTCACGCTCGGCGCCGCACCGCGCCCGGGCGGCGCGGTCGCCGTGGTGTCGGGCCGCTGGTGACGCTCACCGCGCGGCGACGGGCTCCACCGCGCGGAACTCGTCGCGCCGGTTCCGCGCCCAGGCCCGCTCGTCGTGGCCGCGGTCGACCGGGCGCTCCTCGCCGTAGGAGATGGTGTCGATGCGGTTCGGCGCCATGCCGTTGAGCGTCAGCCACTTCGCGGCGGCGTCGGCCCGGCGCTGGCCGAGCGCGAGGTTGTAGTCGACGGTGCCCCGCTCGTCGGCGTGGCCCTCGATGACGACCCGGGTGCGCGGGTCGGCCTGCAGCACGTCGAGGTTGTGCTCCAGGACGGCGATCTGGTCGCCGCGCAGGTTCGCCCGGTCGAAGTCGAAGTAGACGGTCTGCAGCTCGCCCACGGGCTCGGCCGGCGGCTCCGGCGGCGGTGGCTGTGCCGTGACGACCGGCGGCGGCTCGGCTGCCGGCTCCGGCGCCTTCTTCTTGCACCCCACCATCGCCATCGCGGCCACCAGGCCGAGCGCTGTCGCCATCGTCGTGTTGACCATGCTGTCCTCCGGGCTCCCCAGGGACCGCATTCATCGCACGGAGCGCCACGGCGCGCCAGTCCGTCAGCGAGGCCGCAACCCCCTGAGCACCGCCGACGCGACGGTGACGGCGTGCGCCTCGCCGGTCGGCTCGCCCGTCCACGCGAGACGGTAGAAGAGCGGCCCGACCAACAGCTCGACGGCCAGGTCGAGGTCGGTCTCGGGCGCGAGCTCGCCCCGCCACACGCCGCGGCGCAGCACGGCGAGGAACGCCCCGTGGCGCGAGGCGTGCAGCCCGCCGCGCACGGCCTCGGCGATGGCGTCGCTGCGCGCCATGACCGCCACCAGGCCCGTCATGAGCGGCCGCGTGTCGGGGTCGCGGAACACGGCCACCGTGGACGCGAGCAGCGCCGCCAGGTCGCTCTCGACGGCGCCCGTGTCGGGGGTGGGCAGCCCGGCGACGAAGCGCCCCACGGCCTCCACCAGGAGCAGCTCCTTGGACGGCCAGCGCCGGTACACCGTGGCCTTGCCGACGCCGGCGCGCGCCGCGACGGCCTCGATCGTCGCGGAGTCGTACCCGACGGCGCGGACCGTCTGCATCGCCGCGTCGAGGATGGCCTCGTGCGCCTCGGCGCTGCGCGGGCGGCCCGGGCCGCGGGGGGCGTCGGTCTGCATGCCCGATCGTAGCCGCCCGAGTTTCGATACGCAAGCGGTCCGTATTCCTTCGGGCGCGGGGCAGCAGGGCTGCCGCACCTACTCCAGCGGCGCCACGACGGCGCCTCCGAGCCGCTCCCGCAGCTCCGCCACCGTCCGCACCGGATCCGGCCGCCCCAGCGGGTCCACGAGCTCGCCGCCGTCCACCGTCAGCACGCCCGCCAGCATCGCCGGGCCGGCCGCGGGGACGAACACCACCACCTCGTCCCCCACGTCCCACAGCGGCACGCCGCCGTAGCGCTGGACGAGGTCCCCGGCCCGGCCCCCGGGCAGCACCAGCTGCACCGCCTGGTCGCGCGGGCCGGCGATGACCTCGTCGACCTCGATCTCGTAGCGCGTGGCCACGCCCTGCGGCGTGGGGAACACGTCCGCCGCGACGACCACGCCTTGCACCACCGCGTGGCTGCGCCCCGCGAGCTCCGGCCAGTCGGGCACCCGCGAGAAGGTGGCGCCGTGCGCCGTCATCACCGTCCACAGCAGCATCATGGCCTCCTCCGCCAGAGCACGACCAGGCCGAGCGCCCAGAACCGCAGCGCGCCCCGCGACGTGTCGCAGCCGAGCGCCGCGAGCGGCCCGTCGCCGTCGGCCTCGCCGGGCTGCGGCGGGTACAGCACCCGCACCGCCTCGCGGTCGTCGTCGTCGAGCACGCGCCGCCAGGCCTCGCCCGGCGTGGCGGTCGCGAACATGGCCGCCTGCGCCACGTCGCTGTGCCACAGCCCGAGCACGTGGCCGACCTCGTGCGTGATCGCCGCCTGCAGGTCGAAGGCGTCGGCGGCGCCGTCGGTGGACCACGCCACGTCGGCGTTGACCTGCACGTCGTAGGCGACGATGGCGCCGTCGGTGCCGGCCCAGGCCGAGGTCAGCGCCAGCAGCTCGGGGTCGTAGGGCCAGTCGTGCACGAACCAGACGCCGTTGGGCGCCTCGGGCGACACCTCGGGCGCGCCGCCGCCGGGGCGCACGCTGCGGAAGCGGACCGCCGCGCCGTCCACCCGCGCCCAGGACGCGTACGCGCCGTCGACCGCCTCCTCCAGCGCCCCGGGCGGCACCGGATCCTCGCCCGCGGGCGCCGTGGCGTAGGTCACCGGAAACCTCGTCCACCGCAGCGGATCCCCGCCCTCGTCGGTGGTGAAGCTGTAGGCCCACGCCGGCCCCGCCGCCATCAGCAGCCAGCTCATGCGTCCTCCCCGCGTCTGCCGTGCTCCTCGACACAGCGCGGCCGCCGAACCAGGCACCGACGGTGTCGGCGGGGTCACGGTCCCCGCGTTGCGGACGTTGGCGGCGGCGCATGGACGGGATAAGCCCCCGGGCTCCGGGAGGGCTCATGTCGTACCAGCCGAAAGACGCGGACCCGGGCGTGATCCCGACCCTGGGCGCGCTCGCCCTGGGCCTGGCGGGCATCTGCCACGCCGCGCTGGCGCTCCAGTTCCTCGGGATGTGGGTGCTCGGCCCCGTCACCTGGCTGTTCGTCGTGGTGATGCTGGTGCTCGGCGTCGCCGCCACGGCCGTGGCCTGGCAGCTCGGCCAGGCGCGCACCTGGGCCGCGGTGGCCGGCGCGCTGCTCGCGCCCGTGCTCGGGATCATGTCCACGAGCTTCACCGCCTACGCGCTGTACCACGCCTCGTTCGCGTTCTACATGCTGCTCGCGCCGCCCGCCGCCGGCCTGGCCTTCGCGCTGGTGCCGTTCGCCGTGGTCCCCTGCCGCCGCGCGGCGAAGGCCCAGGCCGAGCTGCGCCAGCGCTACACCTCGGGGCCGTTCGCCGGCGTGCTCGACCGGTAGGCTTCGATCCCGCTACTCGGGCGCCGCGCTCACCGCCGTCTCGAAGGTGGGACCGTCGAAGCTCCGCCCGCTCGGCAGCGCCACGCGCACGTGCCACAGCACCTTGTCGACGTGGACCAGCGCGGCGGGCGGGATCTCGGCCGTGGGCTCGGTGAGATCGCGCTCCTCGAGCAGCACCGTGCCGTCGGGCGCGGCGGCGGTGAAGGTGTAGCGCGCGTCGTCGGCCACCGGCGCCCACTGGAACACGGCGTGATCCTGCGCGACGGTGGCGCCCGCCGTGGGCGAGTGCACGTCGCTCGCGTCGAGCGCGGGGCCCGACCCGGAGGCGAGCACGCCGATCCCCACGGCGCCGACCGCGAGCAGCGCCAGCCCGGCGACGCCCCCGATCAGCAGCAGCCGCGCGGGCCGCGGCGCGGCGACGGGCGTGGGCTCGTCTTCGTCGCCGTCGTCGTCGGGTTCGATCTGCACCACGGCCTGGTGCGTCGGTTCGAGGTCTTCGTCGGTGGCCATGGAGCGATCATAGTGCCAGGCCGGGCCCGCTCAGCAAGAGGCGGCGGCGATGCGCGGGTCCTGGCGGATCGGCGCGGCGGATCAGGCGGGGAGCACGTGGTGCAGGACGGCCACGAAGTGGCACGCCGCGCCCGCCAGCACGAACACGTGCCACACGGTGTGGTGGAACGGCAGCTTCTCCCAGGCGAAGAACGCGACCCCCACCGTGTAGGCGAGCCCGCCGCCGAGCAGCCAGCCCCAGGCGGCGCCGGGCAGCGCGTTCCAAAGCGGGACCACCGCGATCACGCCGACCCAGCCCGTCGCCAGGTAGGCCGCTGTCGACAGCCGCGGGAAGCGCCCGAGGAACGCCGTCTCGAGCACGCTGCCGACGAGCGCGAGCCCCCAGGTCGTGCCGAGCAGCGCCCAGCCCCACGGGCCGCGCAGCGTGACCAGCGCGAACGGCGTGTACGTCCCCGCGATCAGCGCGAAGATGCAGACGTGGTCGACGACCTGGAGCACGGCCTTGGCGCGGGGCCGGCGCAGCGCGTGGTAGAGGGTCGAGGCGAGGAACAGCAGCACCACGCTGGCGCCGTAGACCGACGCCGCCACGATCCGCCACGGCTCGCCGCCACAGGCGCCCAGCAGCACGGCGAGGCCGATCCCGCCGACCAGGGCGCCGAACCCGTGGCTCAGCGTGTTCAGCAGCTCTTCCGCGCGGCTCTGGATCCGGACTCCGGCGTGCTCGCTCATGCTGGAGCCGTAACCGGCCCCGTGCGACGGGCCCGTGACGGCTCGGCGTCCGTCAGCCCGCGTGCAGCCCCGACGCGCAGACGTGGAGGAACCGCCGGTCGCCGCGGACCTCGGAGTAGTACACCCACACGGTGTCGGGGGTGACGAGGTACTCCGGGTCCTTGCGCACCATCGGCACCTCGTCGCTGAGCCGCCGCTCGACCAGGTTGTCGGGCTCGACGCCGACCAGCCAGATCTCGGTCGGCAGGTTCCCGAACGTCGGGTCCGTCGACAGCTGGTAGGCCACCCACAGCTGCCCGCCGAACGAGAACAGCTCGGGCGACAGGACCCAGCGCAGATCGCCGCGCTCCGGCGGCTCGATCGTCCGGATCACGCGCCAGTCGCCGCCATCCTGGCGGAACACCTGCAGGCGGGCCGGCTGGTCCTCGCCGTCGAGCTGGATCGCGACGAGCAGCCAGTCCGAGAGCGCCTCGGACCACGCGAGGTTGCCGTGCACGCAGCCCAGCGAGCAGACCGCGAGGGGCTCCGTGACCCCGCTGTCGAGGTCGAGGCGGTAGGGCTGCCACAGCCCGTCTTCGTCGCGGTCGGTGAACACCAGCCAGTCCGTCCCCGGCACGAACCACGACCGGTAGTGGCCGCGCATGGGCATGAAGACGCCGCTGGCGGACGCATCCACGCGCGTCCAGTGGTTCACCGCGGCCGCGCCCACCAGGTAGGAGAGGGTCGGCACCGGCCGGTCGTCGGGGGTGCCGAACGCCGCCTTGCCCTCGACGACCCGCGTCTCGGTCCAGGTGCCGGGCGCCGTCTCCTCCGCGACGGTGACCCACCGCGTCGCGCCCTGATCGCTGCTGTAGAGCAGCGCCGGCCCGCTCGGCATCCGCATCCACTCCGGCCCGTTGTGGTTCACGTCGTACGGCATGACGTCGGTGGCCGCGATCACCGGCTCGCCGACCCGCTCGCCCGTCAGGGGGTCCATGTCGGCCACGTAGACGCGGGAGCCGTCGGGCTCGGCCCAGAGGATCCGCGGCGGGTCGTCGTCGAACTCCGGGTCGAGCACCGAGACCTGGCTGATGACCCGATCGTCCACCACGAACGGCGGTGGCGGCGGGGTCGTCGTGCCCGTCTCCGCCGTGGGCGGCGCCGGGAGCGCGGTGTCGACCGGCGGGTGGGGCACCGGCGGGTGGGGCCGGTGGCGCCCGATCCCGTCGGGCGCCGCGCGACACCCGCTCCACAGCACCAGCAGCCGCCACAGCATCACCACCCCCGGAAACCTACTGTCGGTGGCCGACGATTTGGATCCGGCCGGCGGCGACGCGGCGGGCTACGCTCGACCCACGATGGTGGTCCTCCTCGTCGCCTGTGCGCCCGGTCCTCCCGCGCTGGACGCGCTCCGGCCCGCGCCCACCGACACCGCCGGCGATGGGCCCGCGCTCACGCTCACACCGAAGACGCGCGGACACCCGCACCTCACCCTGGGGCCCACCGAGCTGTGGTCCACGGCGATGAACGACGTCCCCGAACACCACGCGACCGTCTCGTTCCTGCCGGACGGCCGCCTCGCCGTCGCCTGGACCTGGGAGCACTACTCGCCCCAGAGCCTCGCCTACCTGCGGATCGTCGACGAGGACGGCGCTCCCGACGCTCCCCCGCTCCTGCTCGCCCAGGGCGCCCACGTCGCCAAGCCCGACGTCGTCACCGACGGCGCCGGCGACCTCGTCGTCGGCTACCAGGCGACGGACCGGCAGGCGCTGGGCATCGACCGCATCGACCCGGCGCTCGGCGAGGTGGTGTCCACGCCGCTGGCCGAGGGGCGCCGCGCGAGCGGCAACAACTCGGTGGCGCTCGCCGCGCTCGACGACGACTCGCTGGTGGCGCTGTGGTGGTCGTCCGCCGGGGTGCCCGGCGAGCCGGCCGACAACTGGTTCCGCCGCACCGTGGGCGACGTGGCGGCCGCCCCGGTGCGGGTCGCCACCGTCGACGACGTGGGCGGGCCCGCCGCGCCCGACCTCGACCCCGTGCCCGGCGCGGGGGTCGCCGCCACCTGGTCCGACCTCTCCTACCGCCCCGGGATGGACCCGGCGGCGGTCGTCGCCCTGGAGGTCCGGCGGTTCGAGCCGGGCGGGTCCGCGAGCGTCTACCGGCGCGCGGTGTACGAGGCGCCCGACACCTTCGTCGTCCGGCCGGAGCTCGCCGCCGACGCGCAGGGCCGGGTGGCCCTCGTCTGGGCCAACCTCCGCGACGCCTCGCAGCGGTACCCCACCACCGTCTCGGCGATGATCGCCTGCTACGACGCCGACGGCACCGAGCTCCTCCCGCCCACGGCCCTCTCTGCGGCGCCGGCGGACGAGCCCACGGTCCAGTTCCTCGACGACGCCACCGTGGCGGTCGCCTGGAACGAGGCGTCGTCGCCCGATCGCACCGCCGTGGCCCTCGAGATCCTGCGGTTCCCGACGGGCCGCGTGCTCGTCCCGCCCACCCTGCTGTCCGACCCCGCCGTGTCGGCCGAGCGCGCGTCGCTGGCCGCACGCCGCGACCCCGACGGCGGGTGGGTGATCGGCGTGTCCTGGGAGGAGCACGGTGAGGCGCTCCCGCAGCGCGAGATCCGCGGCCGGATGGCGTGGTACGCGCCGTAGGCCCGCCACGGGTCAGCGCAGGACGAGGTGGTTGCGCGCCGGGTTGTCGAAGCTCTTCACCTCGATCGTGGGCGACGCCGCGACGATGACCGGCTCCACGATCGAGTCCTGGTGCGGCGCCGTGCGGGACGTCCCGTTGAGGTACACCCGCTCGGTGAACCACACGAGGTCGGTGGGATCGATGCCGATGGGCGGTTCGGACGGGATGACGGTGCAGGACGGGTTGTCGTCGCAGACCCGCGCGAACCGGCGGACGTAGATGAGCGGCTCGAGCGCCTCGGGGACGCCCGGCACGCCGTCGGGGAAGAAGTCGCGGACGGAGCCCTGCAGGTCGTGGTCGAGGAGCGCGAGCACGCCGGCCTGGTCGGTCCAGTTCATGATCGACAGGGTCGAGTAGGCGATGGGCGGCGCCTCGGGCTCGCTGCCCGACACGTCGGCGTGGACGAGCCCCACGACGTAGACCGAGCTCTGGTCCTCGTCGAGCAGCGGCAGCTGGTAGCGCTTGGAGCGCAGGTAGCGCGCGTCGTCGTTGATGGCGTTGCAGATGTCCTCGCCGTTCAGGCAGGCCACGCTGTGGTCCTGCGGGTCGTTGCTGAACGCCCGGCTGTCGACCATCAGCCCCTTGTCGAGCTCGGCGGCCTCGAGGGCGTGGCCGATGGTCGCGCGCGCCTCGCGCAGCGCCTGCCCCTCGCTCTCGTCGGTCCAGTCGTCGGGCGGCAGGAGCGGGAACGGCGGCGGGTCGTAGGCCGGCCGATCGTCGAGGCGGACCTTGAAGCAGGCGGCCGGGATGCGCTCCGGGTCGAGGTACGGCGGATCGTCGCCCTCGAGCCCCGCCATCCGGAACAGCATGGCGTCGACGTCGGCCTCGGGGCCGTAGCCCATGGTGAGCTGGAAGGCGGCGTCGGGTCCGTAGGCCGGGTCGGCCAGGAGCCGCGCGTAGTCTTCGTCGTCGGCGAGGCCGATGGCCTGGAGGTTGACGACGTCGGGCGACAGCCCGTTGGCGGTGAGGATCGGCGCGAGCGCGGCCTTCAGGCGGTCGAAGGTGGTCTGGTTGGCCGTGAACACCACCGCCGTGTAGGCGTCGAACGGCGCGGTCGGCGACGGCTCGGTCACGAGCGTCAGCATGTTGGCGGAGCGGGCGAAGGCCCCGAACGTGGGCAGCTGGCCCTCCGGCACCGCCTTCGTGTACTGGTAGTTGTTGAAGCTGAAGTAGCGCCCCGCGGGCGGGGTGCGCCCGATGAAGAGCAGCGCCTCGTCCTGGTCCATCTGGTAGGTGGGCAGCACGCCGCCCACCGCGGTGTCCTCGTCGAAGCGCATCATCGCGTAGGGCGAGGCGGCGTGGTTGCCGTGGCAGCCGCCGCCGTCCTCGATGAGGGAGGCGCAGTCCTCCTCGGTGAAGTAGTCGAACCGCCCCTCGCGGAGGTCGAAGCCGTCGAGGCCGCACCGGAGGGCGGCGACGACCGGGTCGTCGAGGGCTGCCCCCACGGCCGGTGCGGGGTCGGTGCACGCGGTGGGGGCGGTCCCGGAGGTCGTGCCGGCGTCGGGCGGGGCGGCCGGGGCGGAAGGGCGGCAGGCCAGCAGAGCGGCGAAGAGCGGGGCGAGCATGCGGGACTATGACACCCCGGTCGGGCGCCGCCAGACTCAGCCGCGCGAACGCCGGCGGCGGAGCACGAGCAGCGCGCCGAGCCCGAGGGCCCAGCCCCGCCGCCGGCGTGCTCGCAGCCGCAGGCCGGCACCTGCACGGCGACGGTCGGCTCGTCGATGGCCGCGCGATCCGTCGGCTCGAGGCCCGTGTCGCCGTCGGTCTCGGTCCCGGTGGTGCCCGTGGTGCCGGTCGTGCCTGTCCCGGTGGTCCCCGTGGTGCCCGTGGTGCCCGTGACGCCGTCCTGTCCGTCGCAGTCGTCGTCGACGCCGTCGACGGTGGGGTCGGGCGCGCCCGGTGCACGTCGGGGTCGCTGTCGTCGCAGTCGCGCCCGTTGTCGACGTGGTCGGGCGGTGCGAGGCAGTCCTCCACGGGGGTGGCGGTCTCGTCGCCGTACCCGTCGTGGTCGGCGTCCGGCCACCAGCTGGTGGTGGCGATGTCGTCGTCGACGAGGCCGTTGCAGTCGTCGTCGACCCCGTTGCACTGCTCGACGGCGCCGACGTTCACCTGGTCGTTCGTGTCGTCGCAGTCACCGTCGCAGGTCGTGAAGCCGTCGCCGTCCGCGTCGAAGCCGTCGTCGACGACGCTGTTGCAGTCGTTGTCGACCCCGTCGCAGACCTCGACCGCCCCGGGGTGCGCGTCGCCGTCCGTGTCGTCGCAGTCGCCGTTGCAGGTGGTGTACCCGTCGCCGTCGAGATCGAAGCCGTCGTCGATCACGCCGTCGCAGTCGTCGTCGACCCCGTTGCAGACCTCGCTCTGCAGCGAGTTCACCGAGGCATCGCCGTCGTCGCAGTCGAAGGCGGCGTCGTCGAACTCCCCCGGGTCGGCGCACTGGAAGTCACCGTTCAGGTCGCGCCCCTCGGTGCACACGCCGTCGTGGTCGTCGTCGACGTACAGATCGCACGGCGGGCCGTCGAGCAGGAAGTCGTCGTAGCCGACCTCGTCGTTGTTGTCGGGCTCCACGCACGCCTGGACCACCAGCCCGCAGGCGGCGCCCCCCACCGCGAGATCCTCCCGCTGGTAGGAGTTGGCGCTGGTGTTGATCCCGACCGAGGTCACCCGGACCGTGGGCGCCCCGGGCTCGCGCACCCACAGGTCGGTGCCCTGGTTCGACCCCGCCCCCTTCATCCGCGCGCTGACCGTGTTGCGCGTGACGACGAACTGGGGGCTGCAGGCGATCGCGTCCTGCGAGCCGCGGTCGATGTCGAGGATCCGGCTGAAGATGACCGTGGACGTCACCTCGGTGATGCGGCTCGTCTGCCCCTCGAGGGTCCACCCCGTCAGGTCGCCGAACGACTCGAAGTCGCCCTCGGGGATCGACTGGGACCATGCCGTCGCGATCGTGAGCCAGCCCAACATGACCGCGAGTATACACGACGGGTCACCCGCGGTGGCTCTTTCCCTCGCTGGCGCCGGCGAGCAGGCGCTCGTCGCCCTGCAGCCCGTCGAGGACCTCGATCTTCAGCCCATCCGACAGGCCGACCTTCAGGTCGCGGGATTCGTAGCGCCCGGGCGCGACCTCGACCTCGACGTAGACCCGGTCTCCGTCGAAGCGCAGCGCCGCCTCGTCGACCGCGAGCACGTCGTCGCGCCGGTCGAGCACGATGTCGGCGTTCGCCGAGCTGCCGGCCCGGATGAACACGCCGTCCTGGGGCGTGATCGCGGCGCGGATCGGGAACTGCACGGCGCCGTCGACCGTGACCCCCTTCGGGCTGATGTACTCGAGGGTTCCCGCGATCTTGTGGTCGCGCAGCGCGCCCACGGTGATCTCGAGCGGCATCCCCTCGCGGATCCGCCCCACCTCGGACTCGTCGATCTGGCCCTCGAACACCATGTCGGTCATGTCGGCCACCGACGCGATGGTGGTGCCGGCGTTGAAGGTGTTGGTCTCGGTGACCGACTCCCCTCCTCGACCTCGACCGCGAGCACCATCCCGGCCACGGTCGACCGGATCTCGGTGCTCACTCCCGCATCCCCGGCGCTCGCGCCATCCTTGACGATCTGCAGGTGCCGCCACGCGGCGTCGTACGCCTGCTTCGCGAGGTCACGCGCCGTCTGGGCCCGCTGCATCTCGGCGCCCGACAGCGCCGCCCGGTCGGACAGGCTGCGCGCCCGCTCGAACTCGACGTTCGCGTTGTCGTACTCGATCTTCGCCGCCCGCAGGTCGGACTGGGCGCGGTTGAGCGTGGCCGAGTCGGGGATCACCTGGATCTCGGCGATGAGGGCCCCCGCCTCGACGGGCTCGCCCGGCTCGACGTCGAGCGCGTGGACCACGCCCGAGACCCGGCTCTTGATCTCGATCTCGGCCCTGGGCACGATGGCGCCCGTCGCCACCGTCTTGAGCACGATGTCGGACCGCTCGGGCTCGACGATCCGCGCCTCGGTCACGGCGGGCCGGGACTGCACCACGAGCCACACCAGCGTGACGACGAACAGCAGCGCCACGCCCCCCACGACCCCGATCGGCAACCACACCCGACGCATCGCGCTCCCCTACTCCGCCCGCAGGGCCGCCACGGGCTCGATCGCCACGGCGCGCTGGGCCGGCAGCACGCTCGCGACGAGCCCTGCCACCCCCAGTAGCGCCGCGCCGACGATCGCGGCGAGCGGATCGACCGTCGGCTGGCCGAAGGTCTGGTTGTCCGGCCCGATCATCGCGCTCGCCACGGCGAGGATGCCCACGCCGACGCACAGGCCGAGCACCCCCGACACGAACGTGATGACGAGCGCCTCCTGCACGATCATCGCCACGATCGACCGCGCCGTGGCGCCGATCGCGCGGCGGACGCCGATCTCGCGGGTCCGCTCGCGGACCACGATCATCAGGACGTTGCTCACGCCGATGGCGCCCGACAGGATCGTGGCCGTGCCGACGATCCAGGTCAGCCCCCGGATCCCGCGCAGCAGGGCCCGGATCCGCCCGAACTCCTCCTCGGCGTTGTGCGAGCCCACCCCGCCGCTGTCGTTGGGCGCGATGCCGTGGCGGTCGAACAGGACGGCGCGGACCCGCTCCTCGACCGCGCTCGCGCTCTCGTCGTCGTCGGCGACGATGGCGTAGGCCTGGACGTTGGGCATGTTGAACGCGCGCTGGAACGTGGTGAACGGCACCACGATCATCTGGTCGAGGCGGTCGCCCTGGTCGTCGGCCCGCGGCGAGTGGAAGGTGCCGACGACCTGGAAGAACACGCCGCGGATCGAGACGTGGCCGCCCACGGGCGGCTCGTCGCCGAACAGCAGCCGCACGACCTCCCGCCCGATGACGGCGACCTTGCGCCCGTCGCGCAGATCGAGCGGCGAGATGAACCGCCCGCGGTCGACGACGGGGTTGAACACGTCCTCCATGGCCGGGTACTCGCCGGAGACCTCGAAGCCCGCGCTCTTCCCGTTGCGGGTCACCGGGGTGCCGTCGCGGTAGCCGCCGAGCTGGCTGCGGGGCGCGAGGTGCGCGATGCCCGGGACCTTCAGCAGCGCGAGCGTGTCGGCGTCGTCGAACCGGATGTAGCGGCCGGCGGGCTGGCCCCGGTAGGGCACGCGCGTGGGGCGCCCCCAGACCCACACCGCGTTGGACGCCATGCCGCGCATGGTCTTGTCGGCGGCGCCCTCGAGGCCCTTGCTGAAGCCCAGCATGAGCACGAGGATGAGCATGCCCCAGAACACGCCCGCCATCGTCAGCAGCGTGCGCAGGGGGCTCGCGCGCAGCGCGTCGCCGACTTCCTGCCAGGTGTCGAGGTCGAGCGGTCCCACCGCGCCCCCATACCTTCCGCGGGCGCGCGCCGCGATAAGGCGGGGGCCGGAGGCGGCGGTGGCAGAGATCGTCCTCGAGACCCTCAACAAGCAGTACGGCCCCGTCCAGGTCGTGCGCGACCTCGACCTGGCCGTGGGCGACGGCGAGATCGTGTGCCTGCTCGGCGGGTCGGGCTGCGGCAAGACCACGACGCTGCGGATGATCGCCGGCCTCGAAGCCCCCACCTCGGGCCGCATCCTCATCGGTGGGGTCCAGGTGTCCGACGGCCCGCGGATCACGCCGCCCGAGGCCCGCCGGCTGGGCATGGTCTTCCAGAGCTACGCCGTGTGGCCGCACCTGACCGTCCTCCGGAACGTGAGCTTCCCCCTCGAGATGCGGCGGGATCCCGAGGCCCGCGACAAGGCCCGGCGGATCCTCGAGACGGTGCAGCTCGACAAGCTCGCCGACCGGCTGCCCCACCAGCTGTCGGGCGGGCAGCAGCAGCGGGTCGCGCTGGCCCGGGCGCTGGTCGCCGAGCCCGAGGTGCTGCTGCTCGACGAGCCCCTGTCGAACCTCGACGCCAAGCTGCGGGCCGAGATGCGCGACGAGATCCGGTCGCTCGTGAAGCGCCTCGGGCTCACGGCCGTGCTCGTCACGCACGACCACGAGGAGGCCTTCGCCGTCGCCGACCGCATCGCGCTCATGGACGGCGGGCGCATCGTCCAGGAGGGCCCGCCCACCGAGCTGTACGACGCCCCGCGCACCGACGTGGTGGCCCGGTTCCTGGGCCTCGAGGAGCTCCTGGCCGTGCGCGACGGCGACGTGGCCCGCATCGACGGCGTCGCCGTCCCCGTCCGCCCCACCGACGACGCGCCCGACGACGGCGCCTGCATGCTCGGCTTCCGCACACACGCCGCGCGCCTCGCCGAGCAGGGCATCTCCGCCACCGTGGTCTCCCGCAGCTACACGGGCGGCGGGTGGCGCTGCCGGGTCCGCATCGGCGAGCGCGAGCTGCGCGTCCCGGGCGACGCGCCGGTGGGCGCCGCCGTGAAGGTGGCGGTGGACCGCGGCTTCGCGCTGGCGCTGCCCGCGCGCGCGCCCGTGGGGATCAGCCCGACGAGGCCGTCTCCCGGGTGAGCCACACGCGCAGCAGCGAGACCAGGTGCACCGTGTCGACGGGCGCTTGGTCACGTAGTCCAGGCGCCCGCGGCTAGCACGCGCTCGCGGTCGCCCTTCGTAGCCTTCGCCGTCAGCGCGATGATGGGGAGGTCGGCGAAGCGGGGATCGGCGCGCAGCCGCTCATCGTCTCGTAGCCGTCCATGTCGGGCATCATGATGTCCATCAGCACCACGTCGACCGGCGCCTGGTCAGGCCGGTCGAAGCGCACAGCGCCCGGTCTCGGCGTAGTCCACCTCCATCCGGTGGTGCTCGAGCAGGGCGGTGAGCGCGAAGACGTTGCGCACGTCGTCGTCGACCACCAGCACCCGCCGGCCGGCCAGCGCCGGGTCGCTCGCCCCGAGCTGCGCCAGCATCTGCTGCGACGCCGTGGGCATCTGCGAGACGACGCGGTGCAGGAACACCGACGTCTGCTCCGAGCAGCCGCTCCTGGCTGCCCACGTCATGACATTGACCGTCTCGGCCACGTCCTGCAGCCCGCGGAGCGCGTCGCCATCGAGGTGCAGCCCCGTGTACACCACGATCGGCAGCCGCCGGAGGCTCGAATCGCCGCGCACCTCGCGGATGAGGTCGAGCCCCGCGCGATCAGGGAGCGACAGGTCGACAATCATGCAGTCGAACGGCCCGTCTTCGCGCAGGGTCGCGATATGGCCTCGCCGGCCGTGCCCACGGTGTGCGTCACCGAGGTCGCCGGCGTCGAGCAGGGCCACGATGGCGCGCTGCTGCACCTCGTCGTCCTCGGTGACCAGCAGCCGCCGGATCTCGCGCTGCAGGAACCCCTCGAGGTGGTGCAGCGCCTCCTCGATCTGCTCGCGCGAGGTGGGCTTGGGCATGGCGGCCACCGCGCCGGCGCCCCCGCCGCGCCGCTCGTCGGCCACCGACGACAGGATCTGCACGGGGATGTGCCGGGTCGCCGGGTCGCGCTTCAGCCGGTCGAGCAGGACCCAGCCGTCCATGTCGGGCAGCAGCAGGTCGAGCGTGACGGCGTCGGGGTGGGCGGCCCGCGCGAGCGCGAGCGCCTCCTCGCCCGTGCGCGCGACGAGCACCTTGAACCCGCGCTCGCGGCCCACCTGCACCAGGACCTCGGAGAAGGCGGTCTCGTCCTCGACGACCAGCAGCGTGCGGTCGCCGGGATCGAGCGCGTTGCGATCGTCGTCGACGGGCGACGGCGGCGTGGCGTCGAACGGGATCCGCGGCCCCGTCACCCGCTCGAGGGCCGGAGGGGCGGTGATCCGCGGCCGCGGCTCGTTCGTGCGCCGCGCGTGGTGGGTCGGCGGGACGAACAGCGTGAACACGCTGCCCACCCCGGGCTCGCTCGTGAGGTGCAGCTCGCCGCCGAGCAGCTCCGCGATCTCGCGGCTGATCGACAGCCCGAGGCCGGTGCCGCCGTACTTGCGGCTGGTGCCGCCCTCGGCCTGCTGGAAGGCCTCGAAGATGAGGTCGTGCTTCTCGCGCGGGATGCCGATGCCCGTGTCGCGGACCTCGAACGCCACGATCTCCTCGTTGTCGCGCAGCGTCGACCGCCGGATCCGCACCTTGCGCGGGTCGATCCGCCGCACCGCGAGCACGACCTCGCCGTCTTCCGTGAACTTCACGGCGTTGGACACGAGGTTGCGCAGGACCTGCTTCAGCCGGAGCTCGTCGGTGACGATGCGCTCGGGCGCGTCCTCGTCGATCTCCGTCCGCCACTCGAGCCCGCGCTGATCGGCCAGCGACGCGAACGTCCGGTCGATCTCGGCCACCAGCGCCGCGATCGACACGATCCCGAGCTCGATCGCCATCTTGCCGCTCTCGATCTTCGCGAGGTCGAGCACCTCGTTGATGAGCGCGAGGAGATCGGCGCCGGCCTGGTAGATGGTGCGGGCGTACTCGATCTGGCGGCCGGTGAGGTTGTCCTCGCGGTTCAGCGACAGCTGCTCCGACAGGATGAGCATGCTGTTGAGCGGCGTGCGCAGCTCGTGCGACATGTTGGCCAGGAACTGCGACTTGTAGCGCGACGTGAGCGCGAGCTTCTCGGCCTGGTCCTCGAGCTCCTGCCGCGCCCGCTCGACCTCGCGGTTCTTGACCTCGACCTCGTCGCGCTGCTGGGTGAGCTCCTGCGCCTTGAGCTCGAGCTCGGCGTTGGTGAGCTGCAGCTCCTCCTGGCCGTGCTGCAGCTCCTCGGCCATGCGCTGCGACTCGCGCAGCAGCTCGTCGGTCCGCATCGTGGCCTCGATGGTCGCGACGACGATGCCGAGGCTCTCGATGAGCTGGTCGAGGAACGCGAGCTGGGTGGCCGTGAACGGGTGGAAGCTCGCGAGCTCGATGACCCCCTTCAGGTCGCTCTCGAACAGCACGGGGCAGACGACGATGTTGGTCGGCACGGCCTCGCCGAGCCCCGACGAGATGCGGACGTAGTCGGACGGCACCCGCGTGATGAGGATGCGCTTGCGCTCGAGCGCGGCCTGCCCGACCATCCCCTCCCCCAGCCGGAAGGCGTTCGCGGGCGACTTGCGCTCGGTGTAGGCGTAGCTCGCGAAGAGCTCGAGGCGGACGGAGCCGTCGGAGAGGCGGGCCATGTAGAACCCGCCGTGCTGCGCGTCGATGGTGGAGGCGAGCTCGGAGAGCACCTGGCGCGCCACGGTGACCAGATCGCGCTGGCCCTGCAGCATGCGGGTGAAGCGAGCCAGGCTCGTCTTGAGCCAGTCCTGCTCCTGGTTGATCCGCGTGGTCTCGGCCAGCGTGCGGATCATCTGGTTCAGGTTGTCCTTGAGGAGGGCGACCTCGCCGCGGGCCTCGACGTCGATCGTCTGTGTCAGGTCGCCGCGGGTCACGGCCGTGGCGACGGAGCCGATGGCGCGCACCTGGCGGGTCAGGTTGCCGGCGAGCTCGTTGACGTTGTTGGTGAGATCGAGCCAGATGCCCGCCGAGCCCGGCACGTCGGCCTGGCCGCCGAGCTTGCCCTCGACCCCCACGTCGTGCGCCACGCTCGTCACCTGGTCGGCGAACGTCGACAGGGTCACGAGCATGTCGTTGATGGTCTGCTCGAGCGTGGCGATCTCGCCGCGGGCGTCGAGGTGCAGCTCCTGCTTGAGGTCGCCGTTGGCGACCGCGGTGACCACCCGCGCGATGGCGCGCACCTGCTCGGTCAGGTTGCTGGCCATCTGGTTGACGCTGTCGGTCAGCTCGCGCCAGGTGCCCGAGACCCCCGGCACCTGCGCCTGCCCGCCGAGCACGCCGTCGGTGCCGACCTCGCGCGCCACGCGGGTCACCTCGTTCGCGAAGCTCCGCAGCTGG
>JAWKRQ010000007.1:0-263192 GCA_041389545.1 Myxococcota bacterium | reverse complement strand
GGGCTACGAGGCGCTGCTCACCGAGATCGAGCGGGTGCGGCGCCACGGCTTCCGCCCGGGCGAGCTCGAGCGCGCCAAGGCCCGCGTGCTCAACGCCTACGACCAGATGGCCGCCGAGGCCGAGAAGACCGACTCCGTCACCCATGCGACCGAGATCGTCCGCGTCTTCCTGACCCACGAGCCGATGCCGGGCATCGCCTACGAGAACGAGCTGGCGCACCGCTACGTGCCCGAGCTCACCGTCGACGAGCTGAACACCTGGGCCGACGACTGGATGCGCGACCGCTCGCGCGTCGTGACGGTCATCATGCCGGCGCGCGAGGGCCTCGCCGTCCCGACCGACACCGACCTCGCGGAGATCGAGGCCCGCGTGGCCGCCGCCGACATCCCGGCGCCACCCGAGGAGGCCGAGACGGGCGACATCCTGGCGGCGCTGCCCGAGCCGGGGCCCGTCCAGGCGACCGACGAGCAGTACGTCGACGGGCTGCAGTTCACCGGCTGGACGCTCGCCAACGGCGTCCACGTCTGGTTCCGCGAGACCGACTTCAAGCAGGACGAGGTCCGGATGCGGGCCTTCGCGCCCGGCGGCCTGGCCACCGCGTCCGAGGAGGACTACGTCAGCGCCTCGCTCGCGCCTGAGGTCGTCCACCGCTCGGGCTTCGGCGAGCTCGACGCCGACGGCCTGTCGCGCTGGCTCGCCGGCCACACCGTCTCCGTGTCGCACGGGCTGAACGAGAACGTGCGCGTCGCCAGTGCGTCCACGGCGCCTGCCGACCTCGAGCGCACGCTGCAGCTCGTCCACGCGGGCTTCACCGCGCCGCGCCTCGACGAGCGCGGCCTGGAGCTGACGCGCAAGCAGCACGTCGAGCAGCTGCGCAACCGCGAGCAGGACCCCAACACCGCGTTCTACGACGCCTACACGGCGCTGCTGTGGCCCGACGATCCGCGCCGGCAGCCGTGGACCGTCGACACGCTCGACGCGCTGTCGCTCGAGCGCGCCACCGCCGCCTGGGACCGCTGGATGACCGACGCCACGGGCTGGACCTTCGTGTTCGTCGGCAACCTGCCCGACGACTTCCAGCCGCTGGTGGAGCGCTACCTCGGCAGCCTGCCCACCGGCGGCGAGGGCTTCGCCGTGGCCGACCGCGGCGTGCGCCCGAAGGCGGGGCAGCTCGAGCAGACCGTCCGCAAGGGGCTCGACCCCAAGGCGCGGGTGCGCCTCGAGTACCACGGCGACTTCGCCGACAACACGTTCCAGCGGCGCAACTGGCTGCAGGGCATGGGCGACGTGCTCGCCGTGCTGCTCCGCGAGGACCTGCGCGAGGAGCGCGGCGGCGTGTACGGCGTGAGCGTGCAGACCAACGCGTGGATCGAGCCCTGGTCGAACTACCAGGTGAGCATCCAGTTCATGTGCGATCCGGCGCGGGTCGACGAGCTCGTGGCCGCCACCACCGACATCGTCGCGGCGTTCCGGACCGAGGGGCCCGCCCCCGAGCACGTCGCGCGGGTGCGGGAGCAGAACCGCCGCTCGCACCAGGAGGACGTGCGTAGCAACGACTTCTGGCTGTCGGCGTTCGCCTGGGCGCTGCAGTACGGTCAGGACCCGAAGGAGATCCTCGCCTGGGACCAGCGCAACGACGGGCTCACCGCCGACAGCGTGCGCGCCATGGCCAAGGAGCTGCTCGTCGACCAGAACCGGGTGAAGGTGGTCCTGATGCCGGCGGAGGCCACCGCGCAGGGCGAGGGCGCGGAGGGCGCGGAGGAGCACCCGCAGGCGCACTGACCGCCAGCAGCGGGGGCACCGTGGCCGAAGACGCGTCGATCGCGAGCATCTCCCTCTTCTTCCAGGAGGGGAGCTCCGACAAGGTCTACGAGGCGACCGTCGTGGAAGACGCCGGCGCCTTCACGGTCCACGTGGCGTGGGGGCGGCGCGGATCGCGGCTGAACCAGGGCACCAAGGCCGTGCGCGTCGACCGGGCGGCCGCGATGCGCAAGTTCGAGGCGCTGGTCCGCGAGAAGCAGCGCAAGGGCTACCAGGAGCACACGGCCGAGGTGCAGCCGGCGGCCGTGGCGCCGCCGGAGGGCGAGGGCTCGGGGTCGCGGGTGACGGGGCGCCGGGCCGTCGTCGGGCCGGTGGCGCAGCTGCTGACGGCGCTGTCGGCCGCGGAGCTCGATCGCTTCCTCGACGACGACGCCGTGCTGGCGCAGCAGAAGCTCGACGGGCAGCGGGTCGTGGCGCAGGTGGGCGACGGCGACGTGGTGCTGACGAACCGCGCCGGCCAGCGCACGGCGCAGAACGCCGCCGTGGCCGAGGGGCTGTGGCGTTCCTGCCGGTGGGCACCGTCGTCGACGGCGAGCCCGTCGGCGACGACGGCTTCTGGCTGTTCGACGTGCTGTCGCTCGCCGGCGACGACGTGCGCAAGCTCGGGTACGCCGAGCGCTGGGCGCTGCTGTGGCACGAGGTCGAGCCCGCGCTGTCGGGGCCGGTGCGGGTGCTGCCCGTCATGGAGGGCGAGGCCAAGCGCGCGCTGTGCGAGGCGCTGCAGGCCGCGCGGGCCGAGGGCATCGTCTTCAAGCACCGCGACGCGCCCTACACGGCGGGGCGCCCGTCGTCGGGGGGGCCGCAGCGCAAGCACAAGTTCCTGCGGACGGCGGACGTGCTGGTCGTCGAGAACGCCGGGAACGCCTACCGGATGGCCGTGTGGGACGGCCGGTCGCTGCTCGACGTGGGCAAGGTCTTCGCGGGCACCACCAACGACAGCCGCCGCGACCTCGACGCGCGGCTCGCCGCCGGGGAGCGGCCGGTCGCCGAGGTGCGCTACCTCTACGCCACCAAGGACCTGCAGCTGTTCCAGCCCGTCTTCGTGCGGCTGCGCGACGACAAGGCCGACGCGGCCTGCGGGCGCGACCAGCTCGTGGGGACGAACCGGGCCGTCATCGGCGGGTGAGCTACGCGAGCGTGGCGCCGAGCGCGACGAGGCGCTCGGCCAGCCAGCGGGCCAGGGCGTCGGTGCGGGCGGGCAGCGCGGTGGTGCCCCAGACGACGGTGAGCGTGCGCAGCGTCTGCTCGCCGACCTTGGTGCGCTGGCTGTCCTTGACCGCGTCCGCCACGGGGCCCTCGGCGTCGAACACGCAGGGCAGGCAGCCCACGTCGAGCTGCTGGCCGGAGGCGTTGAAAACGATGGACGTGCCCGCCGGCGCGACGTCGATGCGCAGCGGGCCCGCGGCCCGGTCGACGTCGAGGGTGGAGACCGGCAGCGCGCCGTGGAGCGCCGCGGCGTTGGTGAGGTCCACGGCGGGGTCGATGCGCGGGAAGGCGCCCTGCTCGGCGACCTTGCGGATGTACTCGCTGCAGGGCTTGCTCCGGCCGGCGGGCTTGAACCCCGTGGCGCGGAACAGGTCGCGCACGGCCTTCACCTCGTCGGGGGTCGGCGGCCCGAACGGCAGGCCGGCGGGCGCCTCGGCGCCGCACAGGGCGTCGAGCCAGCCGGGCGGCGCCAGGCCGCGCGGCGGGGACGGCCAGGTGGCCAGCAGGCAGCGAGCGTCGAGGAGCGGGTGGGGCGCGACGGGGATCGGCATCGGCTACGGCTCGAGGATCCAGTCGTCGGCGAAGGGCCCGAAGCCCACGCCCTTGCGCCCGAGCTCGGGGACGTCGAAGAACAGGGTGCCGTCGGCGGTGTAGGGGATGTCGAGCTGGACCTTGCGGCCGGAGAGGGCGTCGTCGACGGCGGCGAACAGCAGGTCGTCGGCCAGGCCGAGCATGGTGTCGATGTCGAGGTCGAACTGGACGTGGGCCTCGAGGTCGGACCGCGCCGGGATGGTCCGCCAGGCGGTGTTCTCGAGGTCGCCCGCGGCGACGTCCTCGGCGAGGGCGAACAGGTCGTCGATCGTGGGGACGAGATCGCCCGGATCGTCGACGGTCTGCGCGTCGCCGGTGCACGCGTCGACGGCGAGCGAGGTGGCCACGCAGCCCTCGTCGTTCGGGTCGCAGAACGACAGGCAGGCGGCGCCGAGGTTGGCGCCGTCGAACACGGTGAAGCCGAGCAGCAGGTCGACGAGCGGCACCGGGACGGAGTCGTTCGGGTTGTGCAGGTCGAAGACGAGGTCGAAGCTGAACTGGAGCTGCTTGCGCGGCGGCGCGGACAGGCCGACGGAGCCGCAGGTCAGCGAGCCGAAGAGCTGGTCGCAGCCGTAGCCCAGCAGCTGGTCCACGCTCGGGTTCTTCACCAGGTCCACGCGCGCGAGCTCGCCCTTCGGCGGCTTGAGCGACAGCACCTGCTCCACCACGTCGCACCCGCCGAGCAGCGGCAGCGCCGCCAGCACCCACCCGGTCCGTCCCATCGTCTCCTCCGCCCCCCTCACCCTATCTCGACGCGCGGGGGTCCCGTTCGGACGTCGGACCCTCGACGGTTGTTCGAAGGTCTCGGCAGGTCAGCTCCGGAGCTTGCCGATCGCGTCCAGCGCGCCGCGGTCGAGCGGGTCGAGCTGGCTTGCGCGGACGAGCGCGGCGTCGGAGGCGGCCTGCAGCGCGATCGCGGCCTCCGGGTCGAGCCTCCCGCGCGCCAGCCGCCAGTCGCCGGTGCGGGTCACGACCCGGGGCGGATCCTCGTGCCAGTGGCAGCTGCGGACGTCGGTCCAGGCAAGGTCCTCGCCGTCGATCCGCAGCCGGTGCGGAGAGACCGACAGGCGCAGCGGCCGCAGCCACCCCCAGACCCCCGCCAGCACCAGCGTCGTGAGCCACCCCACGACGGCCGCCCCGCGGGCCGCGGCGGCTTCCCCCACGGCGCGGCTCCGCACCGCCAGGGCGCGATCGCGCACCTCGTGGCGCTCGCGCTCGACCCCGACCCACGCGGCGTGCAGCGCACTTCCGGCGGTCCTCGTCGTACGCAGCGCCGACCGCCGCGATCGGCTCGGGAACCGCCTCCAGCAGGGCGAGGTCGTGGACGACGGCGAGCTGGCGCTGCTGTCGCTCCCGGTCCGTCAGGCCCTCGACGCCGTCGAGGGCGCTCCGGCGCACGGGAAGCTCCGGCACCACCGACCAGTCCCGCTCCGACGCGATCTGCGCCAGATCGACCGGTTCGCCGAGCCAGGGGAGCCCCGGCGGGAGCAGGGCGCGCAGCTCTGCCTCGCGGGCGTACGGATCGATCTCGCCGAGCGCCGACCTCACTTCGAACTTCACCTGGTCGCGGACATCGCTGTCGCTCACGTTCCGGTCGAACAGCAGCAGCACGCTCAGCCCCGCGGGGAGCGGGCGGCCCGTGCCCGAGAGGAGGCGGGCGCTCAGGAGCTCCACCTTCCGCACCGACTGGTAGGTGCGGCGATCGGGCAGCCGCTGCAGCCTCTCCGGCAGCGCCTCCCGGCAGGCCACGTCGGCGGGGTGCTCGTCGCAAGCCTCGGCGGAGAACGTCACGGGCGGCGGCGCGGGCGGCGGCACGGCCGACCCGGGCCCCAGCCAGAGCACGGCACCCGCGACCGCCGCCCCCACCGCAGCGAGGCCGACGCCGGTCCGCGCCGGCACGCGCGCCACCACCGCGACCTCGTCTGGTCCGACGCTCAGCCCGGCCACGATCCCCCCGAGGGGGCATCCTACCCTCAGAGCCCCCAGACCCGGCGGGCGACCTCGGCGATCGCCCCGCCGTCCCGCGAGGCCTCGAGGCCCTCCTGCGCCGCCGCCCGCACGTCCTCCCGCGCGTGGGCCATCGCGAAGCTCCGCCCGGCCACCTTCAGCATCGGGATGTCGTTGACCCAGTCCCCCACCGCCACGCACTGCGATGCGTCGAACCCGCGCTCCTCGGCGAGGCGCGCGAGCGCGGTGCCCTTGTCCTCCGCGGCGTGGCGGAACTTCAGGAAGGCGTGCCCGTCGAACGTCTTGAACATCACGCTCTCGACCTCCGCCGGCAGCGCCTCGTGGAGCAGGCCGCGCGTGCGCTCGATGACGTCGGCCGGGCCCGTCATGCCCACCGCCACGACCTCCTCGCTCGCCTCCCACGGCGGGGCCTCGAAGACGTCGGCGTGCTCGGCGAGGTGCTCCGTCCAGATCGCGAGGTAGCCGGCGTGCTCGGCGGCGCGGCTGCCGTAGTGGATGCGGCGGGACTCGAACAGGAACGCCGAGACGGGCAGCGTGGCGACGAGCTCGCGGATCGTCCGGCGCGCCGCCCCGTCGAGGTAGCGGCCGAGGCTCGCGACGCCCGAGTGCGCGTCGACGACCTCGGAGCCGTTCATCACGGCGACGCTGCCGCGGACGCCGAGCGCGTGGGCGACCCACTGCGTGCCCGTGAACAGGCGGCCGGTGGCGATGGTGACGTGGACGCCGGCGGCGATCAGGCGCTCCGCGGCGCGCAGATCGACCTCGGCGACGCGGCGATCGGCGGTGAGCGTGGTGCCGTCGAGGTCGAGGACGAGCACGGAGGGGGGTCGTGACATGCAGGACTCGTACCACGCGAGCGCGCGATCGGCGCGAGCAGCGGGCCCGCTCCCGGTGATAGGCTTCGAGCATGCGACCGGTCGACGAGCGAACGCTCCGGGCGCGCCTCCAGCGGGTGGAGGCGCTCCACGACGGCGCGACCACCCCGGGCGAGCGCGAAGCCGCCCACCGCGCCCGCCACCGCCTGCTCGAGCGCCTGGCCGAGGTCCGGGCCAACGATCCGGTGGCGCGCTTCTGCGCCGAGCACGTCGCCGCGCTGGCCGTCGCGCCCGAGCCGCCGCCGCCGCCCGAGCGCCTGCCCGACGCGCGCACGCTCCTCGGGCTGCTCGCGCGCTGGGAGGCCGGCGAGCTCGACGGCTGGCGGCTGTGCGCCTGGGCCGAGCGGGTCGTCGACCGGGTGGATCTGCCCGACGACCCGCTGGAGCCGGGGGCGACGGTGGCGGAGGTGCTGCTGCAGCTGTCGGCGCTGCGCCACGTCGACCTGCAGCCCGGCGACGTGCCGCGGATCCGCCGCTTCCTGCGCGATGGCGACTGGAACGCCTGGTTCGCGCTCGTGGCCGACGCCGCCGCGCGCACGCGCCGGAAGCGCGCGAGCTGACCTGCCCTACAGGGCGATCCGCCGCTCCGCGACCACGGCGTCGCCGTCGTCGAGCAGCTGGACGAGGATCTCGCCCTCCACCGGGTCGAGCTCCAGCCGGGTCCACGTCCAGCCCTGCACGACCTGGTCGTACTGCGCCGGCGCGACCTGCTGCAGGTCGAGGATCTCCTGGATGGGGAACAGCCGCGATCCGGACGGACCGGCCGCGATCTCCCACACGTCGGCGCCTGGCCCGCCCTCGGGATCGACCCGCTGGATCGCGCCGTAGTGCATGTCGCCGGTGATGAACAGCACCCGCGAGCCCGCCGCCGCCTCCACGAGCGGGCCGCGCTGCGCGGGGTAGCCCTGCCAGCGATCCTCCGCCTGGACGTTGAGCATGAGGGCGTAGTGGTCGGTGATGTGGACGCTCACCAGCACCAGCACGAAGCGGGCGGCGCTCTCGGCGATCCGCGCGGTGGCCCAGTCGAGCTGCTCGGGGCTCACGATGCGATCGGTGGTGCGCTCGCCGCGGCTGTCGAGCACCAGCACCTCGAGCAGGTCGCCCCACACGAGCGAGCGCCAGCGCACGCCACCCTCGAGGCGCTGGGGGATCGCCTCGCGGAACGCCTGGTCGCCGGCGGTGACCTGCTCGGGCTCGACGTGGTCGCTCAGGCTGCTGCCCTCGCCGAGGGTCCAGTTGTTCGCGACCTCGTGGTCGTCCCAGGTGGCGATGACCGAGGTGGAGGCGAGCAGCTCCTGCAGGCTCGGCACGATCAGCTGCTCGTCCCACACCGCGCGGTAGTCGGCGAGGGTCACCGCGCCGTCGGCGTAGACGGTGTCGCCGAGGAGCAGCATGGCGTCGAGCTCCTGCCGCGCGGCGTTCGCCAGGCCCGGGAAGGTGGGGTTGTCGCCCCCGAGGCAGCTCGTGGCGCCGATCACGAGCTTCCGGCGCCTGCTGCCCGGCGCCGGGGCCGTGCGGAAGCGCCCCACGCGGCTGCGCCCGCCGTCGGGCGCGACGAAGACGTAGCGGTAGACGGTGTCGGGGGCCAGCCCCGTGAGCTCGACGCTGGCGGTGCCCTCGACGACGGGGAGCCCCGCCTCGTCGGCAGCGGGCTCCCAGCCGGTGTCGTCGACGCCGACCACCGCCCGCAGCGCGACCGACGGCGCGGACGTGCGCACCGAGAGGATGACGGCGCTGTCGGTGGCGTCGCCGGCGGCCACGCCGAACGGGAAGGTCGCCTCGTCGAGCGGCTCGTCGGGGACCCAGGCGCCCGGCTCCGGGGGGCGGTCGGGTGCGGTGGTGTCGCCCTCCGTCGTCCTGGAGGGTTGCGGCCGGCTCTCGGGGTGGCAGGCCGGCGCCGAAGCGACCGGGAGCGCGACGAGCGTGGCGAGGACGCTGCGACGACTCGGGCCCTGCCCGCGCGACGAGTGGCTCACGTGTCCTCCGGGGACGGTATCGGTGACGTTGCTGTGCCCCGCTCGCTCTTTGCGCAGTGGGGGGCGTCCCGAATATGTTGGGGGAAGGGAGTGAGGTGGACGGCGTGCGAGAACACCGCGTAACTAAGCTCTCTATCGGAGCGATCCTGCTCGCGCAAACGCTGGCGGGCACGGGCTGCCAGCGCTTCACGGGCAGCGTGGCGATCGCTCCAGGCACCCCGGCGGACCAGGTGCTGTCGAACCCCGCCAAGGCGGTGCTGCTGAAGTACCTGCCCGGCCGGGCCGACGACCGGGCCTTCCTGTTCCTGGTCGACGCCGCGCTGCGCAGCGGCCGGGGCCAGAAGATCGCGGCCGACGGCACCACGACCGTGGGCGAGCTCGACGCGATCCGCGACGAGATCGTCGCGCGCGGCCTGCCCATCGGCTTCGTCGGCATCCCGATGTGGGAGAGCTACCTCGACACCGAGGCCGTGTCGCGCAGCTGCGCCGCCGGCGCCTGGCAGCTCATGCCCGAGACGGCCGTGGAGCTCGGCTTGAACGTCGCCGACTGCCGGATCGGCGACCAGGTGTGGACGCCCGCGCCCGACAGCGTGGCCTCGCCCGAGAGCCCCTACCGCCTGCCCGACGGCAGCTGCGGCATCAGCGCCTGCGCGGTCGACGAGCGCACCGACCTGTCGCGCTCGACGATCGCCGCGATCGACCTGCTCGAGCAGTACTACAACGCGCCGGATCTCACGCGGAACCCCGACCGGGCGGCGCTCACCGTGCTCGCCTACAACACCGGGCTCGGCAGCGTCCGCAACATGGTCACCGCCGTCGTCGATCCGTTCGAGACGCTCGACGACTGCGCCACCGACGGCTGCGCCCACATGGGCCGCGTGGCCGCCGAGTACGTGCCGGGCTCCATCGCCGCCGCAGCGCTGGCGACGTGCTCCGCGGCCCAGGTGCCCGACTCGGCGTTCTCGTCGGAGGCGCGGTCGAGCGTGTGCCGCTCGCTCGAGGAGGCCGCGCTGCTGCCCGGCACCGAGCCCGTCGTGGCCGACGCCGACTAGCCGCGCGTGAGCGCGCCGTCGCGCTGGGCGTGGCGGGCGACGTGGGCCGGGAGGACGCAGAGCGACAGCGCCGCCGCGCCGAACCCGGCGAGCAGCAGCGGCAGCACGGCCGACGCGGCGCCCGTCCCGCCGAGGATGCGCAGCAGCACCGGCTCCACCCCGAGCGTGGCCAGCGGGACCGTGCGCGAGAGCACCCACGCCGGCAGCGTGGCCGCCAGCGCCGCCACGCCGCCCCAGCCGAGCGCGACGGCGGTCATCGGGGCGACCATGGCGGCGTAGCGCCAGCCGAGCGCCACCCCCACGGCCAGCGGCGGGCGCGCCGAAGGCCCGAGCGCGGCGCGCCCGCCGAGCCCGAGCGCCACGAGGGCGAGCGGAGCGGCCAGGACGCCGAGCCGCGGCCCGACCAGCAGCGAGTGGACGGCGAACCACCCGAGGATCGCGCCCGGGAGCAGCGGGCCGACCCAGCGGGCGCTGCCGCCGTCGGTCGCGAGGAGGCGCCGGAAGAAGCCTCGGATGGGCGGCAGGCCCGGCGGGAGCACGGCGAGCGACCACAACCCCAGCACCACCCACGCGAGCCCGCGCGGGGTGCCCCAGGCGGGGGCGGCGAACAGGTCCGCACCGGCGTGCGCGCCGAGGGCGAGCCACGCGGGCACCGAGCCCAGGGCGGCGGCGGCGAGGCACGCGGAAGCGAGGAGCAGGACGGGATCGAGGCGAGGGATCCGCAAGGGGCCTCCCGACGCGCGGGGCGCGCGTCCACGGATTCTACGGCGAAGAGGGGGAGTGTGCGGGGTGTCCCTGTTACGATGCACGAACCTCGTGCGATACATCAGCCATGCTGTTGACGTGACAAGGAGGATCCGGCCCGTGCTCGCGCAGTTCACCGTGATCTCGAGCCAGCTCGCCGCGGCGTTCCCGCTCGACGGCGTCGCGCCCGTCGATGCGACCGAGTCCTGGCGCCGCGCGCTGGCGTACGCGCGCCAGCCCGACGTCGACGAGGACGACGACGATGGCGAGGGCGAGCTCGACGCCCCCGTCGAGCCGCGCCGCGAGGACGTCGCGCTCCGCGCCGCGCTGCGCTGAGCGGTCCGTGGGGCGCCCGCGGATCACGCGCCGCGCGCTGCTGGCGGGCCTCGGCGCCATCGCCGTGCCGGCGCGCGCCGACGATCTGCCGCCGCCGCCGTGCCGCCCGCCCGATCACCAGCGCCGCATCGACCACCGCTGGCGCCAGCTGCCCGACGATCTGCAGCCCACCGGCTTCGTCAGCTACTATGACGAAGCGTTCCCCTTCGCGGCGCGGATCGCACCCGGCACCCTCGCCCCGGTGCGCACGTTGTGGCCCACCGACACCTCGGTGCCGAGCTGCTCCGCGACCACGCCCAACCGCCTGGCGGCGCGAGCGGGATCGCTGCCGCGGGCGCTGCTGTCGGCGCTGCCGTCCGACGGCTGCACGCACCTGGCGGGCGAGCCGCGCGCCCACTTCGAGCAGACCGCGCGGGCGCTGCGCTACCAGGTGGAGCAGGCCGTCGCGCGCGACCCCGAGGCCGTGCTGGTGCCGGTCGGCGCGCACCACTCGGGCTCGTGGGCCTACCGGCCGCCGTCCTACGGCCACGCCGTCGCCGTCGACGCGGGCGGCATCAACGACGTCGCCGTGCTCCGGCGCGATCGGCGCGGCGCGCTGGTCCTGTGCGGCGCCGGCGCCACGGTGTGCCAGCTCAACGAGGCGCTGTGGGGCCTCGGCCTCGCGCTGCCCACGGTGGGTTCGTTCGACGCGCAGCAGCTCGCGGGCGCCGTCGCCACCGGCACCCACGGCTCGGCGGCCGACGTGGGGGCCCTCGGCGACTGCGTGGTCGCGGTGATCGTGCTCTGCGCGCCGACCGCGCCCGGCGGCGCCGAGCGCTGGCGGTTCCTGCAGGTGCAGGGCCGCGAAGACGACGCGCCGCTCGTCGCCCCGGCCGAGCGCATCGTCGCCGATCCCGCCCTGCTCGACGCCTTCACCGTGTCGCTCGGCCTGCTGGGCGTGGCCGTGGGGATGGTGCTGCAGGTGCGGCCGCGCTTCTGGCTCCACCGCCGCCGCTACGCCCGGCGCTGGCGCGAGGTCCGCCCGCAGCTGACGAGCCTCGCGCGGCAGGCGCCCGTCGGGATCCGCGGGCGGGGCTGGCGCTACGAGCTCGCCGTCAACCCCGTCCCCGTGGCGCTGTTCCTCCACGACCCGCAGGACGGCGCGGCCGGCGACCTCGAGTGGGTGGCGCAGGAGTGGATCCACGACGAGTGGGGCCAGGACGACGACAGCGAGGACATCCTCGCGCTCGACGGCGCCGGGCGCGCGCTGGCCCGCCTGCAGGAGGACGTCGACCTCCGCTGGTTCCGCCCGTCCGCGGCGATCAGCGCCGAGATGTTCGACGCCGAGTCGGGCGAGCTCCTCGACCGCGGCTACCGCGTGCTGCGGCTCGAGTGGACGGACTCGGTGCGGGCCTGGGGCGCCGAGCTCACCGTCCCGCTCGACACCGTCGCCGACGTGGTCGACTGGGTGCTGCGCCGCAACCACGCCCTCGGGCCGCACCACGACGATCGGCTGGTGCTCCCCTTCTCCGTCCGCTTCGTCCCCAGCCGCCGCGGCCTGCTCTGCCCCACGCGCTACGCCGATCAGCCCGGCGCCACGGTCGAGCTCGCCGTCCCCGTGCGCGCCGGGACCGACGACAACCGCCGCAGCCGCGCGATCCTCGAGCGGTGGTGCGCCGCGTTCCTCGAGATCGGCGCGACCCGCGGCTGGCGCGCCCGGCTGCACTGGGGCCTCGTCAACGACCCGTTCGGCCCCGAGGCGCTCGCCGCGGCGTACCCGGCCGGGGACCTCGACGCCTGGCGCGAGATCGCCCTCACCTTCGACCGCTACGGCCGCTTCGACACCGCGCTGGCGCGGCAGCTCGGGCTGTCGAGCTGGCGCGAGGCGCAGGGTGACCGTCCCGGCGCGTGGGACGCCCTGGCGGAGGCTCAGGGGTAGAAGCGGCCCTCGGCCGACAGGATGGGGAGCACGGGCAGGCCGAAGCCGTAGGGCGGGCGGCTGTCGCCGAAGCCGGTGATCACGGGCTCGACGACGCGCCGGTTCGTCGCGTTCTGCACGTCGAGGGCCAGATCGAGCTGCCACCGGCGGAACGCGAAGGTGCGCGCCACCCGCAGGTCGACGGCCCAGAACGGCGCCAGACGCGGGTCCTCGGGGCCGAGGCCGAGCTCGACGTGCTGCTGGCGCAGGACGTCGAAGGCCTCCGTGGGGAACAGCTCGGACCACTCCTCGACCCGCGCGTAGCCGCTGGTGGCGCGCAGGCGCGCGGAGGCCGTCCAGGCGCGGGGCAGGCGGTCGACGAGGAGCAGCTCGGCGCGGTGCGGCGCGTCGAACGGGCCGGGGCCCCAGGCGTCGCCGGGATCCTCGCGGCGGAAGGTGCGCGTGTACTGGTAGAGGAGGCTCGCCTCGAGGGGGCCGAGCGCGGTGCGCAGGCGGCTCTCGAGGCCGTGGGCGCGGGCCTCGCTCGGGCCGATGGAGCCGTCGAGCTCGATCTCGGCCAGGTCGGCGGAGCGGCGCACCCAGGCGTCGGCGTCGAGCGCCCAGGCGGCGCGGGTGAGCGCGAAGCCCGCGGTGAGCTCGTCGCTGCGCTCGAGGGGCAGGTAGGCGCCCTCGGCGACGGGCAGGCTCAGCGTGGCCGGCGGCGGCTGGTGGAAGCGGCCGAAGGCGGCGTGCAGGGCGACGCCGTCCGCCGGCGCCCAGTCGACGCCGGCGCGCGGGGACCACCCCGTCCGCACGGGCCGCGGGACGTCGCCCACGGCGGCGAGCGTGGACAGGCGGACCTCGCTCCAGGCGTGCACCGCGCGGCCCATGCCGAGCCCGGCGTAGGGCTCGGCACGCCAGACGGGGGCGGTGCGGACGAGCCCGGCCTTGTCGAGGCGGAACCACTGGCGCTCCACCTCGAGGCCGGCGCTGCCGTGGCCCTCGCCGAGCGGGGCGTCCGCCTCGAGGCGCAGCCCGGGGTACAGCTCGTCGACGGCCTCGCGGGGCGTGTCGATGCCCTCGAGGGAGCGGCCCGTCCACGCGAACCACGGGCGCAGCGTGGCGCGCACGGGCGAGGCCTCGCGGGTGAGCGGCAGCACGGCCTGGACCTGCGCCCCCTGCTGCACGACCGTGATGACGTCGCTGCCCGTGAGCGACGGCGTGTCGACCGCGTCGCGCAGGCCGAGCGCCAGGATGCGGGCGCGGCCGATGCGCAGCTGCCCGGAGACGTCCCAGAAGCGGGGGGCGATCTTCGCCCCCTCCCGCCCGACGACGGCGGCCAGCACGCCGTCGAGGTAGCTGCGCCGCATCGCCAGCGCGACGCCGCCGAAGCGGGTGGGCGCCTCGACGTAGGCGTCGGCGAAGACCAGGTTCGCGCCGCCGACCGCGCGGGTGCGGTCGCCGACGTCGCGGGGCACGAGGTCCACGGCGCCCGACAGCGCGTCGCCGTAGCGGGCGGGGAACGGGCCCGGCCAGAAGCGCACGGCCTCGATCATCTCGGGGTGGAGCACGCTCGTGAAGCCGCCGAGGTGGTAGACGAGCGGGACGCGGACGCCGTCGAGGTACAGGCCCGTCTCGTCGAAGTCGCCGCCGCGGACGAGCAGCCAGCCGGCGTCGTAGGGGGAGCGGGCCAGGCCGGGCTCGGCGGCGAGCGCCCGGAGCGGATCGCCGAGGGTGGCGGGCACGGCGCGGGCGCGCTCGACGTCCACGGTGCGGACCACGCCCACGTCGCCCTCGGGGGCGTACCAGGCGACGATGCCGTTGAGCGGGGCCTGGTCGGGGACGACCCACAGGGCGAGCTCGCTGCGCTGCCCGGGCGCGACGGTGAGCGCGACCGTGTCGGGCAGGCGCCAGGCCGGGTCGACGATCCGCACCGTCGCAGGCCCCGGTGCGACGTTGCGGAGCGCGAACCGGCCGTCGGCGTCGGTGCGGGCGGTGCGGTCGCCCACGGCCACCACCGTGGCCACGGGCGCGCCGTCGCCGCGGAGGCGGACCTGCCCGGCGACGTTGACGGGCGGTGGGTCGAAGCGCCAGACCAGCGCGTGGGGCCCGGGGGCGAGCTCGCAGGCGCCGAGGGTGGCGCGGACGGCGTCGACGAGCGGGTCGGGGCCGGACCAGCCGGCGGCGTCGGTGCCGGTGACCGTGGCGCGGACCTCGACGGGGTCGGGGCCGAGGTCGAGCCCGGGCGGCCAGTCCACCGGTGGACAGGCGGCGCGCGCGGGGGACAGCGCCAGGAGCAGGAGCATGCGCCCTCGGTAGCACTGGCGGCCCGGGATTTCCTCGACACCACGCCCCCACGCCGTAGGAGGCGGTGTGGAGCGGGCGTGGTACCTGTAGGACAGAGGAGGGCGCGTGCGCCTGGCACCCGCGGGAGCCGAGGACGTCGTCTACCCGGTCTCGGACGGCCAGCCATTGGGTGAGACCGGTCGCCACGCGTTGGCGATCCACGACCTGCTGTCGGTGCTGTACGTCCGGCTCGCAGACCGTGACGACGTCTACGTCGGGAGCACCCAGTTCCTCTACTGGGTCGAGGGCGATCCGAGCCAGGTCGTCTGCCCCGACGTCTACGTCGCGCCGGGGCGCCCCGCGCGGCCGCTGCGCGACACCTGGAAGGTCTGGGAGGAAGACGGCGTCGTCCCCGCCTTCGTCTTCGAGACGACCTCGGCGAGCAGCCGCAGCGTGGACACGGGGCCGAAGCGGCGGCGCTACGAGCAGCTCGGCGTGCGGGAGTACGCCGTGTTCGACCCGCTCGAGCGGCTGCCGCGCACCTCCGCCCTCTGGCGCCTGGAGGCCGGCGCGCAGCGGGGGTCGCCGCTGGCGAGCACGGCCTGTGGAGCGGTGTCCTCGGGCTGTGGCTCGACGGGGGCGAGGGCGACGGCCGCGTCCGGGCCCGCGCACCGGACGGCACCCCGCTCCTGCGCCCGCAGGAGCTGGCCGAGCGCGCAGCGGCGCTGGAAGCCGAAGCCGAGCGCCTCCGCCGCGGCTGAGCGGCTACCGACAGCGAGGGCGTAGAACTGCTCGGCGTAGTCGTGGACCATCCGGTGCGAGCTGAACTTCGGCGCGCAGGTGCGCACGCTGCGGCGGATCCGCGCGATCCACCGCCGCGGCACGCCGTCGGGGCGGTCCATCCACTCGGGCAGCACCTCGTCTTCGAGCAGCCGGTACAGCGCCTCGGCGTCGTGGGCGTCCTGCGCGGCCTCGTCGGCCCACTCCTCGCCGGCGCCGATGGCCCAGCCGTTGGTCCCGTCGAAGCCCTCGGGCCACCAGCCGTCGAGCACCGACAGGTTCAGGCCGCCGTTGAGCACCACCTTCTGCCCGCTCGTCCCCGAGGCCTCGTGCGGCCGGCGCGGGTTGTTGAGCCACACGTCCGCGCCCGAGGTGATGAGGCGCCCGAGCGCCATGTCGTAGTCCTGCAGCAGCACCACCCGGTCGCGCAGGCCGAGCCGCTCGCTCTGGCGGATGACGTCGGCGATGATCCCCTGCCCCACGCCGTCGCGCGGGTGCGCCTTGCCGGCGAACACGAGCTGGACGGGGTAGCGCTCGAGCAGCGCGCGGAAGCGGTCCGGGTCGCGGAACAGCAGGTTGCCGCGCTTGTACTGGGCGAAGCGGCGCGCGAAGCCGATGGTCAGCGCGTCGGTGCTGAACTGGCGCGACTGGCGGCGGACGTAGTCCACCAGGCGGCCGCGCAGGGTGCGCCGCAGGGCGACCCACTCCTCGTCGGGGATGGCGTCGACGGCCGACCAGAGGTCCTCGTCCACAGGTGGTCGCGCCACTCGGGGACCCAGCGATCGAACAGCGCGCGGGCGGCAGGCTGCATCCAGAACACCGGGTGAACGCCGTTGGTGACGTGGTGGATCGGGACCTCGGCCTCGGGGAGCTCGGGCCGCAGCGGCTGCCACATCTGGCGCGACACGACGCCGTGGGCGCGCTCACCCGTTGCTGGCCGACGCGGACTTGAGCGCGATCACCGTCATGCACAGCGTCTCGTCGGCGTCGCCAGGGGTGACGCGGCCGAGGTCCATCAGCGCGTCGACCTCGAGGCCCACGTCCTCGCACCAGGGGCCGAGGACGCTGCGCACGAGCGGCTCGTAGAACCGGTCGTGGCCGGCGGGCACCGGCGTGTGGGTGGTGAACACGCAGCGGGCGCGGATCGCGTCGAGGGCCTCCTCGAAGCGGAAGCCGTCGTCGACGCGGTCGCCCGCCCAGGCGACGGGGACGAAGGCGCAGTGGCCCTCGTTGAGGTGGTAAACGCAGACGTCGAGCTTCAGCGCGTCGAGCGCGCGGACGCCGCCGAACGCGAGCACGACCTCCTGGCCGATGCGGGTGCGCTCGTCGCCGCCGTACAGCTGGCGGGTGAGGCTGCGGTCGGCCGGCGTGTTCGCGTCGTGGTCGGTGTCGAGGAGCAGCAGCCGGCAGCGGCCCACGTCGAGCTGCCACACGCGGACGGTGATGGTGCGGTCCTCCATCGGGACCTGCACCTCGAGCTGGGCCTCGCCGTCGGCGTCGAGGCAGGGGCGGACCGGCAGGCGGGACCAGTCGGCCTCGGGGTACGCCGCGAGCTGGCGGCCGTCCTCGATGAGCTGGCGGAAGTAGCCCTGGCGGTACAGGAGCGTGACGCCGACGAGCGGGATGCCGAGGTCGGAGGCCGAGCGCAGGTGGTCGCCCGCGAGGACGCCGAGGCCACCCGAGTAGGTGTGGAGCGACTCGTGGAGGCCGAACTCCATGGAGAAGTAGGCGACGCCGCCGGCGACGAGCTCGGGCAGCGCGCCCGCGCACCAGCCGGGCGCGGCGAGGTAGTCCTGGAAGCGCTGCCAGGTCGCTTCGACGCGATCGGCGTAGGGGGAGGCGGCGAGGGTGGCCCAGCGCTCCGGCTCCACGTCGCGGAGCATGACGACCGGGTTGTGGCCGTAGCGATCCCAGCGGAAGGGGTCGATCTGGGCCCAGAGGTCGGCGGCCTCGGCGTCCCAGCTCCACCAGAGGTTCGAGGCCAGAGAGGCGAGATGTTCGAGCATCTTCGCCACGGTCGGTGCCATCAGCGTCTCCCGCGCACGAGCGGGTCCCCTGCTATCCTGCGTCATCGAGCACCTCCACGACGTCGCCGTGGTGCGGGGTGGAACGCCGGGTGCCGCCGGTGCGGCCGCTCGGCGTGAGGGACGTAACTCTAACATGAGTTACGCAATCGCGCGAGAGGACGGAAAGGCGTCGGGCGCGATCGCGTCAGATGACGGAAACGCGTCGGGCGCCTTTCCGTCATCGGACGGAAAGGCGTCGGGCGCGATCGCGTCGTGCAGCGTATGAAGCTGGTCCCGGAGGACCGCGCCCATGCCCCGCCATCCCCACGCCTCGCCGTCCATCGCCGCGATGCCCGCCTCCCCCTACTCGAACCTCGCGGGCCGCGCGGCCGCCTCCGGCCGCCCCGTCGTCCCCCTCCACGTCGGCGACACCTGGCTCCTCCCCCCCGCCGGCTCCCGCATGGAGGACCTCCGCGCCGCCGACTGCCCCGGCCTGCACAACTACGCCCCGGTCCGCGGCCTGCCCGCCCTCCTCGACGCCATCGTCGACCGCACCCGCGCCGCCACCGGCGAAGCCGTCACCCCCGACCAGCTCCTCGTCACCGGCGGCGCCACCGCGGGCCTGTCCGCCGTCGTCGGCGCCCTGGTCGCGCCCGGCGACGAGGTCCTGATCCTCGCCCCCTACTGGCCCCTCATCGCCGGCATCGTCGCCACCTTCTCCGGCGTCCCGGTCGCCGTCCCCGTGCTCCACGACGACGTCCCCTCCCCCGAGGCCCTCCTCGAGGCCCTGCGCGCCCGCCTCACCGACCGCACCGTCGCCGTCTACGTCAACACGCCGAACAACCCCACGGGCCGCATCCTGCCCGCCCCGGCGCTCGAGGCGATCGCCGCCTTCGCCCGCGACCACGACCTGTGGCTCGTCGCCGACGAGGTCTACGACGCCTACACCTACGGCGACGCCGTCCACGTCCCCCTCCGCACCCTGGCGCCCGACCGCACCTTCGCCGCCTACTCCTTCAGCAAGACCTACGGCATGGCCGGCAACCGCGCAGGCTACGTCGTCGGGCCGGCGCGCCCGATGGCCGACGTGGCCAAGATCGGCGTCTACACGCTCTACAGCGCGCCCACCGCCTCGCAGTACGCCGCGCTCGCCGCCCTCCGCGGCCAGGGGGACGCCTGGGTCGCCGACGCCCGCGCGCGCTACGCCGAGGTCGGCGCCGAAGCCGCCGCCCGCCTCGGCGTGCCGGCGCCGCAGGGCAGCACCTTCCTGTTCCTCGACGCGTCCCCGGCCCTCGACGATCGCGGCCTGGCCGGACTGCTCGGAGACTGCGCCGATCGCGGCGTGCTGGTGGCGCCGGGCGACAGCTTCGGCCCCTTCCCGCACCACCTGCGCCTGTGCTACACCTCGGTGCCACGGGAGCAGGTCCTGGAGGGGGTGGACGTGGTGGCGGCGCTGCTGGGCCGGAGCCGGTGAGGGACCCCGTCGACTGGGAGGCGCTCGCCCGCGCGCTCGGCGCCGTGACGCCCCGCGGCGAGCTCGGCGGCAGCAACCTCGCGCGCGACGCGCTGTCGGCCATCCTCGGGCCCGAAGAGCTGCAGCGCGCCGTCGACTGGTACGTGGCGGGCGACGTGGGCGGCGAGCTCGCCCGCAGCGTCCTGTGGCTGCTGCACCCCCGCGAGGCGATGGACCGCTGCCGCGCCATCTGGGCCTCCGCCAGCAGCCCGCCCGACGACCGCCGCCGCGCCATCGAGCTGCTGCGGGTCGTGGGCGACGCCTCGATCCTGCCCTGGGTGCCCGCGCTGCTCGACGACGACGACGAGGTCGTCCGCGACCTGGCCATCCAGATCGTCGACCAGCTCGTCTTCTCCTCGCTGGCCGACGCCGAGGACGTGGCCGACGTGCTCCAGCGCGCCGAGGCCCACGCCGACCCCACCGTCCGCGAGCGCGCGGGCGCCATCCGAGAGCAACTCGCCCGGCGGGGCTGATCCCGGCCGGGCATAGTGGACCGGGAGGACGAGTGCGCAGGCTCGCCGACACGCTCGTCGCGCTGTGGATGGCGGGCTGCAGCACGCCCGGGATGGACGAGCGGAAGCTCGACACCGCGACCGCGGACACCTCCACCACCGACGACAGCACCACCGCCGACACCGCGGTCCGCTCCACCGATCCGGCCTCGCTGAGCCGCCACCCGCTCGTGGCGACGGTGATCGTCGCGAGCTGGACCGCCGAGACCGCCGCCGACAGCGCCTGGATCACCTGGGAGGTCGACGGCGAGCCGCGCAGCACGCCGCCGCGCCCGCTCGCCGAGGGCCCCCAGTCCGAGGTGCTGCTCGGCACCCCGCCGCAGACCGCCATCGCGCCGGTGCTCCACGTCGTCACGAACAGCGTCGAGCAGACCGCGCCGCTCGGGCAGATCACGACGGGCTCCCTGCCCCCCGACCTCGTCCCGCCCACGCTCCTCGGCCGCGATCCCGCGCGGCAGCGCGCCGAGCCCTGGCTGCTCACCACCGTCGACGCCGGCCCCGTGGCGTTCTTCGGCCCGTTCTACACGGTGATCCTCGATCCCGCCGGGCGCATCGTCTGGTACCGGCTGACCGAGGACTTCCGCATGTCGTGGCAGGCCACGGTGCGCGACGGGCGGATCGCCGTCGACGCCTCGACCGTCTACCGCGGCGAGCAGCCGGAGATCGTGCAGGTCCCGCTCGATCTGTCCGAGGTGGAGCACATCCCGCTGACCGACTTCGCGCAAGCGTGGGGCGTCGCCGCAGATGGCGCCATCCTCTACAACGAGAGCGCGGATCCCTACGCCTTCTGGCTCACCCGCCGCGACGACGACGGCACGACCACGCGCCTGTGGGACTGCAACGCGTGGATGTCCGCCTGGCGCGACGACTACTGGGCCTGCGCCTCGAACGTCGTGCGGGACCAGCCGGCGCGCGGCACCATGCTGTACTCGATGTTCGTGTCGAACACGATCGTCGAGGTCGACCCCGTCGCCGGCGCGCCGGTGCGGGTCTTCGGCGAGCACCCGGACGCCTACCAGACCGTCCCGCCCGAGGCCGCCCTCCACCACCCGCACGGCGCGTCGATCACCGCCGAGGGCACGCTGCTGCTGCAGACCGACGACGCCTACGGCGGCCAGTGGGCCCGCGAGTACGCGATCGACGACACCGCGCGCACGCTCACCCAGATCCTCGCGATCCCGAGCCAGCACTACGCCGCCTATGCCGGGCAGGTCCGGCGGCTACCGAGCGGAAACCTGCTGTGGGAGCACGGCACGGCCGGCGTGATCGAGGAGCTCGACCGCATGGGCGAGCCCGTGTGGGGCCTCGACTGGTCGGGCCACCTGCTGGGCGACGTGACGCCGATCGCGGATCTGTACGCCCTGGTCCCGCCGCCGCCGTAGCCCTCAAGGCGGCGCTCCGCCGGCCGAAGGTGGCGGCGGAGGCATCGTGATGCTGCACCTCATCCACCGCATGGGGCTGGACCGCCGGAACCTCCGGTCGCTGCCGCTGCTGCCGCTGGTCGAGGTCGCGTGGGCCGACGGGCGGATCCAGCCCGGCGAGTCCCGCGTCATCCTCGAGGCGGCCGACGACCGGCAGCTCAACGACGACGACCGGCTGATGCTGGAAGACTGGATGCGCCACTCGCCGAGCCCGGCCTACCTGCGCAGCGGCCGGGTGGCGCTCGCCTGGCTGCGCCGCCACGGCGATCCGAGCATCGACCCGCAGACGCTCGAGCACCTCGTCGACGACGCCCAGCGGGTCGCCGAGGCCGCCGGCGGGCTGTTCGGCTTCCGGCGGGTGTGCCGGGCCGAGCGCGAGACGCTCGAGCGCCTCGAGCAGGACCTCGCGGCCGACGATCTGCCGCCGATGGTGCGCGACGAGCCGCACCCCGACTTCGTGACGCCGAACAACCGCTGCACGCTCGCCGTGGTCAACTCGATCACGGCGGAGGGCGACGCCACGCTCGAGCCGATGTTCGACACGCCCATGCGCCTGCCGGTGCGTCCGCGCGGGCTGACGATGGGGTCGAGCGACACGGCGGACGTGCGCATCGTGGACGACCCCCAGATCGCCGTCGACCACGCGGCCATCTACGCCAAGGCCACGGGCTACGTCGTGCGGGCGCTGGAGGGCCCGGTGTGGATCAACGGGGAGCGCCACACCGAGCGCCGGCTGCTCGGCGGCGAGACGCTGCGGCTGTCGGACGGCGTGTCGTTCGTGTTCAAGTGGGTGCGTCCGCTCCGGTAGACGGCTCGGCCTCTTCGTCGGCAGCGTCGTCGTCGTCGGGCTCGTAGGCGTAGGCCGGGGCCTCGGTGTCGGCGTCGGGATCGGGCGGACGCCAGCGCAGGATCAGCGACAGCGCGGCCCGCGCGCCGAGGTGCCAGCAGACGGTGGCGGCGCGGCGGCGGACGGCAGCCGCGCCGTCGGGATCGCCGCGCAGGACCAGGGCGTCGACCCACAGCAGCGCCGCCGCCGCGAGCCACGCGCCGTTGCGCCGCGCCTCCGCGGTGGCAGGCTTGCGCCGCGGCCACGGCGAGGACGGCGTCCCAGCGGCCGGCCCGCACCATGGCGCCGCCCGCAGCGAGCCCGAGCGCGCCGCACAGGGCGAGGCGCCCTTCGGCCTCGGCCCGGCCGGCGGTGAGCCACAGCTCGGACGCGAGGGCGTCGGTCTCGCCCGCGGCGGCGCGGGTGAGGCACGGCGGCGTCGCGCTCGAGCGAGGCCGGCGCGGCGGCCAGCCACGGCAGGGCCTCGCCGGGGACGCCCTCGGCCCAGGCCTGCGCCAGCGGGTCGTCGGGCGGCGCGGCGAGTCCCGGGACGGCGGCCTCGCTCGGCGGCAGGACCGCCGCGATCACCGGCACGAGGCGCTGCACGAGCCGGCCCGCCGCCTGGTCGAGGGCGCGGGCGGCGCGCCGCAGGCCGTTGCGCAGGCCGGGCGGGGGCACGGCGCGTGGCCTGGGTGGCGCGGCCGATCTCGACGAGCAGCCGCAGCGTCTCGGAGACCTCGCGGTCGAGCGCGGCCGCGACGGCGTCGAGGGCGGGGCGCGGCGCCCCGGCCGTCCACTGGTCGCACACCTCGGCGACGGCCGCGAGCAGCCCGGCGCCGTGGACCCGCAGCCGGGCGGCGCCGCCGGCGAGGCGCTCGGCGCCCTGCAGCGCCGCGTCGTAGACGCCGGCGAGGGGTCGGCGGCGCCGAGCACGGAGGCGAAGACGTCGTCGAGGCCGAGGGTCGTCGGGGTCGGCGTCGTCGGCCACCTCGGCCAGGAGCGACGGGACCAGGGTGTCGGCGCTCGGCAGGTCGAGCAGGTCGTCGAGGGCGGCGAGCAGCTGCCCTTCAGCCTCGGCGCGCAGCGGTGGGGGCTGCGGGGGCGCGAACGGGACGTCGGCCCCGGCCCCAGCAGGCCGAGCAGCACGCCGGACGCCTCGGGCAGGCGGTTCTGCTCGCGCCGCACGAGGTCGAGCGCCTCGTCGATCCAGTGGCCGCGCGCCGCGAGCTCGAGGGTGAAGCCCACCGCGCCCGGCACGTCGCGGCGCCCGCCGAGGCCGTCGACCACGAGCAGCGTCGCCAGGGCCGCGGTGCGGGCGCGGGTGTGGACCAGGCGGCCGTCGGGGTCGAGCAGGACCCGCGCGGGCGGCGACAGGGCGGCGCCCCAGGCGCGGTGGAGCAGCGTGCCGTGGCCCCAGCGCGCCGCCTGCCGCACCAGCGGGCGCAGGTCGCGGGCCACGAGCTCGGGAGACGGCTGCAGCAGCGGATCGGGCCCCACGGCGGGCGGCAGGTCCGGGGCGGATCGGCGCGGACCGCGGCCAGCAGGGCCTCGTCCTCCGGCGGCAGGGCGTCGAGGGTGCCGAGGGCGCCCGGCGGCGCGTCCTGGCCGCGGCGGGTGGTGGGGTTCCAGCTGCGGACCAGGTCGTCGAGGGTGAGCGGGCCGTCCTCGGGGCGTCGTCGTCGCCGCCGAACTGCAGCGACTCGTCGTGCTCGGGGCCCTGCTGCGCGCCCGCGGCGAGGCCGGCCTCGCCGGGCTTGACCCCCGCCAGCCCGAGCATGGCGGCCACGCCCTGGTTGCCGAGGGCGTCCTGCGCGGCGTCGCGCTGCTGCTCCTGCTGCCGCTCCTGGTCGGCCTGCTGCTCCTGCTCCTCCTCCTGCTGCTCCTGCCTGCGGCGATCGGGCGCGCCGTCGCGGTCGTTGCGGTTGCGCGCCCGGCGGTCGCTGCTCACGGGCGGGACACCGACCAGGGCAGGCTGCGGTTGCCCGCGGCGTAGGTGCCCGACAGGGGTGCCCGCGCCGTCCCAGCGGCCGTCGAAGCGGAGGCTGCCGTCGGTGGCGCGCAGGACGACGTCGCGCGTGGCGGGGTCGAGCTCGCCCTCCAGCGGAGCCGGCGGCGGCTGGTCCCCGAGACGAACAGCGCCTCGCCGGTGAGCGGGATGCGGCCGCCCGCCTCGGGGCCGGGGACGAGATCGAGCTCGAACGGCTTCTGGTTGGCGCGGCCGACGTAGCGCCCGGAGGGCGGCTCGAGCACCGTCACGGCCGTCGCCGTCGCGGCGGGGGCGTCCCACGGCGCGGGCACGGGCGCCGCGACGGGCTCGGCCGGCGCGGGTGCGGGCTCGGGCGCGGGCGCGGGCTCGGGCGCGGGCGCGGGCGCGACCTCGGCGTCCGCCACGCCGTCGGACGGCGCCGCGACCTCGGGGGCCGGCGCCGGCGACGCCTCGGGCGTCGGCGCCACCGCGGGCTCGGCGGGCGCGAGGCTCCGGCACCGGCGCCGCGACCGGCGCGGGCGCAGCGACCGGCGCGGGCGCCGCGACCGGCGCGGGCGCCGGGGCCTCGGGCGCGCTCGCCACCCGCGCGCCCCCGAACAGCGCGGCCAGCACCGCCGCCACCCCCAGCGCCGCCAGCACCGAGCCGAACAGCATCGCGACCACGACCTTGCCCGACGTCCCGATCACCGGCTCGGCGTAGTCCTCGGGCACCACCGTCTCGGCGGCGCGCCCGGGCGGCGACGTCGCGAGCGTGGCCGTGACCGACTCCGGCAGCCCCACGAGGCGCCCGAGCGCCGCGCAGTCCGCCGGCCGCGCGTCCCGGTCGCGCGACAGCGCGGCGGCCACGGCGTCGGCCACCCGCGGGTCGACGTCGGGACGCACAGCGTCGAGGCGCAGCGGCTCCCGCGACACGGTGGCGAGCAGCTCGATGCCCTCCTCCCCCGGCACCGCCCAGGCGTTGCGCCCCGCCAGCAGCTCGAACAGCAGGCTGCCGAGCGCGAACACGTCGGTGCGGACGTCGGCGCTGGCGGCGTCGCGCACCTGCTCGGGCGCCATGTAGCCGGGGGTGCCCATCGCCGCGCCGGCGCGCGTGAGCGGCTGGTCGGCGTCGTCGAGGACCTTGGCCAGCCCGAAGTCGGTGACCTTGGGCAGCAGCCCGGCCGGGATCCGCGCCAGCAGCACGTTCGCGGGCTTCAGGTCGCGGTGGAGGATGCGGGCGCGGTGGGCGTGGGCCACGGCCGAGAGGACCGAGGTGAACAGCGCCAACGCGTCGTCCATGGGCAGCGGGCCCCGATCGCGCAGGTAGGCCTCGAGCGTGGGGCCGTCGACGAGCTCCATCAGCAGCGCCGGCGCGCCGTCGACCTGCAACACGTCGATGACGCGCACCACGTTCGGGTGCGCCAGCGCGGCCTGGACCCGCCCCTCCTGCTGGAACCGCGCCATCAGCTTGCGGCCCGTCATCCGCAGCACCTTCAGCGCGTACTCGCTGCCGAGCTCGACGTGCCGCACCCGGTAGACGGCGGCGAGGCCCCCCTCCCCGAGCAGGCCCTCCACGACGTACCGCCCGTCGGCTACGGGCGTCCCCGGCTGCAGGTCGCCCTCACTCATCGCGGTCCCGCTCGCGCGTGCGCAGCAGCGTCTGCACGCCGGCGCTGATCGACAGCGTGTCGGTCGGGTTGTTCACCGCCGCGACCGTCCGCAGCACCGTCAGCGACGCGGCGAGGTCGCCCGGCCCGCGCACCACCGCCGTCGCGCCGACCTGGGCGTTGAGCACCCGCAGCGCGCCGAGCCGGTCGCGGTCGCCGAGGTCGAGCTCGCCCCAGTCGAGGCCCCACGGCCGCCACAGCGCGCCCACGATGGGCCCCACCGAGAAGCGCCGCCCCGGGCCGAGCAGCAGGTCGGCCGTGCCCTGGAGCTCCGACCCCGGCGCGATCCCGTTGCCGCGGTTGTCGGGGTAGGCCCGCGTGAGCGGGAAGCGGTAGCGGCCCAGCACCTCGACGTAGCCGGCGTAGGAGCCGCCACCGAGCGCGCCGCTGCGGCCGACCGAGGCGAACAGCCCGGTGTCGAGCCCGCCCTCGCCGACGTTGGTGATGCGCTCGCGCGTGCCCGACGTGAGGTCGCCGGAGCGGACCTCGGCGCCGAGCGCGAAGCTCAGGGGCGCGCCGTAGACCTCGTCGAGCAGCAGCCCCTTGCCGCGCAGGGCGAGCACGCCCACGCTGGTGGTGGTGCGGCAGGCGCCGAGGCCCAGCGCGCCGCACAGCTCGTCGTCGGGCCGGTTCGCCTGGACGCGCCAGAACGGGAGCGTCGCCTCGAGCTCGACGTGGGGCGTGAGGCCCACCGAGCCGATCGCCTTGATCCCGAGCGCCGAGAGGCCCTCGCCCACGTCGATGACCTGCCGATCCCCGTCGACGGTGATCGCCAGGCGCGTGAGCCGCTGCGCCTCGCCGCCGAGGTAGACGGAGCCCTGCCCCTCGCCCACCACCCACGGCCCCGAGCCCGCCCACGCCGCGGCCGCCGCCAGCGCCATCCACATGCCCGCACCCCCGACCTCTCGAGTGGGGTTAACCTCCGCCCTCCGTACGACCGAGACCACCCTTCAGAACGGGAACACCCACGGGATCGCCGCGAGCGTCGTCGCGCCCGCGGCGATCTGCAGCGGGATGCCGGCGCGCAGGTAGTCCGAGAACCGGTACCCGCCGGGGCCCTGCACCATCAGGTTCGTCTGGTAGCCGATGGGGGTCGAGAAGCTGGCGGACGCCGCGAACATCACGGCGATCACGTAGGGCATCGGGCTGCAACCGATCTGGGCCGCGAGCGACAGCGCGAACGGGAACATCAGCGCAGCGGCGGCGTTGTTGGTCACGAGCTCGGTGAGGACGGCGGTGGCGAGGTACAGCGCGACGAGGCCCGCGTAGGGCGTGTGCGCCACGCCGGTGACCGCCTGGGCGAGGGCCTGGTCGATGCCGGTGACGCGGAAGGCCTCGCCGATCCCGAAGGCCGAGGCGATGGAGACGAGCACCGACCACTCGATGGCGCGGCGCGCGTCGACCAGGGTGAGGCAGCCGGTGAGCAGCAGCGCGGCGGCAGCGATCAGCGCGGCGCGGAACATGTCGAGGGTGCCGGTGGCGGCAGCGACCACCATCGCCACCAGGATCAGCGCGGCGACGGGCGCGCGCTCGTGGCGGAAGGCCGACGAGTCGGGCACGTCGCTCACGAGGTAGAAGTCCTGGCTGTCGCGGTGCGCCTCGGCCCACGCGGGCTCCGTCTCGAGCAGCAGCACGTCGCCGAGCTCGAGCACCACCTCGCCGAGGCGCCCCTCGATGCGGCGGGCGTGGCGCGCGATCCCGATGACGACGGCGCGGTAGCGGTTGCGGAAGCGCGCCTCGCGCAGCGAGCGGCCGAGCGCCTGGTTCGCCGGGCCGACCACCGCCTCGACCAGCGTCCGCTGGGGGCTGGCGCGCAGGGAGAACACCCGGGTCGGCGCCACCACGAGCCCGCCGACCCGCTCCAGCTCCAGGACGGCGTCCCGCTGCGCGCCGAACACCAGGCGGTCGCCGGCGGCGAGCGGCAGGCGCGGGTCGATCGCGGCGAGCGGCGCGCCGTCGCGGTGCAGCTCGAGGAGGAACGCGCCGGGCACGTCGAAGACGGCCTCCGCCGGGCGGCCGACCAGCGGGCCCCGCGGCTGCACGAGGAACTCGGCGACGTACTCGCGCGGGTCGTCGGCCGTGGACACCGGCGGCTGGCGGCGTGGGAACAGCCACGGCGCGGCGGCCACGAGGAGCGCGCAGCCCACGACCGCGACCGGCAGGCCCACCGCGGTGATGTCGAAGATGTGGATCTCGCGCAGGCCGGGCACCGCGCCGACGTTGCGGTGGACGAGCCCGGTGACCACGAGGTTGGTGCTCGTGCCCACAGCGGTGACCGTGCCGCCGAGGATCGTGGCGTAGGACAGCGGCAGGAGCAGCTGCGAGGCGGGCCGGCCGTGGCGGCGGCACCAGGCCGTGACGACCGGGAGGAGCGCGGCGACGATGGGCGTGTTGTTGAGCACGGCGCTCGCGAGCGCCACGGGCCCCGCCATCCGCGCGAGCGTCAGCCGCGGGCGGTCCGGGTGCCCGAGGAGCAGCCCCGACAGCCGGTGGACGGCGCCCGTCTGGCGGACGCCCGCCGCGACCACGAACAGCAGCCCCACCGTGAAGGTGCCCTCGTTGGCGAAGCCCGCCAGCGCCGTCTTCACGTCGAGGACGCCGGCGAGGACCAGGGCGCCGAGGCCGCCGAACAGCACGACGTCGGCAGCGGCGTCGCTCAGGACCAGCGCGACGAGCACGCCCAGCGTGACCGCGCACACGACCACCGCCTGCACGTCCCACATCTTCCGGGCTCCAGCCGACGACGCGTATCTCCACCGGGGCACCGATGTCGCGATCCGGCCGCGTCCCCCGCGAGGATCCGCCTGCCGCCGCGCGGCATGGTCATTGCATACTCCCGGAGGACCCACCGTGGAGCCCGCATGCACCGCCACCGCCTGTCCGCCTTCCGCCGCCGCTGGCTCGAGGCCGCCCTCGTCGCGCCGTTCGCCGGCGGCTGCCTCGGGGGCACGCTCCCGGGGACCAAGACCCTCGACGACGAAGCCTGCGTCTCGGTCCCGCTGAACGACGCCTGCCCCGACGACGCCACCGCCGAGTCCCTGCTCGTCGGCACCACGACCTGCGAGACGCCGGTGCGCGAGGTCTCGGCCACCGGGGCCTTCCTGTACAGCGAGAACGTCGTCTACACGGGCTACGGCGGGTGGAACCCCTACGACAGCGGCGACACCGGCACCGGCACCACGACGTTCTCCGAGCCGCAGACCCGCTGCTGCTACGAGGCGGCCTACATCGTGCACCCGAACGAGGGCTGCACCATCGGCCGCCCGCTGATGGTCGACGGCGTCGCCGTCTCGGCGGGCGCCGCCTGCCGCAGCGACTGGTCCGATCCGCTGCTGCCCGACGTGTCGGGCCTGTCGCCCGCGGCCCGCGCCGCGCTGGCCGACGCCTGGCTGCGCGCCGCGCTCGCCGAGCACGCGTCCATCCCCGCCTTCGCCCGAGTGATGCTCGATCTGGTCGCGCTCGGCGCGCCGGCAGCGCTCGTGAGCCGGGTCAACGCGGCCATCACCGACGAGGTGGCCCACGCCCGCGGCGCCTTCGCCCTGGCCCGCGCCTACGCCGGGCGGGACCTCGGCCCGGCGGCGCTGCCCGTGCCGCCGTCGGGTGCGCCGAGCCTGGTCCGCCTGGCCGTCGAGACGTTCCAGGAGGGGTGCCTCGGCGAGACGCTCGCCGTCGCGCTGGCCGTGGCGCAGCTGCACGGCGCGACCGATCCGGCGGTGCGTCGCGTCCTCGAGCGGATCGTCGCCGACGAGGCCGAGCACGCCGCGCTCGCCTGGGACATCGTCCGCTGGGCGGTGGACGTGGGCGGCGAGGAGGTGCGGGTGGCGCTGGCCGCGGCGGTGGCCGGGCTCGACCGCGACGAGATCGGCGCCGAGCTCGCGCCCGGCCCCGTCGGCGCCCGCAGCCACGGCCTGTCCGACGTGGCGATCACCCGCGCGGCCCTGCTCGACGCGTTCGACGCGGTGATCCTCCCGTCGGCGGTGGAGCTCCTCGCGGCGTGACGCAGCCGGGAGCCGGGATACTTCTTCTCCCCACGGCCGCGAGGGGGGGACACGGCGATGGCGGAGGCCGACACGATCGCGGGCATGGCCCGGACGGGGCGGCGGGTGGCCGCGCCCGCCGCCGACCTGGTCGAGCTCGTCGCGGGCAACGGGCTCAAGCACTTCGCGCTGGTGCACCGGCCGACCTGGCAGGGCCACCCGCTCCTCACCACCGAGCTGCAGACCCGGCTCGGCTTCATGGAGCAGCCCGACACCACGGGGATCGCCCGCCTCGTGGCCCACGATCCCGACACCGCCACCTTCGTCTACCCCACGGGCACGGTGTGGCCGGTCGCCGAGGTCGTGCGCACCTTCGCCGACACGGGCGGCGCCGCGGGGGTCAAGGCCGGGCTCGAGCTGTGCTACCTCGTCGCCGAGGCGCTGGTCGAGGCCTCCGACGGCGGGCGCGGCCCCGTCCCCACCCACGGCAACGTCAACCCCTGGACCCTGCTGCTCAAGGGCGACGGCCAGCCCGTCGTGCTGGGCTACGGCGTCCCGCAGGTCGAGATCGCCGCCTGGCGCAGCGACAACCGGCTGCCGATGGTCGAGGACTCCTTCCGCTACGCGCCGCCCGAGCGGGTCGACGGCGAGGCGGAGGACCTGTCGTCGGACCTGTTCTCGCTCGCGCTCGTGGCCCTCGAGGTCATGGTGGGGCGCCCGGTGTACGACGGGGTGCTGGCCGACGTGCGGCAGCAGGCCGCCCGCGGCGAGGGCATGCGGCGGCTGTACCAGTGGCGGGAGCGGCTGCCGCAGAACGTCCGCGAGGTGCTCGGACGCGCGCTCAAGCCCGATCCCGACACCCGGTTCCCGAACGGCCTCGAGCTCGTCTACGCCGTGCACGACCTGCTCGGGTCCATCGACGTCGAGGGCCGTCGCTGATGGAGGTGATGGCCAAGGTCCGCGCCGTCCAGAAGCGCGGCAAGGCCATCAAGGGCGGCCAGACCGCCATGCTGTCGGCCGAGGAGGTCGCGGAGATGGCCGCCGACCTCCAGGAGGCTCGACGACCGCCCGCTGCGCCGCCGCGGCGCGGCCCCGCCCCGACGGCACCGACGACGACGCCAGCCGCCCGCGGTGGTCGCGCCCGGCCCGCCGCGGCAGCGTGAGCGCGCCACCCGAGCCCCCGCCCCCACACCGCCGCCGCCCGCACCGCGCGGCAGCGCCCGCCACCACGGCCTCCCGGCGCCGCCTGCGCAGCGCGCCGGATCCGCGCGGGTCCGACGACGTGGAGCTCGAGGTCGCCGACACGGGCCCGAGCCCGGCGCCCCTGCCGCTGCCGCCCCCGCCGCGCACCCGCGCCCGCGACGACACGGGCATGCGCCGCAGCGCCGCGGCCGCCCTGCTCGAGCAGCTGCGCACCTCCGGCACGGGCGCGCGCCGGCGCTACCGCAACGAGCCGCCGCCGAGCGCCGTGGCCTCGGAGCCCGAGCCCGTGCCGATGCCGAGCGACGTGGCCCCGCCGGTGGCCGCGCCGATCGCGCCGCCCCCGCCCACCGACCTGCCGCCCCGGCGCATGGTCGACGTGAGCTGGAGCGGGGTGCGCGTGTCGCTGCCGTGGCGCACGGGCGAGCGGGCCCCGTCGCTCGCGCTGCGCGCCGCCTTCGCCATGGGTGGCTACCCCGTCGACCCGCTGGGGCGGCCGCTCGGCGGGCCCCGGATCTGCGCCGACGGCGCGCCCCTGCCACCCGACGCCGTGATCGAGCCCGGCGCCTACGAGCTCGAGGTCGTCGCCGCCGAGGTCCGCCGGGTCGACGTGCAGGTGCGCACCGACCCGCCGCTGCGCTTCCAGACGCTCGTGAGCACCGCCATCCCCATCGGCTGGGTCGTCGGCGGGCTGGTGCGGCTCGCGGCCCTGCCGCCCGGCGAGTGGGCCGCCCTCGAGGGCGACGCCCCGGTCGACGGCGATCGCCTCGCCCTCGAGGTGCTCGGCGGCGGCGCCGAGCTGGTGATCGGCCCCGCCCGGTAGCGGCGCGTGCGCGCAATGCGGTACACTGCGGCGAGTACCGCGGCATGGACGCTCCTCCCACCGCCGCGGGGCCGGACAGGCCTGCACGGGGCGGCGGTGACGATCCAGGAGCGGTGGGACGTAGCGCTGAAGGTCCTCAACGGGCCGATGGCCGCGCTGGGGGAGCAGGTCCTGCGCGGCCCGGTGGTGCGCCTCGGCGCGGATCCCGGCCCGGGCGGCCTCAAGCTCGGTGGCTACCGCGGCATCGACGCGCGCCAGTGCGTCATCACGGCCTACACCGGCGGCTCGGCGGCGGTGGCGCCGGTGGGCACGCACCAGGTGCGCCTGGCGCCCCACGCGAACGTCGCCTGGGCCGACATCGACCCGCTCAACGGCCCGCAGTACCTCACGCCGGGGTGCGCGCTCCACCTCGGCCCCATCGGCCGCGGCGCCACCATCGAGTTCGTGGAGTGCCGGCGGCTCGGCGAGTGGCGCCAGGGCGTGCTGGCTTCGGAGCGCGCCGACGCACCGGCCGAGGGCGGGGTCCCCGCGGCCTACGACGTGCGCCGGGTCGGCCGCATCGCCTCCAGCACCGCGCCCGTCTGGTTCTTCGGCTGCTCGGCCCTGATGGCCGTGAGCGCCGCGGGCACGATGCTGTCGCTCGGGCTCGCCTGGTACCTCAACGTCAAGCCCCAGGCGATCGGCCCGCAGGAGCCGGGCTACGAGTTCTACGACTCGGTGTCGCTCGACCAGGGCACCCTGAACCTCGCGCTCCTCGAGGGGCTCGAGCAGCCCTACTTCAAGTTCGTGATGGAGCCGAACATCCAGATCGCCGGCGCCGCCGCCCGCGGGTGGGACGAGCCCGCGAACTGGGACACGCGGTTCCTGCAGTTCGTGACGGCCTCCGTCCAGCAGCACGCCCGCTCGTGGGCGTTCTTCCGCCGCCTCGACGCCGTGAAGAACGAGTACAGCAAGGTCGTGGTCGCGCTGCGGCAGGCGGGCCTGCCCGAGGTCTTCGCCGCCATCCCGTACCAGGAGAGCCGGTACAACGCGTCGATCACCTCCGACGTGTGCGCCGAGGGGTACTGGCAGTTCATGCCGGAGGTCGCCCACCGGCTCGAGACGCGGGAGGGCATGACGTTCCGCGTGTCGGACTGCAAGCTGCGCAACACGAAGGTCACCTGGAGCCCCACCGAGGACGCCCCGCCGCGCAACGTCCGCGCCAACGCGCCCTACATCGAGGGCGACCGGTGCAAGATCGATCGCTGCGACCACGACGACCGGCAGAACCTCGAGCGCTCCACCGCCGCCGCCGTGTTCACGCTCAAGGAAGCCTGGACCGACCCCGACTTCGCGCGCTCGGGCAGCGCGGTGCAGCTCACCATCTCCAGCCACAACGCGGGCTACGACGACGCGCGGTTCGGCGCGAAGTTCGCCAAGCCGTTCAACATCCGGCCGGCGTTCAAGGCGTTCGTCGCGAAGAAGGGCCCGGCGGAGGGCATCCGCTTCACCGGCGACAACATCCGCTGCGCGACGGCCAAGGAGCGGTCGGCCTGCAACGCGGTCTACCTCGCCGAGACCCAGCACTACGCCTACACCATCGTGGCCCAGCACTTCCTCGCCGTGTGCTACTACGCGAAGAACTACGGCGGCGACCCGGGCTTCGCGCCGTGGGCGTTCTTCGTCGGCAGCGACGGCTACTGCCGGCAGTTCGACGTGCCCACCCGCGACGACGTGGCGCGGCACCGCAACACGGTGGGTCGATGACCTGGCGGCCGTGGGTGATCGCGTCGCTGCTGGTGCTCGCCGCGCTGGTCAATGGCACCCTGCTCTACTTCGAGGTCATCCCGTCGCGCCAGGTCGAGCAGGGCGAGACCAACCTCAACGAGCGGCTCAAGAACCTCACCTACATCCCCGGGAACCGGCGGGCGAACTTCCAGGCCATGGGCATGGACGTCGACCTGGCCGAGGCCACGGCGAGCAACTTCAACCGGTTCTCGCGCCAGCGCGAGAAGTTCGAGCGGCTGCTCGACGAGCAGGCGCCCGAGCTGTCGCGCGTGCTCTGCCCGGCCGAGCTGCCGCAGCCCTACGGCGCGATGTCGATCCTCGTCTACGAGGAGAACGGGGTGCGCCGGGTCGTCGATCCCGCCACCCTGCGCCAGTTCGAGCACCAGAAGTGGTTCGACGCCTCGCTCGTCTACCCCATCTACAACGCCTACGAGCGCACCCCGAACCGCCGCGCCGAGGCCACGATCATGGGGGTCTCGGCGGCGCTGCTCGGCATGGAGGAGGACGCCCTCGAGGGCCGCTCGCCGTTCTCGAGCGGCGTGCTCGGCAGCTGGGGCTTCTCCAACCTGTCGTCGCAGCAGCCGCGGGTCCGCCAGCTCGTCATCGAGTACTTCTCGCTCATGCACTTCCTAACCGAGCTCGCGAACACGGGCGACGGGATATGCGCGTGAGCCGGCGAGCCCCGAGCCGGGCCTGCGGTATAGTCCGCGCGGTGCCTGTCGTGCCCCCCCCTGCCCGGATCGAGCCGGCGTGAGCGTCTCTCGCCGCCGGTTCCGCATTCTCAAGGAGATCGCCGAGGGCGGCTTCGGAAAGGTGTACCTCGCGGAGCAGATCTCATCGGACGGCTTCTCGCGGATCGTCGCGATCAAGCTGCTGCATGCGAAGTGGTCCACACACGACGAGGTGGTGAAGCGCACCCGCGACGAGGCCCGCGTGCTCGGGCGGATCCGCCACCAGCACATCGTGAAGGTCGAGGACCTCACGTCGATCGAGAGCAAGTGCGCGATCGTCATGGAGTACCTCGAGGGCGTCGACCTCAAGTGGATGGCGCAGTTCCTCAAGGAGCGGAAGCAGCAGTTCCCGCGGGCCGCGCTGTTCGAGATCGTCCTGGCGGTCGCGAGCGCGCTCGACGCCGCCTACAGCGGGATCCCGCTCCAGGGCGACCAGCCGCTGAAGGCGATCCACCGCGACATCAAGCCGTCGAACATCTTCGTCACGGTGGCCGGCGGCGTGAAGGTGCTCGACTTCGGCACCGCGCGGGCCAACTTCGCCGAGCGCGAGGCGAAGACGATGGCGCTCGCGTTCGGGTCGCAGGGCTACATGGCGCCCGAGCGCATGCTCGGCGAGGAGGACACGCCGGCGGCCGACGTGTTCTCGCTCGGCATCACGCTGTACGAGCTGCTCACCCTGGAGAGCTTCGGGCGCATCCCGCCGCGGCCCAACAAGTTCAACAAGAAGATGGACGAGCGGGTGGCGAGCGTGCCGCTCGACGGCGACCCCGAGTGGGTGCAGCAGGTGCGCGACACGCTGCGGCTGATGCTGTCGTACGCGCCGGCCGACCGGCCGAGCGCCGCGCAGCTCGTCGAAATCATGGACCTGCTCGCGCAGGACGCGAACGACACCGGGCTGCGCCGCTACTGCCGCACGCTCGTGCAGGAGGCCAAGGACGCCCTGCCGGCGCCCGACACGAGCGATCCGCTGATCGGCACCATCGTCGACGAGGACGACTCGGGCCCGGTCGGGCGCGAGGTCGCGAACACGGTGGAGTTCGGCGCCACCGACGGCTCGCAGACGGGCGGGGAGCGGCTGGACCCGCCGCGGCAGTCCACGATGAACCGCTCGGGCGGCGATCCGCCGCCGGCGCCGACCACGGGCGGCCTGTCGAGCGTGTCGCTCGAGCCGCCCGAGACGATCCTCCACGCCGGGCCGCTCGACGCGCAGCCGCGGCCCACGCCGAGCGGGTCGCCCGGCCGCAGCCTGACCCCGCCCCCGCCCGCGCCCGAGAACGTGCGCACCGTCGTGCCGACCGCCGGCGGCGCCGACGGCGAGCCGTCGGTGGCGCTGGGCATCGACGATCCGCCGCGGAGCGAGGCCGCCACCGTGCTGGCCGATCCGCCGCCACCGCAGCGCTCCGGGGCGCTGCCCACCGTGGTCGCGGTGGGGGTCTCCACCACCGTGGTCGTGATGGTGGTGGTGGGCTTCGTGCTGGTGCTGCTCGTGGGCGTCGTGGCGGTGGTGTGGTTCGGCGGCGACGGCGGGAAGGTCGATCGCCCCGTGGTGCAGCAGCCGTCGCAGCCCGGCGTGAGCATCGAGGCGCCCGACACCCGGACCGACGCCGCGCGGGTGCCCACCGTGCTGGAGTACGCCGAGGCGGGCGGGGCCAAGGTCGAGATCCTCGGCCCGGGCGGCTTCCGCGCGACCTGGGACGGCCTGCAGCCCTTCGATCTCGGCCCCGCCGGCGAGGGCGAGTACAAGGCCAACGTGACCCCGCCGGGCGGGCAGAAGCTGCGCCTGAAGCGCTTCGTGGTCGAGGCCGGGAAGAAGGGCTGCGCCTACACGTTCGACCGCACGGCCGAGGAGTGGCTCGGCGGCTGCGACTGACGGTGGCCGACGGCGGCGAGCAGGCGTTCCGGCGCCTGGTGGAGGAGGCCACCCGGCTGCAGGACGCGCGCCGCTGGGAGCAGGCCGGCAGCGCCTGGATCGAGGCCGCGCGCCTCGCCGTCGACGCCTCGTCGCCGCTGGCGGCGCGCCAGTGCCTGCACGCCGCCGGCGAGGCCTTCCGGCGCGACGACCGCCTCGACGCCGCCGAGCGGGCCCTGCAGACGCTGCCGAGCTCGGCCCCGACCCGGTGCAGGCCGCGGTGGCGAAGATCCACCTGGCCGGGGTGCGGGCCGACCGCGGCGACGAGGCGGGGGCGCGGGCCCTGGGGGCCGACCGCGCCGGGGCGGTGCCCGGGGTGCCGGCCCTGGTGCAGGCCGTCGGGCTCGACGTGGCGGTGGGCATCGCCTGGCAGTGGGGCGCGCGGGCCGAGGTCGACGCGCTGCTCGCCCGCCTGCGCCAGGTCGAGGGCGACGAGGGCCTGGCGCTCGCCTTCCGCACCGCCGAGCGCACCCGCGCCGACGGCGACCTGGCCGGCGCGGCCGCGGCCTACGCCGCGCTCGCCGACCGCGACGACGTCCCGCCCGACGGGGCCGCGGCGGCCGCCGTCGCCGCGGCGTCGGCGGAGGTGGCGTGGCTCGAGGAGCCGGCCCGAGGTGGCGCTGGCGGGCTTCCAGCGGGCCTCGGCGCTGCACCTGGCCGGCGGGCGGCGCGTGCTGGCCTGGCTGGCCGAGGCCGGGCGCGTGCGGGCCGGCGTCGCCGCGGGGCTGGCGGTGCTGGTGGCGCGGCTGCGCGAGGGCGTCGCCTACGCCGAAGCGCGCGGGCTCGCCCCGGCCGAGGTCGAGCTGCGGCTGGCCCTGGGCGAGGGCCTCGCCGCCCGCGACCGGGCCGCAGCGCAGAGCGAGGTCGAGCGGGCGCTCGCGCTGGCCGAGGCGCTGCGCCTGCGCCACGCCGCGGGCCGCGCGCGCCTGCAGCTGGCGGGCCACGCCCGCGGCGAGCGGCGGGCCGCGCTGCTCGAGGCGGCCGCTGCGGACCTGGCCGACGACGTGCCCTGGCGGGCGCGCGTGGCGCGCGCTCAGGCGTAGCCGAGCTCGGCGAGCATCTGCGCCTCAACCTGGGCGCTGCGGGCGGCGGCGATCCGCCGCGCCGGCCGGACGAAGAGCCCGAGCGTCAGCGCGAGCGCGGCGCTGGCGCCGGTGATGGCCAGCGCCGGGGCCCCAGCACGGCCCCCACGTCGCGGCGGCCGCGACCCCGACCAGGGCGGTCGCCGCCGACAGCGCGGCCGCGCCGGCGATGGCGGCGGGCCGCAGGTCGTACACCACGAACGCCAGCAGCAGGTGCAGCAGGCCGAGCACGCCGAGCGCGGCCGTGGGGACGAGCCCCACCCAGCCGACGGCGCCGGTCACGACGTTGGCCACCGCCACCAGCGCGCACAGCAGGCCCAGGCAGAGGAGCGCGATGCCGAGCTGGTGGGCGAAGCGGCTGCCCACGCGCACCTCGACCGGCCGCTCGTCGGCCGCCGCGAGCACGGACTGGCGCGCGTCGAGCCCGACGCGCGTGCCGGCGAGCCGGTCGTGGAGGCAGCGGCCGTCGGGGGCGAGGCCCGACAGCGCGTCGATCACGCCGAACAGGCCGAAGGTCGCGCCCGAGGCCGCGGCGGGGACCCAGGTGCGCAGCACCAGCGCCTCGGCCGCGCTGGCGGGGTCCCGTCGGCGCGGAGGATGCGGATGCCCACCATGCGCTTGCCGAGGCTCGCACCGTCGGCCGCGATCGCCGCCCACTGCGCGAGCGAGACGAGGAGGGCCCCGACCGCCGCCACCGGCACCGTGAACAGCCCGCTGTCGCGCGGCAGCACGAGCGAGATCAGCGCCACCACCGCGAAGGTGACGGGCAGGACGGCGAGGTACAGCCCCGCGTCGGCCGCGCGCGCAGCCAGTCGGTAGGCGATCTCGGCGTCGGGTGCGGTCGGGTCGGACATGGGCGCCTCCGGAGGACACGTCACGCGCCGGGGGTGCGACGTCCCGCGACTGAAACATCCTGTTTCCTGCCCGCGGGGGATACCGCCCGGGTGGGAGGCGCGCGTGCGACGGGAGCAGGACTCGATGGGCGAGGTGGAGGTCCCGGACGGCGCGTACTGGGGCGCGTCCACCCAGCGGGCCGTCGACAACTTCCCCATCTCCGGCCTGCGGTTCGGCCGCCGGCTGCTGTGGGCGCTCGGCCTGATCAAGGGCGCGGCGGCCCGGGTCGCCGGCGAGCGCGGCCTGGTGGACGCCGACATCGCGCGGGCGGTGGCGCGCGCGGCCGACGAGGTCCGCGACGGCCAGCTCGACGACCAGTTCGTGGTCGACGTGTTCCAGACCGGCTCGGGCACCTCCACCCACACGAACGCCAACGAGGTCATCGCCAACCGCGCCGGAGAGCTGCTCGGCGATCGGCTGGGCGCGTCCCGCGTCCACCCGAACGACCACGTCAACTTCGGGCAGTCGAGCAACGACGTCATCCCCACCGCGATCCACCTCGCCGCGGGCGCGGGGCTGCGCGAGGACCTGATCCCCGCGCTGGCCCGCCTGGCGGACGCGCTGGAGGAGCGCGCCGCGGCGTTCGCCCAGGTCGTGAAGTCCGGGCGGACGCACCTGATGGACGCCGCGCCCGTCACGATGGGCCAGGTCTTCGGCGGCTACGCGGCCCAGGTCCGCAAGGCCGTGGCGCGGCTCGAGCGCGCCCTGCCCGACCTCGACGAGCTCGCGCTCGGGGGCACCGCCGTCGGCACCGGGCTGAACGCGCCGGAGGGCTTCGCCGCCGCCGTCATCGCCGAGATGGCGCGCGTCACCGGCTACGACTACCGCGAGGCGGGCGACCACTTCGAGGCGCAGGGGAGCAAGGACGCCGTGGTGCAGGCGTCGGGGACGGTGCGGACGGCCGCGGTCGCCCTGTCGAAGATCGCCAACGACATCCGCTGGCTCGGCAGCGGCCCGCGGACGGGGCTCGCCGAGCTGCGGCTGCCGGCGCTGCAGCCCGGCTCGTCGATCATGCCCGGCAAGGTCAACCCCGTGATCCCGGAGATGGTCGTGCAGGTGGCCGCCAAGGTGATCGGCCACGACGCCGCCATCGCCTGGTCGGGCGCCAGCGGGAACCTCGAGCTCAACACCATGATGCCGCTGCTGGCCTACGAGCTCACCTGCGCCATCGCGCTGCTGGCCAGCGCCGCGCAGACGTTCCGGGCGCGGTGCATCGCCGGGATCGAGGTCGACGCCGAGCGGTGCCGCGAGCTGGCCGAGCGCAACGTCATCGCCGTCACCGCGCTCAACCCGCACATCGGCTACGACCGCGGCGCCGAGGTGGCGAAGGAGGCGCTGAAGACGGGCCGCACCGTCCGCGAGATCGTGATCGCGCGCGGCTGGATGACCGAGGCGGAGGTCGACCGGGCGCTCGATCTGCTCGCGATGACGCGGGGCGGCGTGCTCTGACCCGACGAGGTGCGGGCTCAGCCCGCCGCAGCGCGCTGCTCGCGGATCCAGCCCGCCGTGTACAGCTCGGGCTCGCGCCGCCAGTGGGCCGCGCCGTGGGGCGTGCGCAGGGCGGTGAACGGGATGCGGTCGCCCTGCAGCAGCGCCTCGAGCTGCTCGAGCCAGCGGGCGGCGCGGCGGGCGCGGGCCTGCTGCGCGGGGTCGCGCCCCTTCGGCGGCAGGCCCGACAGGTCGGAGCGGGCGTCGAGCAGCAGCTGGCCCGCGCACAGGATGGCGGTCGGGCCGGCGCCGAGGTCGTCCGGATCGAGGGTGGGCTCCACGGGGCGGAACGCGATGCGCTGCGGGACGTGGTCGATGACGGCGAGGTACAGCGCGACCAGCTCGTCTTCGCCCTCGCGGCGGACGAGCGCGTGCTTGCGGTCGGGCGCGGCGCGGTGCTCGTCGAGCCAGCGGTGGATCTCGGCGACGGTGCGCGCGGGCAGCGGATCGGCGCCCGGCCGCGGGTCGGCGCCCGCGGCGAGGCCGCGCGCGAGGTGGGGCCCGAAGGCGCGGGCGCCGGGCCGGTGCAGGTCGAAGGTGATGCCGTCGTAGTCGTCGCGGGCGGCGAGGCCGGCCCACAGCGCGGCGCCGTCGACCTCGCGGGGCGCGAGCCGGCCGGGCTCGATCCGCGCCGCCCGCTCGGCGTGCTCCGGCGCGGTGAACACGGGCAGGATCCGCTCGCGGACGGTCGCGGGCGCCTCGGCGTCGCTCGCGCCGAGCACCCAGTACGGGCCGGTGCGGAACGCCTCGCCCTGGCCGGGGCCCGGCGCGGCGAGCGCCGCCGCGAGCGCGTCGCTGCGCCCGATCCGGCGCAGCGCCTCGAGGGCCGGCGCCCGCAGCACCACCGCGCGGGGCGTCTCGGGCTCCAGGGCGACGCCGCCGAGGCCCTGCGCCAGGCCGGGCAGCTCGCCGCCGGCGACGGTGCGCGTGCGCGCGGCCGTGGGCTCGAGCTCGGCGACGAGCAGCTCCTCCGGCGGCTCGGCCACGGAGAACACCATGGGCTCGCCGTCGTCGCCCAGCGGCAGGTGCCAGCGCGCGGCCGCGACGGCGCGCAGCAGCTGGTGCGGGTCGGCGCCGCCGCGGTTCGCGGCCACCAGCGCCGCCCGGATCTCCGCTCCGTCTCCCTGCTGCTGGCTCACCCCGCCTCCCCAGCGAAGCTATCCCGCGCGGATCCCGAGCCACCCGGCGTAGATGGAGTCGGCGACGACGGTGCGCACCTGCTCCGCATCGTCGGGGGCGAGGGCGGCGCCGATCCGGCGGAGCCCGGCCGGGGTGGTCGCGCCGTCGGCGAGGATCCGGGCCAGCGCGTCGGTCGCGGCCTCGGCGCCGCCGAGCCCGTCGAGGCGGCGGATCGCGGCGGCGAAGGCTGGGGCGTCCTCGGCGAGGGCCGCCGCCGACAGCGGCTCCACGGCGCCCTGCCGGAACGCCTCGCGGTCGGGCGCGACGGCGCCGGTGGCGGCATCGCGCGCGGCCACGAACAGCGCCACGGCCTCGGCGTCGGGCAGGCCCCGGGCCGAGCGCAGCGCGGCTACGCAGCGCCCGGCCGGCGTGTCCTCGGGGGCGTCGGGGGCGGCGCGGCCGTCGACGAGCAGCCACTCGCCGGCCGTGGCGAGCAGCGGCCCGGCCAGGCGCGTCCCGGCGACGGCCTCCTCCAGCAGGCCGAGGCCCGCCGCGTCGGGGGCGATGCCGGCGCACAGCGCGACCGGCGTGATCCGCTCCAGCAGGAGCAGCAGCGCGTCGCGCCGCCAGACGGCCGGCGCAGCGGGGAGCCGCCCGAGCGCTGCCTGCAGGTCGCGCCCGACCGCGGCGACCCAGGCGGGCGGCGCCTCGGGGACCGGGCCGGCGCGCAGCGGCGCCCCGACGGCGCCGTACCAGCCCGGGGGCGTGGGCGGCACGCGCCAGCCGAACGCGTCGAGCTCGCGCACGATCACGGCGTCGCCCACGCGCCCGAGGCCGCGCGGCGCCGCCGAGACCCGCGACCAGTCGGGCACCTCGGGCATCTGCCAGGTGCGCAGCGTGGCCACGGCCCGTGCCACCGTCGGCGCCTCCTGCTGGGCCGCCGCGCGCAGCAGCGCCGCGAACAGCGTCTCGGGCTCGCCCTGGCCCGGCGGGGTGCGCGCCAGGCGCACCACGTGGTCGGCCATGGCCGCGATCAGCGCCTGCGGCGGCAGGTCGGCGCCGCCCGAGCGCAGCACGGCGCGCGTGGCCTCGAGCTCGTCGCGGGTCCAGACCTCGCTGCGCGCGCCCGGATCGGCGCGGTCGGCGCCCGACGCCCAGCGCCAGGCCGTCGGGAGCTCGCCCACCGGCGCGCCCGGCGGGCACGGCGGCACAGGCCAGCCCTCGCGCGGCGCGGTCGCGGCCGAACCAGCGGTACGGCCTGACGATCGCGTCCGCGTCGAGGTCCATCAGAAGCCGGGCGTGGTGTCCGACGTGGCGCCGGCGCCGACGAGCTCGTCGCTCCCCGTCTGCCAGGTCACGTCGTCGACGAGCCACTTGTAGGCCACCGTCCCCGACGGCCAGCCGAGGAACACGGCCTCCCAGCGGTCCGACGCCGTGTTGGCGGCGGGCCAGCCGAGCGTCCACGACAGGGGCGAGGTGTCGCCGCGGACCCACATCGCGTGGCCGAAGCCGGCGTCGTGGCGCGCGATCAGCCGGGTCACGTCGGCCGGCGCGGCGGCGCCCAGCGTGAGCTTGAGGAGCACGCCGGGGTGGTCCGAGACGACGGGCTCGGCGCCGCCCTCGAACACCAGCCGGGCCTCGCGCACCGTGAACCCGGCGGGGCTCGGCGCGAAGACGTGGTCGATCTCGCTGCCGCCGTCGGACGGCGCCGACAGCCGGGTGAAGCCCGCAGCGGCCACGTCGGTCAGCGCCGGGTCGCTGGAGACGGCGTTGTAGTCGCCGGCGATCAGCGTGGTCCACGCGGGGTCGCTGTGGACGAGCGCGTGCACCGCCGTCTCGCGGGCCTGCAGCTGGCGCGCCGCGGCGTCGTCGTGGTCGAGGTGGACCGTGTACAGGCGCACCTGCGCGCCCGACGGCCCGGTGACGGTGGCCGACAGCGCCTTGCGCAGCTGCGTGCCCTGCCGGACGTAGGTGAGCTCCGACGGATCGGCGGGGGTGCCGCGGCTCAGGATGCCGACCCCCTCGGTCGCCTCGTCGGCGGTGCCCGCCCAGGCGATGTGGGTCTCGGCCCAGGCCGTGCCCCAGGCCACGCCGGTGGCGGACTCGAGCGCCGCGGCGAGGCGGTCCATGGCCACGCCGTGGGCGTCGTTGACGCACGCCTCCTGCACGGCCAGCGCGTCGACCTGCTCCGAGGCCGCGAGCGACGCGATGGCGGCGAAGCGATCCTCGTTGCTGGCGAAGCTCGTGCCGTCGAGCAGGAAGCAGTGCAGGTTCAGGCTCAGGACGGTGAGGTCGCCGCTCGGCACGACCGACGGGTCGGTGGTGCCGGTCGGATCGGTCGCGCCGGTGTCGCCGCCGCCCGTCCCGCTGGTGCGGTCGGTGTCGTACGCCGTCCCGCTGTCGCCGGGCGGGGGCGAGCTCGTCCCCGACGTCTCGATCGCCGATCCGTCCGTGCAGCCGCCCATCGTCCCTGCGAGCACCGCCACGATCACCGTCCGCGTCATCCGCCCTCCTCGAGGAAGCCGATCACCGCGTCGAGCTCCTTGCGGTAGGCGGCGAGCGCCGCCTCGACCCGCGCCATCCGCTCGCGCTCGGCCTTCAGCGCCGGCAGCGACACTCCAGTCAGAGTCGCGCCGGTGAACCGATGTAGCTCGCGGTCCCCCCCCACGTCCCACACCGGCGTGCGGACCTCGGTCCCCGTGCCCTGAGCGCGCGACTCGCTCATCACCACCGGCGTCTTCCCGCGGCGCGCGGGCAGGAGCAGCGCGTGGACCTGCGCCCGCGCGGCGAAGTCGAGCCGGTGATCGTGAGGCGCCTCGCCGCCGCTGGCCCGCTGGACGAGGTGCTGCACGAGGTCCCACAGCCCGTTCACCGCCGGCTCGCTGCCGTCGAGCGAGGCGAGCGCGCGGAATCGGGGCTCGGCGGCCGGATCCACGCCGACCTTGCGCGCGCCGGCCTCGAGCACGCCGCGCAGCGCGGTGTACGGGACGTAGAGCAGGCGCTGCCCGCCGGGCCCCTGCAGCTCCACGGCGCGGTCGGGGAGCGGGGGCAGGGCGCCCGTCCCCTTCGGCGCCCAGGCGAACCCGCCGGGCGTGACGGCGCGGTCGTAGCCGCCGGCGCGCACGGCCGCCTCGTAGGCCACGACGCCGTCGAACGTCGCCCCGGGGTCGCGCGGCGCCCCCTCCCCTGCTCCACTCACGTCCCCTCCAGTCAGCGCTCGGGCGGCCCGGGATCCGCGAACGGGACCTCGCGGAAGCGCCAGGTGCCGCCGTCGGACGCGAGCTCGACCAGCGGGGCGTCGCCGCCGGCCCGCTTCGCGGCCAGCCGCTCCTGCTCGCGCGGCGTCGGCGTGTAGTCGTTCGGCTGCCACCCGCCCTGCCCCCACCGCGAGCGGCGTGTGCACACGCCGCGCTCGAACCAGCTGTCGGCCTCGGGCGTCCCGTCGGCCGACCAGTGGCGCGACGGGCCGTGCAGGGCGGCGTCCCGGTAGTACCGCTCGGTGAGGAGCGTCCCCCGCGGCGACCACTCCCGCTCCGGCCCGTGCGGGTAGCCCTCCTCGAAGCCCGACAGGCTGATCCGCACCCCGCCGTCGTGCTCGGTGGCGACGCCGGTGAACGGCGCGCCGTCGAGCAGCCAGCGCCCCTCGTCGTCCTCCCGGTCGAGCCGGTCGAAGTCGACCTCGGGCAGCTCAGTGGTGGTAGTGGTCATGCTCGGCGGCTCCGAGGTCGTCGTGCAGGCCCACGCCCTGCGTGATGCCGTAGCAGTGGTCGCAGCGCAGGAACGAGGCGTCGGGCAGCTCGTCCGTCTTCTTGCGCGGCAGGCGCACGTTGTACAGCAGGAAGTCCCGCAGGTCCTCGAAGGTGAGCGACGTCCCGGTGGCCTGCTCGTGGGCGATCAGCGCCTGGCTCAGCGCCAGGACCTCGCCGTGGGTCCCGACCTCGCCGAACATCCCCTCCCAGCCCTTGTCGGTCAGGGGCTGGTTGCCGCCCTGCTCCATGCGGTACTGCACGCGCCCGAGGGTGTGGCGCAGCTGCGTCACCATGTCCATGCCCTGCACCGTGGCGTCGACGCCCGCGCTCTCGAGCAGCGCCCGCATGTCGTCGTCGCCCATGCGCGCCACGGCGTCGAGGTCGGCGGTGCGCTGCAGCAGCTCCACCACCCGGTTCTGCGCCTCGACGCGGGCGCGGAGGATGGGGTGCAGGTCGCCCGGCCGCGCCTCGGGGTCGTTCGTGGCGAGGTGCGGCGCGCCGCCGTCGGGCCCGACGACGCCGGCCACCATCGTCTTGTTGCTGCGCTCGCGGTTCGACGCGGACTGCGAGACCCGCAGCGCCTCGTCGCGCACGGAGTCCTTGACCTGCTGCTGGCGGACCCGGTCGATCGACGTGCGCACGACCACGTCCATCGGGACGCCGCGCAGGTGCTCCGGGAACACGCTGTCGGTGCTCGCGATGTCGCCGGCGATCTCGGCCGTCGGCCCGCGCACCAGCTCCCCACCCACCTCGCGCCACGGCGCCGAGCTCTCCTCGGCCACGTGCTTCGGGATCCAGCGCGGCAGCTGGTTGCCGTTGGTGTCGAACCCGTTGACCCGCACCTGCAGCAGGTGCGCCGGCACGTCCGCCAGGGTCCGCCACTGGCCCGAGTGCATCCCGGCCGCGAACCGGTGGTTCCCGTCGAGCACCTCGACCGACCGGATCCGCACCTGCCCGTCCACCACCTCGGTGTAGGCGTTGAGGATCATCGGGTCGGAGTCGCGGAACATCTCGGCGCCGCGATCGGTGGTGCCGCGCAGCTGCTCGGCCATGCCGGTGACCGCCGCCGGGTTGCGCAGGTGCTGGTGCCCCGGCGCCGAGACCACCTCGCCGAGCGGGATGTCGCGCAGGACGTGCAGCCGCTCCTCGTTCGAGGTGGGGCGGTGCAGCGGCGACGCATCGGAGACGTAGGTGGACAGCGGCTGGCGCTCCACTCCCTGGTTGCCGTCGCCGACCAGCGCGCCGTCGGTGCGCGTGTCGCTGCGGGTGACGGCGTCGCTGTCCTGCCGCGTGGGCTGCTGGCCCCCGCCCTGGTCGCCCTGCAGGGCCGTGCGGGACTGCGGGTCGCGGAGCGTGCGCGACGCCGCGCCCATCGCGCTCGACACCGCGCTCGGGTCGAGCTCGTGGGTGGGGCGGAAGAACTCGGTGCTGCTGTTGCGGGTGATGGCCGGGTAGCCCGCGCCCTGCGGGTAGACGCGGCCCCAGGTGCCGTCGATGATGGTGCCGTCGGCGAGCTCGACCCAGGCGTGGCGGCTCGTGAGCTCGACGCCGTCGCGCACGATGCGGACGTCGCCCGTGACGACCTGGCCGGGGATGCCGAGGTCCGCCAGCAGCTTCTGCGTGAACACCGCCTTCTCGCGGCACACCGCACCCGCGTTCAGCACGTCGCCGAGCCGCGCCTCACCCGAGGGCGTGGCGTTGTGCTGGTCGTAGACGTCCTGCCGCGCGGTCGCGTCGTAGCCGAGGTCGGTCGCCACGTGGTCGACGAGGTGCGAGACCTGCTGGTCGAGCGTGGACCCGCGCGAGATGCGCTCGAACGCGCGGTCGGTCGCCGCCCCGAGCGCCGGGTCGTTGCTCGGGTCGACGTGCAGCACGCGCCCGTCGCCGCCCTGCACCCGCCGCGCCTCGCTCTCGCGGCGCTGGTTGCGGTTGCGCGCCTTGCGGACGCCGTCGAGGCGCTCGCCCGACTCGATCCCGAGCACGTCGCGCGCGCCGAGCCGGGTGCCGTCGCTGTGGCTGCCGCCGCCGTCGCGCTTGGCCGACAGGCGGTTGGCCGCGCCCTCCACCATGGTGCCGGCCGCGGCCGGCGCCCCGCTGGTGGTGAGCAGCAGGCCGGCGTTGTCGACGTTGCTGTAGTGGCCGGCCTGGCTCGCGCCCTCGCCCATCGCCGAGGTGAGCGACGACTTGATGAGGTCGAGCGTGAGCGCCTCGCCGGTGACCCGCAGCCGCTTGTCGGCGTCGCTGCCCCACAGGTTGAACGCCTCGCGCGTGCCCGCGCGGCCCATGCCCGCGGCCATGCGCTCCACGATGGTGTCGGAGCCGGGGTTGTTCATCCCGAGCCCGACCGCCGCCATGCCCACGCCCACCGCCGAGGCGGTACCGTCGCGGAACAGCTCCCGGTTCGTCCGCGTGGGGTCGACGCGCTGGCGCACGCCCATGCCCACGGCCGTGCTGCCCACGCCCATCAGCGCCTTGATGCCGAGGGCCGGGATCGCGCCCACACCGCCCGTGAGCGCGCTGATCGTGGCGATGCCGCCGACGCTCATCCCCATCCGCGCCCACTCCTCGACCCGCTTGCCGGACCGCTGGCGCGCCTGGTGGTTGTCGGACACGGCCCGCACGTAGCTCTCGCGCAGGCGCTGGAAGCTGTCCCAGGCGTCGGGGTCGCCGCGCGTCAGCGCCTCGCGGTTGGCGACGGCGTAGGCCTCGACGGCGCCCGCCGCCTCGTCCATCCGCTTGCGGGTCGACGGTGCGCCGCCCTGCAGCCACTGGCGGTCGATCCCGCCGCGCTGCTCGTAGTCCTGGCTCACGGCCATCCGCTCGAGCTCCATGTGGAGCCGGTCGGTGGCGCGCTGGTCGCGCTCGCCGTCGGAGCCGTAGGTCATGGCCTGGTCGAACAGCGCCTTGCCGTCGCCCTGCATGGCCATCAGCGCCAGGTGCTGGTCGCGGCCCGACAGGCGGTCCTCCAGCACGGCGTGCAGGAAGCCCGCGGGGTTGTCCGCGCCGAACTGCGCGCGCTGGGCGGCGTAGTCGCCGCTGGCGTCGGCGTTCTGGCGGAAGTTCCGGGCGATCTCGACGATCTGCTGCGGGGTGCGGCCGCGGAGCGCGTCGACGATCATGCCCGCATCGCGCGTGCGGCCCAGCGCCACGGCGATCTGGCCCTCGGGCGGGATGACGCCGTCGGCGAGCAGCCCGCGGATCATGTCGCGCTGGCGGTCGTTGCCGAGGCCCTTCACCAGCTGGTCGATGTCGCGCCCGCCGAGGTGCTCGATCTCGTCGCGCAGCGCGGCGCGGTCGAGGCGCCAGCGGTCGAGCACCCAGCTGCCGAGCGCATCGTTGGCGTCGGCGCCGAAGCCGGCGGAGGAGCCGAGCGCGGCCTCGAGCATGCGCCCCGTGGGGTCCGCCAGCAGCGAGACGACCTCGCGGTAGCCCCCGCTGTCGAGCGCCGCCAGCACCTGGTGGGCCTTCGCGCGGCGATCGAGGTCGGCGCGGGACTGCGCGTACGAGATGAGGTCGTTGGTGCGGTCGCGGCCGATGGCCTCCACCATCTGGGCGTACAGCGGGTTGCCGGCCTCGCCCATGCGGGTCGCCAGCAGCTGCAGCTGCGCGGGCGAGTCGGTCAGCCCCACGTCGCGCAGGAACTGGCGCAGATCGGCGTGCTCCGCCTCGGTCGCGGCCAGCTGGAGGCGGTTCTCGACGAAGGCCACGTCGTGGTCGGTGCGCTTGCGGTCGAGGAGCCGCCCGCGCATGCCGGTGGTGACGAGGTCGCTCAGCGCCTGGCGCGGATCGGCGCCGGCCGGCAGCGTCGTGGCCATGCGGTCGACGGCGGCGCGGTACAGCGCGGGGTCGGCGGCCAGCCGGTCGACGATCTGCATGGCGGTGGCGCGGTCCTTCGGCACGAAGGTGCGGACGAGCCAGCCGTCGTCGACCCGCAGGTCCTGCCGGAGCTGCACCACGAGGTCGGCGCCGGTGGCCTGCGCGTTCCACTCCGCCTCGGTGAGCGTGCCGTCGTTCGGGCGGGTCAGCGCCGCCCAGCGCTCGGCGTGGTTGCCGTCGAGGTCGCCGCCCAGCCGCTGCAGGAGGTCCTGGTGGTTGTTCACGAGCTCGGCGCGCTGGCCGGCGGGGAGCCGCGCCAGCATGTCGAGCGCCCGCTCGCGCCGACCGTTCTGGGTGCTGCCGAAGACCTTGTCGTAGACCCAGGAGCCCATGTTGAGCCAGGCCCGGGCGGTGCGCCCGACCCCCTCGCGCTGCGCGGTGCGCGCGGCGTCCCGCGACTCGCGGGTGAAGGACTCGTCGCCGAGCAGGTTGCGCAGCGAGGCGACCGTGGCGTCGACCCGGTCGCCCTGCAGGTGGGCCAGCGCCTCAGCGCGGTCCTGCGGGCTCAGGCGGGCCGAGATGGCGGCGTCGAGCTGGCTGCGCGACAGGCCGAGCTCCTCCTGGACCACGTCGTACAGCGCGCGCGCCTCGGCCGGCTCGAGCCCGGCGAGCGCGTCGTTGACCTTGCGCCCGTCGACCATGTCGAGCGAGGTGAACAGCGACTGCGACAGGTCGGCGGCGCGCTGCTGCACCCGCGCGAGGTCGACGCCGAGGTTCTCGGAGAGGTGCTGGCGGAGCAGCGGCATCGCGTTCGGCGGGAGATCCGCCGCGGAGGCCTCCACGAGGCGCAGCCGCTCGCGGCCCGCAGTGTTGGTCTGGTCGAGGCCGGTCTCGCGCAGCAGGATGCCGAGCTCGTCCTGCGCGCGGGTGTAGCGCGGGTCGACCGGCTGGCCGTCCTTGGCCTCGTAGCGCTTCAGGTCGGCGATGAGCGAGGTGATCTCGGCCACCCGCCCCGCGTCGTGGGGGGTGAGCTCGCCGATGGGCTTCGCGTCGCGCGACAGCACGCCGGCGTCGACGTCGCTGCGGCCGGTGCGCTCGCGGAAGCGGATCTCCGCGACCTCGTGGGCCAGGGCGCGCGACACGTCGCGGGCGTCCATCCGGTCGGACAGGTGGACGGTGTAGCTGCCGTCGGCGTTCTGCGTGAACGCGGCCGGGGCGACGCCGAGCTCGCCCTCGAACAGCGAGCGGTTGGTGTCGAGGTCGGCGATCTCGATGCGGATCGGCACCTGGGTGCCGTCGCCGAGGTCGAGGTGCGCCTGGTAGTCGCTGCCGTCGCGCCCGAAGGACAGGCCGCTCTCGCCGAGGTTGGTCTTCGCCCGGCGCACGCCGTCGTAGATGCCCTTCAGGTTGAGGTCGCGGTCGGCCACGTCGCCGCGGAAGCTCGACCCGCCGTCGATCACCGCGGCGTTGCCGTGCTCCCGGGTGCCGGCGCCGCTCGGGTCGTGGTCCGGGCTGACCACCGGCCCGCCGCCGCCGTTGTCGGGGGTCGGATCGCCGCCGCGGGGCGCCGGGCTGCCGCCGTCGCCCTCCCAGGGGGCCTGGCCGCGGTCGGGCAGCCCGTTCGCCTCGAAGTCCGACTGCGACGGCAGCGTGCCGTTCATCCAGCGGTCGAACAGGAACGGGAACGCCTCCTGCGGCACGCGCTGGGCGATGAGGTCGAGGTCGCGCACCGGCAGCGGGCGGTCGCCGTTCATCGCCCGCAGCGCGTTGACCTGCGCCTGGATGACCGACAGGTTCACGCGCTCGAAGAAGTGCGCGTTCATCGCCGTGTGGAAGTACTCGCCCATGACCCGCGTGTAGTTCGGGTCGGACGGATCGAGGCCGCGCAGCGTCTCGAGCTGGCGCGCGGCGGTCTCGCGGAAGGCGAGCAGGTCGGGACCCGCGGCTTCGACGTTCGGGTACTGGACCATCACGCCCAGCCGCTGGATCTGGCCGTCCTGCGGCACGCCGGGCACGTCGACGAACCGGTGGATGTCGGTGAAGTCGTTGCCGGTGCTCCACCGCTCCAGCGCGTTGACGTACTGGATGAACTCGGGGCCCTGCACGTTCATGAGGTCGCTGCGGTCGCGGTAGCGGCCGGGGCCCATGTCGTCGGTGTGGTAGCCGTTCGGGTGCTGGAAGCCGTTGGTCCCGTCGGCGCCCGTGGCCATGGTCTGGTGCATGGCCGCGAGCATCTGCGTGTAGTAGCCGGTGCCGTACTCGGTGCCCGACTGGAAGTCGCGCAGGAACAGCTCCGCCGCCTCGACGGCGTTGCGGCTGTACTCGGGGACGAGGGTGCTGTCGGAGCGACGGCCGAACGCGGAGTTCGGGTCGCTCTGCAGGATGGCGATGGCCTCCTCGATGGTGCGCGGCGGCCGATCGGGCGGCATCTCCTGCGGGGTGGCGGCGACGACGGGCAGCTCCTGCGTGATGTCGTCGTCGGGCAGCTGCTCGCGGGCCGGCATCTCCTGCGTGTCGTCGTCCTTGAGCGGCATCTCCTGGGTGATGTCGTCGTGGACGGGCAGCTCGGCGGTGAGGTCGGGGTCGGTGTCGCGGAGCGGATCGACGTCGCGCACCGTGTCCGCCAGCGGATCGGTGTCGCGGACCGGATCGGTGTCGCGGACCGGCAGCACGGGCTCGGCGGTCGTGACGGGCGCATCGCTGCGGACCACGGGGCCGTCGCCCGTGGTCGAGGTGGTGCCGTCGCTGCCGGGGATCCGGCCGTCGTCACCGACGGTGCGCGGATCGACGGCCGCGATCTGGTTCGCCGCGCCGTCGACCGTGGTGGGATCGCTGTCGCGCGTGCGATCGGCGACCGCGGCGTCGAAGACGGCCACGCCCTCGGTGCCGAAGCGGGCGGCGATGTCGGCGCGGATCTGGGTGCCGCGGTTCTCGGCCCAGGCGTCGCCGCGGGCCGACAGCATGTTGTCGACGGTGCCCTGCACGATCTGGTCGAGCGCGTCGCGCGACATGGAGCGCTCGAAGAACGTCTGCCAGCCCGTCTCGGGGTCGCCGTCGAACATCACGTCCGACGCGTTCTGGATGAGCATGCCGCTCGTGGACGTGAGCACGCCGGTGCCGGCGTCGGCCGCCAGGGTGCGGACCGCACCGCGCACGCCGGGCTGCATCTGCGAGGGGTGGAACCAGTAGCCCGAGCTGCCGCCGAGCTCGTCGCCGACGACGTTGGTGACGAACGAGGTGCCCCAGGCCACGGCCACGTCGCCCACGCCCTCGTACTGCCAGGCCTGGTCGAACGCCTCGTCGAACGGGCGGCCGTCGGAGATCATCTCGCCCACGGCGTCCGACAGGGGCGCGCTGATGAGGTCGCCCGTGGCCGACATCGCGGCGCCGCCGCCCGTCTGGAGCACGCGGGTCGCGACCATGCCGATGCGGCCGGCCTCGCGCGCGCCCGTCAGGTAGCTGCCCATGCCCATCGTGGCGCCGGTGATGGCGCCGTTGATGGTCCACTCGATGCCCTTGTCGGCCGCGATGGCCGCGGAGCCGCGCATCGAGTCGCCCACCGACTCGCCCGCGAGCGTGCCGTCCTCGTTGCGCTTGATCCCCTGCTCGAGCATGGCCAGCACGGCCGAGGGGTCGTTCGCCATCTGGTCGGGCGTGAGCGTGACGAGATCGCCGTTCTCGTCGGTGTAGGACATCGAGCCGTCGGGGTTGCTCGAGATGGAGCCCATCGTGTCGAGGAACCACGCGTTCTGCGGGTCGCGCGGGTCGGGGATGAGCTCGCCCGTGTGCGGGTCGACGAGCGACGCGCCGTTCCAGGTCTGCTCGCCCTCCTGCATCAGGGAGACGTTGGCGCGGCGCGCCATCATCTCGCCCCCGCCGTAGACCGCGGCCGCGGCGAGGCCCGTGACGGCGGCGGCGATGAAGATGGCCGCCACGCCGCCCGTCGCCACGACCACGACCGTGGCCAGCGTGGCGAGCGCCACGCCGAGCAGCACGTCGCGCCACGGGCTGTTCCAGAAGGACACCCACATCTTGCGGAGGCCCTTCCAGGGGTCCGCCAGGAACTCCAGCAGCGGCCCGACGATGTGCTCGCCCACCCACTCGGCCACCGTCCCGATGGCGGTGATGACCTCCTGGATGTGCTCCATGATCTCGGTGGCGACGGCCTCGATCGCGGCGTAGGCCGTGTCGATGACGAAGACCACGGCGTCGCGCGCGAGATCGAACGCGGTGTTCACCACCGCCTCGGCGGCGTCGAACGCGGTGTTCACGGCGTCGACGGCGGTCTGGTAGACGGCGTCGACTCCGGCGTGCAGCGCGGCCTCGGCCGAGTCGACGGCCGAGATCATCCCCTGCTCGGCGGAGGTCACCGCGGCCGACAGGGTGTCGCCCGCGGCCTGGATCTGCGACTGCAGCGCCTGCGACGCCGAGTCGATGGTCGCCTGCGCGGTGTCGCAGGCGGCGTTGAAGCGGTCGAGGAAGCCCTGGGCGGCGGCGTCGAGCTTGGCGGCCAGGTCGGCGTCGATCAGCGCGACCGCCGCGATGAGGCCCTCGACGACGGCGTTCACGATGGTCTGGAACGCCTCGATGAGGCCGTTGATGAGGTCGGTGATCGCCTGGATCTGAGCGCCGATCCAGTCCACGACGAACTGGATGAGGGCGCGCAGGAAGTTCGCGACGGCGGAGATGAAGGCGCGGACCACGTCGGCGATGACGTCGATGAGGCCCTGGATGAGCCCGCGCACCCGGTCGAGCACCGACAGCGCGGCGTCGCGCGCGGCCTCGAGCACCGACAGCGCGGCGTCGCGCGCGGCCTCGAGGAACCCGACGATGGCGTTCTTCGCCTCCTCGAACCGGGCCTTGATCCAGTCGAGGGCGGCCTTGAAGAAGTCGCCGACGGCGTCGGCCGCCTTCTCGTACCAGGCCTTGTCGTCCTTCTTGGCCTCGGCGTCGGCCCGCTTGGCGTCGGCCTCGCCCTGCGCGGCGTCGCGCTCGGCCTGGGCCTGGCGCTGGCCGGCCTGCAGCTCGGCGTCGGCGTCGGACTGGCCCTGCTGCAGCAGGCGATCGATCTCGCCCTGGCCGGAGCTCATCTCACTGTCGATGCGCGCCTGCGTCTGCGAGATCTGCGAGTTCGTCTGCGCCTGCATGTCGGCGGTGGCGCTCGAGAACTCGGTGTGGAACAGCGACTGCGCCCGGCTGCTCACGCCGTCGGCGTCGGACTGGTAGCCCGAGAACTGGCTGTCGAACTGGCCCTGGTGGCCCGACACGGCCGTCTGGGCGGCCTGGGCCTCGGCATCGTAGCTCTGCTGGGCGCCCTGCTGCGCCGCCTGCGCGGTGTTCGCGTAGGTGCCCATGGCCTCGTTGTGGCCGGTGCGCATGGCCTGGTCGGCGGCGACGATGCTCGCGTCGTAGGTCGAGCCGGCCGATGAGACGCTGCTGTCGTGGGCGCCCTGCGCGGTGGTGACGGCGCCCTGGAAGGTGCCCTGCGCCGCGGCGACGGTGCTGTCGTAGGTGCCCTGCTCGCCCGCGAACCCGGCGGTCATCGCGGCGGTGGCGGCGGCGGACTCGGCGAGGGCGCCCTCGTGGGCGGCGATCGCCTGGGCGTCGAACGGGGCGACCTCGCCGGCCACGTCGACGGCCTCGTAGTCGGCGATGGCCTGGTCGGCGCGGTCGAGCGAGCCCTGGTAGCAGGCCTCGGTCTCGGAGACGGAGGCGTCGTAGCTCTCGCTGGCGCGGGCGGTGGTCTCCGAGGTGAGCTGCTGGGTGAAGGCGCCCATCTGCGCGCCCGCCTGGCCGTCGACCTCGGCCTGGATCTGGCCCATGGCGCCCTCGCCGCCCCCGCCGCCGCCCGAGAAGGCGGGCGCCGAGGGGATCTGCGAGGCGTCGAACTGCTGCATCGACGGGTCGACGACCTGATCGAACGGGTCGGCTGCAGGCCGTGGTCGGGCAGGGTGACGTTGCCGACGGTGCCCGCGAGGTCGGGCGGGATCTGCTGGGCCTGCGCGGCGTCGAGCGTGGGCCCGGCCTGGGCCATGGCGGCGGTCGCGCCCGTGGGCGCCTGCAGCTGCGGGGCCGCCCGACCACACGGCGGTGGCGCGGGCCTCGGTGGCGCTGACGGCGTCCATGTAGGCGCGGTTCTCGGACAGCTCCGCGGGCACGGGCATCCCGGCCTGCTGCGCGGCCTGGGCCTGCTGCTGCTGCTGAGCCGAGGCCACGAGCTGCTGGGTGCTCGCCGCGGCCTGCTGCTCCTTGGTCTGCGCATCGGCCCCGACCTGGTCGGCCTCGGCCTGCGAGGAGAACAGCCCGGCGAAGAACGCCTGGATGGCGGCGAGGATGCCCTGGTCGCCCTCGGCCTCCTGCGGCGCGACCTCGCTCGCCATCTGCGCGTCGGCCTGGGGCTGGACGTTGTCCATGCCCGCGGCGTCCTGCGTCATCTGGGACTGGGCCTGCGACGAGCCGCCCGACGCGAAGCCCGGGTCGACGTTCAGGGCGTCGGGGTTCGGCAGGTGCTCGTCGCCGCCGCTGTAGGCGACGTTGCCGACGCTGCCCTGCGGCAGCTGGCCGCCCCCGCCGCCGCCGCCCGCCTCGACGGCGCCCATCTGCGCGCTGTTCGCCGGCGCCGCCGGATCGGGCGCGGCGTACGGCGCGCCCGGCGCCATCGCCTGGCCCGACGCCGGGTTCAGCCCCTGCTGGACCTGCGGGGCCATCGACTCGCCACCGGCCGCGCTCTCTGCCCGGCGGCGGTGCCGCCCGCGGGCGGACCGGCACGCCTGGCTCGCTCCGCCGGATCGACGCCGCTGTCGAGCATGGCGTCGCCGGACGGGCCGCCGAGCGAGGTCGCCGCCACCGGCGACGGCGGCGCCGCCTCGTTCTGCGGGACGATGCCCTCGCCGATGCCGCCGCCCTGCCCGCCGCCGCCCTCGCCGGCGCTGCAGTCGTGGCCCGGGGCCTCGCCGCCGCCGCCGCCCTGGAGCTCGGGCGGGACCTCCATGTCGGCCGTGAGGTTGATGTTGTAGTTCTGCGGGCCCTGCTCTTCCCCCTCGCCGGGCGGGCCTGGGCCGCGCCCATGTCGGGCGCGGGCGCTGTAGCCCACGGGCGACGGCGCGGACGGCGCCGCCGGGCGCGGCGCGGACGCCGCCGGGATGCGGGTCTGCGGGGCCGGCGCGCTCACCGGCGCCGACGGGGCCGGGGCGGGCGCCGCCTGCGCCATGCCGCCGCCGCCCGTCATCGCCTCGGTGGGCGCGGCCTCGGCCATCGGCGCCACCTCGGACGCCGGGCCCTCCTCCTCGGCCGAGCCCTCGGACGCGGGGCCCTCGCCTTCGCCTTCGCCCTCGCCCTCCGCGGGAGCCTCCTCGCCGGCGCCCTCCTCGGCAGGCGCCTCCTCCGCCGGCGCCTCCTCCTCGGCCGGCGCCTCCTCGGCCGGCGCCTCCTCGCCCTCGCCCTCCTCCTTCGGGGCCTCGACCTTCGCGTCGTCGCCCACCGCCTCGTCGACCTCGGGCTCCTTCGCCTCGGTCTCCGGCTTCTCGGCCTCGGCGGCGGCCGCAGCCGCGGCGGCATCGGCCTCGACGCCGGCGCTGGTCGCAGCGGCGGCGGGCGCGCTGGCGAGGTCGTCGACGACCTCCCCGGGCGTGGGGAGGCCCTGGAGCGCCTCACCGACGGCATCGGCCGCCTGCTGCGCGAAGTCGAGCCCCTGCTGGACGGCCTCGCTCTGGGCGAGCAGGTCGGGCACGATCCCGAGGTTCGACAGGATCTCCTGCATCCCCTGCGGGCCGAGCACCTGGACGATGCTCTTGCCGGCCTCGCGCAGCACGGCGTCGAGCGAGACGTCGGGCAGCCCCGAGAACATCGACACGAGCGAGGCGAGGTCCTGCTCCTCGTCGGTGATGCCGGCGAGCGGGCCCTGGCCCTGGCCCTGCTGCTCCTCGGGCCCAGCGCCGACGGGGCGGACCCCGGGCAGGCTCAGGTGGCGCCGGACGACCTCGGGCACGCCGCCCGCGACCTGGCCCACCGCGCCCGCGAGCGCACCGGGCGCCTCACCCGACATGACCCGCTGGATCTGCTGGTTCGAGTCGAGCCCGAGCGCGCCGGAGTCGATCCCGGCCTGCTGGAGCACCAGATCGGCCGCGAGGATCGGCGACAGCGCGCCGAGGCCCGTCCCGGACACCGCGCGCCGCACGATGTCCTGCCCGAGCACCTCGTCGCTGAGCGCTTCCAGCCGCGCCGCCGCCGAGCCGGAGGCAGAGGCCGCCAGCTCGGACACGTCGAGCACGTCGGAAGATCCGGCTCGGCGCCGCACCTTGTCCAACACGTCGCTGTTCAAAGAGACCTCGAGGAGAGAGGTTGGGCTAGTCTAAGCGAGATCTCGGCCGGTTGGGAGGGCAGATGGCGGGAGCGGGCGGCGACGCCGACGAGCGGGCAGTGTTCGCGTCGCTCGACGGATCCCGCTGGTTCCACCTGCCGCCGTCGCTGGCCGGCGTCGCGCAGGACGAGGGCGGGCTGCAGGTCCGCGGGATGCTGGGCCAGCTCCGGCGCCTCGACCCGCAGATGGTGGCCGCCTACGAGGTGACCGAGGCCCAGGGCAAGGAGCTGGCGCGGGCCGAGCTCCTCGGGCTGCTGGGGAGCGCGTCGCGGGGGCTGCAGGCCGTGGGGGGCCTGCTCGCGTCCCAGGGCAAGGACCCGGCCGCGCTGGCGCCGGTCCACAAGGTGGTGGACGCCGTCTCCGACGCGCTGCGCCAGCCGTCCGACCCGCCGCCCGCAGCGCGCGCGCCGGTCACGGGCGCCGAGCTGCAGGCGCGCTTCGAGGCCTGGGTGAAGCGGGCCACGGACGACCCGCGCGAGCTCGACCGGCTGCGGCAGGTGGCGTCCGACCTGCAGGGGGCCGCGGAGCAGCTGAAGGCGGCCTCGCCGCGGCGGAAGTAGCCGCTACCGGAGCCCGACCCCCTCGAGCGCGAGCAGCGCGCGCACGGCGTCGGTGTCCCAGTTGCGCCCGCCGTTGAACCGGTAGAGCGCCTGCCCGTCGGGGTCGAGCAGGAACGAGGTGGGGTAGGAGTGCGTCTCGAAGAGCTCCTCGACCCGCGGCGGCCGATCCCGGTAGACGTCGAACGGCAGCGGGTTGTCGCGGAGCCAGGCGTCGACGGGCGGCCAGCTGTCGTCCTCGGCGATGGAGACGAACGCGATGTCGGCCGGGTCGAGCGAGGCGTGCAGCGCGATCAGCGACGGCATCTCGGCCACGCACGGCCCGCACCACGTCGCCCAGAAGTTCACGAAGACGAAGCGCCCGCGGTAGCGATCGAGCGGCGTGGCCTGCTCGCCGCGGTCGAACAGCGTGATCGCCGGGGCCTCGATGCCGAGCGGGATCGCGCCCGTGGCCGCCATCAGCGCGCGGCGCTCGGCGGCGCGCTGCTGGCGCGACCAGCCGGCGAAGAGCAGCGCGGCGACGAGGACGACACCGACGACCAGGAGCAGCGGAGAGCGGGACCGCATCGGGGGCTGTATACCACGGCGGGAGGCGCCGTGACGCTGCTGCTGGCCCTGGCCTGCCACCGCCCGGGCCCCGCGGGCGACGACGACGACGACGACCGCACCGTGACCGGGGCCACCGCCGAGACGGGCCACACCGGCACCGTCCCGAGCGTCCTCACCGACGTCTCCTGGGCGCTCGACGACGACCAGCCGAGCGTCGTGCGGGTGTCCTGGCGCCAGGACTTCGACACCGCCGTGCACCTCGCCTACGCCTTCGACGGCGAGGTCCACACATCCCCCGTCCGCGACCTCGGCCCCGGCGCGCACGAGGAGCTGCTGCTCGGCGTCCCCTACGGCACCGACCTCACCTGGGAGATCCGCGCCGGCGACGACGTGCTGGCCGCCGGCGCCGCGCAGACCGCGGCGCTGCCCGACGAGGTGCCCCGCGCCAGCGTCCTGCTGCTCGACGCGGCCCGGGTCGACCCCGCCACCCCCTACGTGCTCGTCGCCGTCAACGTCGGCGAGGCCAACGCCACCGGCACCTGGACGGTGCTCCTCGACCGACTCGGCCGGGTCAGCTGGGCCCACCGCAGCCCCCAGCAGCGCAACACCATGCACCCGCGGGTCTCCTGGGGCGGCGACGCCTTCCTCGTCGACCACAGCAGCTTCTTCAGCGCGTTCGACGGGGGCGCCGCCAGCCGGGTGCTCGCGCTGAAGATCGACGGCACCGAGGTCCGCAGCTGGGACACGCCCGGCCAGCACCACGCCTTCACCGACCTGCCCGACGGCTCGCTCGCCTACGCGCAGTACCAGAACGAGGACGGCGGCCACGCCGACGACGACGCCATCGTCGTCATCGACCCCGCCGGGACCCCGTCGCAGCGCTTCTCCTGCGCGACGTTCCTCGCGGGGCTCGGCGAGGAGGGCTGGTGCGGGTCCAACACCCTGAGCTACGACCCGCAGCTCGACGTGTTCCTGTTCTCGCTGTTCACCCACGACAGCGTGGTGGAGGTCGACCGCGCGACGGGCGCCCCGAACCGCTGGTTCGGCCGCATCGCGGGCAGCTGGGCCTTCGATCCGCCGTCCTCGCAGTTCGACTACCAGCACGGCAGCGTCTACCTCGACGACGGGCACCTGCTCGTGTCCACCCACGTCAGCGACACCGACGACGAGCTGGTCGTCCGCGAGTACGCGCTCGACGACGCCGCGCAGACGCTGCGCCAGGTGTGGAGTGCTGGCGAGGGCCTGGGCGTGGTGGGGCACCAGAAGGGCGAGGCGCACCGGCTGCCGGGCGGCAACACGCTGCACAACTTCGGCACCCACGCCGTGCTGCGGGAGTACACCCCCGAGGGCGACGTGGTGTGGGACGTCCGCTGGGAGCTGCAGCAGTACCAGGGCGACGAGGCGCACCAGATCGGGCGGTCCGCGCCGGTGGGCCCCGACCTGTACGCCTTTGCGCCCGCCCGACCGTAGCGCCGGCGGCGGGGTATGGTGCCCCGCGCGGAGGTCGCATGGCGCATCGGATGGCTGTGGTGTCGTTGCTCGGCTTGCTCGCCTGCCAGGGCGGCGAGACCACAGGGGACACCGCCGTCCCGGACGAGACCCCGGAGCCGCTGGACCTCGCGGCGGACGAGGCCCCCTTCGCGCTCGACGGCGCCACGTTCTACGACGACGTCCCCTACGGCGACGACGAGCGCAACCGCCTCGACCTGTTCCTGCCGGACGGCGTCGAGGGGCCGATGCCGCTGCTGGTCGACGTCCACGGCGGGGGCTTCACCGGGGGCACCGAGGAGGACCTGTACCACGTGCCCGGCGGCCCCGAGGGCATCGCCGAGCTGCTCGCCTCCGGCGTGGCCGTCGCCAGCGTCGAGTACCGCCTGCTCGACGAGGTCGACCACGAGGGCGTCATCAAGCCGATGGGCGACGTGCGGCGCGCCGTGCAGTTCCTCCGCTGGCACCACGAGGAGCTCGGCCTCGACCCCGACCGGGTCGCCGGGCGCGGCATCTCCGCGGGGGCGGGCACCGTGCTGTGGCTCGGCGTGCACGACGACATGGCCGATCCGGCGGCCGACGACCCCGTCGCCCGCCAGTCCACGCGGCTGTCGGTGGTCCACGCCATCGAGACCCAGGCGACCTACGATCTGCTCGGCTGGGAAGACGTGTTCGCCGAGTACGGCATCACCATCGACCTGGCGGCGCAGCTCGGGCTCGAGCAGTTCGTGCTGTCGTTCTACGGCATGGACGCCATGGACGAGCTGTACACCGAGCCCGTGGTCTCCTACCGCGCCGATGTCGACATGCTCGGCCTGCTGTCGGCGGACGACCCGGCGGTGCGCGTCGAGAACACCTACTACGAGGACAGCTACCCGCTCGACCTCGGCGCGCTCTACCACCACCCCAACCACGCGCGCTTCGTGCGCGACGCGGCGCTCGCCGTCGGGGGGGAGGTCCAGGCCGTCATCCCGAAGCAGGACATCGACGACAGCGACGGCGAGACGGGCGTGGCGTTCCTGCTCCGCCACCTCTGATCGAGGCGGCGGGCAGCTGCGGCACGGTCAGTACGGCGCCGAGTACTGCACGTAGTTGTTCGCGTTGCCCTGTGGCACCCCGTTCGCGTCGATCCAGGCGTCCAGGATCAGGTACGTGTTCGGGTCCGCGAGCTTCGTCAGCAGGTCCACCCCGAGCGCCCCCGACATCGTGGGATCCTGCGCCCCGATCCGCAGCTCCGGGCCGCGGGTGAGGTCGAGGAACGGCCGCGTGTACGAGGCGTTGGTGATCCCGGTCGACTGCACCGTCCGGTCCAGATCGTAGGCGATGTTGTCGGGATCGAACTGGTCCGCCGGCGCCACGCCGTTGCAGAACTGGCGGTTGGCGTCGGTGTCGAGCGGGTTGACCGGGCAGCCGTTGGCGTCCGCCGCCATCAGCCCGAAGCTGCCGAGCCCGGCCTGCATGTGGACGTAGTACGGGTGCCCGAGCTGGTTGTTGGTGTTCTGCCCGATGAACTGCTGCAGGTCGGGGTACAGGCCGTTGTCGGCGACGAAGTCGTAGTCCTGGTCCAGCGTGTACGCCGTCCACAGCGCCTGGTAGTCCGCCCCGAAGGTGTTCATCATGTCGGTGGTCAGGTGGCAGCCCACGCACTCCTTGCCGCCCTCCGCCGTCGGCGTCTGCTTGCCGCGGATGGAGTGCGCGTAGATGCGGTTGTGCGACAGCGCCGGGAAGTTGCTCGTCCCGAGGTAGGCCGGGTTGTTCCCGTTGCCGTTGCGGTTGTTGTAGGTGATGCCGGCGACCTGGTTCCCGTTCTGGTCGACGTAGCGCCAGAAGGCCTTCATCCGGGCTGGCTCATCCCGATCCGGCCCCGGGTGCTCACCTCCATCGACGACCAGATGGGCTGGATGTACATGAAGTCGGCGTTGGTCACCTGCACGGTGATCCGCTGCCCCGTCACGTTGCTGAAGAAGTAGTTCGCCTGGTTGTCGTTGTACTGCATCTGCACGTGGCAGCCGATGCAGCCCGTGGACCAGGCGGCGTGGCAGCTGTCGCACTCGAGCGTGTCCAGGTGCGAGAAGCCCGGGCTGTACACCGCCGGGTCGTTCTGCAGCGGCCCCACCCCGGTGGTCGACGACCCGTCCGCCCGCCCCATCGCGTAGGACGCGAGCGGGCTGTACACGCGCTGCTGCGTGATCGGGTGCACCTTGCCCGTGTCGACGACGGTGTCGCGGGTCTGCGGGACGAAGTGCAGCAGCCCGTCGAGGCGGCTCTTCAGCCAGGTGTTCCCGGCCCCGTCGACCGTGACGTTGCGCAGCGGGTTCCCGACGCGGTCGGTCACGCAGGTGGCCCCGATCCCGCCGTAGTCGACGCAGGCGGTGGTCGGCGCGTAGCCCTGCGCGTCGCCGTGGCAGGACTCGCACAGGACCTTCACGGCCTGGTCCATGCCCGACACGATGGCGCCGCTGGTCGGGTCGGTCATCCAGTTGCCCGGCCCGTTCTCGTACTTCGTGCCGTTGTGCATGTCGGAGCTGCCGTGGCAGTCGATGCACCCGAGGCCGGCCTCGTAGTGGATGTCGGCGGGCGTGTCGTCGCGCCCGTCGCCGTCGTAGTCCTCGAACAGCAGGTACTGGTTTAAGTTGCGGCCGTTGAACGTGGCGTTCTGCACCGCCGGATCGAACAGGCGCGGGTCGCCCTGGGTGGTGAGGAACGTGTTCGGGTTGGCCGGATACTGGACGTTGTTGACGACGTCCGCGTTCTGGTCGAGCCGGATGCCCCAGTACTGCAGCACCGTCCGGTTGCTGCCCTGGTGGCAGCCGACGCAGGCGTTGTCGGAGATGCCCGCGATGGTGACCGGACCGTAGTAGGTGTCGACCACCTTCTGGACGTTCTTCAGCTGGTGCGCCAGCAGGTGCGGCCGCTCCGGCGCGGCGATGGCGTCGGGGTTGGCGGGCTCGTTGCGCGGCACGTTCGGGTCGCGCGACGCCGAGCGTCCGTCCAGGCTGTACTGCATGTGACAGCCCGAGCAGCCCGAGGAGCGGAAGTCGGCGTAGCGGTTGTTGGCGCCCATGGAGCCGAGGTGACAGTCCCCGCACTGGAAGGTGACCGACGCCTCGATGATGTCCTGCAGCGGCGAGCCGGTCACGACCTGGTTCACGGAGCCCTGGGCGTCGTTGGCCGCGTAGACGAAGTTCGTCAAGGTGTTCGCGTCGTACACCGCGTTGTCGTAGAAGCCGGTGCGGTCGCCGTAGGCGGCGCGCTCGACGGGCTCCACGAGCCGCCCCACCCGGCCCACCTGGCTCGGATCGTACACCCAGGAAGGGTCGCTCACGTCGCGGAAGGCGAGGTCCGCCGCCGTGTTCGTGTAGTAGGACGCCTGCTCGGGGGTGTGGCTGTCCACGCCGGCGCTGTAGTTGGTCTTCGACCAGAAGCCCGTCTCGGTGACGAGGATGCTCCGGCTCACCCACTGCGCGTGCTCGCCGCCGTGGCAGCCGCTCTGGCCGCAGCTGCGGCCGTCCGCCACGATGCGGATGTCGCCCGGGTTGCGGAACTGGATCCAGTCCTTCGCGGTGTAGGTGACGCCGTCGACCGTGTAGTCGGGGTACTTGTCCACCCCGGCCAGGGTCAGGTAGTTGAAGTACGACTCCGGGTTGTCGAACAGGATCGTGTCGGTCGCGATCTGGGGCGGGCGCGGCACGTGCGCCTGCTCGCGGCCCGAGGCGTCGCCGTTCCCGCCGTGGCAGGTCGTGCACATCAGGTACTGGGCGGACGGGTTGTCGGTCCAGTGCGGGTTCTCGATGCCCGTGCCGGCGTAGTCGTTGTACCGTGAGCCGTTGTGGCACTCCATGCAGCCCTCGGCGGGCTCCGTGTTGATCGGGCCGGACTCGTCGCACAGCGGATCGTTGGGGTGCTCGTCGCAGTACTCGGGATCGGTGCAGGAGCCGTCGGTGGGCGGGTTGCACATCGCCGGGTCGCAGTCGCAGCAGGCGAGCCGCAGGGGGATGGACTCCTGCGACGCGTCGCACAGGTCGAGCGCGGTGCAGTCGTAGGTGTTGCCGTTGAAGCGGTAGGCCGAGCAGTCGACCTGGACCGGCGGCGTGCCGACGCCGTCGACGGGCGGCTGCTCGAAGTCCTTGACGGCCTCGCAGCCCCCGGCGGACAGCGTGAGCGCGGCGCTCGCGATGACCAGGGTTCTCATGGTGGCTCCGTCCCCGGCAGCCGGGCGGCGGTGGGTGCGAGCCAAGGGGGGACACACCACGTGTCGCTTGGCACGGCCAGGATCGCGCTCCAGGCCAGCCGTGTCGTCCGTCGTGCGACGGACCCGGTGGAGATCTGGCGGGTCCGAGATCTGACGGGACGTCCGGTCGAACGACGGACACCGCCCGATCGCGGACCGGGGCATGCTGGTGGGGACAGGGCCGACGGTCCAGCCGGCGGTGAGGGTCCCGAGGACGTCGATCGCGCGCTCGCACGATCGGCGGGCTCGGGCCGGCTCGGCACCCGCTGGGGTCTCGCACGCGAGTGCTAAGCTGGGGCGATGAGCAAGCCACCTCCGGGCACCACGGGCCTGCTGCGGGTCGACGACACCGGGCGCATCGTCGGGCTGGACCCGGTGGCCGAGTCGCTGCTGGGGCCGGTGCTGGGGCGCCGCTGCTGCGACGTGGTCGTCGGGCGCGACGGCGGCAGGGTGGTGTGCCAGCCGGGCTGCGCAGCGGGCTGATCCGCGGCGAGGCAGAGGTGCAGCGGCTCGGCGTCGACGGCCAGCGCGGCGCGGCCGAGTGCCGCGCCGTCGGCGACGGGTGGTGATGGTGGTGCGGCCCGCCGCGCCGAAGACCGAGCGCCTCACGCCCCGCGAGCGCGAGGTGCTGGCGGGCGTGGCGCGGGGGTGGTCGACCGACCGGATCGCGCGGGAGCTCGGCGTGCTGCCCTCGACCGTGCGGACCCACGCCGAGCAGGCGCGCGGCAAGCTCGGCGCCCGCACGCGCGCCGAGGCGGTCGTCCGCGCCATGGCCTCGAGGACCTGCCCGATCCGAGCTGACCCGCTCCAAGGCGCCGGGTCGCACGCGTCGCGGCAGACGAAGTCCTCGCCGGCCTCGTAGCCGATGTAGTCCACGCCGTCGTACCAGCGCCGTCGTAGGGCGCGTTGTCGTCCACGCCGGCGCCCCAGTCGGTGTTCACCGACGTGAGCCAGCCGTGGTACGGGTAGGCGTAGACCTCCCACCACGAGAAGCCGCCCTGGTTGCGGCGGATCGTGCTGTCGACCACCTCGATGACCGAGAAGATCTGCGTCGTCAGCGCGGGCCCGAGGTTGTCCTCGATGACGACCTCGGTGAGCGGGTTCGTGTCGTAGGCGTTCACGTCGATGCCCGCCGCCGCGGTCCACAGCAGGTTCGGCGCGATCTCGTTCTCGGCGACCCGCGTGCGGAGATGGGCGACAGCTCGCTCACGTAGATGCCGCCGCCGACGCTCGCCGCGTAGTTGCCGACCACCTCGGCGTCCGACAGCTCGCTCGCGAACAGGTGGATGCCCCCGCCGAGGTCGGCCTCGTTGGACGACCAGGTGCCGCCCGTGACGGTGCACGCGTTGGCGTTGAGGCCCCCGCCGATGCCGTTCGGGTTCACGTTCCCCTCGACCACGGTGTCGACGAGGTCCAGGGTCGAGCCCACGCAGACGATGCCCGGGCCGAGGTTGTCGGCGATGCGGGAGCCGGTGAGCGTGGCGGCGCTGCCGTTCGGCAGGAGCAGGCTGCCGCCGCTCTCGCCGTCGCCGTCGCGGATCACGCTGTCGACGACGGCGAGCCCACCCGGCGAGCGCAGGTGCAGGCCCGCGGCGCGTTCGTAGCCGGCGCGGCCCTGCGTCAGGGTCAGGCCCTGGACGGTCGTGCCTGCGGAGACGGTGAGGACCGTGCCCGCGCCCTGCGCATCGAGGATCGTGAGCGCCGGATCGCCCGTCTCCGACGCGATCGTCACCCGGCGCGGGGCGTCGAAGGTGCCGAGGTGGGTGCCCGTGCAGACGGTCACCTGCCCGTCCAGGGCGGCGGCGTCGAGCGCGGCCTGCAGGCCGGCGTACCAGACGCCGTCGGCCCAGGCGCCGCCCGCGCTGCAGTCGGCCACGGGCTCGGCCGTGTCGGTGTCGGTGGCCGTGTCCGTGTCCGTGTCGACGTCGGCGTCGCTGTCCGCGTCCGCATCCGGCGTCGTGAGCGTGCCGTCGACGTTCGGGACGGTCCCATCGTCGCTGCCCGCGTCCTTGCCGCCCGCGGCACACCCGATCAGCAGCAGCCCGCACCAGGAACGCAACGCCCCTCCCCTGCCGGATGCTCCCGGCAAGGGGAGGATAGCGCATCGCTCAGCGCTTCTTCCACTCCGCCAACGCCTTCTCCACCCGGTCCTTCCAGAAGAACCCGTCGCCGGCCGCCTTGCCGAGCTCGTTCGCCTCCTGGGCGAGCTTGTACGCCGCCTTGTTGTCGCCCTTCTGGTGCAGCGCATCGGCCTTGAGCCAGGTGTTGTACCAGGTCTTCTCGATGGCGATCGAGGCGTCGAGCAGCTTCAGGGCGCCGTCGAGGTCCTTGTTGTCGGCCTTGTAGCGCGCAGCGGACGCCAGGCCACCGCTCACGTCGTCGACGTACCGGTCGATGCTCGCGTTCACCGCCTTCGCCGTGTCGACCTCGACCGGCACCGAGACGCGCACGCCGGCCCACACGAGGTCGAGACGGGTGTCGTGGTCGGTCGTGTCGGAGAACAGGAAGGTCAGGCGCTCGCGCTCCTGGCCCTTCTCCGGCGCCACCTTCAGGCGCACCTGGTCGAGGCCCTTGTCGTAGTCGCCCGTCCCCGCCTGCTCGGCGTTCTTGTTCAGGATGAACGTCCACTCGCTCTCACCGGGGACGGTGAAGATCGAGTAGGTGCCGGCGGGGACGGCCGTGCCGCCCACCGTCAGGTCTGCGGTGGTCTCGAAGGTGGTGGCCGTGTTCGCGCCGGTCCGCCAGACCTCACCGTAGGGCACGAGCTCGCCCCAGACGGTGCGCTCGCGCTTGCCGGGGCTCGAGTAGTCCACGGTGATCGTCGCCACGCCGACCTGCTGCGAGACCGTGGCGCGGGGGCTCAGGACCGGGAGCTGCAGGTCCTCGGCGTGGGCCGGGGCGGCGAGCAGCATCGTGAACAGCACTTGCATCATGGGGACCTCTCCTCCGTTGCGCCGACCGCGAGCTGGGTGGCCGCGGCGATGGCGACCACCAGCGCGCAGCCGATGACGTTGAACCACAGGAAGCCGATGTCGCTGGCGAAGTACAGCGCGATCACGCACACCTGACCCACCACCGCGCCGACCAGCACCGCCACGGCCCCCACCCGGCGCGCGAAGAACGCCACCAGGAAGATGCCGAGGATCACCCCGTAGAAGATCGAGCCGAGGATGTTGACGGCCTGGATCAGGTTGTCGAGCAGCGAGGCGAACGTCGCGAACCCGACGGCCAGCGCGCCCCACAGCGCGGTGAACGCCTTGCTCGCGGCGATGGTGCGGGCCTCGCCGAGCGGCTCGGTGCGCAGCCGCCCGTACAGGTCGACCACGCTGGTGGCGCCGAGCGCGCTGAGCTCGCTCGCGGTGCTGCTCATCGCGGCGGACAGGATGACGGCGAGCAGCAGCCCCACCACCCCGCTGGGCAGCTCGGCCAGGACGAAGCTCAGGAAGATGTAGTCGCGGTCTTCGAGGCTCGGCGTCGGGCAGCGCACGGCCGACGAGATCCTTGCCCTCGACGCGCAGCCGGTCGAGCTCGGCCTGGGTGTCGCGCAGGTGCTCGCGCGCGGCGTCGCTCTCGGCGGCGATCACGGCCTCGGCGGCGTCGCGGCGGGCCTCGAAGGCGGTGTGCCAGCGCGCCTCCAGCGCCTTGATCTCCGGGCCGACGGCGGTGGCGCGGGCGCGATCGAGGGCCGGGCCGTTGAAGAAGACGGGCGGCTCGTGGAACAGGTGGAAGACGAAGACCAGCAACCCCAGGTACAGGATGAAGAACTGCATGGGGATCTTCAGGACGCCGTTGAACAGCAGCCCGAGGCGGCTCTCGGCGATCGACGCGCCGCCGAGGTAGCGCTGGACCTGCGACTGGTCGGTGCCGAAGTACGACAGCGCCAGGAACAGGCCGCCCGTCATGCCCGACCAGAAGGTGTAGCGGGTGGACGGGTCGAAGCTGAAGTCGACGGCGCGGGTGCGCCCGAGCGCGCCGGCGAGGCGGGTGGCGCCGGCGAGGCCCACGTCGTCGGGCAGCCGCATCGCGATGATCGCCGCCGCCACGACGATGCCCGCCATGATGACGACCATCTGCTGCTTCTGCGTCTGCGAGACCGCCTTCGCGCCGCCGGTGACGGTGTAGACGACGACGACCAGCCCGAGGAGCAGGTTGGTGGTCCCGAGCGACCAGCCGAGCAGCGACGACAGGATGATGGCGGGCGCGTAGATCGAGATGCCGGCGGCCAGGCCGCGGCCGATGAGGAACAGGGTGGCGGTCAGCACGCGCACGCGCACGTCGAAGCGCTGCTCGAGGTACTCGTAGGCCGTGTTCACCTGCATCCGGTAGTAGATGGGCACGAACACGGCGCTGATGATCACCATGGCGACGGGCAGGCCGAGGTAGAACTGCACGAAGCGCAGGCCGTCGGTGTAGGCCTGGCCGGGCACCGACAGGAACGTGATGGCCGAGGCCTGGGTGGCCATGATGGACAGGCCGATGGTGGGCCAGCGCAGGCCCTCGCCGCGCAGGTAGCCGGCGGCGGAGGCCACCCGGCGGTACCTCCAGGTGCCGTACCCCGCGATGACGGCGATGGTGCCGACGAGCACGACCCAGTCGAGCAGCGGGAGCGAGGCGGGCGCGCTCACGGCGAGGTGGCCGCGGTGAACAGGGCCATCAGGAGCACGTCGAGCGCGAGGCAGCCCAGCACGAGCAGGTACAGGTTGCGCCACGACCCGAGCAGCGGCGGGCGGTCGTCGAGACGGTCGTCGGGCACGGTCACCGCAGCGCGAGCAGGTTGGCGAGCAGGCGGTAGCCGCCCGGGACGCCGGCGGGGAGCTGGCGGAACAGCGACAGCCCCGTGTAGACGAAGACGCCGTCGCCGTAGTGGGCGACGAGCGTGCTGCCCTGCAGCGGCGCCTCGCCGGGGTCGTTCGCGGAGAAGACGGGAGTGTAGCGCGGGTCCCAGTCCTCGGCGAAGTACAGGCCGCGCTCCTGCACCCAGCCCGAGAAGTCGTCGGGGCCGAGGGCGTTGGGCGTGGTCAGCACCGGGCTCGCCGGGTCGACGGGCACCATCTCGGCGGCCTCGTCGGTGACGCGGCCGCGGCCGATGTGCAGCGGGTACGGCCCGATCTCGGCCTCGAGCGGGTTGAACCCGTTGTTGGTGTTGTACTGCACGACGAGGCGCCCGCCGCCGCCGACGTACGCCATCAGCGGCTCGCGCAGCGCGGTGAGCAGGCGCGGGTGGGTGTTGTAGGCGCGGATGCCCATCACGACGGCGTCGAAGCGGGACAGGTCGCCCGAGAGCACGGCCTGCTCGTCGATCTCCTCGACGGTGTAGCCGACGGCCCGCAGCGCGTCGGGCACGGTGTCGCCGGAGCCGGGGAAGTAGGCGACGCGCTGGGTCGGCCCGCGCTGCACGTCGACGGCCACCACCTGCAGGGCGGCGGGGCGGAGCACGACCCGGCGGGGCAGGTGCGGGTAGTCGACGAGCGCGCGCTGGAGCCGGTCGCGGCGCTCCCCGACGGCGACCTCGGCGGTGAGCGGGCCGGGCGCAGTGGGGCCGGCGGCGGCGAGGTGGAGCTCCACGACCCGCTCTCCCTCGTCGTCGAGGGTGACCGGGATCTCGGTGGGCGTGACGGTGACGCCCTCCGGCGGGATCACGGTGACGGTCCCGGCGACGGGGCCGGCCTCGGCGTGGAGCACGAGGCGCGTGGTGGCCTCGCCGCCGGCGGGGAGCACCAGGCCGGGGGCGGCGAAGGTGGCGGTCGCGGGCGGGAGGACCTCGACCGGGTGGAGCCGCTCGCCGACCGTGGGGTCGACCCACGCGAGCTCGACCGGCCGCTGCACGACCAGGTCGACGCCGGCGACGGTGACGTGGAAGTCGGCCAGCAGCGCGGGCGGGGTGTCGGGGAGGTCGCGCAGGGCGGGGTCGTCGATGGTGTACTGCGTGGGGGTGGGCGGCTCGACGAGCCAGTGCGGCCGCGACAGCGGGGCGTCGGCCGGGACGGTGAGCTCGACCTCCGCGGTCCAGGGCACGCCGGGGACGAGGGCGGCGCCGTCGGCGTGAGCGCCCGGCAGGTCGACGCCGCCGAGCGCCACCGGCGCGTCGGCGCGGGCCAGGGCCGTGAGCGTGACCTTCACCGCGCCGCCCGGCGCGACGGCGCCCCGGTCGGCGCGGGCGGTGAGCCACAGGCCGGCGCAGTCGGCCATGATGCGCTCGAGGTCGGCGGTCTTGCGCTCGCGCCAGTCGGGGTCGGGGACCAGCGCCATGCGCGCGTGGGCCCTGGCGAGCCAGGGCAGGACGGCGGCGGGGCGCGCGGCGTCGAACCGGGCGGCGGCGGTGCGCAGCGCCTTGACGAGCGGGCCCGTGCCCTCGAAGCGGCGCCAGGTCAGGTCGACGCCGGCGAACAGGTCGCCCTCGGGCGGGGCGAGCGGCGCGACGCCGGGACGGTCGGCGATGGGCTCGAAGAGCTCCTCGATGGGGCCCACGTCGGCGTCGGTGCCCATGCCCTGGCTCTTGTGCATGCTGCGGCTGGCCGCGGCGATCTCGCCCGTGGCGCGGCCGGTGCGCGGGTCGTAGTGCGCCACGTCGACGTGGAGCCACTGCGAGGTGTCGGCGCCCTCGGGCAGCCCCCAGCTCGACTGGTTGCGGACCAGCCTGGCCGGGGACCAGGGCGCCAGGCCCTAGGTGACGACCGCCGGGTCGCCGGCGGCGGCGAACGCCTCGCCGGCGAGGATGGCAGAGGCGACGTGGTGGCCGTGCGTCGGGTCGGCGGTCCCGAAGCGGGTCACGACGAGGTCCGGCCGGAAGCGACGCACGGCACGCACCACGTCGCCAAGGGCGTCGTCGTGCCCCCACAGGGCGAGGGTCTCGTCGGGGGACTTGGAGTAGCCGAAGTCGCGCATCCGGGTGAAGCGCTGCTCGGCGCCGTCGATGCGACGGGCGGCCAGCAGCTCGCCCGTGCGGACCAGGCCGAGCAGCTCGGCCTGCTCGGGGCCGATCAGGTTCTGCCCGCCGCCGCCGCGGGTCATGGAGAGGTAGCCCGCGCGCAGCCCGCGCTCTTCGAGCCAGGCGAGGAAGCGGGTGTTCTCGTCGTCGGGGTGGGCCGCGACGTAGAGCACGCTGCCGACGACCTGCAGCTGCTCGATGTCGCGCAGGAGCTCGCCGGCGGAGGGGGCCTGGGCGCGCGCCGGGCCCGCCAGGGCGAGGAGGCAGGCGGCGGCGGCCTTGCTGGGGGATCCGAACCTGGCCAACCGACCTCCGGGGCCGCCAGCGTATGCGGGGGATCCGCACGGGCCCAACGCGAGCGACGAATCGTGACGTCGGGCCGAACGCCGCGCCGGGACCCCCGAGGATTCTTCCTTGACGGTCATGGGTACACCCAGTACAAGAAAACCATGACGAACGGACCCGCCAACACCGCCCGCCAGCCCGCGCAGAACCCGCGCCCTGCCGTCTTCCGACGGTCGGTCGGGCCGCGCGGCGGCCGAGGCACGCCGGGTCGAGGGCCGCGGCGCCGGATCTAGACGGAAGCGTCGATCCGCGCGCTGCAACGCCCCCGGCCGGCCCTGCCCGACCGGGGGCGTCCTGCGTTCGTGGGCCAACTGGAAGGCCACCACCGTCCGAAGGTGGAACCGTGTCGGTTCGAGTCCGGCCGAACGCACTCGTCCGTCGTCGTCGTCGTCCGCAGGTGAGACCGACGTGGTGAGGTGCCCGGGCGCCATCCGGGACAGACGGGTTCGACTCCCGTCACCTGCTCTGTTCTCTTCGGGGTGTGGGCCAATTCCTACGGTGCCGCCGGGCGGGGGACCCTGTCGGTCAGGCGCAGCCAGCGGGCATCGTCGCCAGATCTGCTCAGCGCCTGCCCGCCAATAGTCCCCTTTCGCCCGTCAGCACAATTGGGAGGCCTCCGCGTTCGGAACGCGGCCATCGTGCTGGTTCGAGTCCAGCCACCCCGACTCTCTGCGCTCGTGGGCCAACAGGAAGGCCACCACCGTGCGAAGTTGGAACCGTGTCGGTTCGAGTCCGGCCGAGCGCATGCACGCAGGTGAGGCCGACGTGGCGAGGCACCCGGGCCCCATCCGGGACAGACGGGTTCGACTCCCGTCACCTGCTCTCTCTCTCTCTCTCTCGCTACCCTCGATCGACTCGCGAAAGTGCCGGTCGGCCGCCTGCGGACCGGTCGCAGGAGGCCCGGTCCAGCGGCCGCCGGCACGACCGCCTACAGCCCGAGGCAGACCCGGAGGGCGTCCACCTCGGCCTGCGTGCGGCCGGGGTTGGTCATCCCGCAGCTCGACAGGTCGAACGGGTCGATCCCGTTGTCGACCCCGGGCTCGATCTGCTCGTCGAACCACGCCACCACGTCCTGGTAGGCGTACTGCCCGGCGAGGTAGCTCAGGAACTGCGTGCCGAAGTGGCTGCGCACGGGCACCTCGGCCAGCGCGCCGCCCTGCATGCCCCACGCCGCCGCGGCGTCGGTCGCGATCACGGCGGAGTCCGTCCCCGCGGGGCAGTCCGTCTGGATGACGGCGAGCGTGCCGTCGGAGATGCCGTACCGGCGCGCATCCCCAGCCACCGCCGACAGGATCCAGAACGGCAGCTCGGCCGGCGGCGCCGACGCGCGCAGGATGTCCCAGCCGGCGCCGTGCTCGGTGAGCGACGCCGCGCCCTCGATCGCGGTCCCCACGGGGTACAGCCCGCCGGCGAAGTCGAACGAGTGCAGCGCCTCGTGCGTCATGATGATGTGCATCAGCGGCACGTTCTGCGGCAGCCCGAGCCCGACCGTGATCGAGCCGTCGGCGCCGCTGGTGCGGATGCCGTAGCTGTTGTCGACGGTGACGGTCTGCGGCAGCACGGCGTCGGGGAGCAGCGTGCGGTTGCCGCCGCTGTAGCGGGCGACGAGCTCGGCCCGCACCGTGGCCCACACGGCGTCGACGACCGCGGCGTCGGCCGGATCGACGGACGCCTGGCCCCCGATGACCTGCACGCTGTCGAGCGCGGCCTGGAACGCGTCGGCGGCGTCGAGCGAGCCCGTCTGGACCGTCAGCTCGTCCTTCGTCACCGACTTGCGCGCCGCCCGCGGGCGCGGCGCGCACGGCCGCCTCGACGGCCGCCCGCTCGGCCGGCGGCAGCGCGGTGTCGTCGAACAGGATCGCGAGGGCGTCCACCACCGCGTCCTGGTAGGCGGCGGTCAGGGTCGCCCCCTCGGTGTCGAGCGTCGTGTCGAACGTGCTGAGCCAGTTCGGGTCGGACTCGATGAGCAGGTCGGCCAGGAACGTGTCGACCAGCCGGTCCCGCTCCGCCGGCGTGTACGGCGTGCACACCGACGACGCGTCCGGCAGCGCCTCGAGCCGCTCGAGGTTCCAGGCCCACAGCAGGTCGAAGTCCTTCGCGATCTCCGGGTCCGACAGCAGATCACCGCCCACGACGCCGTAGCCGGTGAAGTCGCGGCCGACCGACAGCGTGTAGGCGCTCAGGTGCTGCAGCGGCGCGCCGAGCAGCATGGCGTTCTGGTTGCGGAGGTAGGTCTCGTCGTCGGGGTAGGCGCCGAACAGCGAGTAGACCCACATCGGGTCGGAGAACCAGACGCCGAGGGTCCACGGGACGCGCAGGTCGTCGCCGCCGTAGCCCCAGCCGCCGGTCGAGCCGCCGCGCAGCGACCGCGCCGTGTAGAGGGCGCGCTCGGCCACGGCCCGGTCGGCGTCGGAGAGGGTGCCGCCCGCGACGAGGCCCTCGAGCCCCGACGCGATGGTCGCCGCATAGCCCTGGAGGTCGTCGAGGGCGACGGGATCGGGCAGCGGGTCGTCGGTGACCTCGCCCACGAGATCCCAGTCGTCCCAGCCGATGCCGTTCCAGACGAGGGCGGCGCGGCCCTGGCCGTAGTGCGCGACGTAGAGCTGCTGGAGCAGCAGCTCGAGCGCCGGGTCGACGGAGGACAGCTGGAAGCCCGCCTCGACGGTGGGGGCGAGCTGGGCCTCGGCCCAGGCCTCCACGTTGGCCCGGATGGCGCCGGTGTCGGCCACGACGACCGCTTCCTTGGCCGCGAGGCCGGCGGCGTCCCACTCGGCGCGGTAGTCGCCGAGCGTGAGGTCGGCGTGGTCCTGCAGGGCCTGCTGGAGCGCCGGATCGAGGTCCGCCCAGGCCGTCCCGGCCGGGATCGGCAGGAGCAGGTCGTAGATGTCGGCCAGGCCGGGGGTGCCGGTGTCGCTCGTGTCGGGGCCGGTGTCGGTGTCGGTGTCGGTGTCGGCGTCCGCGTCCGCGTCCGCGTCCGCGTCGGCGTCGGTGTCCGCGTCGGCGTCGGCGTCCGCGTCGGTGTCCGTCATGTCGGTCATGTCGGTCATGCCGGTGTCGCCGGAGTCCTGATCCTTGTCGCCCGTGCAGGCGGCCAGGCTCAGCGCCAGGCCCACCACCAGGTTCCCTCCCATCGTCCGCATTCGTCCTCCTGCGGCGCGCATGCGCCCTTCTGCGTGCCCTTCCATGCCTCGGAGCAGGGGGGCGCCGCGTGCGCGGGGGACCTTTGTGAACGACGGTGAACCAGGCGTCGCTACGCCATCGCCCGGAAGCGCACGCGGACGACGGCGCCCAGGGCCTCGAAGCCCGCTCGCGCCTCGGCGAGCGTGAACCTGCCGCGGTGCGGCAGCTCGGCGGGCAGGGCCTCCGACAGCGCCTTGGCCTCGGCGAGGCCGAGCTCGCCGTACTGGCGGATCACCTTGATGCAGGAGATCTTCTGGTTCGACGGGTAGCTCACGAGCTCGAGCACGCGCTCGCAGGCCAGGTGCACGTGCCAGCGGTCGTCGGGCGGCGCGACCCGCAGCTCGATGTGGGCCCCGGCCGCGGCGAGCTGGGCCTCCGCGCGCCGGAGGGGCGGTCCGATGCCCCGGAACACCGGGACGGGCAGCCAGGTCAGCATCGCCTCGGCCTTCTCGGCGTCGAGGCTGCGCAGCGCGCACAGCGCGTCCACGACGGCGACGCGGGCGGCCTCGGGGAAGCTCACCAGCAGCAGATCGCGCTCGCCGAACACCGACTCCAGCCAGCCGTCGGGCGCGCGGGGCACCAGCCGCTCGAGCTGCGCCATCGCTTCGCGCATCTGGTGCTCGGCCCGCAGGATCGCCGCCTTCTCGGCCTGGCCCTGCTCGTCGAGCCAGTCGGCGTAGACGAGCCGCACCTCGTCCTGCCGCTCGGCCGGCGCGTCCACCAGCTCCTCCAGCATCGTCGCCTCGTCGATCCCCATCCCGCCTCCCTCGGGGAAACTTTTACCGGTCGCGACCGCCGCGTCGCGCGCCGATGCGCCAAGAGGGCGCAGGAGGAGCGTTGGCCTCGTTCACCGCCGCCTGGGCCGCCGGACGACCCGCCGCCGTGGCCCTGCTGCCGCGCCCGATCGACGATCCGGCCGCCCGCAGCGAGATCGTGCGCGGCGCCGCCGCGCGTGGGGCCCACCCCGCCGTGGCCGAGGCGCTGGTCGCGCGCACCGCGGCGCAGCAGCAGGCCCGGGAGGCGCTGCTCGGCGGCGCCGCGGCCGTGGTGACGGGCCAGCAGGCGGGCCTGTTCGGCGGGCCGCTGTACACGCTGTACAAGGTTGCGGCCGCCGTCGTGGACGCCCGGGCGCTCGCCGAGGAGGCCGGCGTCCCCTGCGTCCCGTGTTCTGGCTGCAGAACGAGGACCACGACCTCGCCGAGATCGCGAGCTGCCGGGTGGTCGGGCCGGACGGCGCGCCGGGCACGGTGTCGGTGCCCGTCCCGGCGGACGACCGGCGCGCGGTGGGGCCCGCACCCTCGGAGCGGGCGTGGAGGTCGCGCTGGCGCAGCTCGAAGGCCTCCTCGCCGGGCTGCCGGCTGCCGACGAGGCGCTGGCGCTGCTGCGCGCGTCCTACACCCCCGACGCGGCGCCCGACGCCGCGTTCCGCGCGCTCATCGAGGCGCTGTTCGCACCGCACGGGCTGCTGGTGCTCGATCCGCGCCACCCCGCGCTGGTCGAGGCGGCGCGGCCTGCTGCACGCCGAGGCGACGCGCCGCGCCACGGCCCTGGCCGAGGCGATCGACGCTCGCGCCGACGCGCTGCGAGCCGCCGGCTTCGACGTCCAGGTGCACGTCCGCCCCGGCGCGCCGCTGTCCTTCGTCCACCCCGACGGGCTCGACGGCCCGCGCTACCGCCTGGAGCCCCACGCCGACGGCTTCCGCGTCGTCGGCACCGACCGGGTGCTGTCGCGCGACGACGCCGCGGCGCTGCCCGCCAGCACCTCCGCGCTGCTGCGTCCGATCCTGCAGGACCGGCTGCTGCCCACGGCGGCGACCGTGTGCGGGCCGGGCGAGATCGCGTACCACGCGCAGCTGCCCCCGCTGTACGCCGCGTTCGACCTGCCGATGCCGCTGGTGGTGCCGCGGGCGCGGTTCCTGCTGGTGGACGAGACGGCCGACCGCCTGCTGGCGCAGCTCGGCCTCGCGCCCGACGCGCTGGAGGCCCCGCGCGACGCGCTGCTGTCGCGGCTCGTGCGGCGCCCGGCCGGGCTGCTCGACCCCGATGCCCTGCAGGCGGCCCTGCTCGAGCCGGTGCGCGCGGCGCTGGCCCGGTTCGCGGTGCCCGCGGAGGAGCTCGACCCGAGCCTGGCCAAGGCCGTCGACAAGGCCGAGCAGTCGTTCGCCGGCGCCGCCGAGCGCCTGGCCGCGCGCTACGAGGCCGCTCTGCGGCGCAGCGACGGCGTCACCGCGGATCGACTCGACCGCCTGCTGGCCCAGCTGCGCCTCGACGCCGCGCCTCAGGAGCGCACGCTGTGCTGGCCGTGGGCGGCGGCGCGGTCTGGCCCGGCCGCGCTGGTGGACGCCGTGCTTGGCCGCCACCACCCCGCTCGACGGCGCGCTGCGCGAGCCTCCGCCCGTGACCGCGGTGCTGGCCTTCGGCGCTCACCCCGACGACGTCGAGCTGTCCTGCGGCGGGTGGCTCGCCCTGTGCGCCGACCGCGGCCAGGCCGCCGCCGTGGTGGACCTGACCCGCGGCGAGCCCGCCACCAACGGCACCCCGAGGTGCGCGCGGCCGAGGCGGCCGACGCCGCCAGCGTGCTCGGCCTGGCCGCCCGCGAGTGCCTCGGCCTGCCCGACGGCGGCCTCCGCGCCGACGACGACGCCCAGGTCGACGCCGTCGTCGCGGTGCTGCGGCGCCTGCGCCCCGCGCTGCTGCTCGCCCCGCACCCCGACGCCCGCCACCCCGACCACGCCGCCGCCGCGCACCTCGTCCGCCGGGCCGCGTTCTTCGCCGGGCTGGTGCGCCACCGGCCGGCGCTCGGCGCCCCGCACCGGCCGCAGCGGATCCTCGCCTACCCCGACCGCCAGGAGCTGCGCCCCGACCTGGTCGTCGACACGACCGCCGGCTTCGAGCGCAAGCTCGCCGCCGTCCGCTGCCACCGCAGCCAGCTCCACGGCGCCCCCACCCCGCTCACGGACCCCGTCGGCATCGAGGCGTGGACGGTGCGCGACCGCTACTGGGGCGCCAGCATCGGCGTCCGCTACGGCGAGCCGTACCAGGTCGTCGGCCCCGTCCCCGTCGCCGACCCGGTCGCGCACTTCGCCGCCCACCCGGCGCCGCCCGCGCTGGTCCCGCGGTGAGCGCGCTGCGCATCGGCATCGTCTGCTACCCGACGCTCGGGGGCAGCGGCGTCATCGCGGCCGAGGTCGGGCTGGCGCTCGCTGGCCGCGGCCACCACGTCCACTTCGTGGGGGCGGGGCTGCCCAGCCGCCTGACCGAGCCCCTGCCGCCCCGGGTGCGGTTCCACCCCGTGCCGGTGCGCGACTACCCCGTGTTCCCCTCGGTGCCCTACGGGATGGCGCTCGCCTCGGCGCTGGTGGCCGTGGCCGAGCGCGAGGGGCTCGACCTCGTCCACGCGCACTACGCCGTGCCCCACGCCGCCAGCGCCTGGATGGCGCGCGAGGTGCTGGCGGAGCGCGGCGCGCCGCCGCCCGCGCTGGTCACCACGCTCCACGGCACCGACATCACGCTCGTCGGCGCCGACGAGGCGTACCTGCCCATCACCCGCCACGCCCTCCTCCACAGCGACGCCGTCACCGCCGTCTCGGCCTGGCTGCGCGACGAGACGCGCGCGCAGCTCGACCTGCCCGACCTCGCCGTCGAGGTGATCCCCAACTTCGTCGACACCGCGCGGTTCCGTCCCCGCCCCCGCACCGGGCCGCCCGTGCTGCTGCACGCGTCGAACCAGCGCCCGGTGAAGCGGCTCGCCGCCGTGGTCGACGTGTTCGCGCGGGTGGCCGTGCAGCGCGACGTGCAGCTGGTCGTGCTCGGCGACGGCCCCGACCGCCCCGCCGCCGAGGCGGCGCTGGCCCGCCGCGACCTCGCCGACCGCGTCCGCTGGGTGGGCGAGCGGGCCGATCCGGCGCCGATCCTCGCCGACGCCGACGTGTTCCTGCTCCCGAGCGCCACCGAGAGCTTCGGGCTCGTCGCGCTCGAGGCGCTGGCCTGCGGCGTCCCCGTCGTGGCCTCCGCCGTGGGCGGGCTGCCGGAGGTGGTGCCCGAGGGCGCGGGCTTCCTCGTCCCCCCCGACGACCTCGACCAGATGGCCGCGCGGGTGCTGGCGCTCCTCGACGATCCCGCGCTGCACGCCCGCTTCGCCGCCGCCGGCCGGGCCCACGCCGAGCGCTTCGCGCCCGACGCGGCCGTCGATCGCTACGAGGCGCTGTACCGCTCGCTCGTCGCCGGGCGGTGACGACAGCCCGCCCGCGGGCTACGGGGCCGGCGGGGGCGGCATGGAAGGTTGGCAGCACCTGCGGATCACGGCCGAGGACGACGGGCAGACCTGGCTGCTCGAGCTCGACCACGGCAAGGCGAACGAGATCGGCACCGAGGTGCTGCGCGAGGTGGAGCGGCTCGCGGCGGCGCTGGCCGCCGATCCGCGCGTCCGCTCGCTGATCACGTTCTCGCGCCGGCGCACGAGCAAGGGCACGCCCATCTTCGTGGCCGGCGCCAACGTCACCGAGCGGGTCGGGTGGGACGACGAGCGGGTGCTCGCCCACGTCGGCTGGCAGCGGCAGGTGCTGGCGCAGCTCCGCGCGGCGCCCGTGTTCCACGCCGTCGTGGTGAGCGGGGTCGCGCTCGGCTGGGGCACGGAGTTCCTGCTCACCGCCGACCACCGCATCGGCTGCGACGGCGCCGTGTTCGGGCTGCCCGAGACGGGACTCGGCATCGTGCCGGGCGCGGGCGGCACCGGCGAGCTGTGGGCCGAGATCGGCGTCGGCCACGCGCTGCGGCTCGGCATGACGGGCGAGCGCATCGGGCCGGCCGAGGCGCTGCGCATCGGGCTGGTCCACGAGCAGCGCGACACGCTCGACGCCGGGCTGGCGCGGGCGCGCGAGCTGGCGGCGATGGTCGCCCGGCGCTCGCCGACGGCGGTGGCCGCGTTCAAGCGGGGCGTGCTGGCGGCCGTCGGCGGGACGGCCGCGGAGCGCACGGCCGCCGAGGACACCGCGTACGCGCTGTGCGTCCGCCGCGGCGAGGCCGCGATCGGGCGGTCGAGCTTCGAGACGATCGCAGCGGGCGGGACGCCGGCGTGGGGGCCGCGCGCGAGCTAGGCACGAGACGGGAGGCAGCCGATGCCGTTGCGTCAGCGGATGTGGGACGCCCTGGGCGAGAGCACCGACCTGCTGGTCATCGGCGGGGGGATCACCGGCTCGGGCATCGCCCGCGACGCCGTGCGGCGGGGGCTGCGGACGGCCCTGGTGGAGATGGGCGATCTGGCGTCGGGCACGTCGTCGCGCTCCTCGAAGCTCGTGCACGGCGGGCTGCGCTACCTCGAGCAGTACGAGTTCTCGCTCGTGTTCGAGGCCGTGTCCGAGCGGCGGATCCTGATGGACATCGCGCCGCACCTCGTCAACCCGCTGGGCTTCCTGTTCCCCGTCTACAAGAAGAGCCGGCGCGGCCTGTGGATGATCGAGGCCGGGATGTGGCTGTACGACGGGCTGTCGCTGTTCCGCTCGCCCAAGGTGCACCGCACGCTCAAGGTCCCCGAGGTCCAGCGCGAGGAGCCCGCGCTGCAGACGCAGGGCCTCACCGGCGCGCCGCTGTACTACGACTGCGCCACCGACGACGCGCGGCTCACGCTCGAGACGGCGCTCGACGCCGTGAACGCCGGCGCGGTCGTCGTGCCCTACGCCAAGGTGGTCGAGCTGCTGAAGGGCGGCGACGGGCGGGTCGTCGGCGCCGTGGTGCAGGACGTCGTCTCCGGCGCGCGCAAGGAGGTCCGCGCGCACGCCGTCATCAACGCCACCGGCCCGTGGACCGACGCCACCGTCGCGCTCGGCGCCGGCGCGGGCAAGGAGCTGCTGCGGCCCACCAAGGGCGTCCACATCGTGGTCCCCCACGACAAGCTGCCCGTGAACCACGCCGTCGTAGCGCTGCACCCGAAGGACGGGCGCGTGCTGTTCGCCATCCCCTGGGGCGACCGCAGCTACATCGGCACCACCGACACCGACTACGAGGGCGATCCCGGCGAGGTCGCCGCCACCCGCGCCGACGTGGACTACCTCATCGACGCCGCGGCGGCCTACTTCCCGCAGCACCTCCTCACCCACGCCGACGTCGTCTCGACCTGGGCCGGCTTGCGTCGCTCATGGCGCCGCACGAGGGCGGCGACGGTGTCGCGGCGTCGAAGGTGTCGCGCGAGCACCAGATCGTCGTCGGCCTTGACGGCTCGTCACCATCGCTGGCGGCAAGCTCACCACCTACCGCGCATGGCCGCCGAGGTCGTCGACACGGCCGTGAACCCGCTGCGGCTCGGCAACGCGCTGCCGTCGCGGCTCTCGGCGCCGCGCACCGAGGAGGAGCCGCTGCCCGGCGCCGTCGGCTGGCCCGACGACGACGACCACGACCGCGTGGCCTCGCCAGATCGGCGAGGCGTTGGGCGGCATGCTCGACGCGCGCACGGCATGGCACCTCGCCGACACCTACGGCATGCGCGGCATCGAGCTCGCGCGCCGGGTCGCCGATCCGCCGCAGGCCGAAGCGCTGTGCCGGGCCGCCCCGAGATCGTCGGGCAGGTGGACTGGGCCGTGCGCGAGGAGCTCGCCACGCGCGTGCTCGACGTGATGGTGCGGCGCACGCAGCTGTACCACCGCGACCTCGACCAGGCTCACCATGCCGAGGTCGTGGCGCAGCGGATGGCGTCGCTGCTCGGGTGGGACGAGGCGCGCCTGCAGGAGGAGCTCGGCGCCTACGAGCGCGAGGTGGCGCGCTCGCGGCGCTGGCGCCAGGGCTAGAGACGCGACCAGGCATCCGCGCCAGCGGATGCCCGGGCGCGTCTCGCAGGAGTCGGAGGACGCGCGCCAGCGCGTTCTCCGACGTATTGAGCGAGCAAGCAAGCCGAATGCCTGCCCGACCGGGTGCGGCGAAGCCGGACCCGCGATCGAGGCGGCGCATTCGGCGAAGCTTGCTGCGAGGTGACCCATTGTCCACGGATGGTTGGTCGAGTCTCCTAGGCGGCGCGGAACACGAGCGAGACGTTTACCGGATGCAGTAGCGCAGTGGCCCGTCGGCTTCGGCCCGTCGGGGAAGACGTGGCCCATGTGACTGCCGCAGCGCGCGCAGGCGACTCTGGTGCGGACCATGCCGAGGGTGCTGTCGCGCGCTCGGCGATGTGCGCCGCCACGACCGGGCGGGTGTAGCTCGGCCAGCCCGTCCCCGACTCGAACTTGTCGGCGCTCGCGAAGAGGTCGAGGCCGCAGCCGGCGCAGCGGTAGGTGCCCTTCGCGTGGTGGTCCCAGAAGGCGCCGGTGAACGGGCGCTCCGTGGCCTCCTTGCGCAGGACGTCGTAGGCGAGCGGCCCGAGCGGGCGAGCGGCCTTCCACTCTGAGGTCGGTCTTGACGAGGGGCTCGATCGCGGCGGGGTTGGCCGGCAGATCGAACGCGGGCTTGGTCGGGACGGGGCCGTCGCCGCCCTGTGCGTCGCCGGCGGCGGCGCAGGCGGTCGCGGACATCGCCAGGATCAGGAAGCGGCGACGATCGATCACGGGGACCTCCTCTGGATGGGCTCTCTACCGTCCGTACGACGGCGGGCGCACATCGGATCGGAGGCTACCCGTCGTGGTGGTCGCCCTGGCCCTCGTGCCAGTCGCCGATGGCGTCGGCTGCGGCGTCGCCGGCCTTGTCGCCGGTCTCCTCGCCCGCGACCGAGCCCACGGCGTCGCTCACGACCTCGCGCGCCTCGTCCTGGACCGCCTCGACCTGCGTCCACGGCCTGTGGGCCTTGTCGGCGCCCTGCTCGAGTCGTGGGCCTCGTGGCTGGCCTCGTCGACCGCGCTGTCGGCCTCGCTCTGCGCGTCGTGGATGCGGTCCTGCAGCTCGTGCTCTTCGTCGGTGATCTCGCCCTGGGCCTCGCTCACGCCCTTGCCCACGGCCTTGTCGACCGCACCCGCCGCCTTGTCGCCGAGGCCACCTGGAGGTCCACGTCGCCGAGCACGTCGCCCGCAGCGCCCTTGACCTCTTCGCCCGCGGCCGCCACGACGCCGCGCCCGGCTCGGCCACGCTCGACACCACTCCTGCGACGCGCTGGCCGCCCCGGCGGTGACCTGCTTCGCCGCGTGTTGGCGCCGCGGTTCAGGTCGTCGCCCGCGCCCTGCACGCTGTCGATGGCGCCGTGATGTCGCCGCTCGCCTGCTCCACGGCCCGATCGAGGCGGCCGGCGGCGGACCGGCCCGCCTGCTCGGTGGCGCTGCCGGCACCGCCGAGCGCGCCTCGTCAGCGTGCTCGCCGGCGCCGCCGAGCGCCTGCTGGTTCTGCTGCCTGGCCCTCGAGAGGGCGCCGCCGAAGCCGCCCGTCGGGGTGTTGCCGCCGCCGAGCGGGCTGGTTGCCGCCGAGCGCCGACAGGCGCCGCTGCTGCTGCGGCTGCTGCCGAGCGGCTGGTTCGCCGAAGCCGCCGCCGAAGCTGGAGAGCTGCTGGCCCCGCCGCCGCCGCCGGCGAGCGGGGTCGACGCCAGCGCCGACGACGAGCTGCCGCCGCCTGAGTTGCCGTCCGGGTAGGTGTTCGACTGGAACACGATCTCGGTCGTGAACCCTGAGCCCGTGAACATGCGGTGGCGGGAGGAGACGATGACCGCCTCGGGGTTGAAGCCGTCGCGGTGCTCGGTGAAGCGGACCTTGACCCTGACGTGCAGCGAGCCGTCGCCCTGACCGTGGCCTTGCCCTTGAGGAAGCCTCAATGCCATGCGGTTGAGCCTCGGGCCGTGGCGACGGTCTTGGCGCCCTCCTGCAGGTGATGTTCACGTCGGAGATGAACGACTCCTCGCCCTGCCAGATCGGCGAGTCGTTGACGTTGAAGTGTGCCCCCGCCGATGAGGCTGGATGTCGCTCACCGAGGCTGTGCCCTCGACCTTCTGCTTGGTCATCGGTCCCAGCCGAACACGGTGAGCTTCCTGCGGCAGCTGGCGCGGGTGTAGTTGTAGTCCATCGAGACGAGCTTCGTCTTCGGGATCTGACGGGCGCGTTGGACAGCTGCTGCTTGACGAAGTCGATCTTGCCTTCGTTCGCGCGCAGGATGTAGCTGTTGCGCGCGGCGAGTGCGGCGCAGCACCTGCAGCCCCGACTCGTTGGGTGCTGGATCTGGTAGTTGCGGGTCTCGGGCGTGTCGTCGATCTGGCCGGCCTCTGCACCCGCAGTCGCTGATGATCTGGCGAGGCCACCGAGTCCTTCATGTTGTCGTACTTGGCGTTGACCTTGCGGCTGGCGGCGAGCTTCGACAGCGGGTCCATCGCGACGACCGTGACCGTGTCGCGGCCGCGGGAGAACCCGTGGCGGATGCCCGCGATCACGCCGACGAACACCTTGTGGTGGAGCCGCCGAACGAGACACCTTCGACCGGGTCTCCGACCTTCAGGCTCGACCAGCTGGTGCCCATGCCGCCGGCGATCGGTACCGCACATCCCGATCATCTCGCCGTGGTCTTCGACCGACAGCGACTGGACTTTTCAATCTCAAGGGACAGCTCGGTTCCGCCCAGCTTCACGGTGTACCGGGCGGTCTCGTTGCGGGTCATCAGGTCGGACATCTGGGCCTCGTCGAGTCAGGGCGACAGTGGGCGCGCCGGAGCGCGCCGGTCTCGGTTACTCGCCGTCGGTCTCGTTCGCCGCGTTCTCACCGCGCTCCAGGGCCTCGCCGAGGCTCATCCCGTCGCTCGTCTTCGCGGCGTCGCTCATGGTGCTGGTGGACGCGCCGGGCCGGTAGGCATCGGCGCCCGGCACCGCGCCGGTGCCCGAAGCCGTCGCCTCGCCCTTCTGCATGTCCTCCGCCATCTTTCTCGGCGCTCTGGAACTGGCCCGCGCCGGCGCCTGCGGTGCTGCCGCTGGCGCACTGCCCCGCCGCGCCGCCTGCCCCTGCTGCGCCGCCTGCGCCCGACCCCGACCCGCCGGAAGCTCGCGCCGCTGCCGACCCCGTCGACGCCGGGCACGCTCGCCCCGGACTGCGCGGCGTCGATGCCGGAGGCCTCCCTGACCCCCGAGGCGCGCTGGCGCCGTAGCTGCCTGCCGCGCCGATGCCGCCCTCGCTCACCGCGTCGGCGGAGTCGCCGAAGCTCGCCCCGCCCACGCCTCCTCGGACAGCGCGCCCTGCTCGGCGGGCGTCGCCCCGGCGTTGATGGCGTCGGCCATGCCACTCGTGGGGTTCGGGTTCCCGGAGGAGCCCTCGCCGCCGAAGGTGCCGGAGCTGTCGCCGTAGCCGCCGTAGCCCGTGGCCTCGGCGGTGGCGCCCTGGGCGAGCGGGTTGAAGCGTCGTTGTCGAAGCTGCCGGCAGCCGTGGAGTCGCCGAAGCCGGTGTAGTCGGCGCCGCCGCTGCCCTCGATCGCCTGGCTCGCCGCAGTCGCCGAAGGTCTGCGCCTCGGTGCGGCCGAAGGTGAAGTCGCTCGCCGTACCCGCCGTACTCGGCGCCTCGCTGGACGAGCCGAAGGTGAACGCGGACGCGCCCTGCTCGGTGCTGGTGTAGTCGCTGCAGGAGATGTAGGCGTTGGCAAGCGAGCCCGGGTCGACGTCGTACTCGAAAGCGCGACCGGGCCGTCCTCCTCGAGGCCGACGGGACGTACTCGGTCGCGCCGCCCTGCGCCGTCGGCACCTCGAACGGGTCGAGTTGCGGTCGTTGGTCCAGCCTGTCGCGGTGTACTGCAGCGACTGCTTCGCCAGGACCTGCGCGAGCTGCGAGTTCGCGGGGATGACGAGCTGCGTGCTCCGGCGGGATGTCCATCGGGTCAGGCGATGTTGTTCGCCAGCGCGATGTCCTGCGGGTTCGCCTGAACCGCTGCGCGATCGACGTGGTGGTGTCGCCCGGCAGCGAGGTGTAGGTCGAGGCGTTGGTGCGGGAGCCCAGACACCATCGACCTGGAGGGCGGTGAGCATGACCTGGGTCTGAGCCGCCCGGCACGTTGCGCGTGCGCCCTGAGGGCCCACCTGGACCTTGGCGCGCAGCGGGGTGCCGTCGGCCGAACATCAGAACGTGGCGCTCACCTTCGACCACGCAGTCGAAGGTGAACGGCCCCAGGTGAACTTGCGTAGGCGCGCGTCATCTTGTCGTTCTCTTGTCCGTCACGTCGACATCGGCTGTCAGAAGTCCCGCATGGGCATGACGTACGCGGCATTGTAGACGTTGCTGCCCGAGTCGGTGGAGTCGAAGATCAGGTCCATGGCGACCTGCGTCGGCTCCCCCCTTCTCGTAGGTCAGCAGCGGCTTGTCGGCCTCCTGCTCGTCCGGAGGCCTTCCATTGGCCTTCGTCCAGCTTGAACTCCTTCGGGTTGAACTGGACGTGAAGACCGACTGTGTGTCGACGTTCGTGAAGAACGCCTTGTTGTAGCTAGCTCCAGCCTGGGCCATCGGGGTCCCGCCGCCACGAGATGGTTTTCGAGCCTCGCGGAGGACGGCGTCGACGACGTCCTGTCGCAGGGCCTTGATGTTCATGGTCATGTTCGGCGCTCTCGCCGCCGGAGCGGCCGGCGCCGCCTCCATCCGCGCCTGGGCGTGTCCTCGGCCATGCGGACCTGACGCTGGGCGTCGGCCAGCCGGCGCTCGGACTCGGCGAGGTGGATGAGCTTCTTCAACTTGCTTACAGGCTTCATCGATGCTGTCTGCGCCCGCGCTGTCGACGGTGCTGGCGCCCTGGTGGGGGCTGCGCAGGCTCCGGCCGGCGGGGGCGGGTCGACGACGCGGCGGTGACGGTGCGCACCCGCAGTGCTCGGTCGCGGCGCCGGCGCTCGCGGCCGAGGCCGGGGCCTCGCCCGACGTGGTGGTGGCTCGGCCGCGCGGACGAGCCGCTGGACGAGGAAGCGGCCTCGCCCGGGAGCTTCCTGCGTGGCCCTCGGCCAGCAGGTCGGAGCGCTCGAGCACCATCCGACCACGTCGTCGGCGCGGCCAGCGCGGCCGAGGGCGGCCAGCAGGGCGTTGCCTCTCCGCCGCCGCGTGGCGGGTGGCGGGGCCACGGGATCCGCAGGGATCGCCGGCCTGGCCGCGCGCTGCGGCCTCACTGGGCCGGAGGGCGACCTGGTCAGCGCCGGCAGCGCCCGGGAGCCCGGCTCCATGGGGCCGTACGCGGGGCTGCGTCGTCGCGGTGGGCGCCCAGCCGGCCGGTCTCGGCGGGCGCCGCGCTCGGCGGCGGTCCGGCCAGCGCCGATGCGCCCTTGCGCTGTCCGTTCTGCAGCTGGTGCCGGTGCGCCTGCGCCGCGACGATCCGCTCAGCGCCGATGTCTTCGGCGCCGGTGCGGGCGGGCAGGCCTCAGCGTGGCGCGCTGCACGGGACCCGCGATTACAGGCACTGTCGCCGCCCGCTGCGTGAGGTCAGGTCAGGTCGGTGGGGCGCACCGACGCCCGGTGCACTGGTGGTCGGTCGAGCGATCGCCGCGCCCGAGCGGCGTCGCTCGAGGCCTATGGGCGTCGACGCCGGGCCGGCTGACGCCGTCGCGCTCGATGCTTCGGCGCGTCGAGGATCCGCGCGGGTCGAGGCTGCGGTCGCGGCACGGCCCGGCCGCGCCCCCACGGAGGACGGCGTGGCGCGCAGCGCCGCCAGCTCGGGCGCCAGCGACGCCCAGTCGACGCCGGCGGCCGTCACCAGGCGACGCCCAGCCCGGCGCGGTCACCTTCCAGGCGCGCTGCGCGGCGAGCCGCTCGGCCAGCCCACCCGCCACGGACGGCGCGAGCATACGACCGGCGCCGTCGAAGCGCAGCAGGGTGGTGCCGCGGGCAGCCGCGCCCGGTGGACGGGCGACGGGCGCGCGCTCCCGCGGCCTGGCGCGTTGCTTCGCGGTCGGGCGCTGCGCGCCGTGGGGCCTGGACGCGCTCGTTAGCCCACCGCGGCGTCGACCAGCACCGGCGAGGCAACGCCGCGCACCAGGCGGACGGGCGACGTGGCGAGCGCCACGCGCTCCTCCTCGGCCGGTCCCGACGCGCGGGCGGCGGCGTGGACGCTGCCCGGCCGCGAGCCGGGCGCGCCCGGCGCAGGCGACGCGCTGCGCGGAGCCTGCGGGCGGCCGCCGCGACCGGCGACGCGGCCATGCCGACGATGCCTGCCGCGGCGCGAACTCGCTCGGCGCTGCGCCGGCGCACCGACGCCCGCTCGGCGGGCGTCGAGGTGGGCGTCGGGAGCGGGACTGTTGCGGGCGCCAGCAGGTCGAGCTGCGGCCGGCCACGCGGTGGCGGCGCGCCGCGACCCCGACGCGCACCGCCTCCTCGACGCCGGGCGGGCGGTTTCTCCGAGGCCTGCGCCTCCGAGCGGCTCGCCGCGCGCCGTGATCCGCTCCCGGGCGCACGCGCGGAGGCCTCACGCTCTGCCGCTCCGGCGGTCGGCTCGGGCTCGGCGGGGCCCGCTGCGCGGACGCTCGCTGCGCGGGCGGCGCCGACTGCGCGGACCGGCAGCGCCTGCTCTGCCCGCTCCAGCGCCCGGCGGGTCGACGGCCTGCGATCGAGCGGCCGGCGACCACCTCGCCTGGACGAAGTGCCGGACGCGCGACACGGTCTCGCCCTCGCCCTCGGACGCGATCGGCGCGACGGGCAGCACCAGGTCGGGATGCGACGCGGCGTGCGCGCCTCCCGCCCCGTCGGCCACCCCCGACGACGCGCGCAGCCAGCCGCGGCTGCGCCGGCCAGCGGCGCCGCAGCGTGGGCGGCGCCCTGCTCCGGCGCGAGTTCGGCCTTCGCGGCGAGCTGCAGGCGGCCTGCCGCCCGGACGCGCTGAGCGCGGACGGGCGATCCGCCGCGCGAGCGACGCCGGTCGTCGGCCCGGACACGGCGCCAGGTGCGCCGGCGCTGCGCCGGCGCTGGCGCCTGCCGCGACTGCTCGCTGCGCTGCCCGCCTCCAGGTTCGCGCGGTGCGCTCCGCGGTGCGCCCACGGCGCGGGCCCGCGCTGCCAGCCGCGCTGTCGCCTCGGCGCGGACGGAGGCGCCCCCACCGGCCTCGACGGCATGGGCCTGACCGCATGGGCCTGACCGCAGGCTGCGCCGGAGCCGCCAGCACCGTCTCGAGCGACGGAGCGTCGCTCAGCACCGGGCGGAGCCTGAGGTCGCGGCCGCGTCCCGCCGCCCGCGCCGACGCCGACGCGAACAGCGCGCCACCGAACAGCGAACCGGCCGGCGCTTCACCCGCAGGGTCGGCGGGGATCACGGAGGACCCCGCCCGCGCGCCGGCCGCTGCGGCGCCGGAAGCCAGCGGCACCACGCCCCGCGCCGACGCCGCCGCCGCCCCGCGCAGCGCCCGGATGGCGCGGCGCGCTCGCTCGGTGGCCGCCGAACGCGCCGCCGCCACGCTCGAACGCGCAGGCGACGCGGCGCTCTCGCGGGCTGCGACGCCACCGGCGGACGGCTGCGTCGCACCGGCGCGGCCCTCGGCCGCGCCGCGCGCCCCAACCACGCCGACGTCCCGCGCTGCGGTGCCGAGTCTGCCACCACCCGGTCGACGAGACCGCTCGAACCGGCTCGGCGCAGGCCCGACCAGTGGCGCCAGGCGCTGCAGCTGCCGCGCCCGCGCTCGATCGCCTGCGCTGGCCGCCGCTTCGTCCCACGACGACGCCCGCCGGCCAGCGCCCGCGCCACCGGACGCGACGGCCCCCGGCCTGCACCGCCGCTTCGCTGACGCCGCCCGCGGCGCTGCCTCGGCCACCGATTTCCCGGCCTTCGCGCTGGCGGCCTGGCTTCGCCGCCGGCGCACCGGCCGGACGCGACGCAGCCCCTGGGCGCGCGCCGGCGCCTCGCCAGCCACCTCGGCCTCGCTCTCTTCGCCGCCCCGTCGACCAGCACCGACGCGGATCAGCGCCTGTCGACCGGTCGAGCGCCCGCGCCTCGGCCACCGCCACCGGCCTCGAGACCAGCCGCTCAGTTCGCTCGCCGGCTGGACTGCTTCGCCCACGAGCTGCGCCACCAGCCGCGACCGCGCGGCCTCTGCGCCCGCGCGGCGCCTGCCTTGCGGGTGTCAGTGCCGGCAAGCGCCTGGCCGCGCGACCGCTCGGCGCCGCGGCTCGGCCTCGACCTCGCATCGAGGTGGAGGACAGCCACGTGAAGTCGGGCTCCTCGGCGCGGCGCGCGTTGGGCGGCTGTTGGGTCGACTGACCCGGCTGCGTCGAATCAGAGAACGTGATCCGGCACGCCCATCCGGTGGAAGAACGACGCCCGCGGGCCCACCCGCGCTCGAGCACGACCCCGGCCCACCAGCCGGCTCGTGATGGACTCCCCCGGCGCAGCGCGCAGCTCGCGCCCACCCGCGGAGGGCTCGGTCGACCGGCTCATGGCACCGTCCAATCAAGGGTTCCGGCGCGCTGGTGGCCCACGGCGAGGCTCGCCGCGCCCATCGGGCGCAGAACCGGCGAGACACAGCGCGTTCCAGCGATGGACCCGGTAGAAACGGTGCTGGGCAGAGCGCCCCACCGCCCGGGCCCCGCGGAAAGAGGGGCCACCATCAAAAACTCCGACAAACACAGCTCGTGCAAACAGCGGCGCTCATCGCGCCCGACATCTCTCTCGGATTCTACCCGGTCAGGTCCCGAGGCGCAGCTCGACGACGATGGATTCTGCCGTCGAGATCGGTCGGATCATCACCCGCACGTGAACCTGACCCGCGTCGCGCACCTCCGGAGGGTTGAGCTCCTCGTCGCACTGGACTTCGTACTCCAAGCCTGCCTTGTCGCCGGTCAAAAGTCCAGCGCCCCACATCCGATCGAGCCGCGATCGCACCATCCGGCTCACGATCTCCCACAGCTCCGGCCGCTGCTGCTCGAAGACGACCCACTCGGCGTCGCGCCGCAGCTGCTCCGCGACGACGGACGCGATGCGCCGCGTGTTCACGTGGGTCCAGGTGGGATCGCGCGACAGGGTGCGCGCCCCCCACACCACCACGCCGCGCGACGGCTGCGCGAGGATCGGGTTGATGTGCGCGTCGACCAGGCGATCGCTCTCCCGCCAGCGCACCGGCACCGCCGGGTGCGTCACGCCCCGCAGCACCTGGTTCGCGGGGGGCCACTTCACGCCGAACGGCGCGTTCTCGATCTCCACCCGCGCGTACAGCCCCGCCACGGCCCCCGAGGGCGGGAACAAGTCGTCACCGTTCATGAGCCACGGGTAGTACAGCGCGCCGTACGCCCCCGACACCGACGCCCGGTCGCGCAGCCCCCCGACCCAGCGCACCAGCGGCTCGTCGTGGAGGTCCTGCGGGGTGTCGAGCAGCAGGAACCGGTTGTTCATCTCCCGGCAGTGGTCGAGCAGCATCCGCATCGTGGGCTCGGCCGCGACCGTGGGCCGCCCGAGCCGGTCGATCTCCACCGGCAGGTACGCCAGCACCGGCATGGTGAGCAGCCCGAGGTTCTCCTCGCCGCGGAGGTGGTCGAGCAGGCTGTGGAAGGTCAGGTCGAACGGGTTGTCCTGCATGAGGTCCCGCTCGGAGGTCAGGCACATCCCGAGGACGTGGCACCGGTCGCCGCCGTTGCGGAAGAACGCGTGGACGCACCGCGCCGTGACCGGATCGACGAGCTTCGCCACCGGCGCGACCAGGAACTCCGGCCAGCTCGCGAGCTCCTGGTCGATGAAGTCGCCGTGGTTCGCGCCCTGCGGCCACCGGGCCTTCGGGATGCACCCGATGAAGCCGGTCACGTCGGCCCGGACCTGGTCGTTGGGCCGAGACGGCTCGCGCGCATGCTGGATCAGGATGCCGGGACGCATTGCAGCTCGCCGTCAGCGCGACTTGTTGATCTTGTCGTTGATCTCCGACACTTCCTTGACCCACCGGTGCCGCTCGCGGTGGGTCATGTCGAGCAGCACGTCGCGCGGCCAGTGGAAGTGGTACGCCAGGAACGCTACCTCCTTGAAGACACTCTCAAGGGGGTAGCTCACGATTCCCCCAGGCGACCGAACTCCCTCTCGAACCGTGCGCCGCACTCGGGACAGGTGATGGTGACCGTCGCTTCGTCCTCGTTGATGCGGTTGTACATCTCCTCGAGGAAGCGCAGGTCGCCGGCGAACAGGTTCTCGATCACGTTCGTGTTCACCTCGGGCAGGGTGCCGAGGCGCGTGATCACGCGGGCGAGCAGGACGATGATCAGGTAGGCGCGGTTGCGCTGCACCCGCAGGTCGTTGAGCGGGGCGATCTCGTCCTTGGCGTTCGCGAGGCGCATCACGCCCTCGCGGTGAACGGTCCCGTCGGCATCGACGAAGCCGCGGGGAAGCTCGAACGCGTACTCGGTCTGGAACTCCATCTGGGGGACCTCTGGCGGGAGCGCTCCGGGCGCGGCCCCCGCGTCGGCGGTTGGGTCGGGCGGCGAGGCCGGACCTCGCGGGTCGGACCATAGCAGGTCGCCGCGGACCGGGGGAGTGCCCTTGGGACCCTCCGACCCCGAAAACGCAAAACCCCCGGCCGAAGCCGGGGGTCGCGGTCTGGAACGTCAGCGGGTCCGGGGACCCGAGACGATCACTGCATCACGCGCTCGATCTTCTCGGTGCACAGCTCGACCTTCTCGATGGCCATCGCCGACGAGTCGGAGTCGAGCTCCGGGACGTACCACTTGCAGGGCCACGCCTCGTAGAAGTTGTACTGGGCGACGATCGAGTTCAGGTCCTGGTCGAGGCAGGTCACGGTGCCCGCGCGGCGGTCGATGATGCCGTCCTCGATGTTCTTCCGCCACCGGAACAGGTCGTCGGTCGCGGTGTAGCCGCGCTCGAGGACGATGTTCGCGTAGGTCGTGCGACCCGGCTTCTTGCGGACGACGCGGTCGTTCCCGCCCTTGAACTCGATGACCTCGGTCTCGGAGTCCATCCCGGACATGCTCTTGAAGCCGCCGATGATGGTCTTCTGATCCGGAGTGATGCCCGCGACCTCCAGCAGGAAGTTGTAGGCGCCCTTGAGCTCTTCGGTTCCAACGGCCATGGGCTCGGTTCCTCAAACATCACGGTGGACCGTTCGTTGATGGCGGGCGAACGGTGGAACGTGCCTGGCGCGTCGTACACTGCCACCTGCGCCCGGCACTCGGGAAGGATAGCCGAGCCCTCCTCCGGTGTCTCGCACGCCGAGAGAAATCCTGGAACGTCCACGACGTCGACGCCCCCCGACACCGTCCCGGAGGCGGCGCGGAGGGCGCGATCGCGAGGCGGAGGCCGGCTACTCTTCGATGAGCGCGCCGCCGTCCCACTGGCCGATGGAGAAGATGACGAACTCCGCCGGCTTCACCGGGCACAGCCCGACCTGCACGTTCACCTGACCGGCGTCGATGAGGTAGCGGGGGTTGGTCTCGGAGTCGCACTTGACGTAGAACGCCTGCTCCGGCGTGTCGCCGAACAGCGCGCCCGACCGCCAGACCCGCAGCAGGTAGGCCCGCACGTCACGGGTCAGCTTGCTCCACAGGAACCGGTCGTTCGGCTCGAACACCGCCCACTGCACGCCCTGCATGATGCTCTGCTCGATCATGATGAACAGGCGGCGGACGTTGACGTACTTCCACTGCGGATCGCTCTTCGTCGCCAGGGTCCGCGCGCCCCAGATGCGGATCCCGCGGTCGCGGAAGATCCGGATGACGTTGACGCCGCGGTCGTTGTACTGGCCCTGCTCGATGCGGTTGATGTTCTGCGACAGGCCGGTGATGCCCATCACGAGCTCGTTGGCCGGCGCCTTGTGGACGCCGCGCTCGCCGTCGACCCGGGCGAACACGCCGGCGACGTGGCCGCTCGGCGGCACGTAGACCTCGTTGCGCTCGCACGGGATGAGCTTGCGGCGCAGCATGCCGCGCACCGAGGTCTCGGCGCCGTCGCCGACGTACCAGGACGGCTTGGTGATCTTGACCCACGGCACGTACATCGCGCCGAAGCCCTTCTGCGACGCCGGGATGTCGAGGTCGCCGGTCGAGACGAGCGGACCGTCGATGATGGCGAAGCGGTCCTTGCGGGTCTCGCAGTGCTCGAGCATCTCGCGCTGCTGGTTGAACGTGAGGCCCGGCGCGGCGTGAATCGCCATGTCGTCACAGTCGTCGAACGCGTACAGCCCGATCTTGTCGGCCTGGTTCTCGCGGATCGACAGCTCCACGTCGCTCACGCCCATCAGGTAGACGTAGGACTTGCCGCCGCCGTTGTCGTAGAAGCCGTTCACGCCCGTCACGAAGTTGAAGACCGTGGGCTGCGACAGCCACTTCCGGAACTCCTCCTTCAGCCCCTCGTCGGAGGTGAGCGCCTCGAACACGGCGTCCGCCGCCTCGTCCGGGTCCTCGATCTTGCGACCGACCAGCTCCTCGATCGACTTCGTCTCGACGCAGTACTGTGCGAAATAGCTCTGGAGCCAGCGGAAGAACTCGCTCTTGTTGGTCACCGCGAACGGCGGGACCGAGTACTCGTTCGACAGCGAGGTGCCGCGGGCCGACTGGAACTCGAACCCGTAGACCTGCAGCAGCTCCTTGGCCGCCTTCGGCTTCGGCTTGTCGATGGGGAACGCGGCGTGGACCGTGTTCAGCATCTCGTCGACGGCCCGCTCGTCGTCGGTGATGACCTTGCCCTCGACGTCGAGCGCGCGCGAGCTGACCTCGACGCTCTCCTTGCCGACGGTGATCCGGGTGGCCCCGTTGGGGGACTTGCCGATGCTCGGCTTGTGGCCGTTGAGCTCGAGGAGCGACTTGAGGTCCTTCACCGAGGTGCGACGGAGGCGGAAGGCCTCGGTCAGCGCGTCGACGGCGTCGTCCGTGGCGTCGTTGGCGATGGAGCCCTTGCTGTCGACCAGCTGCGGGACGACCTTGCCCTGGAGCGAGGCGGTGCCGTTGGACGCCTGGATGGCGACGGCGTCGACCCGAGGTTCGTGCACGAACAGGCCGAGGAAGCCCGGGACCGAGGTCGCGACCGAAGCGATCGGCCGGGGACCCGAGTCCACCTCACGGATGTAGACGCCTGGGGTGTGGTATTCCATGTGCCGCTATTCCTCGCTCTCGTTTTCGTCCTCGATGGGACGGTGACCGAATCCTGGGGCCGATGTGGCCCGCGGGCTGCACGCCGATCCGGCCGTTCCGCCCGCTCCTCCCGGCGACGAGCCGGCCGGTGGGACGCTCCGACGGATCGGGCTCGGAGACGACGGGACGCGCCCGGTGGTGCCGCACCGTGGTGGGCGGCCCCGCGATGAGCGAACCTTCCATCGCGCACTGCGCGCGGTAGGTCAAGTACGTCCGGTACGGCGCTTCGTTGATCGTGAAGAAGTTGATGGCGTCGCCGATGGTCAGGTCGTCGACCAGCGCGAGCGACACCTTCTCCATGATGACGTCTTCGCCCTCGTTGTCGAGGGTCCACGGGCTGCCGGTCGAGTCGACGGCCTCGCCGCCCGGCAGGATGTACTTCCGGGGCCGATAGATGAGGTGCGTCGCGTCGTACAGGCGCATGAGGAGCCAGCCCACGAGCCGCTCGGCGTCGCTGCGGAACTTGCTGTGCACCGCGATGAGGTAGTACACGTCGAGGTGCAGCGGGGCGCGCTCGTAGTAGACGCTGTCGACCTCGTCGCGCTTGCCGTAGACGGACACCTTGGCCGGGCGCCACTGCTTCGAGTTCAGCAGCGCCGTGTTCTGCGCGACCCGGTACATGAAGACGTAGAGGACCTCCTCGCGGTCCTTCGGGACGAACGAGAGGTCCTCCTCGATGCGCGGCGAGGGCGTGGAAGCTCCACCCGTCGAGCAGGAACCGGTGCAGCGACTCGGTCACCTCGCCGACGATCCCGGAGCCCTGGACCGGCCCCTGGACGAACCCCGGCGGGAGCACGCGCGTGCGGTTCTCGCTCACCGCCGCCTCCCCAGCCGCGGCAGCGGCCGGCCGGGGCGGCCGGACGATCTCGCGCAGCTCGCCGAGCAGCTCGCCGAAGGCTCGCCCCGGGCGCGCTCGGCCGGCTCGACGGGGGCGACGCGCTCACCGGGCCCTCCTGCGGCAGCGCCACCCGCTGCCAGGCGACGGGCTCGAGCGCGTAGGGCGTGCGCGCGATGCGCTTCAGCAGCGGTGCGTTCGGCTCGGGCGCGACGGGGCGCGCGAGCTTCGGCGCGCGCGTGCCGACGACGGGCAGCTCCCGCTCGCGCTCCGCCACGCGCAGGCCCGCTCCCGGCACCTCGCGCTCGCGCGCCCGGGCGAAGGCCGCGCGGATCAGCGGCCGCTCGTCCCACCCCTCGACCCGGTCCCGCGCGCAAACCGACCCGGAAGCGTTCGGGCGCCTCCAGGAAGGCCGACCGCGCGAGGGCTGACCACGGGTCATCGAGTCCATGAGGGAGTGGCCATGGGCTGCGGGGAGGTGGACGGTATCCTGATCGGCTGGTGCCCTGAGATCAAGGCCGACTCCAAAATTTGTGCCGGCACAGCCGATGGGGCTCCCCCGATTCCTGCTCCGTTCACGAGGTTGTTCCTCCGTGCCCAGGAATCGGGGAGCCATTTCGGCGCGCACGCACCCGTAGGAATCGACGGAAGAGCGTCGGGCGCGATCGCGTCAGTTCGCGCCGGAGCGGCCGTGCCGAGCCTCTCGCGCGTGGGGCTGGAGTCCGCGCAGGGCCGGGCGGCGGGCGGGCGAACGTCACTCCGGCTCGCCCGCCATCGCTCCCGGCCGCACGTTCGGGTGCCCGGCGCCCGGCCCGAGCACACTCCCATGAACTGTGTCGCAACGCGGCGCAGGATCCCGTCGGCCACGTGCTACGGTGGACCGATGGCCGACGATCGGGGCAAGGGCAAGCGGCCCGCGGGATCCTCGCGGGCCTCGGGCGGGAGCGAGCGGTCCGAGGTGCGCCAGGAGGCTCGCTCCAGGCTCGAGAAGCTCGCAAAGTCGCTGGGGAACGACGAGATCGCCCAGCGGATCGCGAAGGGCAACGCCACGCGCGACGAGATGCTCGCGTTCGTGGCCGAGCGCCTGCAGGTCGTCCGCGAGCTCCAGGTGCGCGAGCTCGGCCTGACGCAGCGGGGCGCCCACTTCGACTGGTGGCGCGCGGCGGCCGACGCCCACAAGGGCAAGCCGGAGCCCGAGCCCACCCGCTGGCACGGCCCTGCGGCGGCCTACGAGAAGGCGATGCAGGCGATGTGCCGCGGGGACCTGCGGCGGGGCGAGGCGCTGCTCCAGGAGGCCATCCGGTCGGAGCAGCAGACGACCGACGCGCTGACCGACCTCGTCGACACCACGGAGATCGAGCGGGCCGAGCCCCTCGACCCGGGGCTGTTCGCGATGCTGGTGGGCGGGACGCCCGCGTGCGGCGCCTCGGCGGAGCCCGTGCCCATCCGACAGCTGCTCGACGCGATCCTGCACGTCGAGCAGACGGTGCCCGACATGCCGAACCGGCGCCGCGGGCGCGACCCGTGGTGGACGCTCGACGAAGACGAGGAAGAGGAGGAGCCGGCCGATGGTGGTGGATGAGCTCGCGCGCCTGATCGCGTGGCCGACGGTGTCGAACCGCCCGCTGGAGGCGCTGGCCGCGCACCTCGCCACCCGCGCCGAGGAGGCCGGGTTCCGGGTGGAGCGGTTCGCCCCCCCCGGGGCCGCCGAGGCCGGCAAGTGCTCGGTGGTCGCGTCGATCGGGCCGGTCGACGACGTGGCGGGCGGGCTGTGCATCAGCGGGCACATGGACGTGGTGCCCACCGAGGGGCAGCCCTGGGACAGCGATCCGTTCCGCCTCACCGAGCGCGACGGCGTGCTCTACGGGCGCGGCACGGCCGACATGAAGGGCTTCCTGGCCGCGGTCGTGGTCGCCCTCGGGCGGATCCCGGCGAGCGCCTACCGCAAGCCGGTGGTGCTCGTGTGGACCCACGACGAGGAGGTGGGCTGCCTCGGCTCGGCGGCGATGGCGCAGGCGTGGGCCGGGCGGCCGTTCCCGGCGGCGTGCTGGATCGGCGAGCCCACCGACTTCCGCATCCTGCGGATGCACCCGGGCCACGTCGCCGTCGAGGTGGAGGTGCGCGGCCGGGCGGCGCACTCGTCGCGGCCGGACCTCGGGCTCAACGCCGTCGAGGGCGCCGCCGACATCGTCGTGGCGGCGCGGCAGCTCGCGCGCGACCTGGCGGGGCAGCCCGCGGCCATCCCCGAGCTCGAGCGGCCGTGGGTGGCGCTGAACGTGGCGGAGATCCAGGGCGGCCGCGCCGTCAACATCGTCCCCGACCGGTGCGTGCTGAAGATCGGCTACCGGCCGCTGCCGGGGCAGGACCCGCTGGAGGTGCACCACGCGCTGGCCGAGCGGATCGCGGCCCTGAAGCTGCCCCACCCCGTGGAGCCGCGGGTCCTGCGGGTGTCGCCGGCGATGCTCACGCCGCTCGGCACGCCGCTCGAGGGCGCGCTGGCGGAGCACGCCGCGGCGCCGGGCTGCGGGCGGCGTCGTTCGCGACCGACGGCGGCAACCTCGCGGCGCTCGGCATGGCGCCGCTCGTGTTCGGGCCGGGCTCGATCACCGTGGCGCACCAGGCCAACGAGCACGTCGCAGCCTCGGAGCTCGTGCGCGCGGTCGACGTGGTGGAGGCGACGGTGCGCCGGTGGTGCTGCACGTAGGGCTACGCCGCCGGACGGAGCTCCGCGCCGCATCCGCCGCAGTGTACGTCCTGATCGGCCCAACCGTCGCGCAGGAGGTGGTGCGGCAGGTGCGTGACCCGGCCGCAGGCTCCGCACCCGAGGGCCGCGGGCCGGGCGGCACCGCAGGCGACGCAGAACCGCCCGCCGTCGGCGTGGGCCGTGCCGCAGACCGGGCAGTGCACCCCCTCCCCTGCCGGCGCGGCGGCGACGAGCCCGGGCAGTGTGTCACGCAGGGCCTCGCCCAGCTGATCCGCCGCCGCAGCCAGCTGCCGCGCGGCGCCGATGCGGGCGCGGAGGTCGTCGTCGGTGGTCTCGGCGACCTCGTGGCAGAGGGCGTCCGCGGCGGTGCGCACCGCCATGGCCTCGGTGAGGAGCTCGTCCACGGCCACGTGCGCCCCGCGCCGGGCCGTGCGCGCCTCGGCCTCGGCCACCGCGAGCCCGTCGACGGCGCGCTCCAGCTCGCCCAGCGAGGCCGCGAGCGCCTGCGTGACACGGCGCGCTGCCGCCTCCAGCGCGGCGACCGCGGCGACCAGCGCCTCGTCGAGCTCCCGGAGCTGGGTGCGGGCGCGCTCCAGCGCGGCGCCGTGGGCGTCGCACCAGGCCTCGTGGGCGGCGTCGCTGGCGGGATCCTGCTCGAGCGGCACCTCCAGCAGCGCGCGGGCCCGCAGGACCGCCCGCTCGAGGCGCGCGGCGCCACGCAGCAGGGCGCCGCGCTCGGCGCCGAGCCCGACGGGGAGCTCGGTCGAGGCCCGGCGGGCGGCGTCGAGGCGCGCCCTGGCGGCGTCCACGGCGCGGCGCAGCGACGCGGCCTCGTCGGTGAGCCGCGCCAGGCGGGCGTCGCGGACGGCCTGGCGGGCGCGGACCTCGGCCCAGGCCCGGCGCGTCGCCGACCAATCCCGCCAGGTCACCGTCACGAGCGTGGTCGCGGCGACGCCCACCCCGAGCAGCAGCGCCGGGCGCGCCGGCTCGGCCCAGGCGTAGGCCAGCACGACCCCATCGTGGCCGCGGCGAGCGGCAGCGCCCGGGTCCAGGCGAAGCGGGGGCGGGTGAGCCGCGCGACGTGCAGCGTGAGCAGCGGCAGCGTCACGACGGCAGCGAGCGGCGCCGCCACCAGGCCCACCCGCGGCGCAGCGACGCCGAAGATGGCGTAGAACGAGCAGTAGTTCAGCGCGAGCAGCAGCAGCCCGCCGAGGCGGAAGTCGTCGAGGTCGCCGGGGCGCTCCGCCTCGCGCAGGTACCACAGGCCCGCGCAGAACGCGAGCAGCCCGAGGGCCGCGAGCCGCAGGACGGAGACGACGCGCCCGGTGAGCGTGTGACCGGCCGAGAGCTCGAGCTGGACGGGCGGCGGCGCGACGGCGCCCGCGACCTCCCAGCGCCACGCGGTGTCGGTCGCGCGCAGCGGCGCCAGCGACGCCGGGGGGCGCTGCGGCGCGAAGCCCGGGGGCAGCGTGAGGTCCACTTGCAGGTCCAGCGGGTGGTGCGCCCCCTGCGGCAGCGCGGCCGAGACCGGGAGCGACAGCGCGTCCCGCCCGCGGAACGTGTAGCTCAGCTCGGCAGTGAGCGTGCCGCCCGGCGCGAGCGGCGCGGAGAACCGCAGGACGCCGTCGTCCACCTGGCGGCTCACCGGCGCGACGGGCCGGCCGTCCAGGTCCTGCAGCGTCAGGCGGACGGCGTCCACGAGCGGGCTGACCGGCAAGGTCACGCTCACTGCGTCGAGCTCGGCGTCGTTGCGGACGAGGAACGAGGCGTGCACGTCCACGTCGAGATCCGCGACCACGCGGAGCCCCTCGGCGAGCGGGGCGGCGCGGACGGTGACGTCGACGTCCTCGCTGAGCACCACCGCCGGGCTCGCGGCGCCGAGCCCGGCCCGCAGCGCCTCGATGTCGCGGACCTCCTGCTCGCGAGCGGCGCGCAGGCGCGCCTCGTCGATCTGCGAGCTGCCGAAGGTGCTGGACACCTGCGCCACGCCGACCGACAGCCCCAGCATCACCACCAGCAGGATGGTCACCACCACCCCGACCTCGATCAGCGTCATCCCGCGCCGTGCGCGCCTGCTCGCCATCCGGACCTCCCGCCGGGGACACAGCAGCGGGCGTGCCAGCCCGACGAGGCAGGTCAGCAGCGGATCGTCGCGGGGGCCGGATGTCAGCCTGTCGGGCGGGCCGCCGTCGGCGGGCTCGGGCGCGACAGCGCGTCAGCAGCCCGGGCTCGGCGCGCTCGCCAGGTCGAACGTCAGCGGATCGTACACGGTCACGGCGTTGGTCCCGTCGTTGTCGCGCACGTCCGCGCCGGGGTCGGCGTAGACGGTGTTGCCAGCGCTCTCGAGGACGACGGTCGCGCCGTCGACGGCGTAGACGGTGTGGCCCGTCCCCTCGATCCGGACCTCGCCGTTGTCGTCGACGTACCAGGTGCCGCCGTCGCCCTGGACGACGAGATCGTCGCGGGAGCAGACCCAGGAGACGACGCCGTCGCCGGGGACGTCGTCGTCGCCGTCCGAGACGGTGGCGCCGGGCGGGATCGCGACGGACAGGCCGGTCGTGGAGGTCGTGCTCGTCTGCGTGGTGGTGGGCAGGCCGAGGAGGGGGAGCAGGTCGGCCACCGACAGCTCGACCAGCGTGGCGACGCCGCTCGGGTCGCGCTGGAAGGCGAGCGTCGGGAGGACGGCGTCGGGGCCGAGCAGGTCGGTGAGCGGGAACGACAGCTGGTCGTTGATGGCGCCGATGCCGAGGCCGAACGCCGTGGTGAGGGTGGGCAGGGCCGCGAGCAGCTCGGGCGAGCGGGCGCTGTCGCCGGTGGCGCGCATCTTCACGTCGGCGCCGGACAGGACGATGCCGGCGGCGTCGGGGGTGACCTCGAGGGCCGCGGCGGCGTCGATGGCGGCGATCAGCTCGACGCGGTCGCCGTAGTCGCCGCCCGGCGTGTCGACGGTGAGCGCGAGCTCGCCGAGCTGCATGCGCGCCTCCCCGCCCCGCTCGAGCCACCCCGGCGGCAGGCCCGCCGACAGCGACAGGTTGCCGCTGCCCTGGCCGCCGAAGACGAAGAGGATGGCGGCGTCCTCGGCCCCGAGCGGCAGATCGAGGTCGAGGGCGTGCGCGGCCCACAGCTCGAACAGGGCGCGGTCGAGGAAGGCGTCGGAGATCTGCAGGGCCACGTCGTCGCTCGTGGGCGGCGGCGGCGCCGGGAACGTGAGGTGGCCGGGCACGTCGGGGGTGGGCACGTCGGTGTCGATGGCCATGCCGAGGCCGAGCGTGAGCCCGCTCGGGTCGAGGGCGAGCTCGGTGACGGTGCCGGCCAGGGCGAGCTGGGCGCCGAGGAGCTCGGTCTGCAGGTCGATGGCGATGCCGGCGAGGGCCGAATCGAGCGCGGGCTCCAGGTCGTCGCCGAGGGCGGCGAGCTGGGCCTCGATGGTGTCGGCGAGGTCGTCGTCGTCGACGAACAGCCAGTCCACGAGCTCGAGGATGCCGGTGTCGAGGTCGAAGGCGACGAGCTCGGCCTGCAGCGGCGCGACGGTGGCGTCGACGTGGCCCGTGGCGTCGAGCGTCAGGCCGATGGCGGTGGTGAGGTGGACCTCGTCGGCCTTCAGCTCGGGCGACAGGGAGAGGTCGATGCCGAACGGCAGGGCGTCGTAGACCGTGGCGTCGATGCCGAGCACGAAGTTCGGGATGGAGATGTCGACCAGCAGCTCGCCGTCGGCCGGGACGAGGGCGATGGTCGCGGCGTCGAAGGACACGCCCTCCAGGTCGATCCGGGCGGCAGCCGTGTCGAGGACCGGGTTGAGGGCGGTCACCTGGGCGCTGAGGGCGGCCGGGTCGAGCAGGCTGCCGAGCAGCGGGCCGAGCTCGGCGAAGGCGCCGGCGCCGAGGCGGATGCGGAGCGCCTCCGCGACCTCGCCGTCCGGCTGGGCGAAGGGGCCGGCCAGGACGGAGCCGCTGTCGGTGAGGGGGTTCCCGTCGGGGTCGACCCCGGCGACCTCGAGGGTGGTGATGCCGCTCGGCAGGTCGAGGTCGGCGGCGAAGCGCCCGGCGGCGACCGTGGCGGTCGTGCCGCTGACGGTGACGCCCTCGGCGTGGATGGCCTCGCCGGCGACCGCGGTGGCGCCGGGGTCGACGAAGCTGGCCGGCGGCGGGGTCTGCAGGGCGAGGGCCGGCGGGGCGTCGGGGTCGAGCCACGGGTCGACGGGGATGTCGCTGTCGTCGGCCTTGCCGGCGTCGGAGTGGCAGGCGGGCAGCGTCAGCCAGGCTGACGCGAGGAGCAGGGACATGGGGGGCTCCATAGAGAGAGGCGCGCGGAGAGCCGCGACGGCCAGGAACGCAGCAAGATCCGCACCGAGCGGTGGGCGTCGGCCGGGCGCGGATCGCGGCGCGCCGGCGCGGCAAGAAAGCCGCACCCCGGCGCCGATTACTACGGTGCCGCCGGGCGCGTTTCCGTCAGTTGACGGAAAGGCGTCGGGCGCGTTTCCGTCAGAACTGTCCGGGCGGTCAGCCAGGTCGACGGGAGCCGCGTCCGGCGCTAGTGCGAGGTGCTGTCCAGCGGGTCGGTGCCGGCCACCACCTCGGCGCCGTCGTTCACCCCGTCGCCGTCCGTGTCCGCCACGAACGGGTTCGTCCCCTGGATCTTCTGCTCGGCCCAGGTCGGCAGGTCGTCCCCGTCGAAGTCGCAGCCGATGGCCACGTCGTCGATGAACCACTCGTCGTAGCCCGTGCCGCTGGTCGTGGTGGGGGCGTTGAACCGGATGCGCGCGCCCTGCGACAGCACCGACGGGTCGATGCTGCTGCCGATGGTGGGCTCGAACACGGTCGTCGACAGGCTCTGCCCGGCCCGGTCGATCAAGTTGATCCAGGCCGTGCCGTTCCAGAACTGCAGCTGGAAGTGGTCGGTGCTGTCGGGCGGCTCGGGCCCGGGCTTCAGCTGGAAGTACCACGCCACCTCGGGACAGCCCGAGAAGTCGATGGGCAGCGCCTCGGCCCACCCGCCCCCGCCGGACAGCCGCAGCGAGTACAGGTCGTTGTACGCGAACTCGGTCGTGACCGCGGCGTCGCCCGACAGGCCCACCCAGATCGACGGGTCGAGCACGCCCGCCGAGAAGTCGTCGTGGACGGCGAGGTCGCAGGCGTCGCCGAACCCGTTGCCGTCGGAGTCCGTCTGCGACGGGTTGAACGTGGTCGGGCAGTTGTCGACCGGATCGTCGATCCCGTCGAAGTCGGTGTCGGCGAGGTACGGGTCGGAGCCCGCGGCGTACTCGTCGCCGTCGAGCCAGCCGTCGCCGTCGGCGTCGGCGACCGTCAGGTCGTAGCCGTCGATGAACGTCTCGACGCAGTCGGGCAGCCAGTCGGCGTCGGTGTCGCAGGCGACCGAGAAGTCGTCGATGGTGAACACGTCGTCGACCTCGTCGGCGACCACCTCGATCATCCACTCGATCTCGTCGCCCACGAGCCCGAGGCCCTCGGTGTTCCCGACGATCTCGTCGAACGACTCCTCGACGCCGGTGCCGAACACCTCGTCGACCACCACCCACGGTCCGCCGTCGACCCGCGCCGACAGCACGAGCGAGTCGGTGAGCTCCGGCGCCGGCGAGCCGAGCGCCACCTGCAGCGCGTACTGCTCGACCGCGCAGCCGGGCCGCGCCTTCGCCTGCAGGTACGCGCCGTCGCCCAGCAGCGCCCGCGAGTGGCTCGGCGAGACGTAGGTGCTCGTCACCGCCGACGTGAGCGCGCTGGCGGTCCAGATCGACGGATCGAGCGTGGCCGAGAAGGGCGTCGACCAGCAGTCGCAGGCGTCGCCGAGGCCGTTGCCGTTCACGTCGCTCTGGCCGTCGTTCGCCACGTCGGGGCAGTTGTCGCTGCCGTGGGGCACGCCGTCGCCGTCGCCGTCGGCCGAGACCGTGATGGGCAGGATGCCGGTCGACGACGCCACACCGTCGGAGACGGCGTAGATCAGCACGTCGGCGCCCGCGTACCCCGCGGTCGGCGTGTACGCGAGCTCGCCGCTGAGGGAGTCGAGCACGGCCGTGCCGTGCTGCGGCGGCGTCTGCACCAGGAAGTAGAGCAGGTCGCCCTCGGGGTCGACGGCCGGCAGCGTCATGGTGGTGGTGCTGTCCTGCACCGCCGTGAGCGTGCTCGGCGTGAGCCGCGGGGCGTCGTTGATCGACAGCACCTGCACCGACACGAGCGCCTCGCCCGAGGTCGCCTGTCCGTCCGACGCCACGATGGAGAAGGTGTCGGCGCCGTTGTAGTCGAGCGACGGCGAGTACACGAAGTCGCCGGCCGACGGCGACAGCGTCACCGTCCCGTGCGCCGGCGCGGTGGAGAGCACGAAGGTGAGCGCGTCGTTCTCCGGGTCGGCGCCGCGGATGGCCCCGGCCACCGACGTGTCCTCGTTGGTCAGCAGCAGGCCGCCGCCCGACGCCGTCGGCGGGTCGTTCACCGGCTGCACGACCACGGTGACCCGCCCGGGCAGCGAGTCGACGTGCGTGTCGGACGCCACGATCGTGAACTCGTCGACCCCCGACCAATTGTGCGACGGGGTGTACGTGATGGCCCCGGTGACCGGATCGAGGGTCAGCGCCCCGTCGTGCGGCGGGCTGTCGACCCGGAAGGCCAGCGGGTCGCCCTCCACGTCGCCCGCGGCGACGGTCGCCGAGCGCACGGCGTCCTCGTCGACCTCCAGGACGGCCGGCGGCACGGTCGGCGCGTCGTTGACCCCGGTGACCGTGAGCGAGAGGGTGACCGGCTCCGAGTCGACGGTGCCGTCGTTCGCCACGACGGTGAACGTGTCGGGGCCGTAGTAATCGGGCCACGGCGCGTAGGTGAAGGTGCCGAGGTTGTTGTTCAGGGTGAGCTGCCCGTGCGACACCTGCTGGTAGACCCGCCAGGTGAGCGGGTCGCCATCGGGGTCCACCGCCACGAGCGCCGCGTCGAGCGTGGTGTCCTCCGCCAGCACGAACGCGCCGGGCTCGACCTCGGGCGGGTCGTTCGCGTCGGCGACGTTCAGGTCGACCCGCACGGGGCCGGTGCTCGCGCCGGCCGGGTCGAACGCCGACCAGACGAAGGCGTCCTGCCCGGTGTAGTCGAGGTCGGGCGAGTAGGTGAACTCGCCGGTGGTGGGGTCGAGGTCGACCCGCCCCGCCTCCGGCGCCGTGACCAGCGCGAACACCAGCGGGTCGCCCTCGACGTCGGTGGCGGTGAGCCGGTCGTGGACCGGCGTGTCCTCGTTGGTGCCGATCTGCGTGGCCACGCCGACCGGCGCGTCGTTGACCGGATCGACGACGATGGTGAACACGGCATCTTCGCTCGTGATGCCGCCCGCGGAGGCGTGCCAGGTGAAGGCGTCCTCCCCGTTCGCGTCGGGGTCCGGCACGTACTCCCACTGCGAGCCCGCCCCGACCAGCTGCCCGAGCAGCGGCTGGGTGACGATCTCGTAGGTGAGCGGACCCGCGTCGGTCTCGGCCGACAGCACCACCGGCGCCGACGTGTCCTCGTCGAGCCGCACCGACCCCGGCGAGACCACGATCTCGTCCTGCGGTGTCTTGTCTCCGCCCAGATCGTTGCCGGAGCAGGCCATCAGGACCCCGGTGGCACAGACCGTCCACCGCCCGCCCGGCAGGCTCGCCAGCCTCGGAACCTTCGTCGGAACCCGCATCGCGTCCCCCCCACGGATGACCGTGGCCGTGAAGCGCCAGGCTACCCCGAGCCGAGATCCGACGCATCCGGCCTCCCGATGAAATCCGCTGATTCCGCCCGAAACGCGGGGCGGCCGACCGCGCCGTGGACACGCGCCCCGCGGGCGCGGCGGTCGCCGAGCTGGATCAGAACGGAAACCGACGCGTCGCTCGGCGTTGGACGGACGGGTTGGCGCGGGTCGCGGTCCGCGGCCGCTCTTCGGGGGCTGGCCGAACCGGTCCGCGCGGTCTAGGATCGCCACCCCGGAGACCAGCGTGTCACACACATCGTTCCCTGCGGTCGCGGCGGCAATGGCCGCGCTCGCCGCCAGCGCACCCGCCGCCGCCCAGCAGCAGTCGGCCGACATCGAGCTCGTGCGCCCCTACCTGTCGTCGCGGGCCCCCGTCGGCGTCGACGGCATGGCCCTCGAGGCGCCCGGCACCGTGCGCGCCGGCCTGTTCGCCTGGTACACGGCCAACCCGCTCGTCCTCGAGCAGGTCGACGCGGACGAGCTCAAGGTGATCGGCAACCGCGCCACCGCGCAGCTCGTCGTCTCCGCCGACGTGGGCGACCGCGTCGGACTGCGCGCCAACCTCCCAGCCGCCGTCTCCTGGGGCTCCACCGCCCCGGCCTACGGCGCCGACGGGTTCGCGGTGGGCGACCTCACGGGCGGCGTCCGCGTCGCCTTCCTGAAGACCGACACGGTGGCGTTCGGCGCCCACGCCGACATGGCCGTCCCCACCGGCGTCCGCGACGCGTGGCTCGGCGAGAGCGGCGTGCGCCTCGGCGGCGGGCTCGGCACCACCGTCGACGTGGCCGACCTCTCGCTGTCGGCGACGGTCGGCGCGATGGCCCGCACCCCCGTCGACTCCGAGGCGCAGCTGCGGTTCGGCAACCAGATGTACGCGAGCGCCGGCGCCCGCTACGCCCTCAGCGAGGTCGTCGCCGCGCAGGGCGGCTTCACCGGGCGCTTCGGCTTCTCGCCCGGCACCAACGCCGGCGAGGCCATGCTCGGCGCCCAGGTCGCGCCATCCGACACGGTCGCGCTCGACCTGCTGGTGGGCCACGGCGTGACCAACGGCGTGGGCGCGACCGACGCGCGGGTCGTCGGCGGCGTCACGATCTCGCGCCGGCCGCCGCCGCCGGCCGCCCGCCCGCTCCCGGCCGTCATCGACGACTTCACCGTCCTGCCGGAGGAGGAGGACGTCGAAGAGGACGAGGCGATCGCCGCCATCCCGCCGGAGCCCGAGTGGCACCCGCAGGAGCTGGCCCGGGTGGGGCGCGGCCAGGTGGAGCTGCGCGACCCCATCAACTTCGCCGTCGGCAGCGACGAGATCCTGCCCGAGTCGCAGGGCATCCTCGAGCAGGTCGCGAACATCCTGCAGACCACGCCCGAGATCGTGCACGTGGTCATCGTGGGCCACGCGAGCAACGAGGGCACCTTCGAGGTCAACTACAAGCTGTCGCTCGCGCGCGCGGCCTCGGTCTACGAGGCGCTGCTGGCGCGCGGTGTGCACCCCGACCGGCTGTCGGTGCGGGCGATGGGCGAGGTCACCCCCGTGGGCGCGACCGAGGACGAAGAGGCGGCGCGCCGGGTCGAGTTCCGCATCACGCGGGCGCTCGGCAGCGGGGAGGCCCGCCGGAGTACAGCAACATCGACACGCTGCCGTTCAACGGCCAGCAGCGCCCGGGTGGAGGTGGCCGGTGACGGTCCTGTCGTTCCTCGTCGCCGTCCTCGCCTCGGCCGCGCCCGCGCTCGCGCAGTGCGTGGCGGAGCTGCCGCAGGACAAGAACTGCAACACCGTCCCGCCGGCCCTCGAGCAGCCGGTCGACCTGTCCGACCCGCTGTGCCAGTCGAACCGCGACGCATTCGGGGTTCCCTGGCCGAACGCCGACTACTACTACGACTACGGCACCTTCGGGTGCGAGATCCTGATCACGGAGCACGACGACGACGACGACGGGTTCGGCAGCGGCGTGGTCACCATCCCCGACAACGACCCCTATCCGTACGCGATCATCCTGCTCGACTGCGACAACTGCCCGTTCGACACCAACCCCGGGCAGGAGGACGGTGACTGCGACGGCGTCGACGACCTGTGCGACAACTGCCTGTCGATCCCCAACGCCAACCAGTCGGACCAGGACTTCGACGGCGTGGGCGACCTGTGCGACGCCTGCCCCACCACGCCCGGCGGCCAGGAAGACACCGACGGCGACGGCACCGGCGACGCCTGCGACAACTGCCCCGCCTCGCCCAACGGCAACCAGCTCGACACCGACGGCGACGGCACCGGCGACGCCTGCGACAACTGCCCGCGCGACGTGAACGACGGCACCGACACCGACGGCGACGGCATCGGCGACGCCTGCGACCGCTGCCCGGGCCTCGACGATCCGGACCAGTCGGATCGGGACTACGACGCCGTCGGCGACGCCTGCGACGTGTGCCCCGACGTGCCCGACCCGAACCAGCGCGACAGCGACGACGACGGCGTGGGCGACGCCTGCGACGCGTGCGTGATCGTGGCGGATCCCGACCAGGCCAACACCGACGGCGACCGGCTGGGCGACGCCTGCGACAACTGCCCCGAGGTCGCGAACTCCGACCAGGCCGACACCGACGGCGACGGCGTGGGCGACGCCTGCGACGTGTGCCCCGACCTCGAGGACGACCAGGCCGACGCCGACGGTGACGGCGTGGGCGACGCCTGCGACAACTGCCCCGACGCGCCGAACCCGAACCAGGCGAACGTCGACGGCGACCGCCTGGGCGACGCCTGCGACACCGACCCCGCGCTGCGCGGCGGCGTGCGACTCGACGGGCGGGCTCGGGCTCGCCGGCCTCGGCCTGGTGGCGATCGGCGCCCTGCTGCGGCGCCGCCGCGGGAGCGCCGCGCTGGTGGGGCTGCTCGGCGCGACGGCGGCGCTCGAGAGCGGCTGTCAGGACTTCGACCTCGCCAACAAGGACACCGACACGACCGAGACCTGCACCACGGAGCCGTGCACCAGCGAGCCGGTGGGCGATCCCTGCATCGACATCGAGCCGAAGGTGCTGAACTTCGGGCAGTACACGCTCGGCGAGCCCACTCCGTCGCTGCGGTTCACCGTCACGAACGCCTGCGCGGGCGTGCTGACGGTCTCCGACGTGCGGCTCGAGGACGCCTACGCGCCGTTCACCCTCGACGGTCCCACGACCTTCGAGGTCGCGGCCGGCGAGTCGGCGGCCATCGACGTCGCGTTCGTCCCGACCCTGTACGGTGAGGTGACCGACCGGATCCTGGTCGACAGCGACGATCCGCAGCTGCCGCAGGACGTGGTCGCGCTCGCCGGCAACGCGGTGTGCGACCCCACGGGGACGGACACCGACCGCGACGGCGTGCCGGATCTGTGCGACGTGTGCGAGGGCGGCAACGACCTGCTCGACGCCGACGGCGACGGCGTGCCGGACTTCTGCGACCGCTGCGCCAACGCCGACGACCGCCTCGACGCCGACGGCGACACCGTCCCCGACGACTGCGACGCCTGCCCGAACGGCGACGACCTCGTCGACAGCGACGGCGACTTCGTGGCCGACGACTGCGACGAGTGCCCGCTCGGCTCCGACTACGAGGACGCCGACGGCGACGGCACCGCCGACGCCTGCGACGCGTGCCCCGGGCAGGACGACCGGATCGACGTCGACGGCGACACCGTGCCCGACGGCTGCGACATCTGCCTCGGCGCCGACGACGGCGCCGACGCCGACGCCGACACCGTGCCCGACGGCTGCGACCTGTGCCCGGGCGCCGACGACCGCGCCGACAGCGACGCCGACGCCGTGCCCGACGGCTGCGACGTGTGCGACGGCGGCGACGACGCGCTCGACGCCGACGGCGACGCCGTGCCCGACCACTGCGACGTGTGCCGGCTGGGCGACGACGCCGCGGACGACGACGGCGACACCGTGCCCGACGCCTGCGACATCTGCCCCGGCGCCGACGACCTCTACGACCCCGACGGCGACGGCTGGCCCAACAGCTGCGACCTCTGCCCGGGCTACGACGACACGCTCGACGACGACGCCGACGGCGTGCCCGACGGCTGCGACCTGTGTCCGGGCTTCGACGATCGGCTCGACGACGACGGCGACCTCGTCCCCGACGCCTGCGACGTCTGCCCCGGCGGGGTCGACTCGTTCGACGCCGACGGCGACACCGTCCCCGACGCCTGCGACCTGTGCCCGGCGGGCGACGACCTCGCCGACGACGACGCTGACGGCGTGCCCGACGCCTGCGACCTGTGCCCCGGCGCCAACGACGCCGTCGACGAAGACGGCGACACCATCCCCGACGCCTGCGACACCTGCCCGGGCTACGACGACGCGCTCGACGCCGACGGCGACGGCCTGCCCGACGACTGCGACCCCTGCCCCACCGGCGACCAGGGCTACGACAGCGACGGCGACGGCGTGGCCGACGACTGCGACCAGTGCGACGGCTTCGACGACACGCTCGACGCCGACGGCGACACCGTGCCCGACGACTGCGACGTCTGCGCGGGCGACGACACGCTGGACGACGACGTCGACGGCGTGCCCGACGACTGCGACCTCTGCCCGGGCCACGACGACACCCTGGATGCCGACGCTGACGGCGTGCCCGACGGCTGCGACCTGTGCGAGGGCGGCGACGACGCGCTCGACGCCGACGCCGACGCCGTGGCCGACGCCTGCGACCTGTGCCCCGGCGCCGACGACGCCGACGATGCCGACCTCGACGGCATCCCCGACGCCTGCGACGGCTGCGCCGGCGCCCAGCACAACGACCTGTACCCGCCGAACGCGGTGCCGATGGTCGACCTGCTCGTGGTGATCGACGACTCGTGCAGCATGGCCGAAGAGCAGAGCTCGCTCGGCCAGAACTTCGACGAGTTCATCAACGAGATGGTCACCGCCGGCGCGGACTGGCGGGTCGGCGTGGTCACCACCTCGTCGGCGCGCTTCGTCGGGCCGGTGATCTACGACTCCGACGCCGACCCGGCCGGCGCCTTCGCGACCCAGGTGAACGTGGGCACGGGCGGCTCGGCCATCGAGCAGGGCATCCAGCGCGCCTACGAGGCCACCCGCCCCGGCGGCGACGCCGCGCCGGGCGCGGTGACCAGCTTCTGGCGCGACAACGCCATCCTGTCGGTGGTCTTCGTCTCCGACGAGGCCGACGGCGGCGCCGTGCAGCCCGCCACCGCCTACAACTACTGGGTCACCCTCAAGGGCGGCGACGCCGACAAGGTCTCGGTCCACGCCATCGTCGGCGACGTGCCCGGCGGCTGCCCGAACGCCGCCCCCGGCTACGGCTACGACACCATCGTGAACCTCGCCAGCGGCCGCCTGCTCTCCATCTGCGACGTCGACTGGGGCACCGACCTCGGCTCGGTCGCCCAGGGCTCGCTGGCCGCCCTCACCTACCAGCTGACCGCCATCCCCGTCCCGCCCACCCTCGTGGTGCGCGACGACGGCGTCGTGGCGGCGGGCTGGGTGTACGACCAGCAGCAGAACGCCGTCGTGTTCGACGGGAGCAACCGCCCGCAGGCCGGCTCGGTCATCGACATCGACTACGTGGTGGACTGCGAGGGGGTCCCCGGCGGCTGCCTCGACGGCCTCGACAAGACGGCGACGGCGACATCGACTACCCGGACGACCCGGGCTGCGCGTCGCCGTGGGACCCGAACGAGAACGACCCCGTGGTGCTCCCCGAGTGCGCCAACGGCGTCGACGACGACGGCGACGGCGGCACCGACTACCCGAACGACCCGCAGTGCATCTCGGCCGCCCACGAGCTCGAGGCGTGCACCGAGCTCGCCACCGACGCCTTCGGCTACCGGATGTGCGAGGAGTTCACGGCGATCCCGCCGTGCCCGAGCCTGTCGGCCTCGACGAGCCGGCTGGCGCTCGGCGACGAGGGCACCGTCTCGGTGGCGCTCGGCTTCGACTTCGACTTCTACGGGCAGACCTACAGCTCGGTGTACGTCGGGGCCAACGGGACCCTGAACTTCAAGGCCCCGCTGTCGCCCGCGTCGAACCTGTGCCTGCCCGCGTCGACGACCGACGGCGCCATCCTCGCCTGGTGGGACGACCTGAACCCGGGCGCGGGCGACGTGTGGGCGCGGACCAGCGGCCTGTCGCCGCGGCGCACCTTCGAGGTGCAGTGGAAGGCGCCGCACTACAGCGGCAACGGGCTGCTCGACGTGCGCGCCGTCCTCCACGAGGACACGGGCGACATCGACGTGTGCTACGTCGACAGCCTCGGCGGGCCCGGCATCGACCACGGCGCCAGCGCGACGGCGGGGATCCAGGGCAACGCGACCGTGTTCATCGACCACGGCTGCTTCGCCGGCACCCTCACCCAGGGCAAGGTCGTCCGCTACGCGCACCCGTGAGCGGGGGCGCTCACGGCGCCCCGACCACGACCTCCAGGTGGTCGACGAGCGGCTCTCCCGGCGTCGACCCCTCGAGCACGCCGTCGTAGTCGAGCACCACGGTGTCGCCGACCAGCGACAGCGGATCGACCCCGGCCGCGACGTAGCCCTTGAGGTCGAGCAGCACCCCGCAGCAGGCGTCGACCGGGCGCCACACGTGCGACACGGTCACGTCGGCGACGACCTCGCCGCTGCCCTGCAGCACCCCCACCACGTGGGAGCGCAGCGGCGCGCCGACCCCGCAGCCCCGCAGCGCCAGCGGCAGGTGGTAGCCGCCCTGCGGCCCGAACACGAGCGGCAGCGGATCGCCGTCGGCCACCTCGACGAACGCGTCGGTGCCCGTGCCGAGCACGACCTCTGCCCCACACGTCGGCGTCGACGGCGCCGTGTCACCCGTCGCGGCGTCTCCCGGGTGGCAGCCCACCAGCAGCAGCGCGACCCAGCAGCGGTCAGGGCGCACGGACGATCCGCATCCGCTGGTCCACGCCGTCGACCGGCACCACGTCGACCGCGCCGTCGGGCCAGGTGACGGTCACGTCGACCGCTCCCTCGTCGGCGCCGAGCCCGAACGCGCAGGTCGGGTCGCCCGACGACGCCATCGAGGGCGGCCGCTGCCGCCAGCAGGTCGCCACGCTGCCGTCGAGCCGCTGCAGCGCGACCACGGCGCCGAGCGCGTCGCGGTTCACCGCCACGCCGTCCCCGGCGAGCTCGACGGCCAGCCAGTGGCCCGGCCGCTGCGTCGCCAGCCGGTTGTGCCACACCTCGAGCGGCCCGCCCCACTGGCTCACGACCAGGTCGACCCACCCGTCGCCGTCGAGGTCGCCCTGCGCCGAGGCGTGCGAGTGGCCCGGCGAGGCCAGCCCTGCCGACCACGTCCGCTCGACCATGGCGCCGCCGATGTTCTCGAACAGCGCGTGCGGCATGGGCCGCTGGCCGTTGAGCGGCCCGCCGACGAAGACCAGGTCGAGGTCGCCGTCGTTGTCGAGGTCGAGCAGGTGCGTGCCCCAGGTCAGCGACTGCAGCCCCCACGGCAGCGTGGTGCGCTCGATCCCCCACGCCGCCGAGGCGTCCTCCCAGCGCCCGACGCCCGCGCTGAGCACCAGGAAGTTCTGGCCGATGTTGGAATAGGCGAAGTCGGGCAGCCCGTCGCCGTTGAGGTCGCCCACGGCGGTGCCCATCGCGTTCGTGGCCTTGCCCTGCGCGTCGGGCAGCGGCGCGATGCCGCTCGGGCCCGTCACGTCGGCGAGGGCCCCCGGCAGGCCGTGCCACAGCACGCTCGCGCCGCCGCCCGGCACGAAGTCGTTGACGACCCACAGGTCTTGCAGGCCGTCGCGATCGTAGTCGAGCCACAGGGCGGCGAACCCGTAGCGCCCGCTGATCTGCGCCCGCGCGTCGCTGAGCCGGTCGGTCACCTCGCCGAACCGCCCCGCGCCCAGGTTCAGGTACAGGTGGTCGGCGAGCGCCGGGTCTTCCGGCGCGCCCGGCATGCACCAGGCGTGGTTGACCTCGTACAGGTCGAGATCGCCGTCGCCGTCGAGGTCGCCCCAGGCGCCGCCGGTGGTGCGCTGGGCGGCGGCTGACAGGCCAGACCCGGCCGTCACGTCGACGAACACGCGCTCGCCGTCGACTTCGTCGTTGCGCAGGAGCCGGTTGGCCCCGCGCCGGCCGAGGAACAGGTCCGGGTCGCCGTCGTTGTCCCAGTCCGCGAAGGACACGGCGCTGACGAGGTCGATCGGCGGCAGCACCCCCGGCGGCGCCGCCACGAACGCGATCGTCCCCGGGACGCTCTCGTTGAGCCACAGCTGCGACGGCCCCTGGAGGTTCGCGTGGAGCAGGTCGAGGTCGCCGTCGAGGTCGACGTCGGCGAGCCCGACGCCCGACAGCGACTGGGCGCAGACGCTCGGCCAGCCCGCGACGTCCTGGACGCTCGTGACCCCGGCCTGGGCGGCGACGTCGACCATCCACGGCGCGCCGACCTCGATCGGCACGCGCTGCTCCTCGCCAGCGTCGCTCGTGAAGCGCAGCTCGGCAGGTCCGAGCGGCAGATCCGCGGGCAGGCGCCACACGCCGAACCCGTCGACGTGCGTCTCGGTGTGCGCCTCGAGCGCCCGCTCGCCGACGGCCGCAGCGAGATCGCCCGGCACCAGCGCCGCCCCCCAGATCCAGCCGCCGGCGGCCACCTGCGCCGGCACCGCGCCGACGATGGTGTCGCCCGTCGACCCGCCGGAGTCGGGCACGATGGGCGGGGGCGCGCCGTCGTCGCCGGCACACCCCCACATCCCGAGCCACAGCGTCGCGATCGACATCCCCACCGTCTATCCGCGGCGGGGCGCCGCGTCACCGCCGTCAGATCCGGGGACGGAACTCGAACACGTCGTCGTCGGCGCCGCGCCAGCGCGACTCCTTGTGCACGCCCTTCAGCTTGCGCCCGGTCAGCTCCTCGAGCGCGCCGTGGACGGCACCGAGGGTGAAGGTGCAGGTGCGGTCGGTGCCCTGGGGCTCGCCCGCCATGCAGACCGTCTCGCTGACGACGACGCGGATGTTCTCGCCCTCCTCGGTGATGGGGCCGACCTTGCACAGGCGGGTGCCGTTCGCGCCGAGGGCCTCGGACAGGCGCTCTCCGGCCTTCGCGAGGTCCGCCCCCTCGCCGCTCATCCCGAGCTCGCGCACGAGGTTGCGGCCGCGCTTGCGGCCCGCCGCGATCAGCGCGACGGCGGCGGTGGCCTTGCCGAGCGTCTCCTCGACCCCGGTCACGACGGCCTTGAAGCAGACGATGCTGTTGAAGTCTCCGAGCTCCTCGCGAAGGCTCATCCTGGCTCCCTGAGATGGTGATCGAACTCCCCATCGCCCCCCACCGCGCCGACTTGAGGGGATAGGAGCAGGGCGTGACACCGAACACCGTGATCGTCCTGCTCGACGACGTTGGCGTGGACCAGATCTCCGCCTACGGCTACCCGGGCGCCCCTCCCACCCCCACCTTCGACGCCCTCGCCGACCAGGGCGTGCGCTTCGACCAGGCCTGGGCCACCCCGGTCTGCTCGCCCACGCGCGCCGCGCTGATCACCGGCGAGTTCGCCGACCGCAACGAGGTCGGCGCCGTGATCATGGCGAAGCAGGACAAGGAGATGCCCCTGTCGGTGCGCACGCTCCCGGAGCTGCTGCGCCGCGCCGACCAGCGCTGGGCCTCCGCCGCCATCGGCAAGTGGCACATGGCCACGCTCGCCTCGGCGAGCGGCGCCGAGCACGCGCTGCTGCAGGGCTTCGACTGGTTCGCCGGGTCGATGAACAACATCGGCGTGCCGCCCGTCGACGAGCCCGACGTGCCGCGGAGCTACGTCGCGTGGGATCGGGTCGGCTTCGACGGGCAGGTCCACCTCGAGACGACGTTCTCGACGACCGCCATCACCACCGACGCCATCGCCGCGCTGACCGTCATGCCCGAGCCGTTCGTGCTCTACGTCGCCTACCACGCGGCCCACCGGCCGCTGATGGTGCCGCCCGGCGCGCTGCCCGAGGGCGCCGAGGTCGACGAGAACGAGCTGTTCGCGCTCAACGTCGCCGCGGCCGACGCCGAGATCGCGCGACTGCTCGACGCGCTCGGCGACCGCCGCGCGAACACCCTGGTGATGGTGATCGGCGACAACGGCACCCCGTCGTACGCGAAGGACGAGGACGGCCAGGGCGGCGCCAAGGGGAGCTTCCGCGAGGGCGGGCTGCGGGTGCCCTTCGTCGTCGCGGGGCCCGGGGTGGCGCACGGCGTCAGCGACGCGCTGGTGTCGGTGGTCGACGTGGTGCCGACCGTGCTGGTCGCGGCCGGGGTCGACCCGGCGCCGCTGCACCTCGACGGGCTGCCGATGCAGCCGGCGCTGCAGGATCCCGCGGCCGCCACCGTCCACGAGGTGCTCTACAGCGAGACGCGGCACCCGCCGACCGGCCCGCCGTGGCGCCACGTGGAGCGCGCCGCGCGCGACCGCGACCTGAAGCTCGTCGACGACGACGGTGAGCAGCGCCTCTTCCGCCTCGACGGCTTCCAGGAGGCGCCGGTGGCGCGCAAGGCGCTCACGGCCGAGGAGCAGGCGCGGGTCGAGGCGCTCGAGGCGGAGCTCGCCCGGCACCCGCGGTAGCGCCTCAGAAGGTGCCGGCCACGCCCAGCTGGCCGGGCCCGACCACCACGATGCCCGTGACGGTGAGGCCGGCGCCGGCGCCCAGCCCGAGCCACGACACGGCGTTGGCCGCGCGGTCGAGCGACAGCGCGCCCTGGTCGCGCGGCGCCTGGTGGCGGCCGATCCCGCGGTACGACAGCACCAGGCCCGTGAGGCTCGCGACCCCGATGGCGGCGCCGGAGCCGGCGAGCGCCCAGGTGGCCGCCTTCACGTCGAGCTTGTCGGGCACCACCGGCACGGGGACGGGCACCGGCACCGGCACCTCCACCGGCTCGGGCTTCGGCCGCGCCGCCGCCTGCCGCTGCTTCGCCTCCAGGCGCTGCTGGATCGAGGCCAGGCGGCGGTCGAGCGTGGCCTGCTCGTCGGCGGGCGCCACCGCGCGGTACAGCTCGAGCTCCTGGTGCGCCTCGTCGAGCTTGCCGAGGACCTCGAGGCAGTTCGCGATGTTGAAGTGCAGGACCTTCTCGCCGGACAGGTCGAGCGCCTCGCGGAACGCGACGATCGCGCCCTCGTAGTTGCCCTCGTTGTACAGCTTGTCGCCGTTGCGGAACAGCTCCGCCGCGCGCTCGCGGTCCGCGGGCGAGGTGGCCCCCGGCTCCTGCGCCAGCGCGAGGCCGACGCACAACCACAGCATCATCCGCCGAACTCCTTGTTGCGGCGCTGTCGCATCTCGAAGCCCCCCGTGGACGCCGACGGCTCCGAGCTCGGCGGCTCGGGGACCGCCTCGATCGCGTCGACCGGCGTGGGCTCCCCTTCCGACACCGGCGCGCGCGGGATCCGCGCCGACCGCCGGCTCCCCGGCGTGCGCGACGGCTCGAACGCCGAGGGCGCCATCCCTTCGTCGTCGGGCACCTCGAACACCGGCGGGTGATCCTCCGCCGGGATCGGCGGCACCTCGACCGCGCGCAGCGAGTTCGGCACGGTGGGGGCGTCGTCGGCCGGCGCCTCGCCCGCGCCGTCGCTCCCGCCGGTGATCGACGACACCACCCACACCACGGTGGCGCTGCTGGCCCCGCCGACCAGCAGGACCCCCAGCAGCAGCGCGGCCAGCGCCGCCGCCGCCAGGCCCCGCGGCCCGGTGCGCCGCCCCGCGGCCACGAGCTGGTCGACGCCCTCGCGCAGCGCCGTGGCGCCGCGGCTCAGCTGGTCGCCGACGCTCCCGGCCTGCCGCGGCCGGCTCGGCTGCGACGACGCCTCGAGGCAGCCACGCAGCGCGAAGTCGACCGCCAGCGCCGAGCGGAACCTGTCTTCCGGCCGCTTCTCGAGGCACTTGCGCACCACGACCTCGATGCCGGGCGGGATGTCGAACGGCAGCCCGAGCGAGGCGAAGGTGGGGACGGGCGCCTTGAGGTGGGCGATGAAGATCGCCGCGCCGCGCTCGTTCTCGAACGGCATGCGCCCCGTGAGCAGCCGGTACATCAGCATGCCGAGCGCGTAGACGTCGGACTCGACCCGCGCCGCCTCGCCGCGGCACTGCTCGGGCGACATGTAGTGCGGGGTGCCCATCAAGGTGCCGTCGTTGGTGGACTCGGCGGTGCCGTCCCACTCCTTGGCGAGCCCGAAGTCGACGAGCCGCACCCGCGCCGGGTCGTCGGCCTCGAGGATGACGTTGCCGGGCTTGAGGTCGCGGTGGATGACGCCGTGGGTGTGGGCGTGGCCGAGCGCCGCGCACAGCTGGCGGGCGATGGTGACCACGTCGAGCGGCGGCATGTGGCCGCAGCTGCGCAGCACCTTCGACAGGGTGGAGCCGTCGACGTACTCCATCGACAGCCAGCCCTCGTCGTCGTACCCGAACTCGAGGATGCGCACGATGTTCGGGTGCGACAGCCGCGCCAGCGCCTCGACCTCGCGGTGGAACCGGTTGCGGTACTCCGCGAGCATCTCGGGGTCGTCGTCGGCCGGCATCATGAGCTTGAGCGCGACGCGGCGGTCGTCGCTCGCGCGGACGGCCTCGTAGACGCGGCCCATCATGCCGTTGCCGACGCGCTTGACCAGGCGGTAGCCGCCGATGACGGCGCCGATCGGCCCCGACAGGCTGCTGCGCCCGCTCGGCACGGGAGTGCTCGGGTCGGGCGTGCGCTGGACCCACAGCGGCTCGGGGTTGGTCGGGTCGTCGATGAGCAGCGGCGGCGCGATGGCGGGCGTGGCTTCGGCCTGGCGCCGCACCCAGGCGCCCACGGCGCTGTGGGTGACGCCGCCCTGCGCCTCGATGAAGCCCTCGAGCTCCTCGGCGAGCGACCCGAGCCGCCGGATGGAGCCCGCGCCGATGCCGGCGGCCAGCACGTGGAGCGGCGAGTTGCGGCCGCCCAGCCGGTCGAGCCAGCGGCCGAGCTCCGCCACCACCTGCTGCTCCTCGAGCCGCGGCTCCGGCAGGATCTCGCCCAGGAAGCCGATGACCACCTTGCCGTCGGTCCCGACCCGCAGGTCGTCGAGCCCGCCGGCCGGCAGCGACGGGGCCAGCCGCACCACCTCGCGCAGCGCCACCGCGGCGTCGGCCACGATCCGCGCCGCCGCGACGGGGTTGGCGAGCGACGGCACCCGCGCGATGGCGTCGGCCAGCTCCGACAGGGTGGGGGCGTCGGGCGCGGCGAAGGCGACCCAGGTGCGCTGCTCGTCGACCCCGGAGGCGAGGTAGGGGCACACGCCGTCGACCCCGATGACCTCGCGCTCCGCCAGCCGACGCAGGACCGTGAGGCGGCCCGTCTGCGGCACGGGGGGCGAGGTGACGAGCTGCACCCGCCGCCCGTCGACCTCCGCCCACAGGATGCGGAGCGTCGGCAGGCGCACCACCTCGTCGATGATGCGGTAGCGGTCGTAGTCCAGCGGCGCCAACATGGGGCAAGGTGGTACCACGGGCGCAGCCGCGTCGCCAGGGGCGCCAAAGCCGCGACCAAACGGGGGTCCTGGGGGACGGCGCCGCGCCGGTCCGGGATCCTGCGGCGCGGTCAGCCCAGCCAGGGCGCGGCGGCGCGCCGGATCGCCTCGGCCTCGGCGTGGACCCCGCCCGCGACGATGCGCCGGCCCGCGACCCACACCTCGTCGACCCACTCCGGGGTGGCGACGAATGCGGCGGCCTGCAGCGGCGGGACGCCGTCGGCCGCGACGCGGCGGAGGTCGAGCAGCGCGAGGTCGGCGGGCGCCCCGACCGCGAGCCCCTCTCCGGCCCCGCCGAGCGCCCGGTCGCCCTCGGTGGTGGCCGCGCGCAGCAGCCTCTCGGCCAGGCCGTCGCGCGCGCCCGGCGGCGCCAGCACGTTGCGCTTGCCGGCGAGCGCGCGAGCGTGCAGCTCGAGGGTGCGGGCCTCGCCGAGCAGGTCGATGACGGCGTGGCTGTCGCTGCCGAGGCACAGCCGGGGCAGCTCGCGCGCCTCCACGGGCAGGAACCCGTCGCCCAGATCGAGCTCGGTGGACGGGCACACGCAGACTGAGGCGCCGGCGCGCAGCAGCCGCTCGAGGTCGCCGGGCAGCGGCCAGGTCAGGTGCACGGCGACGAAGCGCTCGGTGACGAGCCCCGCGTCGTCGAACACCTGCAGCGGGCTCCTGCCGTGCTCGAGCCGGGCGCCCTCGTTCTCGGCGGGCTGCTCGCTCACGTGCGCGTGGACGGGCCCGTCGAACGCCGCCAGCGCGCGCAGCGCGTCCGCCGGCACCGCGCGGACCGAGTGCGGGGCCAGGCCGATGCGGACGCGCTCGGAGCGGTGCGCCTGCAGCCGCGACACGGCCGCGAGCACCGCCTCGGCGCTCGGGTCGCCGAACCGGCGCTGGTCGGGGCGCAGCGGCGCGCCCGGCCCCCCGCGCAGGTACGCGACGCGCAGCAGCGTGATGCCGAGCCCCACCCGCTCGGCCGCGGCGAGGACCCGCAGCGCGAGCTCGTCCGGGTCGGCGTACGGCGCGCCGTCGGGCTGGTGGTGCAGGTAGTGGAACTCCCCCACCCGGGTGACGCCCGACAGCGCCATCTCGAGGAAGCACAGGGCGCTCACGGCCTCGACGCCCTCGGGGTCGAGCGCGTTCGCCGTGCGGTACATCCGGTCGCGCCAGGTCCAGAAGTCGTCGCTGCCGGCGTCGCGCCACTGCACGTGGCCCCGGAAGGCGCGCTGGAACGCGTGGCTGTGGGCGTTCACCAGGCCCGGCAGCGCCAGGCGGCCCGCCTGCACGGGCTCGTCGGGGCGACGCGGGCGGATCGCGGCGATCGCGCTCCCCTGCAGCTCGATCGCCAGGCCCTCGCGGAGGCCGGCCGGGGTCCAGCACCACTGCGGCGTGATCGTCGGCATGTGCCTCCCGGGGGCGGCTGCGGTGGGCCGGGTGGTGTACAATGGGAGTGTCGTTCTGTCGATGGGGGATCGGATGGGCACCCGTGAGGATCTGACCGACCGCCTGATGGCGCGCACGGGCGGGCTGGCGCGGCGGACGTACCACGGCATCGACGTGTTCAGCGGCCCCACGGCCGAGCGGGCGCTGAGCGCCGTGCAGGCGCGCGCGTTCACGATGGACCGCCAGATCTTCGTCGGGCGCGACTTCGATCCGGAGCACAACTCGGAGCACGCCTCGCTGCTGCTCCACGAGCACCGCCACGCCATGAACTCCGGCGGCGAGGGCGGCGCCAGCGGCGGCCACAACCACGACGACGAGGAGCAGGAGGCCCGGCAGGACGAGGCGATGGTGCTCCACCTGATGGAGAGCGGCTCGTCGCTGCAGGAGGTCGTCTCGGCGATGCGCCAGGGCAACTCCGCCGCGGCCAACGCGATGGGCATCGCGAAGCCCGAGGAGCTCGTGAGCCGGCTGCTGATCGGCGGCGAGCGCGACCGCGACCCCATGGCCGCCTACACCCAGATGCGGTCCGAGGGCATGTCCCACGCCCACATCGTCGACGACCTCGTGCGCGAGGCGCTCGACACCGTGAGCCGCCTCAACGGCGAGCACAACGCGCGGACCGGCGAGTCCGACTTCCTGGGGTGAGCATGCGCCGCACCCCCCTCGCGCTCCTGGTCCCGCTCGCGGGCTGCCTCGGCTCCGTCCACCGGCCGGTCTGCGAGGAGGTCGCGGCCACCGAGGTGGCCGACGACGAGGTCACCCCCGCCGGCACCGCCGCCGAGCTCCTGCAGCGCGTCACCTTCGACGGCGAGCTCCCGGCGACGTGGGCCGACGGCGCGGCCACCACGGCGGCGGTGGCCGTCACCCGCGGCGAGGGGCCGGCGGCCTGGGTCGAGCTCCGCAGCTCCGAGGAGGTGACGCGCCGGGTGGGCTTCGGCGCCCTCTACCTCCTCGTCGCCGTGACCTGCGACGACCACCTGCGCGTGCCCACCAAGGCGTTCGTCGCGACGGACGACGGCGCGCTCGAGGTCTCCGCCGCCGGCGAGGCCACCGTGGTGCCGGATCAGCCGTCCGGCCGGCTCGTCTTCGAGGGCGCCTTCGCCGAGGCCGTGCTCCCGCCGGGCGATCGCGACCCGGCCGACTACGAGGGGCGCGCCTCGTTCGTGGAGGCCAGCTACGACGAGCTGGGCCTCCTCGAGGGCGCCGCGGGCTGGACCGGCGAGCGCACCACGGCCGACTACCAGGAAGCGGTCGCCGAGCGCGTGATCACGTTCGCCCGCGAGTGACGCCGCGCCGCGCGGCGTTAAACCAACGAGCACATGTCCACGACCACGCTGTTCAGCGACCTCGCCCGGCGCCTGCGGCGCACCGACCTGCTGCTGCTCCGCGCCGTCCGCCGCCAGCGCGCCCGCCCCGCCATGCGCGCGAAGGGCCAGTTCTGGGGCTCGGTCATCACCGACGACGAGGTCGACGCGCTGCTGCGCGCCCACGGCGAGATCGACTACCCCATCGGCGCCGACGGCCTCGAAGACGCCATCGCCGCGAGCACCGCCTACCGCGACGCGCCCGGCGGCCGCTTCGCGCGCCTGCAGTCCGCCTTCGGCCTCGACGGCGACGACCTCGACCTGATGCTCCTCGCCATCGCCCCCGAGATCTCGGCCGGCTACGGCAAGATCTTCGCCTACCTCAACGACAACCTGAACCAGGCCTACCTCACCGTCGACCTGGCCACGCGCGTGCTCCGCCAGGAGCGCCGCCAGCGCCTGGCCCTGCAGAGCCGCCTGCTGCCCGGCGCCTCCCTCGTGCGCAACCGGCTGCTCCTGCTCAACCCGCCCGACGGCATGGACACCCACACCTCGCGCCGGGTCCACCCCGCTCCGCGGCTCATCCAGTGGATGCTCCGCGACAGCGCCGTGGCGATGAGCGAGGGCGCCACCCTGATGGACACGGTGCGGCGGCCGTTCGTCCCGTCGATGACGCGCGAGCGCCTCGACAACCTGAAGGGCTCGCTCAACTCGCCCATCACCGTGGCCATCGTGGGCGGCACCAGCGGGATGCGCGAGGGTGTCGCCATGGAGGTCGCGCGCTGCGCGGAGCGGCCGCTCGTGCGCATCGACCTCGAGCGGTGCAAGTCGTACCTGCAGCAGCCCTACGACCTCGTCCGCGACCTGATGCTCGACGGCGCCGTGCCGTACCTCGTCAACGTGCCCGACACCTCCGACGAGCCGCAGCTCCGCCTGCAGATGATGAGCGTCGGCACCGCCCTGGCCGAGCTGCCCTACACCGTCTGCGTGGGCGGGAACGACCGCCGCGCCGTCTCCGCCATGCTCGGCAGCGACCGGCCCAACGTGACCGTCCCCGTGGGCCGCTCCACCAACGCCGAGCGCGTCGACGCCTGGTCGAGCGCCATGACCGTGCGCGGCTGGGAGGAGGACAAGGGCCGCGACCTCGCCGAGCGCTTCTACTCCGTCGGCGGCACCACGATCGAGCGCGTGCTGGAGCGCGCCCAGGCCGAGGCGGGCGGCCGCGAGCCCGACCTCGAGACCCTGTGGTCCGCCGCCCGCGAGGCCGCCCGCCCCGAGTTCTCCGGCCTGGCCCAGCGCATCGTGCCCCGGTACCACTGGGACGACCTCATCCTGCCCGACAAGATCATCGGCCAGCTCAAGCATCTCGAGCAGTACCTGGCCCAGCAGGAGGTCGTGATGCACCACTGGGGCGGCAACAAGATCCGCCCCCGCGGCTACGGCATCAAGGCCCTGTTCTCCGGCGCGCCCGGCACCGGCAAGACCATGTGCGCCGAGGTCATCGCGGGCGCGCTCGGCCTCGACCTGTTCAAGGTCGACCTGTCGGCCGTCATCTCGCGCTGGGTCGGCGAGACCGAGAAGAACCTCAAGGAGATCTTCGACGCCGCCGAGGGCGGCAGCACCGTCGTGCTGTTCGACGAGGCCGACGCGCTGTTCGGCTCCCGCGGCGACGTGAAGCAGGCGCAGGACCGGTTCGCCAACCAGGAGGTGAGCTTCCTGCTCCAGCGCCTCGAGGTCTTCGAGGGCTGCGCCATCCTCACGACCAACCTGCAGGAGAACATCGACGAGGCGTTCCTGCGGCGGTTCGGCGCCGTGGTCGAGTTCCCCGTCCCCTCCCCGCCCGAGCGGCGGCTGCTGTGGGAGCGGGCCATCCCCGACGGCGCGCCGCGGGCGGCCGATCTCGACCTCGACTACATGGCCAACCAGTTCATCCTGGCCGGCGGCTCCATCGTCAACGCCGCGATCAACGCCTGCGTCGTGGCGGCGTCGGAGCAGGCGGACGTGGGGATGAAGCACGTGATCTTCGCGACCGCCCGCGAGCTGTACAAGATGGGCAAGCAGATCAACCGCGTGCACTTCGGCTCGTACTACGACGAGGTCAAGGACCTGTTCTAGGGCGGCGGCGGCGGCCCGTCGCCCGGGCGCATCCAGTCGTGGAACGCCTCGGCGAGGTCGTCGCCCACCGCGGCCCGCACGTCGAGGTCGAGCTGGTCGAACGCCTCGCGCATCCGCTCGCGCCGCTGGCCGCGCGGCGGGCCGTCGGCGAGCGGGTCCGGCGGCCGTCGGCGGTCATCTGGTCGTGCATGGCCTGCAGGGCGGCCTGCAGCTTCACCCGACCGTGGCGTCGTCGAGGTCGTAGGCCGTGCCAGACGCGGCGGCTTTCCTGCAGCGCCTGGTCGAGCCGCTCCTGCGCGTGGGCCTCGAAGCGCGCCCGCACCTCCTCCCGGACCTCGGCGCGCGCCTGCGCCAGGCGGGCGTCGTCGCCGCCCTCGCCGGCGGGCGCCACGAGCGCCGAGGCGGGCGCCGACCGGCCCGCGGGCGCGGGGATCGGCGGTGCACGGGACGGGCGCGGAGCAGGCCTCCGCCGGGGATCCTGGCCACCGACGCTGGCGGCGTCGTCCGCCACGGTGCGCACGTGCCAGGCGGCCGTCGCGGCCCACCCCAGGCAGGAGACGACGGCGACGGTGCGCCACAGCCACAGCTGGTTCACGGGACCTCCACCGCGCTCCCGTATCCGGAGGCACCTTGCGAAGACCCGAATGCGACCCCGGTGTCGCGGTTCCCGCGTCGCTGGCCGCCGAGGGTGCGCCACGGCGGGCCGGCACGGACCCTGCTGACGGTGCGGGCCAGGAGGGACGATGACGCGGATGGTGGTGTGGATGGGGCTCCTCGGCGGCTGTGGCGCGGCCTCGCGCTCGACGCGCGCGTCGACGCGTTCCTGGCGGACCAGGGCCTCGACCCCGGACTGCGGCGCCGTGACGCTCGACGCCGGCGGCGGTCTGCGGGGGAGGACGCCGCCGGCGTGCTTCGCCGACGCGTTCGCCGCCTGCACGGCCGCCCGGCTCAGCGACGGCCACGACCATCGAGGGGACCCCATCGACGAGGTGCTGATCGTGGTGCCCGACGGCGACGCCTGCTCGGTGGAGCGGTTCGTCGACAACAGCGCGGACGCCTTCGCCGGGCGAGGAGCAAGGGCGTGAGCGAGTCCCGCTGCGACGGCTTCGCGCTCACCGAGGCCGATCAGCTGCGTCACGCCGAGCACGACGGGCTGCAGGCGGAGTCCGCTAGAGACGCGCCCAGGCATCCGCGCCAGCGGATGCCCAGGCGCGTCTGCCACAGTCGGAGGACGCGCGCCAGCGCGTTCTCCGGCGTGTTGGTGAGCAAGCAAGCCGAATGCCTGCCGACCGGGGGTGCGGCGAAGCCGAGGCCCGCGATCGAGCGGTGCATTCGGCGAAGCTTGCTGCGAGGTGACCACGTCCCCGGCTGGTTGGTCGAGTCTCTAGCGAGGGGCTACGCTGCGCTGGTGGAGGCGCGATGAGGCTGCTGGTGCTCCTGGCCGCGTGCCACGCCGACGGCGACGACCCGACCGGCGCGGCCACCGGCGACACAGCTTATCGCCCGCCCGGGCGCATCTTCGACGACGGCGCCGTGCTCGTCGTGCCGGACCAACTCGGCCTGTCGCTGTACGCGCGCGACGGCGCCGTGGTGCTCCAGCGCAGCTGGTCCGCTCGTCGGCGACTGCTCGGCCTGCGGGGGCGAGGGCACCAGCGCCGACGGCGACGGAGCTGCTCGTGTCCTTCACCACCGGCCGGGGGCCCGGCACGGGCGGCGTCGCCCGCCTCGACCGACGGCGCCCTCGCGTTCCGGCTCGACGCCTTCGACTTCCCCACGACGCCGTCCGCGGCCAGTCGACGGCACCGTCCTCGTCCCCGAGGCCGCGAGCGACCGCATCCGCTGGATCGCCGGCGACGGCAGCAGCGCCGAGCCGGTCGCGCTGGCGGCGGGACGCCCAGCTGGCCGCTGACACGCCCAACGGCGTGGACCTGCTCGTCGACGGCGTACACGCTGCTCGTCTCGTCGCACCGCGGCGGCGACGCCAGGGGCGGCTTCCCCGGCGGGCCGCAGGCCAGCGGCGAGATCACGCTGTGGGACCTCACCGACCCCGCCGCCCCCTCGCTCGTGTGGACGTTCCCGCCCGACGGCCAGCTCTTCACGCCGCACGGCGCCATGCTCCGCCGCTGGCAGGACCAGTGGTGGCTGCTCTACGCCCACAACGACGGCGGCCCCGACGGCAGCAGCGTCGACCTCGCCGTCACCGACGACCCCTGGTGCAGCCCGTCTACGTCGCGGACCTGCTGCCGAGCGAGGCCGTCGGCGACTCGGGTTCCTCCGGGGTCAGTACCGACGACGGCGAGCTGTGGCTCACCGACAGCAGCCGCGGCGGCATGGTCGGCGCGCCCGTGCCGGCCGGATCGTGACGGCGCCGATGCCCTCGCTGTCGCCGGCCGGCGAGCGGCGCGTGGAGCAAGGGCCAGCGCTTCGAGCGGCTGGAGGGCGACCGCATCGTGGTGGACGGGCTCATCGATCCGTTCGAGGGCTGGGTGTGGCGCCGGCCGGACTGGACAGCGGGCCGCTGAGCGCGGCGAGCAGCCCGCCCTCGGAGGCGCTGCGCCGAGGAGAAGCCCCACCCGTGCCGCGCGACGTCCGCGCCACGAGGTGCAGCCCGAGGCCCCTCGCCGGGCAGGTCGCGCCCGCGGACGCGGCGCCGCGGTACCCGCGCCTCGGTGAGTGGGCGAGCTCGTCGGGCGGCACGCCGGGGCCGTCGTCGGCGGCGAGGCCAGGCGTCGCCCTCGGCGTCGAGCGTGACCGCGACGTAGCCACTGGCGGTTGTAGCGCACGGCGTTGAACACGAGGTTCAGCAGCGCCTGCTCGGCCAGCGTGAGGGTCGCCTACCCGATCGGCGCGCCCTCAGGCACCCCGGCAGCGCCACGTCGGCGCGGCGGGCGATCGGCGCGTGCCGGGCCACGACCCGCTCCACCAGCGCCCAGCTCCACGGGCCCACCCGCGCCGCGGCGTCCATGCGCGCGTGGGCGGCGAGGTTGTCGAGCAGGGCGCCGAGGTAGGTGCCTCCGCCATCGCCAGGCCGAGCTCGCGCGCGGTCGTCGGCGGGAGCGAGGCGAGGAGCGCGCTCCAGCGCCGCCAGGCAGCGCGCCTGGCACCGTCATCGGGATGCGGACGTCGTGGGCGGTGCCGGCGACGAAGTCGCGCAGCGCGGCCTCCCGGTCGCGCAGGGCGTCGGTGGCGGCGTCGAAGGCGCGGGAGAGCTCGGCGACCTCGTCGTCGCCCGGCATGGCGACGCGCCCCTCCCCCCGCGCACCACGCGGAGTCAGCGTCGAGATGCGCCGCACGGCGGGGCCCGCGGCGAGCCACATCACCGTGGCGACGAGCAGCAGCAGCGCGACGCCGAGCAAGGGTCGCCGGGGAAGCGGCCCGGCAGCATCGTCCCGCGGGCCTCGACCCACTCGCAGGACCGCCCCACCCCGTCCGCAGGGCCACGCTCCGCGACGGGGCGCCAGAGAGCACAGCCGCCCGAGGTGGGCACGCCGACCTCGTCGGGCGCGCCCGGCTCCCCCGCTGCGTGCGCGACGAGCTCCGGCGGCGCGGGCCGGCGGAAGCCCGGCGGCGGGCCGAACGGCGGCTCCGGCCGGAACCGCGGCGGCGGCCACTCGTGGCCCGCCCAGCCGACGGGATCCGCCAGGCACGCCTCCCGCGCGCCCGCCTCCGCGGTGGCGCGGACCAGCAGGCCGCTCAGGCCCGCCTCCGACAGCACGTGGCGCGACCGGCCGTCCCACCAGGCGAGGCCCGCGAGCTGGGGCAGCGCCACGGCGGCGGCCACCACGGCCATGCGGGTGCGCAGCCTCACGGCGACGGCTCCGCCAGCTTGTAGCCCACGCCCCACACCGTCTCGACGAAGCCCGGGCCGAGCTTCCGGCGCAGGCGCGACACGTGGACGTCGAGCGTGCGCTCGTTCCCCTCGCGATCCGGGTCGAGGACGTTGTTCACGAGCCACCGGCGGGTCACCGCGGCGCCGGGCCGCCGGGCGAGCGCGGCCAGGAGCTCGAACTCCACCGGCGTCAGCGCCACGGGCTGGGCGCCGACCCACACCCCGCGCTGTTCGAGGTCCAGGGCCAGCGCGCCGAGCTGCACGCGGTCGCTGCGGCGCAGCACCGGCCGGCGCAGCCGCGCCTTGACCCGCTCCGCGAGCTCCTCCGGCCAGAACGGCTTGGTCAGGTAGTCGTCGGCGCCGAGCCGCAGCGCGCGCACCTTGTCCTCCGACGCGTCGAGGGCGCTGAGCACGAGCACGGGCACGTCGCAGCAGGCGCGGAGCTGCGCCAGCACCTCGAAGCCCGACAGGTTCGGCAGCATCAGGTCCAGGACCACCAGATCGACCGGCGGCGGCAGGTCGGGGTGCACGGGGTGGCCCATCCTCCACCACACCACGTCGAGGCCGAGCTGCTGCAGCTGCTCCTCGACGAGGGCGCCGAGCGCGAGGTCGTCCTCCACCAGCAGCACGCTCGGCACCGTCCCTCCCTCCCTGGGGTGTCCTGCCGGATCTTACGGACTCCTGAAGCGCGCGTGGCCGCGCGGCCGCCACGGGTCCATACTCCGCTGGGGAGGCGCCTTGCGGATCACGATCCCGGCCGCGCTGCTGCTCGCAGCGTGCCACCACGACGACGGCACCAGCGACGACACGGGGACCTCCCCCGCCACCGACGCCGACGCCGACGCCGATGCGGACAGCGACACCGACACCGACACCGACACCGACACCGACACGGCCACCGCGACGTCCGGCGACGCCGTGCTGCTCGTCCCCACCCGCGACGGGCTGACCCTGCTGCAGACCGACGGCGCCGTCCGCTCCGAGCACACCTGGGCCGAGCTCCTCGGCAGCTGCTCGGGCTGCGGCGGCGAGGGCGCGAGCGCCGACGGCGACGGGCTGCTCGTCTCCTACACCGTGGACGGCAGCAACGACGGCGGCGAGATCGCGCGCATCGACGCCTCGGGGCAGCTCGACTTCCGCGTCTCGGGCTTCTCCTTCCCCCACGACGCCGCGCGCGATCCCGCCGACGACACGATCATCGTCCCGGAGGCGACGGCGGGGCGCATCCGCTGGGTCGCCGGTGACGGCAGCAGCAACGCCACCGTGCGCGCCCTCGACAGCGGCGACGCGGACTGGCCGGGCGACCTGCCGAACGGCATCTCCGTGCTCCAGCACGCCGGCCGCACCCTGCTCGCCTCCTCGCACCGGGGCGGCGGCGGCGGCGGCCCGGGCGGCGGCGGCGGCGGTGCGAACGGCGAGATCACGATGTGGGACATCACCGACCCCGCCTCGCCCGAGCTCCTGTGGACGTTCCCGCCGTCGGGCTCGCTGTACACGCCGCACGGCTGCATCCTGCGCGAGTACGACGGGCAGTGGTGGCTCGTGTACGCCCACAGCGACGGCGGCCCCTCCGGCGGCAGCAGCGTGGGCGTGGCGGTGACCGACGATCCGCGCGACCTGCCCGACTACGTCGCCGACCTCGTGCCGACCGCCGCCGTGGGCACCTTCGCCTTCCTGCGGGGCGTGGAGCTCACCCCGGGCGGCACGCTGTGGCTCACCGACAGCGGCGGGATGGGCGGCGGTCCGCCCGGCGGCGCGACCGCGGGGCGCGTGGTCCGCGCGACGCTGCCCGCGCTCGCACCGAACGGCGAGACCGGCGCCTACGGGACCGGCCAGCGGTTCGTGGACCTCGTGGACGACGAGGTGGTGCTCGACTCGCTCGGCAACCCCTTCGAGGGCTGGCTGTGGACGCCGCCGGCGAGCTGGCCCCGGTGAGGTCGGGCGCGGCAGCTCAGGGCGCGCAGCCGATGGCGAGGTCGTCGACCTTGAAGACGTGGGGGCCGGTGGCGAAGGCGTCGAGCCGCCAGCGCACGCCGTCGCGCAGGGCGCGGGCGTCGGTCACGGTGCCCGACCGCGGGATCCAGTCGACCTCGTCGACGCCGTTGCCGTGCCACACGTCGACCGGCACCCAGCCGGTGCCGTCCGCGAACGACAGCGTGAGGCGGTCGGTCTGGTCGGGGCCGGCGCGGCCCAGCCCGCGGTAGGACCACGACACGGCCGCGCAGCCCGAGGCGTCCATCGGGGCGAGCTCGGCCCGGTCGAGGCTGTCGAGCGACAGCACGAAGTCGCCCGGGGCGTGCTCCGGGGTCTCGGTGTTCGACAGCGTCGCCCACTGCGTCGGATCGGGGTAGCCCCGGTCGAAGCCGTCGACCCGCGCGTCGCCGTCGAAGCCGTCGCAGTCGGTGTCGCGGCCGTCGAAGGCGTCCGGCGCGCCGGGGTGGGCGTCCGCGGCGGCGGGCTCGCAGTCGTCGCCGAGGTCGCAGCCGGGGCCGAAGCCGTCGCCGTCGAGGTCGTCGCAGACGCCGCAGTCGTCCCAGTGGTCGGGCGCGGCGTCGTCGCAGTCGCGCTCGGCGGGGACGCCGTCGCCGTCGTCGTCGGGGCCGCTGCAGGCGATGGCCAGGTCGTCGAGCAGCCACTCGCTGTCGCCGCCGTCGATGGAGGAGACGGCGAGCTGCACCCGGAAGGACGGCAGCGCCGCGGCGTCGTCGAGCATGCCCGACCAGGTGGGTGTGATGCCGTCGGCGTTGCCGTTGGCGAGCAGGCGCGCGAACGGGACCCAGCCGGTGCCGTCGTCGTACTGCAGCACCAGGTCCTCGGTGGGATCGGGCGGGTACGCGCTGCGGCGCGCCTGCAGCGACCACGACAGGTGGCTGCAGGTCGACGCGTCGACGGTGCGCGTGGTCAGCGTGCAGGCGTCGCCGAGCGAGAGCCAGGAGCCGTCGCCGTGCGGCAGGTAGCGGACGTCGCCCACCATCGAGGCCCAGACGCCGGAATCGGGCTGGCCGGCGTCGAAGTCGTCGAACAGGCCGAGGCGATCGGCGCCGTCACAGTCCTGGTCGACGTCGTCGGCCAGCGCCTCCCGCGCCCCAGGGTGGACGCCCGGATCGGCGTCGTCGCAGTCGCGCCCCCAGGTGACGCCGGCCGGGGGGTGCGGGTCGCCCCAGCCGTCGCCGTCGGCGTCGGCCAGGCAGGCGTCGGGATCGTCGAGCGGGGCGGCCCCCGGGAAGGTGGTGGCCGCGGTGTCGTCGCAGTCGCCGGCCACGGTGGCCACCCCGTCCGAGACGACGCAGACGCGTTCGCCCGGGACGTCGAGGTCGCCGAAGCCGTCGCCGTCCGCGTCGGGCCAGACGACGATCCCGCCGCTGCGGTCGGCGTCGGTGTCGGCGTCGTCGATCCGGCCGTCGCAGTCGTCGTCGACCCCGGCCGGCGCGCAGCGCTCCTTCGCGCCCGGGTGGACGGCGGGGTCGGTGTCGTCGCAGTCGTCGGCGTTGGCCACCGTGACCACGCCCGGCGCGCAGATCGCCGGGCTGGCCGCGTCGCCGAAGCCGTCCCCGTCGCGATCGAGGTGGCGGGCGCACGGCGGGGGGGCGGTGCAGGCGGCGAGGAACAACGCGAGCATCAGAGCATTGTGTCATGCAGGGCAAGCGCTCGCCAGCGCCGCCCTCCGGTTAGCTTCCCGGGATGTGGCTCGCCCTCCCGACGCTCCTGACCGCCTGCCTCGGCGCCGGCGACGACGTCCCCGTCGCCACCGTCGAGGTCGCCCCGTTCGACGTCGTGCTGGCGGTCCCCGGAGAGCTCGAGGCGGTGCGCTCCGTCACCTTGTCCCCGCCCGACCTGCCCGGTCCGAACAAGGTCGAGTGGGTCATCGACGAGGGCACCCACGTCGAGGCGGGCGACGTGTTGGTCCGCTTCGACCAGTCGTCGCTCGTCGACAAGCTCGAGAACGCCGAGAACAACCTGAAGGTCGCCGAGACGAAGATCGCGCAGCGCCGCGCCCAGCTCGACGTCCACCTGGCCGACGTGGCCAACGACGTCACCACCAGCGAGCTGTCGCTGCAGCGCGCCCAGATGCGCGTCACCGACTCCGAGACCGTCCCCCGGGTGGAGCGCGAGGCCGCCCGGATCGACGTGCAGGAGGCCACGCTCGCCGTGGAGCGCGCCCACGCCTCGCTCGAGCAGGCGCGGCTCGAGGGGGAGGCCGAGCTGGAGCTGCTGCGGCTGGAGGCCGCCCGCGCGCAGAAGCTGTTCGACACCGCCCGGGAGGCGATGGACGAGGCGGAGCTCACCGCGCCCGGGCCGGGCATCGTGATCCTGCCGCCGGTGTGGAAGGGCGGCTCGCAGGGGCCCGTCGCCGCGGGCGACACCGTGTGGTCGGGCGCGGCCATCGTCGAGCTGCCCGACCTGTCCGAGATGCGCGTCGAGGCCTGGGTCCACGAGGTCGACGCCGCGAAGGTGGCCGTGGGGCAGCCCGTGCAGGTGACGATCGACGCCCACCCGGGCGAGGCGCACGCCGGCGAGGTCACGAAGGTCGCCGACCTCGCCGTCCGGCGCGACCCGGAGAAGGCCGTCAAGCACCTGCAGGTGCAGGTCTCGCTCCAGCAGTCCACGCCGGAGATGAAGCCCGGGATGACGGTTCGGGCCGAGATCCTGGCGGAGCACCTGGACGAGGCGCTGGCCGTGCCGCAGGAGGCGGTGTTCTACGGCGACGACGGCCCCTACGTCCACGTGCGCGGGCTGGGCGGGTTCCGGCGGGCGCCGGTGGCGCTCGGCCTGGCCAACGACACGCACGTGGTCGTGACGGACGGCCTGACGGCGGGCGACGTGGTCGCGCTGGTCGATCCCGACGCCGCCGGAGAGCCCGTCCGCCCGGGCGCCGCGGGCCCCGGGGCCGCCGGGTCGTGATCGAGCTCGTCCAGGAGGCCTGGGCCGGCCTGATGGTCCACCGCGTCCGCTCGGTGCTGTCGGGGACGGGGATCCTGTTCGGCGTGGGCCGCGGTGCTGAGGCATCCTGTCGATCGGCGAGGGCGCGCGCCGCGAGCAGGGGCGCTCATCTCGCAGCTCGGCATCCTCAACTTCCAGGTGCGCTCCCGCGAGCTGCCCGCCTCGGGCGATCGGTCGAGGTCCAGCGGAAGTCGGTCGGGCTGTCGCGCCGCGATCTGGCCGCGCTGCGCGAGGTCCTGCCCGCGGCGGTGCGGGTCGGGGCCACGCGCGAGCTGCCGTTCGACGGCTCGGTGCCCCGCCCGCGCGCCGGCGCCACCGTGCAGCTGCTCGGCGCCGATCCGGACTGGCTCGCGGCGTCGAGCCTGGTGCTCGTCGCCGGGCGGCCGCTCACCGCGCTCGACGAGGCGGGCACCGCACCCGTCGCGCTGCTCGGCCGCGGCGCCCAGCGCGCGCTGTTCGGCGCGGCCCCGGCGCTCGGCGAGCGGCTGCGGATCGGCGAGACCTGGCTCGTGGTGGTGGGCCTGTTCGACGACGGCGCCGCCCCCGACGCCCACATGGACGGCGTCGACCTCACGAGCCGCACCGGCGCCGTGATCGTCCCCCTCGCCACGGCACTCGGCCGCCTGGCAAGCGACGAGCCCGAGGCCGCCGAGCTCACCGAGATCCAGGTCACCGTGGGCCAGGTCGACGACGTGAGCGGCGAGGTCGCCGTCGCCCGGCGGCTGCTCGACCGGCTGCACCGCGATCAGCAGGACTACGAGGTCGTCGTCCCGCTGCGCCTGCTCGAGCAGTCGCGCGCGCAGCAGCGGCTGTTCAACCTGGTCATGGGGCTCATCGCGGGGATCTCGCTGCTGGTGGGCGGCATCGGCATCATGAACATCATGCTGGCCACGGTGCTCGAGCGCACGCGCGAGATCGGCGTGCGCCTGGCCGTCGGCGCCCGCCCGCGCGACATCGCGCGCCTGTTCCTGGTCGAGGCGTCGCTCATCAGCCTGATCGGCGGGGGCTTCGGCGTGGTCGCGGGGCTGGCGCTGGCCCGCGTGGTCGCGGCCGGCACCGGCTGGGCGACGGCGGTGAGCCCCGGCGCGCTGGTGCTGGCCCTGGCGGTGGCCGTCGGCGAGGGGCTGCTGTTCGGCTGGCTCCCCGCGCGGCGGGCGGCCGCCCTGCCGCCCGTCATCGCCGTCCGGCAGGGGTGAGGTCGTCGGAGACGATGCGGCCGTCCTCGAGGCGGACCCGCCGGTCGGCGACCGCGGCCACCGCGTCGTCGTGGGTGACGAGCACCAGCGTGCGCCCGTCGCGGTGGAGCTCGGCGAACAGCGCGAGGATCGCCGCGCCGGACGCCTTGTCGAGGTTGCCGGTGGGCTCGTCGGCGAGCAGCAGCGCGGGCTCCGTCACCAGCGCCCGCGCGACCGCCACCCGCTGCCGCTGGCCGCCCGACAGCTCGCCGGGCCGGTGCCGCGCGCGGTCGGCGAGCCCGACCCGCTCGAGCATCGCCTGCGCGCGCCGCAGCCGCTCGGGCTTCGGGACGCCGGCGTAGCGCAGCGGCAGCGCCACGTTCTCGTCGGCGCGCAGCCCCTCGAGCAGGTGGAACGCCTGGAAGACGAAGCCGATGCGCCGGTTGCGGATCTCGGCGAGCGCGTCGGGATCGAGCGCGCTCACCTCGGTGCCGGCCAGGCGGTACTGCCCGGCGGTGGGCTGGTCGAGGCAGCCGAGCAGCGACAGCAGCGTGGTCTTGCCCGAGCCGCTGGTGCCCACCAGCGCCGTGAACTCGCCCTCGGCCACGGTCAGGTCGACGCCGTCGAGCGCGCGCACGACGGTGCGCCCCATCAGGTACTCGCGCACCAGGCCCCGGGCTTCGATGACCGTCACCCGAGCGGAGTATCAGGGGACGGGAGGTGCGCACATGTGGTGCTGGCTCGCCGCAGCGGCGACCGCCGCCCCGCTGGCCCTCGACGAGGCGCTGGAGGAGGCGCTCGCCGCCAACCTCGAGCTGCGGCGCGCCCGGATCGCGCTCGGCCTCGCCGATCAGGCGCTGGTGCGCGCCCGCGCGAGCTTCGATCCGTCGCTGGCCGGCAGCCTGCGCGCCAGCGGCGCCAACGCGCCGAACAACGACCAGTTCGTGGGGCAGGACGTGCTGCGCACCAGCGCCACGTCGTGGTCGGCGGCGCTCGATCAGCCGCTGCCCACGGGCGGGAGCGTGGCCCTGAGCTGGTGGGAGAGCGCCGCGTCGTCGAACGCGCTGGACGTGATCCGCGGCGACACCGTCTCCGACACGGTCTCGCTGTCGCTGCGCCAGCCGCTGCTGCGCGGCACCACCGCGCTCGCCGGGGTGGCGCTCGCCCGCAGCGCCCGCGAGGACGCCGCGCTGCGCTGGCGGTCCGCCGTGGAGCAGGCCATGCTCGACACGAGCGACGGCTACTGGCGGCTCGTGTCGGCGCGCACCACGCTCGACCTGGCCGTCCGCTCGCGCGAGATCGCCGAACAGTCGCTCGCCGAGGCGCAGGAGCGCTACGACGAGGGCTTCGCCGGCACGGGCGACGTGCTGCAGGTCGAGCGCGCGCTCGGCGCCGCCCGCCAGGAGGAGGTCGTCGCCCGCGCCGAGGTCGAGGCGGCCGAGCAGGCGCTGCGGCGGCTGCTGGGCCGGTCCGTCGCCGAGGTCGAGCCCATCGAGCCCACCGACGCGCCCGCCCGCCCCGACGCCGTCCCCGACGCCGACAGCGTGCTGGCCCTGGCCCGCGACGGCAACGCCGCGTGGCTGCTGCAGCGCAACGCCGCGGACCGGGCGCACCTCGCGCGCCGCGTGGCGCGGAACGCCGCCCTGCCCGACCTGTCCGTCGACGCCGGGCTCGGGCGGTCCGGCCTCGGCGCCACGGCCGCCGAGGCCCGCCAGCAGGCGCTCGGGGGCACCTACAACGACTGGTCCGTCGGCGCCTCGGTCGCGGTGCCGCTGCCCGGGCGGGCCCTGCGCGCCGACCTCGCCGCCGCGTCCCTCGAGGCCGCCGACGCGGAGCTGGCGCTCGCCGCCGCCGAGCAGGACCTCGTGCTGCAGGTGCAGGAGGCCGTCCGGCAGGCGGAGCGCGACCGGCTGCGGGTGGCGCTCGCCGGCGACACCGTCCGCTACGCGCAGCTCGCGCTGGAGGCCGACCAGGAGCTGCTGCGCGAGGGCAAGGGCGCCACGCGCAACGTGGTGGACTCGCTCGAGGCGCTGGATCGCGAGACGGCGGCCGAGCTGGCGGCGCTCATCGACCTGCAGCGCAGCCTGCTCGAGCTGAAGCGGGTCGCCGGCACGCTCGTGGACCCCGGCCTTCACACTTCCTCACCCGGAGGCCCTGGCGCGGACGGTTAGCTCGGGACGATCGCAACTGGAGGGCCGATGTCCGAAGCCGAACCGCCGCGTCCCCCGACCGTCCCGGAGGCCGCCCCGTGGGTCCCCGAGCAGGACGCCTTCCGCCTGTGCGACCTCGTGGACGGCGAGCTCCACGGCGAGGCCCGCTTCTACCGCGCCGACGGGACGCTGCGCGAGGTCAGCCACTACCTGAACGGCCGCGAGCACGGCCCCTACGAGCGGTACCACCCGGACGGGAGCTGGTCGCAGCGGGGTCAGTACTTCGCCGACAAGGCGCATGGGCCGGTCGCCTGGCACCGGCCCGCCAGCGGTCCGTCGCCGGAGCCCACCGTCCCCGACGTCTGCCCGCCGAGCGTCGTGGAGATGCGGACGATCTTCGAGCACGGCGTCCCCTGGCCGATCAAGTTCTACGACGCCGACGGCAACGAGGTGCACCACACCGGGGCCGCGATCCCGCCGCGTCCCGAGGGGATCGAGCCGGCCGCGAACTACGATCCGGACGATCGGCGCTGGTACCTCGGCCTCGGCTCGCAGGGCCTCGAGCAGCGCCACGGCACCTGGCGGTGGTGGGACGAAGCGGGCGCGCTCCTCCTGGAGATGCGCTACCACCGCGGCCGCGAGATCGAGGAGGTCTCGTACGATCCGCCCGGCACGAAGCGGATCCACCGCATCAAGGGGCGCAACCGCACGGTCCTGCTCGAGGAGCGGTTCGACGACGCGGGGCAGCCCGTCGACGCCGACGGCGCGCCCATCGGGGACGAGCGGCCGGCCGGGGTGCCCGCGGGGGCGCGGTTCGACACGGCGTCGGGCGGCTGGGTCCATGGTCCCGAGCCGACCGAGGTGGGCCCGAGCGGCCGCTACGCGGGGTGGACGCGGGCCGGGGTCCCCGACCGCGAGCTGCTGTACGATGGCGGCAAGCGCTTCGCCGAGCGCAAGCACCGCGACGACGGCACGCTGATGCGCGAGAGCCGCTACGACGCCGAGGACCGCGAGGTCTCGGAGATGTGGTGGTACGGCGACGGCGACCTGCGGTCGCGCATCGAGCGGACGTTCGACGCCGAGGGGCTCGTGGCGTCGCGGATCTGGGTGTACGGCACCGGGGAGAAGGCCTCCGCCGTGCGGGACGGCGGGAACGTGCGGTGGACGTTCCGCGATCCCGACGGCGCCACGATCGCGGAGGGCTGCCTCGACAGCGACAAGAACACCGTGGGGACGTGGACGTTCACCGAGGACGGCCGCTCGTGGTCGCTCGACCTGACCGAGGCGCGCCTGCAGGCCCGGGTCGACGAGGACTACGACCCGATGTGGCTGCTCGGGCGGGCGCTGCTGCCGGGCGATGGAGAGGGCCGCGGCCGGCGCAGCTCGCCGGGGTCGACGCGCGTCCTGGGCGGACGTGGAGGGCCTTCGACGACGACGTGGAGAAAGTTCCAGGGCCACGCAGGCGCTGACCTCGCCGGTGGCCGCGGTGCGGCGGACGGCGATGTCCGGACATCACTGCGAGATCGAGCACCGGAGCTCGATCTACTCGGCGTCAGCGCGGGTCCGTTTCACTTGCTGGCCCTGCTCGAGCACCCGCAGGGCGATCGGTCAGCTGCCAGGCACGGTCTCGATGCTGGCGGACCTGGCGGCGCCGTGGCCGAGGACGACAGCGACGGCGGCGACGGCGACGGCGACATCGGCGAGGACGACGAGACGGTCGAGGCCGACGAAGACGACGACGACGACGACGACGACGAGGAGGACGAGGACGAGGACGACGACGACGACGACGACGACGACGGCGGTGAGAACGTCTACACCATCGCGGCGGGATCCTCGGCGCCGTCCCGCCGCTTCCCACATCGCCAGCTGTCTCGGCGCGCAGCCCGAGCCTGGTCGTCTCCCTCGCCCGCCGCCGGCGGCGCCGCCAGACACGATCTGTGCGCGCCGCGGCGGACGGCGCCGACCCCGACATCGTCGCCATCGCCGTCAACGGCCTGGTGGCCGACCCGGAGGTCCCCGAGGCCGAGGTCGTCGCCACCAGCTGCCGCACCACCCGACCCGCTGGTGCGGCTCACCGCCGCGCTGGCTGCGGCGGAGCGGCTCCGCGACGCCTCCCGCCAGGTCGTCGACCGACCTCGCCAGCGCATCGACGCCGACCCCGCCCTGCGCTCCCGCTTCGCCGGCCTCCCGTTCACGGAGGGCACCGTGATCGCCTACCGTCGCGCTGCCCACCTCGCCAGCGTGGGGACCCCGCGGCCCGCCCTCGCCGGCGCCCAGCTGCCACTCGACGGCATGGACCTGTTCACGCTCGACTCGGTCCGCTCGGCCTCCTGTCGCTGTGCTTCGGCGACGGCGAGCCGCCTACGCGCCCGACTACGTCGACGTGCTCGAGCGGATGTGACCACTGCCGCCGCCTCGAGGCTTCGCCTTCTCGAACAACGCGCGGCGGTGGAGACCTTGCCGGGCGATCAGCCGCTGCGCGCCCTCGCCGCCAGGCTGCGCGCGGCCCCCGATCCGGCGGATGCGCCAGGAGATGCTGGGGAGGCGATCCGCCGTCAGCGAAGACCAGCAGCGACAGCGCCGTAGCGCCGTCGATGGCGGGGCGGGTGGCGCGGACGCCGAAGGTCCGCGCCGCTCGCGAGGTCGAAGGCGTGGACGTGTCGTCGCCGTCGTTCGCGACGAAGACCTCGCCGGCCGCCTCGTCGACGGCGAGGCCGTGGCCAGGCCACGTCGGCGAACGCCGAGACGGTGTCGTTGGCGCGATCCGGTGGACGCCGCTGCGCCACCCCGTCACGAGCAGCGTCCCGTCCGCCAGCCGCGCCGGCGAGGTTGCCGAGGCCGTCGTCGGGGCCGAGGACCTCGCCGAGCAGCGCGCCCGTGGCGACGTCGTAGCAGGCGGTCGGTGTACCAGCTCGGGACGAGCAGCGTGCCGTCGGCGTCGAAGTGCAGGCCGATGTCGGGGCCGTCAGGTCGCCGCCGGTGACGACGGCGTCGACGAGAACGTATCGGCGCCGTAGCGCCAGGGACGCGGTGGGTCTCGAACAGGAGACGAGCGTGAGGCCGGCCGTCGGGCCCGAAGACGGCGGCGTCCGGGTTGCGCAGCCCGCCGGCGTCCCCGCCGACGAGCACGCCCAGCTCCTCGAGCGTCTGCGGGTCGATGCGCACGATCTCGTTGCGGAGCTCGGCGCAGGCGACCCACTCGCCCGAGGGCGCGGCGACCACCGTCTGGGCGCCGTCCACCCCGTCCACGGCGCCGAGGGCCTCGCCCGTGCGCGGGTCGAACAGGTGCACGCGCCCGCCGCGGTACGACGACACCGTCAGCACCGTCTCCGTCGCGGCGCCGGTCTCGCCGGTCGACGCCGTCGGCGCCGTGGACGGGCCCGGCGGTGCGTGCCGGCAGCCGAGCAGCCCGAGCCAGGTCCAGGTGAAGATCCGCATCTCGCCTCCCCTCCGACCGTACCGGAGGCGCGCGGGCGCGGCTGTCAGCTTCTTGCGGTGCGCAGCGCCGAGGGCACCGTCCCGAAGACGGCCCGGAACCGCGACGTGAGGTGGCTGTGCGACGAGAAGCCGAGCGAGACGGCCAGCTCGGCGAGGTCGTCGCAGCCGGCGGCGATGCGCCCCGCGGCGCGGGACAGCCGCAGCTGCTCGCCGTAGGCGCGCGGGGTGAGGCCCGTGGCGGCGCGGAAGGTGCGGCACAGGTGCCAGGGCGAGACGCCGACCTCCTGGGCCAGCGCGCCCAGGTCGGGCGGCGGCGCCGGCGCGGCGAGGATCCGCTGCACGCGGTGCACCCATGGCGCGGCGGGGGCGGGCGCCTCGGCGGCGCCGAGCACGTCGGCGACCAGCGCCATGGCGAGCTCCTCGTCACCGTCGCGAGCGGCGTGGGCCCAGGCGAGCCAGGTGGGCGGCGCCAGGCGGCGGGTGCGCGGCCCGGGGGGCACGTCGGGGACGCGGTCGGGCGCGATGCGCACCCAGACGCCGCCGTCGCCGCAGCCGGCGGGGTGGCTCGAGCGCCAGGCCTCGCCCGGCCGCGACACCACGGCGACGGTGGGGTCGGCCACGACGCGGTGGCGCCCGACGTGGCGCTCGTAGACGCCGGCGAGCGTCACGTTGATCAGGACGTGGGTGTCGGCCTGCTCGGCGCCGGGGGCGCGGTGGTCGTGGGTGCACTGCCAGGTGCCCACGGTGAAGCCGTGGGCGGAGCGCAGGGTCGTGGCGAAGCGCTTGCGGCCCGTCAGGCCCCCTCGCGCCGGCCGTACACCGGGCGCCCGGGGAGGGTCAGGGCCTCGAGCGGGCGGTCGTCGCACACGATCTCCACCGCCACCTCGACGGGCCCCTCCTGCAGCGCCTCGAAGGCGAAGGCGACCTCGTCGATCTCGTCGCGGTCGTCGGGCTCGTCGCGCGCGAGGAGGAACCACAGCCGCACCCCGGCCGCGGTCGGCTCGAGCGCCACCCGCCGGAAGTTGGGGCTCACCGCGCCCACCAGGGCCTGCACCAGGCGCAGCACCTGGGCATTGTCGTCGGCGAGGCTCACGGCTTCGGCTTCCAGGTGGGCGACATCGGCACCACGCTCGGGCTCTTGCTGCCCTTGATCATGAAGGTGTGGGTCGGCTGGTTGGTGAACCCGGCGGCCGGGTTGTTGTTGTAGCCGGTGACCCCCTTGTACTCCACCACGGTGTGGCCCTGGGGCGTCTTGCCGACGACGCGCGCGCCGCCGCTGTGCGCGGCGTCGAGCACGCTCTGGGCGTCCTCGACGGACTTCAGGTAGCCGCCCTGGCCGCGGGCCTGCCACTCGGGCCGCCCGCCGACGTGGCGCAGCTGCTTCTGGCTGACCTGGGCGCCCACGTCGGGGATGAGGCTGTTCGCGGGCGGGCCCTTGGGCGCGGGTGCCTGGCTCGGCTGGGCGGGGGCCTGCTCGGTCGCGGGCTTCTCCGCGGCGGGCTTCTCCCGCAGCAGGCTTCTCCGCGGCGGGCTTCTCCGCGGCGGGCTTCTCCGCGGCGGGCTTCTCGGCCGGGGCCTCTGCCGCAGGCTTCTCCGCGGCAGGCTCCGGCGCGGGCTTCTCCATCGGCCGGCTCCCGGTCGCCGGCTTCTCGGCGGCCGGCCTGCGCCGCCGGGCGCCTTCTCCGCCCGGCGCGGGCTCCGTCGCCGGCTTCTCCGCCGCGGGCCGCTCGGCGCAGGCTTCTCGGCGGTCGGCGCGCCCGCTCCGTGGGCGCCGGCTTCTCCGCGACCGGCGCCCGCTCCGCGACCGGCGCCCGCTCCGCGACCGGCGCCCGCTCGGCGGCCGGCACGACCCGGCCCCCCTTCTCCGCGCGGTTCGCCAGGCGCGCCGCCTCCCCGACCTCGCCGACCTCCCCGGCGCGGCCGAGCTTGGCCGCCTTGCCGAGCTTGTCGAAGCCACCGACACCACGCCCAGCACCTCGAAGCCGCCCGGCCGATGGCACCGCCCTGGCGTCCTCGTTCCAGTCCTTCACGATGGGGTCCTTGACGGCGTCCCACACCTGCGCTTGGGGGTTCTGCACCACGCTCTGCGTGGTCTGCTTCAGGTGATCCCAGGTCTGCTGGGCCGACTCGGGGGCCACGGCCCAGCCCACCGGCGACAGCTTCGCCGCGCCCCAGGCCATGCTGCCCACGCCCTTCACCGCCGACCAGCCCTGCTCGAAGAAGCCCTTCACGCCCTGGCCGGTGTGGCTGTACCTCGGACACCACGGACGGCACTGCTCCTGCTTCACGGGCAGCGCGGGCTCCGCCGTGGGCTTCTGCGCCGCCGCGGGCTGGGCTGCCGTAGGCTGGGCTGCCGGCTGCAGCACAACCTGGGCGACCTGCGTGGGCTGCTGCGGGGCCGCGCCGGCGTCGGCCACCCTGAACCGAGCGACGGCTTTGGCCGAAGCTGTCGGCGGAGTCCTGGACCTCCTGCGGGACCGTGTCGTGGCCGTCGGACGGCGCGTTGCGCGAGGTCTGCGGCTGCGGTCCGTCAGGCCGAGGCCTGTGCCGCAGGTCGGACATCGACTGACCCGTCCGGCCCGCAGGGGCCAGCGCCGAGGACGCCGACATCGGGTCCGGGGTGCGCGCCAGCACGCCTGGGCGTCGGCGTTGCTGGGGGCGAGGAGCCAGGCCTGGGCTGCGGGCTTCGGCGCGGCAATCTCGAGGGCGGCGGGAGGTGACCCGGACTGATCGACGCCCGGTTCGAGGCGCTCTGCATCGAGGGACATGGCGGTTCCGTGGCCACACGGCACAGAAGGGAGTTCACAGCCGCACCAGAGGAGGCGCGGTCGCGAGGCGTTCGGGATGGACGCGGACCGGCGAGGGCCGGCTCGCAGCGCCCCGGCGGGTGGGGCGCGCTCGGATGTCGAGATGCGCAGACAACAGAGGTTCGGGGACCAGAGGGCCCCGAAAGCAGAAATAGACCACCCCACGGCCAGAGCGCAACGCCCTCTGTCGACGCCGATGACGGAAGGCGCCCGATGACGGAAGGCGCCCGACGCGTTTCCGTCTTTTGACGGAGAGCGCCCGACGCGTTTCCGTCTTTTGACAGAAAGGCGCCCGACGCGTTTCCGTCGTCAGCTCTCCTGGCGCTCGACAGCGCTTTCCGGGCGCGGCCGGGGCTCGGCGGACGCCCGGTGCACCCCGGCCCGCCGCTGTTCGCCCGGATCCGCCCGCGCTGAGCGCTACCAGGAGCTGCCGGCGCCGCCCCCGCCGGAGTGGCCGCCACCGAAGCTGCCCCCGCCGCCCCCGCCCCCGCCGAACGAGCTCGAGCCCGACGAGCTCGACGACGTCGACGAGGGCGGCGGGAGCCGCGGGGTCGCGCGGGTGGAGGTCCGGTGGAAGTCGCAGTGCCGGCAGTCCTCCGTCACCCGCACCCGGCCGCCGCTGTACTGCGTGGCCGCGACCTCGGTGACGGTGGTGGCCTTCAGCGTACGGTAGCTGCACTTCGGGCACGACGAGTAGCCGCTGAACCACGCCTGGTGCGGGAACAGCCGCACCTCGCCGCAGGCCGTGCACTGGTGGACCTGCCAGTCCACGGAGCCGAGGCGCTCCTCGGCCTGCTGGCCGTCGTCGAGGTGGGCGTCCTCGGCGGCCTCGTCGAGCAGGGGCATGAACAGGCCGCACTTCTCGCAGGTGCGCGCCTGCCGCCAGCTCCGGCGCACCGCGACCACGAACAGCGCCACGAACCCGCCCGTGACGCCCACCCCGCCGACCGCGCCGACCGCGCTCATCGTGCGCGCCCGCTTCGCGCCGATCGCGATGGGGCCGGCGGTCCCGAGCCGCGCGTCGTCGGGGTGCTCGCGCAGCCGCTCGTCGACGGCGCCGAGCCCCTCGCGCAGCCCGCGCCCGATGTCGCCGTCGCGGAACGCGGGGACCATGCGCGCGGCCTGCATCGAGCCGAGCCAGCCGTCGGGCAGCACGCCCTCCAGCCCGTAGCCCGTCTCCATCTCGAGGCGGCGCTGCCCCATCACCATCAGCACCAGCAGGCCGTTGTTGGCCTCGGCGTCGCCGATCTCCCAGGCGTTGAACAGCGCGGTGGCGAAGGCCTTGGGCGAGGCGGCGTCCACGTCGTCGACCAGCACCACGGCGACCTCGACCCCCAGATCGCGGTGCAGGGCGTCGATGCGGGCGTCCATGGCGGCGACGTCGTCGGCCGAGATCGCGCCGACCTGGTCGGTGACCCAGCCGCCGTGGTCGCGCGGGTTCTCGACCTGCGCCACCGTCACCGCGCTCGCCGCCAACGCCCAGCCCGCTGCAATCATTGGCACCCCCGACCGGAACTACGGTACGACAGCGGGGCTGTTGCAGGGGGTCGCGATGGACGGGGTGCGCGAGGCATTGCGGCGGCGGGCCGAGGTGGACGACCGCGACATCGACGAGATCGTGGGGATCGCCGAGGAGCTCGCCGAGGCGCAGCGGCGCAAGGTGCCGGTGGCCGAGGTGGAGCGGGTGGCGGAGGAGCTCGACATCGACCCCGTCCACGTCGAGGAGGCGATCGCCGTGCTGCGCGACCGGCGCGCCGCGGCGGAGGCCCAGGCGGAGGCGGACGCCCAGGCGGCCGCGGCGCGCGCGGCGCAGCGGCGGCAGGCCCTCGCGTGGGCCGTGGCGGTCCTGGCGGTCCTGGCCGTGCTCGGGGGCGGCGCGGTGGCCTGGTCGGCGCGCAGCCTGAGCGCGGCCGACGCCGAGGTCGCGCGGGCGGAGGGCGCGCTCGATGCCGTGCTGCAGCGCCAGCAGAACCTCGTGCCGCAGCTGGTGGCCATGTCGGGCGCGCGGGTGGCGGTGCCGGCGCTCGCCCCCGACGCCCCGGTGGAGGCCCGCCTCGCCGCCTCGGAGCAGCTGTCGCGCGCGCTCACGGAGGCGCTGGCCGGGCTGCCGCCGGCGGAGGACGCTGCGGCGTCGTCGGCGCGGCTGAACCTGCAGCACGAGCTCGCGGGCGCGGAGAACCGCATCACGGTGGAGCGGACGCGCTGGGCGGCAGCCCGGGCCGCGCGCGACGAGGTCGCGGGCTCGGTGGGCGGCCGGCTGGCCAGCGCGCTCCGGCCGTAGGGTGCCCACCGGCACCGTCGCGGCGGTCCTGCTCGCCGCCGCCCTGCACGCGACGTGGAACGCGCTGGTCAAGGGCCGCGGCGTGGACCCGCTCACCTCGTCGTTCGGGCTGTCGGCCGTGTGGGCGATCCTCGGGCTGCCGCTGGCGGCGGCGCTGCTCGCCACCGTCGGCCTCGATCCGGCCACGCTCCCGTACCTCGCCGCCTCGATCGCCGTGCACCTGACCTACTTCTCGCTGTTGGTGGCGGCCTACGGCAGCGGCGAGCTCTCGCTCGTCTACCCCATCGCCCGCGGCCTGCCGCCGATGCTGGTCGCGCTCGGCGCCGCGGCGCTGGGCGAGCCGCTGTCGGCGCTCGCGGCGGCCGGGGTCGGCGCGCTCACGCTCGGCGTGCTGGTGCTGACGCCGCCGCTGCGCGGGACGCGCCCGCCGGTGGCCCCCGTGGTCTTCGCCACCGGCTCGGCGTGCTGCACCGTGGCCTACACCCTGCTCGACGGCCACGCGACGCGCCTCGCCGGCAGCCCCGTCGTGTACCTGTCGGTGCTGACGGCGGTGCAGGGCGCCCTGTTCGCGCTCGGCGCGCTGGCCGTCCGCGGGCCGCGCATCCTGGCGGCGGCCTGGGCCACGCGGCGGGTCGCGCTCGGCGCGGGGACGATGTCGGTGGGCGGCTACGGCGTGGCGCTGTGGGCGATGGGCCACGCCCCGATCGCGGCGGTGGCCGCGCTGCGCGAGTCGTCGGTGCCGATGGCCGCGCTGCTGGGCGCTGTGGCTCGGCGAGCGCCTGGGGCCTGAAGCGGTGGGCCGCCGTGGCGCTCGTGGCCGGCGGCGCGGTGCTGCTGCGGCTCGGCTGAGGCCCGACCGCTCGCCGACGCCCGCGACCATGCCGCCCCCTCCCCGCCCGCCCGACCCCCGGCGGCCGAAGACCCGCCCGGCGCCTACTCCTTCATCGTGAGCCCCGCTCCCGGAGGTCCGATCGAAGCCCGCCCTAACCTCGCCGTGGCCCTGCCGCCGCCGGAGCCGGCCGCCGCCCAGCCCCGCCCGCGCGGCGGCGCGCTGCTGCCCGCCGGCCTGGTCGCCCTCCTCGCGATCGGCGCCGGCGCCGCGACCTGGGCCCTGTCCGGCGACGACGAGCCACCTGGCGCACCGCCGCCGTCACCACCACCGACCTGAGCCCAGACCGTGTCGGCCACCGGCACGCTGTCGGCCGTCACCACCGTCGACGTGGGCACGCAGGTGTCGGGCCGCGTCCACCGAGGCTCGCCGTCGACCCAGCGACGAGGTCACCGCCGGCCAGGTCCTCGCCCGCATCGACCCTTTGCTCGAGGCCGACGTGGCCGCCGCCCGCGCGACCGTGGCCCAGCGCGGCCGAGCGCACGGCAGCGGGCCAGGAGCTCGACCGCATGCGGTTCCTGGCCGAGCGCGACGCCTACATCGACGCAGGGCTTCCGCAGGCGGCGCAGACCGCCGCCGCCGCCGCGTCGAGCTGTCGAGCGCGCAGGTGGCGCTAGACGCGCCGAGCGCAACGCGGCTACGCCACCATCCTCGCCCCCATCGACGGCACCGTCGTCGACCGCCTCGTCGACGTGGGCCAGACGGTCAACGCGGGCACCAGCGCGCCGAGCCTGTACCTCCTGGCCGGCGACCTGGCGCGGATACGGATCTCGCCACCGTCGGCAGGAGCCGACATCGGCCAGCTCGCCAGGCCAGCACGCTACGTTCACGGTCAGGCTACGGGCTGCACCTTCGACGGCACCGTCCGCCAGGTGCGCCTGCAGTCCACGACCACCGACAGCGTGGTGACCTACACCGCCGTCGTCGACGTCGACAACACCGACCGGGCGCTCCTGCCGGGCATGACCGCGAGCGTGTCGTTCGTCGTGGCCGAGGCGAGCGAGCGTGAAGGCGTCCGCCGCGGCCACGGTTCGCCCCGACACCGGCGGCCGCCGCGGCAGGGCGACGCCGTCTACATCGTGGGGAGCGGACGGCGCGCTCGAGCGCGTCCCCGTCGAGTCGGCCTGTCCGACGGGAGCACGACCGAGGTGCGCAGCGGCCTGCCAGGACGGGCAGCAGGTCGTGACCGGGCTGTCCGCCAACGGCCGCGAGCAGCCGCGTCGTCGAGCCCGTTCCAGAGCAGCCGCAGCAGCAGCGGCGGGCGGCCGCCGGGCGGCCCGCTGTGCCCGAAGGGCGCTCGATGGGCGCCGCCATCCGTGGTGCGCCTTCCGCGACGTCACCCGCGACTACGCCAACGGCGAGGCCGTGGTCCGCGCGCTCCTTCGACCTCGACGTGATGCCAACGGAATGGTCGCCATCCTCGGCCCGTCGGGCTCCAGGCAGAGTCCCGCACTCAACACGCTCGGCTGCCTCGACCGACCCACCGCCGGCGCCTACGAGAACCGACGGCCAGCCCGTGTCGACCTCGACACCCTGACGACGCCCTCGCCGACTACGTCCGCAACCGCCGCCACAGGCTTCGTGTTCCAGGGTTCAACCTGCTCCCGGACCACCGCGCTCGAGAACGTGATGCTGCCCGCTGGTCTACGACCGCAGCGGGCACTTCCCGGACCCCGAGGGCCGTGCCGCCGCCGCGCTGGGGCTCGTCGGGCTGGGCGACCGGGTCGACCATAGCCGAACGAGCTGTCGGGCGGCCAGCAGCAGCGCGTGGCCATCGCCCGCGCGCTGGTCACCTCGCCCCGCCCTGCTGCTCGCGGACGAGCCCACGGGCAACCTCGACACCAGACCACGCTCGGATCCACTCGCCCTGTTCCAGACCCTCAACGACGCCGGCGTCACGTCGTCGTCATCACGCACGAGGACGAGGTCGCGCGCTGTGCAAGCGCGCCGTGACGCTCCGCGACGGGCGCATCGCCTCCGACGTGCCCGTGACCCGAAGCGCCTGGTGGCGCTGCCGCCAACCCGGGAGACCGCATGAACCCCCGCAAGCTCATCGCGCTCGCTGCGCAGCATCCGCTAACAACCCGCCCGCTCGGCCCTCACCGCGCTGGGCGTGGTCATCGGCGTGGCCTCGGTCGTCGTGATGGTGGCCATCGGCCAGGGCGCGCGCGCGGCGCCATCCAGGGCGCATCGGCGCGCTCGGGACGAACCTCGTCGTGATCACGCCGGGCGCGTCGAGGCTCGAGCGGGGTCAGCGGCGGCGCGGGCTCGTTCAACCGCCTCACCCTCGACGACGCGGCGCTCCTCCGGCGCGGGCGCAGTCCATCGCCGCCGTGTCGCCGGTGGTGGTCACGCGCAGCGTGGTGGTGGGCGGCAGCTTTGGCGCGCCAACGTGATGGGCGTGGACGTCCTACAGGGATCCGCGCCTGGACGGCCGCGTCAGGCGGGTTCTTCACCGACGCCGACGTGACCGGGCGCAAGAAGTGGTGGTGCTCGGCGACACCGTCGCGCCCCAGCAGCTGTTCCCCCGGGCAGGACGCCGTGGGGCAGCAGGTGCGGTAGGCGGCGCATCACCGATGGAGGTCGTCGGGGTGCTGGTGGCGGGCCGGAGCCGGAGGCTCCGACAGGACGACGTGGTGCTCGCGCCGTACACCACCGATGCAGTCGCGCCTGGCCGGGCGGCAGTTCATCAGCGCGAATCCTGGCGTCCGCCGCGACCGAGGACCAGGTGCCCGCCGCCCTCGCCGAGGCGAAGAGCCTGATGCAGGTCGCTACGGCCTCGCCGACTGGGCCGACGACGACTTCACCGTCCGCGACCAGGCCGCCATCGCGCAGACCGCGCAGGGCACCACCGAGGTGATGTCGGCGCTGCTCGGCGCCGTGGCGGCGTGGCGCTGCTGGTCGGCGGCATCGGCATCGCGAACATCCTCATGCTGGTCAGCGTGACCGAGCGGACGCGCGAGATCAACCTCCGCCGAGCGCTGGGCGCCCGCCGGCGCGACGTGCTGGCGCGGTTCCTCGTCGAGAGCACGGCGGTGCTGTCAGGCGCCGGCGGGCTGCTCGGGTGCTCCTCGGCGTGGCGGCGGCCTGGATCCTGTCGCTCACCGGCTGGGCGGCTTCCGTCAGCTGGCTCACGGTGCTCGTGGCCGTCGGCTTCTCGGGCGCCGTCGGCACCTTCTTCGGCTGGACGCCGGCCCGCCGCGCCGCCGGCCTCGACGTCATCGACGCCCTCCGCCACCAGTGACCCACGGAGCTGCCATGTTCCTCTACGCGCTGTCCCTGGCGGCCTCCGCCGCCACACCACCTCGACCTGCAGACCGCCACCGAGCTCGCCGTGGAGCGCGCCAACGACGCGAGCGACGCCGATCTGGCCGTCGTCCGGCAGCAGATCGCCCTGCGCGCCGCGAACCTCGCCTGGACCCCCGACCTGTCGGCCCGGGTCAGCGGCCGGGGCGGCCTCGGTACGCGTTCTCCGAGCAGCTCGGGACCAACGTGACCGAGCCGTCATCGCTGTCGGGCAGCCTGACCTCGTCGGTGCCGCTGTACCAGGGCGGCGCGCTGCGCCACCAGCCGCCGCGGCGCGCGCCGACCTGCGCGCGGCCGAGGGCCGGTGCCGCCAGACCGCGCTCGACCTGCGGCTGTCGGCCGCGGACGGGCTCATCCTGGTGGGCCAGGCCGCCGACGCGCTGGAGGATCCAGCAGGCGGCGCTGCGGGCCGGCCAGGCGCTGCTCGACCAGGTCGAGGCGCAGGTGCAGGCAGGGTCGCGCACCCCGGCCGACCGCTACGCGCAGCAGGCCGTCGTGGCCGCGCGGCCATCCGTCGCGAGCGCGCGGCGAACGCTCACCGACGCCCAGCTGACCCTGCTGTCGCTGCTGCGTCGATCCGAGCGAGGCGTGGACCTTCGCCCGCCACCGAGGCGCTACGCCGTGCTCGGCAACGAGCCGAGCGCGCGCTGCTCGCGACCGCGCGCGAGCGCGCCGACCTCGACGCCGCGGGTATCGCGTCACCTCCGCGCAGGAGGCGCACGGTCGGCGGACGGCGCCTACCTGCCGTCGCTGTCGCTCGAGGCCGGCCTGTCGAGGCTCCTGGCTGTCGTCCCGCGACGACCCGTTCGCCACGCAGTTCGAGGACCAGTCCGCGCATGCACGCCTCGCTCGACCTGTCGTTCTCGCTGTTCGACCGCGGCGCGCGGCGCAGGGCGCACGACACGGCGGTGGTGGCGGTGCGCGAGGCCGAGCTGTCGCAGCAGCGCCTCGACGACGCCCTGCAGCTGCAGATCCGGCAAGCGGTCGCCGCGCAGGCCGCGCAGAGCGCGCTCGAGGCCAATCGGCGGCGTCGGCGGGGCGGCGCGGCAGGCCGTGTCCGTGCTGCAGCTGCGCTACGAGGCCGGCAGCGAAACGCTCATTGTCGGTCACCTCCGCCCGCGCCGACGAGGTCGACGCGACCCTGCAGCAGGTCGCGCGCGGAGGCCGAGCTGCAGCGCGTTCGCTACCAGCTCGCGGCGGCGGTCGGCGCGCGGTCGTGATAAGCGGAGGTCCCATGCCGGATCGCACCGTGCGCTTCCTCGCGCTGCAGCTGGTGGGCTGGCCGCTGCTCGCCGTCCGTAGAACAGCGGCCGGGTCTCGTTCTACCGAGGTCCTCGGCGCGAGCTGAGCCCAGATCGCCGTCCGCGTGGCGCTGTGGGCGCTCGTCGGCATAGCCCCTGTCGACGGCGCTGTGGCTCCCTGGCGCCGGATGCTCGCCGCAGGGCCGCTCGGCGGCGTGCGGCTCGCGATGGTCGGCTCGTGCGTGGGGGCCGGGCTGCTGTTCGCCGCCGTCACCCAGCTGGCGCATTGGCCGCTGCCCGAGCTGCCGCCCCGGCCGTCGTGGGGCCACGGCGGCCCGTCGTGGTGGGCGAAGGCCATCACGCCGACGCTGACGATGTTCGTGTGGGCCGCGGTCCAGCTCGCGCTCGACGGCGCCGACCGGCTCGGGGTCGAGCGCGCTCACGGCCCGGGCCGAGGCGCTCACCCGCCGAGGCGCACCTCGCCATGCTCCGCACTGGCGTCTCAACCCGCCGCTTCCTGTTCAACGCCGCTCCGGCTCGCGGTCATCGGCGTGATCGACGAGGATCCGCCGAAGGCGCAGCAGATGGTGCGCCAGCTCGCGGGGCTGCTGCGGCTTGCTGTCGGGGCCGGCGCGGTCGACCGGCACCGGCGCCGAGATCCGCGTGGCCACGGGTACCTGGCGATCGAGCAGGTGCGCTTGAGGACCGGCTGCAGGTCGAGGTCGACTTTGCGCCCCGAGCCGCTGCGGGAGCGCGCCGTGCCGCCGGTGCTGCTGCAGCCGCTGGTGGAGAACGCCGTGAAGCACGGGATGGACGCCGAGCGCCAGGTCGTGCGCCTCGCCACCACGACGACGGGGCGCGCTGGTGGTCGAGGTGAGCAGCGAGGCGGCTCGGCGACGCCGACGCCGACGGGCCTACGACGTGCGCAACCCTGCGCGACCGGCTGGCGCCCCGTGGGCGAGGACGGCGTGGCGCTCGCGCAGGACGGGCCGCGCGTCGTCGCCCGGATCGTGCTGCCGGCGGCGGCCGGTGACGCTGCGCGCGCTGCTGGTCGACGACGAGCGCCTCGCCCGCGCCGTCCTCCGCCGCCTGCTGGCCGCCGCACCCCGACGTCGAGGTCGTTGCCGAGGCTGGCGGGCAGCGTGGACGCCGCGGTGGCCGCGCTCGAGCAGTTCGACCCCGACGTGGTCTTCCTCGACGTGCAGATGCCCGGCGGCGAGGGCACCACCCTGTTCGACCGCACCGAGGTGGACGCGCAGGTCGTGTTCGTGACGGCGTACGACCAGTACGCAGTGCGGGCCTTCGAGGTCCACGCGCTCGACTACCTGCTCAAGCCCGTCGCGCCCGAGCGGCTGGCGGAGGCGCTCGACCGGGTGCGCGCGCGGGTCGGGGCGCCGACCGTGCCGACGGAGGGCGAGGACGACGCGCCGCTGAGCCTCGACGAGCTCGTGTGCCTGCCGCACCGGGGCGCCATGCGGTTCTTCCGGGTACGCGACGTGGTGCACCTGCAGGCCGCCGACGACTACTGCGAGCTGCACCTCGTCGACGGGACCGCGCTGCTGTCGAACACGCCGCTCAAGGACTGGGAGGCCCGGCTGCCCGACGTGTTCCTGCGGGTCCACCGCTCGCACGTCGTGAACGTCGACGCCGTGGTGGAGGTCGTGCCGGACGGCAGCGCGTACGAGGTCCGCCTGCGCGGGGGCGCGGCGGTGCCGATGAGCCGGCGACAGGCGGCGAAGCTGACCGAGCGCCTCCGCGTGCGCTGACGCATGATGGCGGCGGGAGGTTCGGATGCGTTCCATCGCGTGGCTGCTCGTCGCCATGGGCTGCACGGGCGGGGGCAAGGGCACGGGCGACACCGCGCCGGACGGGCTCCAGTGGTACCTCGGGTGCGGCGACCCCGTGTGCAACGAGTACACCGGGCCGTTCACCGGGGTGCCGCTGTGTGCCGACGAGGGGATCGCCGTCGGGACGGCGTGCACCGAGGACGGCGCGACCTGCGACCCCGTGGACGACTGCAACGCGCGGGTGGTGTGCGCGGCCGAGGACCCGACGGCGCAGACGGGCGGCTGCCCGATCAGCCTGCGGGCCTACAAGCACGACGTGCACTACCTGTCCGACGGCGAGCGGCAGGCAGCGGCGGCGAAGGCGCTCGGCGTCCGGCTCGCGACGTGGCGCTACGACGGGGAGGTGGGCCCGGGCAAGCCGCACCTCGGCTTCGTCATCGACGACGACCCGGCGTCGCCGGCGGTGCAGCCCGACGGGCGGCACGTCGACGTGTACGGGTACGCGAGCCTGGCCGTGGCCGCCGTGCAGGAGCAGCAGGCGCAGCTGGATGCGCTGCAGGCGCAGGTGGCGGCGCTGCGGGCGGAGCTCGAGGCGGTGCGCGGGACGTGCGGGGAGCGCTGACCACCCTCCTCGCGCGGGATAGCTGGCGCCATGGCCACGACCCGCCTCGATCTCGGCCGCGGCGCCTGGATCGACTACGATCCCGCCTGGCTCGCCCCCGACGAGGCCGACGCGCTGCTGGCCGAGCTGTGCGCCGCCCTGCCCTGGACCCACCGCCCGATCGTGGTCGCGGGGCGGGAGGTGCCGCAGCCGCGCCTGCTCGCCTGGGGCGGCGCCCTGCCCTACCGCTACTCGGGCCAGACCCTCGAGCCGGCCCCGCTCCACCCGACGCTCGCGGCGCTGATGGCCCGGGCGGCCGAGGCCTGCGGCGTCCCGTTCAACCACGCCATGGCCAACCGCTACCGCGACGGCCGCGACAGCATCGGCATGCACGCCGACCGCGAGCGCGAGCTCGGCCGCGATCCCACCATCGCCGCGATCTCGCTCGGCGCGCGGCGCCGCTTCGTCCTCGAGCGCAAGCGGGGGCGCCGGGCCCGCCGCAACCTCCGCCCGGCCCACGGCAGCCTGCTCGTCATGGGCGGCAGCTGCCAGCACACCTGGTACCACGGCCTGCCCCGCGATCCGGCCTGCGACACCGAGCGCGTCAACGTGACGTTCCGGTGGCTGCTCGGGCCGCCGGGGACCGTCGAGTGGGCCGCGCCGGCCGAGGGAAATACCCTGGCCCCATGATCGCCCTGCTCACGCTGCTCCTCGCCGCCCCCGCCCACGCCCTGACGAGCCACCAGTCGGGGCCGTCGCTCGATCTGGCCGCCGGGCTCGGGCTGCGCGGCACCCCGCTGCGCCCCGGGGTGGGCGGCGACCTGTCGCTCGGCTGGTGGGCCGGCACCTACGACGACCAGTACGCCTTCGGCAAGTACTGGTGGCTCGGCGCGACGGGCCGGGTGGACTGGCGGCCTGGAGGCGCTCGGCGTCACGCCGATGATCGAGGTCCGGCGCGGCCTCGAGCTGTTCGTCGCCGGGATCGCCCCGTTCGTGGCCGCCGGCCCCACGGTCGCGCTGGTGGAGGGCGGCGCCACGCCTCGCGGGCGTCACGGGGCGGGTCGGGGTGATGGCGAAGATGCGGCGCACGCGGTTCGTCGGCATCGCTGCGCGCCTCGAGGCGGGCGTCGACGTGGTCCGCGGGAAGCCCGGGTTCGGCGGCGGCGTGATGTTCGGCGTCTCCTGGGCGCGACCGGCGCACCGGATCGAGCCGCCCGAGGTCTGAGGCGGCGCGCAGCGGCGCTGATCGCGATATCCTCGGCGCCGTCGAACCCTGGAGCGCCGATGGACAAGCACACCCGCCTCGCCAACGCCCTGCGCGGCCAGCCCGTGGACCGGCCGCCCGTCTGGTTCATGCGCCAGGCCGGCCGCTACCTCCCCGAGTACCGCGCCGTGCGCGAGCGGGTCAGCTTCCTCGACCTGTGCGGCGACAGCGACCTCGCCTGCGAGGTCACCGTCCAGCCGGTCGACCGCTTCGACGTCGACGCCGCCATCGTGTTCTCCGACATCCTCACCATCCCCGAGGCGCTCGGGCTCGAGGTCCGCTTCGACAAGGGCCACGGGCCGCGGCTGCCCCGCACCGTCCGCTCCCAGGCCGACGCCGACGCGCTCGTCCGCGCCGACGTGGCCGACGCCCTGCCCGTCGTCCCCGAGACGATCCGCAAGTTCAAGGCCGCGCGCCCCGAGGTCCCCATCCTGGGCTTCGCCGGCGCGCCGTTCACGCTGCTCTGCTACATGTGCGAGGGCAGCGGCAGCAGCGACTGGATCGAGACGAAGAAGCTGCTCATGACGGCACCCGACACCGCCCGCCAGGTGCTCGACCTGCTGGCCGACACGGTCGGCGACTACCTGCAGGCGCAGATCGACGCGGGCGCGGCCGGCGTGCAGATCTTCGACACCTGGGCCGGCGCGCTCGCCCCCGACCACTACCGGGCCTTCGCCCTCCCGGCGACGCAGCGCGCCCTGTCGCGCGTGAAGGGCGCGCCGCGGCTGCACTTCACCCGCGACACCATGCCGCTGCTGCACCTGGCCCGCGAGACCGGCGCCGACGCCATCGCGCTCGACTGGCGCGCCGACGTGGCCGTCGCCCGCAAGACGCTCGGCGACCTGCCCATCCAGGGCAACCTCGACCCCATCGCGCTGCACGGCCCGCCCGACGACATCCACCGGCGCGTCCACGCCATCTGCGACGCCGCGGGGCCGCTCGGCCACGTGTTCAACCTGGGCCACGGCGTGGTCCCGAGCACGCCGATCGCCGGGGTGGAGGCGATGATCGCCGCGGTCAAGGAGCGCGCAGCCACACCGGCCCGGTGACGGCCCAGGGCCCCGCCGGATCGTCGGACCAGGCGGCCGCCGCGACCCAGGATCCCGCCAGCGGGAGGTCGAGGACGGCGTCGCGGAGCGGGAGCGCGGTCTGCTGGCCCTCGGAGCCCAGCAGGACCAGGTGCTGCAGCCCGTCGAAGGGCGCGACGGTCACGGTCACCCGGCGCACGACCGTGTCGGGCGGCCCGCCGGTGTCGGCGGTGTCGGCGGCGGCCGTGTCGGACGAGTCGAGCGCGGGCTTCCACGGCGGCACCTGGTCGCCCGGGCCCGCCCCGTCGACGACGAGCGTGACGCGCGGGCCCGTGCCGGCGGACACGGCGCCGCGTGCGAGCGCCTGCTCCACGTCCTGCAGGCCCACGACCGCCGGATCCGCGACCTTCGCCCAGGTCGCCGGCCCCGTGGGGACGACGGGCCGCTGCGCGTCGAGCCAGGCGAGCCACGGCGCCCAGGCGCTGGCGCCCTTGCCGGGGTGCCGGAGCGCCACCAGCGCGGGGGGCGGATCGACGGTGAACGGCGCCCCGACGGCGGCGAGCCAGTCGAGGTCCACGAGCAGCGTGCGGGCGTCGTCGGGGCCGCCGGAGAGGACCTGCAGCGCGGCCAGCGGGTCGGCCGGGACGAGGTGCGGGCCGCCGTGCGCAGCGTCCTTCGACGTGGCGGGCCAGGGCCAGGAGGCGACGGCGAAGCCCTCGCCCTGCTGGAGGAGGCCGTTGCGGACGCGCAGGCGCGGCATCCCCACCGCGCCCGCGACCACGCCGGCGACGTCGTTCGGCGGGGTGAACGTGGCGTAGACCAGGCCGTCGGCCGCGGCCTCGCGCGCCGCGGTCACGTCGCTGCCGCGCCAGTCGCGCGAGCGGTCGGCGGGGCGGCCGAAGCCGGCGAGCACCCAGGTGCCCGCGCCGATCTTCACCGGCAGGCGCAGGGGCAGCGTCAGGTCCTCGTCGGGGTGGAGCTCGACCGGGATGGTGATCGTGGCCTGTGCCGGCCCCGCCGACATCGTGACCGTGTAGGCGCCCGCGCCGAGCCGCAGCGTGCCGCCCTCGGGGTCGAGGATCTCCTCGCCGGCGCGGCCGTCGGCGGCGGTCCAGGCCACGCGCATCCAGTGGGGCAACGCGTCGGGCCAGCGGGGCTCGAGCGTGAGCGTGCCGGCGGCGCCGAGCGCCAGGTCGAGGTCGGTGCCGGCGGGCACACGCGGCGACGGCGCCCGGCCCGGGGCCTCGGCCTGCACCTCCTCCACGGAGGCGTCCGCCTGGAACGAGAACGCGTCGCCAGCGACGGGCACGCGCCCCACGCGGGTCCCGCCGCGGTACAGCGCGATCGTGTGGGCGCCGGGCGCCGTGCCGGCGATGCGGTGGGGGCCCGGCGTGCGCAGGCCCCAGATGGCGGCGTCGGTGGCGATCACCAGGCGGTCGGTGCCGAGGACGACGTAGGCGCCGCCGTAGTCGAGGACCTGGCCGGAGGCGCCCACGGCCTGGCCGTCGCTGGCGGCGACGCCGTCGAGCAGCTCGACGTCGCCGCGCGGGTGGATCCACCAGCCGGTGGCGCCCTCGGCGACCAGCGCGGCGCCGTCGGCGCGGTAGCGGACGGTGCGCACCTCGCCCTCGGCCCCGGCGGGCGGCAGCCCCGGGATCGAGGCGACGGCGCCGGTGAAGGCGAAGCCGTCGTCGAATACCTGCAGCGTGGGCGCGGCGAGCCAGCCGCCGCCCACCAGCGGGATCGCTTCGTGGACGGTGTCGAGCCCCGTCCACGGCGCGGCGTCGACCACGGTGCCGCCCCCCAGGCCCGGGACGCTGATGGCGTCGAGGGGGTGGCGGATGACGACGCGCCAGTCGTGGTCGGCGAGGTAGAGGTCGGTGCCGGCGCGGCCCTCGCCGGATCCGGGGACGAGCTCGTTGCAGCGCGCCACGTCGACGACGATCTCGCCCGCGTCGGGGCGGATCCGCTCGCACGGCGCCTCGGCCGGCACCGCGCCGCGGGGCTGACAGGCGGCCAGGGCGAGGGTCAGCGCGCGAACGGGAACACCTCGGTCGGGCGGGCCACGGCGAGCCACTCCGGCGTGGCGACCACGACCGACAGCGTGTGCGAGCCCGCGGTGAAGGCGATGCGCTCGCCGGCGGCGAGGTCCTGGTCGACGTAGAGCGGGAGCGGCAGGACGGGCTCGCCGAACGGCGGGATGCAGCCCGGCTGCAGCCCGGTGTGGGCCTCGAGCTCCTCGGGGGTGGCGAAGCGGTAGCGGCGGACGCCGAGGTGCTTGCGCAGGGCGCGGTTGTCGACCTGGCGGTCGGCGGCGAGCGCGAGCACGGCGAAGCCGATGCCCCGGTCGAGCCGCATGACCAGGGCCTTGCCGCCCTCGGACAGGGGGGTGTCGCGCAGGCGGGCGGCCTGCTCGGCGTCGTAGGCCGGCGGGTGGTCGAGCAGCCGGTAGCCGCAGCCCGCGGCGTCGAAGAGGTCGAGGATGCGTTCGGCGACCGTCACGCCGCCCAAGATACCCGCTCGCGGCGCGGGTGCACCCGCCTCGTTACGCAACGGCGATGAGCGAGCGACTGCGCGTCACCGAGGTCTACGCGTCCGTGCAGGGCGAGTCCACGCACGCCGGCAAGCCGTGCGTCTTCGTGCGGTTGACGGGGTGCAACCTGCGCTGTCGGTGGTGCGACTCCACGTTCACGTTCACGGGCGGCGGCTGGCGCCCGCTCGACGACGTGGTCGACGAGGCCCACGCCCACGGCATCCACACCATCGAGGTGACGGGCGGCGAGCCGCTGCTGCAGAAGGCGGCGATCCCGCTCATGGCGCGGCTGGTGGCGCTCGGCCACGAGGTGCTGCTCGAGACGAGCGGGTCGCTGTCGATCGCCGCCGTGCCGCCCGAGGTGCACGTCATCCTCGACCTCAAGCCGCCGGACTCGGGCGAGGCCGAGAAGAACCTGTGGGACAACGTGGCGCTGCTGCGGCCGCACCACGAGGTGAAGCTCGTGCTCGCGTCGCGCGGCGACTACGAGTGGGCGCGCGACGTGATCCGGGAGCACGCGCTGGCCGAGCGGTGCGCGGCCGTGCTGCTGTCGCCCGTCTGGGGAGCTGTCGCCCGCGGCGCTGGCCGGCTTGGCTGGTCGAGGACCGCCTGCCGGCGCGGCTCGGGCTGCAGCTGCACAAGGTGGTGTGGGACCCCGAGGCGCGCGGCGTGTAGCGCTCGGAGCAGTCTGTCGGAGACGGCGCCGCCCCGGAGCCCTCTCGAAGTGCGCGAGGTCATCACGACCACGACCACCACCACGACCACCACCACGCCGAGCGAGCCCGGCGTGGCGGGCTGTGTCGGTCGGCTACGGCCGGTGGCGGTGGATCAGGCCGGTGAGCATCGCCGCGGTGCGGCCCATGACCACGAGGAACTGCTGGCCGAGCCGAGCATCGCCTCGTTCGGCATCGAGCAGCGACTGGACCGCACCCGCAGCCTCGCCGGCCTCGCCCGAAGCGATCTCGAACTTCAGCACCTTCTCGGCGGGGCGCCACCGCCCCGCGCCCTCGCAGAGGTTGCGCACGACCGAGGCAGAAGCCTTGTTGATCTGGTGGGCCTCGTCGGCGAAGCCGGGGGGCAGCGAGGCGGTGAACCGCAGCGCGAGCACGCGAGCCTCACGAGCACGGTGCCAGGCATCGAGGCGCTCGTGGGGGAACGGGTAGCGGCTGTTCATGGTCGTTCTCCAGTGGCCGGGCCGTCGCGGCCCCGTCGCCTGCCCGCCTTCGGGCGGAGCGGCGGACCTCAGGCAATGCGACCGGGAACCGCTGCAGGAGGGTGGCCGCGCCAGCGGCCTCCCTGCGAAGGGGTCGGTCGGGTTGCCGGAGGGCCGCCGATCCGCCAGGCTGGGGCAAGCCGGGACGGGGTCGCGACGGGCTGGGCGAGAGCGGCCGGGGCCGCGACCGGTCCTCGTCGCGCCGAGGGCGTGGTCGTGGTGGTGGTCGTGGTGGTGGTCGTGCGGGCACGCCGACGGCGCCGGCGACGCGGCAGCCAGGTCGACACGCGCTGGCCTCGCGCGGCCCCACCGCGCCCGCGCCGATGCAGGCGAGCTTCGGGCCGTGCCCGAGCAAGGAGCTCCAACGCCGCCCGTCGAGCAGGATCGACAAGCCCCATGGACCGTGATCTGCTCCGACCATGCCCACCAAGCCCGTCCGTCCGTGGTTGCCCGCTCACCCCACGCTGCTGCCGCAAGTGGCTGCCCAACGGCCATCTCGTCTGGTTCGTCCTCGAACTCGTCGAGCAGCTCGACTTCAGCCCGTTCCGTGCGCGCCTCGACGCCAAGGACCCCCGCGGTGCCGTCCCCTACGACCCGCGGATGATGGTGGCCCTGCTCCTGTACGCCTACGCCGTGGGCGTGTTCTCGTCCCGGCGCATCGAACGAGCCACCTACGAGGACGTCGCGTTCCGCGTCCTCACCGCCGACCAGCACCCCGACCACGACACCATCGCCGCCTTCCGGCGCGAGCACCTCGACGACTTCCGCGCGCTGTTCGTCCAGGTCCTGCGGGTCGCTGGCGAGATGGGCCTCGTGCGCTTCGGTGTCCTCGGACTCGATGGCGTCAAGATCCTGGCGAACGCCTCCAAGCACCAGGCGATGTCCTACGATCGCATGACCGCGGACGTGGCGCGTCTGGACAAGGAGATCGCGCAGTTGCTCGCCCTGGCCGAGCAGACCGACATCGACGAGCAGGCGCGGTTCGGCGACGGGCGCCCGATGGACCTCCCCGCCGAGCTCCTGACGGCGAGAGAGGCGATGCGAGCGAAGCTACGAACGACGGAGGGAGCCAAGATCTACGCGCTGCGCAAGACGACGCCGGAGCCAGTCTTCGGGCAGATTTTGGAGGCGCGAGGATTCCGAAGGTTCCTCCTGCGAGGTCTCCGGAAGATCCGGCCGAGTGGGACCTGGTCACGCTGACCCACAACGTCCTGAAGCTCTGGCGAAGCGGCGCCGAGCTGCCCACGTAGCCGCCAGGCGCAAGCCTCGCCGCGGCAGGCTCGGCAGAGCATCCGTGCCGGCCAACAAGCTCAATCTCCGACAGGCTGCTAGCTAGCCCACGGCCTCGCGGAACGTGTGCGCCCGGTCGTTGATCGACTGCCAGAACAGCTTCCAGGGCCCCTTCCCGAGCAGGTCGCCGTGGAAGTACACGGGCGGCTTCACGGGCTTGTGGCCCTCGGGCAGCACCGCCAGCTCCCGGCGGCGCCCCTCGAGCTCGTCCTTCAGCTTGTCGAGCTTCTGGATCTCGCCGTCGACGAGCTCGTAGAACCGGCCGAGCTTGGCCGCCAGCTCGTCCTGCGTCACCGTCGACTGCATCGCGGCGACCCACTCGTCGGCCACGAGGTTCAGGAAGTTCCGGAACGACAGGAAGCTGTTGTTCATGAGCTTCCGCGCGTTCGACCACTCCTCGGGCGACAGCTCGTCCTTGGTCTGCAGCAGGCGCCGCAGGCGCATCAGCCGCAGGTTGGTGATCGACATCGCCGCCCGGAACAGCAGGATGACGTTGTCGGCGCCGTCGATCGCCGGATGCGTCGCGTGCCACTTGATCTTCCGGCCGTGCCGGTCGAGGAAGCGCTGGATGCCGCCGCTCAGCTTGACCTCTTCGTCGAAGCCGAACAGCTTGCTGACGGGCTCGCCGGTGATCTCGGGGATCGGGCCCGTCAGGTCGTCTTCGGAGCCCTGGCTGCGCGGGATGTTCAGGCGGTCGAAGAACTCCCACATCCGGTCGAGATCGTCCTCCTCGAACAGCGCCTCGATGGTGGACAGGAACTCGGCCTCGGACTTCGCGGCGGTGCGCACGAGGCTGGCGATGGTGGCCTTGGCCATCTGGAGTGCTCCGGGGTGTTTCGGGCTTCACACAGCGGTGGGCCCGCTCTGATAATGCGTCGCGAGGCGCCGGACAACCGGGCGGGCTACACCGTCCCCAGGAGGTCGCTTGGTTCTGATGCTGATCGCGGCGGTGGTGGCGAGCGCGGGCACCCCGAGGGTGCCGGCGGGCGGCGGATCCGTCGGGGACACCTTCGCGCTGGGGACGGGGGACACGGGGAAGCCCACCGAGACCACCGGGACCACCGGGACCACCGGGACGACGCCGACCGGGACCACCGGGACGACGCCGACCGGGACCACGGGGACCACCGGGACGAGCGGCACCAGCCAGACCGGGACCGGGACCACCGGCACGGGCACGACGGGCACCGGCACGGGCACGGGCACGACGGGCACCGGCACCACCGGCACCGGCACCGGCACGGGCACCACCGGCACCGACAGCGGCACCACGGGCGGCTCCGGCTACGGCGACTGCATCGACTGCGAGAGCCTCACCGAGCGCGTCGGCGACCCCGGCGGCAGCCCCTGCAACACCGGCGGCACCGGCCCCCTGGGCGCGATCGCGGTCCTGCCGCTGCTCGGCCTGCTCCGGCGCCGCTCGTCCGTCCGCCGCTGAGCCCCCTCAGAGGCGGTCGTACTCCACGTACGCCTTGAGGATGGCGCAGGACCCGAGCGGCGGCGCGTCGGTGAACCAGTTCGGGATCGTCCGCTGCTCCCGGTCGAAGTTCGCCATGCAGGCGATCGCCGCCGCCCGCCCCATCAGCCGCCCCGCCCCGCCCACGGCGAAGTCGCGACGGTCGTCCTCGACCCCCTGGTTCGACATCGCGATCGACGGCGGCGTGCTCGCCTTGAGGTCGAGCTCCTCGAGCTGGTAGGGCTTGTAGTCCTGGGCGTACAGCCACACGAGCCGCGCGGCGACCCAGTGCTGCGCGTCGGCCTTCGGCACCTTCGCCGCCGACGCGCCGATCTTCCGGCTGATCGCCGACGCGATGGCGCCCAGGTCGTCGCGCTCGTCGGCGCCGTCGACGTGCAGGCAGGACGGCCCGCCCTGCGTCTGCGCCCCCTCGCTCGTGAAGACCTCGTTGTCGCGGTACTTGTACTCGGCCCCGGCCTCCCGCACCGTGGCGTCGAGCGCCTCCCGCTGCTTCTCCACGTCGTTGCTGTCGGCGAGCTGCGCGTCCACGAGCGCGTCGGGCACGACGGTCATCCCGAGGTTCGTCGCCTGCCGGTAGGTCAGGCCGAGCACGCCCCGCCCGCAGACCTCCTCACCCTGGCTGTCCTTCACGATGGTCCACGTCCGGTCGGTGTGCGGGCTCACCGCCGCGTAGGCCACCACCCGGTTGACCGCGGGCGGCATCCCCGCGCTCTCGAGCGCGCCCCGGAAGCGGGTGAACGTGCTCCCCTTCTTCGTGTAGACCCAGCGGTAGCGCGCGCCGTCGGCGAAGGCCTCCCGCAGGCCGCGGGTGAACGCGTCGTACAGGTCGCGGTCGCTCTCGACGGTGTTGCGCCACTCGGGGTCGCCGAGGACCAGCTGCGCCAGCTGCGGCACCGTCAGCTCCGTCGGCTCGCCGCTGCTCTGGTCCTGCGCCACGCCGAGCTGGTCGCGGCAGCTCGACAGCTCCGTCGCCGCCTGCATCTTGCCCGTGTTGAGGCGCAGCGCGCTGCACGCCGCCCCGCCCGCGAACAGCCACCCCGACATCATCAGCATGCCCGAGACGATGTAGACGGGGCTGAAGATGGAGCCCGTCTTCACCATCGTCCACAGGCGCATGCCCATGTTGCCCATGCGGGTCGTGAAGACCGCCGCGAAGCCGCGGCGCTTGATCTCGAACCACAGGCCGCGCTTCATGCGGCTCGCCGTGGGCGCCACCCGGCTGCCCCACTCGCCGAGGTTCGGCCCCCAGGCCTCCTTGCTCGCCTCCTTGATGGCCAGCGGATCGGTCTCGACGAGGATCGTGAACCGCGGGCCCTCCGGGGTCACGAGCGAGAAGGCGTCGCCGCTCTGCACCGCCATCGGCGAGGTGACCTGCTTGCCGCGCGCCGTGCCCGCGCGGAAGAAGTACACCGGCGCCGTCTTGTCGACGGGCGCCACGATGAAGCTGTTGTCCTGCTGACGGAGGACCTTCACGTGCTGCGGCGCGACCCCGAGCGTCTCGGGCAGCGTGATCTCGCTCGCGCCGGGATCCGAGCCGAGCCGGATCTCGACCACGTCGAACGGACCGAACTTCGTCCCGCCGAACTCGGGCGCGAGCTGCAGGAACGTGGCGTTTCGCATCACGGTGCGCCTCTCCCAGTCGCCAAAGGGTCGCCTCGGGCTCGCCGCAGTATGCTGGACCACCGGAGCCGTCGGTGAACATCTACCTCATCCCCTACACGGGCATGCGGCACCTGGTCATGGCGCTGGTCCTCGGCGCCGCAGGGCTGCTCGCCTGGTGGTGGGTCCTGTTCCTCCAGGTGCAGGTCTCGCCGGCGCTGTACGCCTCGTTCGGCTTCACCTGGAGCCGGGGGATGGAGGGGCCGCTGTTCGTGGGCACCCTCGTCTGCGTCACCTCGGCGGGCACGCTCCTCGCCGAGGGCGCGCTGCGGCGGCGCGCGCTGCGGTGGCGCTTCTTCTACGCCGCGGTCGCCGCGATGGTGGCGTTCTGCGGGCTGATGATCGGGTGGGGCATCCTGTCGCTGTTCACCCGGCTGTTCGTGGAAGACAGCGCGCTGCTGGCCGACCCGTCGCTCGTCACGCTGCGCTACCGCCTCGGCGTGTGGCTCGCCGCGGGGCTCGCGGCCGGCGGCGCGCCGTTCTTCGTCCGCTGGCTCCACGCCGCGATCACCCGGCGCTGGGAGTGGGGCGGCCGCGACGGCGCGGGCCCGCCCCCCGCGCCCACCTGGCTCGAGCTCGCGCTGCAGTTCGTCGTCCACGTGGGCGGCGGGCTGTGCGCCGGCGCGTTCGCGGCGGCCGCCTGGCACTTCCCCGGGTACTACAACGCGGTCCAGGGCGACCTGTACGTCGCCTCGGCGGCGGCGTCGTTCACCTTCGGCGCGGCGCACGGCCTGCTCGTCTGGCCGATCCCCGACGACCTGTACGCCGGCTGGGTCCGCGTGCTGTCGTACGAGCGCTACGGGCTGCGGATCCCCATCCCCCACACCGACGGCTCGCCCGCCGAGCGCTTCATCGGCCACTTCCCGCGCGGGCTCGACCTGTACCTGCCGCTCGACCGCGGCGTGGCCGAGCTCCACGCCTCGTTCGTCAAGACCGACGGCCGCTACACGGTGCGGGGCCTGACCATCCAGCCCACGCTCGTGAAGCGCACGCTCGAGCGCATCGACCTGCGCTACGATCCCCGCCGCCCCGCTCCCCTCGAGACGGAGCTCGGCTCGGAGGACCGCGTGCTGCTGGGCGACGGCGGCGCCACGGAGGTCGAGTTCCTCATGCTGCCGAAGGAGGAGCGTTGACGGCGCTCCTGCTGCTGTTCGGCTGGCTGTGCGCCTGCCAGACGGCCGAGTTCCCCGCGCCGATCCGCGGCACCACCTACCGCATCGGCCAGGACGTGCCCGCGCAGGGCTCCGAGATCCGCATCGACGTGCTCGGCTCGTGGGACGAGTGCGCCGAGGCCAAGGTCCTCGACATGGACGCCTGCCTGCCCTGGGCCGACCGGGCGAGCGGCGAGCTGCACTTCTCCTTCATCCTGCGTGACCCGGAGCTGCAGAGCGAGCTGGCGCGGGCGCTCACCGCCGACCAGGTCACCGTGAGCTACGACAGCTCGCCCCAGAACGACTTCCAGCTCGTGCCGCACGAGCCCGTGGCCACGGGGCAGCTGTACATCGTGCTCATCGACGGCTCGGCGTCGATGTTCGAGAAGGACGGCGACAAGATCCGCAAGGTCTACTCGGCGCTGCTCAAGCCGAGCGTGCTCGACGCGTTCTTCCCCGACCCGAACGCGAAGACGGGCGTGGTGCTGCTGCGCTTCTCGGAGACGTTCACCGGGCTCGACGGCGGGCCGCCGCGCGTGCTGCGCGACCGCAAGGAGTACAAGGACGCCGTCCAGAAGTACCTGCTGAACCGGACGGGCGGCTACACGCGGCTGTACGACGCCATCAAGTACACGATGACCGATCTGCTGCAGTCCAACGCCATCCAGCAGTTCCTGGCGACCCGGATCGCGCAGCCGTCCATCGTCGTGGTGACGGACGGGTTCAACAACGAGCGCGCCGACGACACCTGCGCCGACAACGCGCCGCGGCTGCAGTCGCTCGTCGACCTCATCCGCGAGGTGCGCACGAGCCAGAACGGCGCCACGCGCCCGACGCTGTTCACGGTGGGCCTCGGGCTGCCGTTCCGGCGCGGCGGCAAGCCGTCGGGGCTGAACCGCCGGGTCACGCCGACGGACCTGTGCGGCAAGTACGAGTCCTACCGCATCGACGGCGTGCTCGACCAGAACGGCATCGACCACGTCTCGATGCAGTGGATCGCCGAGGCCGGCGCCGGCAAGTCCTTCGTGAAGCGCAAGGCCACGGGCCTCGACCAGGTGCTGGAGGTCGCGGCGGCCACGCGCTATCGCTGGTACGAGGTGTGGTTCCGCGTGCCCGAGGCGTTCTACCACCGGCGCAGCTTCGACGTGCAGCTGTCGTTCAACGGGATCGACCGCGCGCAGACGGAGTTCCAGGTGCACCCCGGCGGCTGGCTCGACGCGCCCACCGCCACCCGGGTCGAGGGCGAGCGCTGGCACCACCCGACCTCCTTCCGCCACACCTTCACCGTGCTGATGCCGGCGCTCGGGCTGCTCGTGCTGCTCGTCTACGTCGGCCCCGCCGTGTTCAACACCCGCCGGGCCCTGTTCCGGCGCGCCCGACCGCGCCGGTAGCGTGCAGCGCATCGGCCACTACGAGGTGCTCGGGGTCCTCGGCGAGGGCCACTTCGGCGCCGTCTACCTGGCGCAGGGGGAGGTGCCGGGGCGCGGCCCCAGCCGCTCGCGCACCCGGCGGGTCGCCATCAAGCAGCTCCGCGGCGAGTGGACCATGCGCGCCTTCGAGACGCTGGTGCGCGAGTTCGAGCTGCTCGAGCGGGTGAAGCACCGGTCGCTGTGCCGGGTCTACGAGTTCCTCGACCGCGAGTGCGCCGTGGTCATGGAGCACGTCGAGGGGGTCACGCTGCGGGCGCTGCTCGACGCCTGGGCGGCGGCCGGGGAGCGGCTGTGGGCCGACGCCGTGCTCGAGATCGGCTGCGAGATCGCCGACTGCCTGTACCAGGCCCACGCCACGCCCGGGGCCAGCGGCGAGGCGCTGCTGCTCGTCCACCGCGACATCAAGCCCGAGAACGTGATGCTCACGGCCACGGGCGAGGTCAAGGTGCTCGACTTCGGGCTCGCGCGGGTCGACGACGGCGTGCGCGACGTGGGGGTCAAGGGCACGCCCCTGTACATGGCGCCCGAGCAGGCGCGCGGCGAGGCCGTGGGGCACCGCTCCGACCTGTTCGGGCTCGGGCTCGTGCTCTACGAGCTGCTCACCGGGCGGCCGGGGTACCCGCTGCCGAGCGGCGACCGCGACTCGCAGATCGAGGAGGTGATGGGCCGCATCGAGCGGGCCGACCTCGGCCGGGAGCTCGCCGCGCTGCGCCGCGACCAGCCGAAGATCGCCGCGGTGCTCGAGCGGCTGCTGGCGCCGCGCCCCGAGGCGCGCCCCGACGACGGCCACGTCGCGATGCTCGAGCTGCGGCGCTGCGTGGGCAAGCGCGGCGCGCTCGCGGAGTTCGCGGCCTACACGTTCGGCCCGACCGGCCCGCTGGCCGGCTCCGGGCTCTACCCGCCCCAGGCTTCCGCTGGCCGCGGTGGCGGGGCGGATATGATGTCCGGAGACTCTGCCGGACCCACCGAAGCACAGGTTGCACCGTCGATGAGCAAGTCCGACCCGCCACGTCCGCCCCGTCCGGGCTCGGGGCGCCTCCTCGCCCCCAGCCCGCGGCCCGCCCCAGCTCGGGGCCGGGTGCAGCTTCGCGGCCGAAGGCGCGTCCACCGGCCCCGGCGAAGATGTACTCGCCCGGGAGCGCCGCCCCGGCTGCGCCTGCCGCGGCGGCCCTCGGCGTCGGGGCCGCCGGGGAGGCCCTGCCGATGGTGCCGCTCCACGCGGAAGACGCGCGCACCCCCGTGAAGGGCGGCGCCACCTCGTTCTTCGCGCGCCGCGGCGCGGCGCAAGGATCCGACCGCCGGCGAACCCGTCGACACGGGCCCGTGCCGGCGCCGCCCGTGGCGCAGGGGCCGTCGGGGCCGCCGCCGGGCACGCCGGGCGGGGCTACGTCCCGCACGGCGCCGTGCCCTCGGCGCCGATGGTCGTGCCGATGGGCATCTCCGGCCCGGTGGCGCCGGGCAGCGGCTACCCGGGCGCGCCGGTGTCGGCGCCCCGCCGCCCGACTACAACCAGGACGTGCAGCGGGCGCGGAGCTACCGCGTGTTCGCCGTGGTGATGATGCTGATGGGCATGGTCTTCATGGTGATGGTCGTGGCCGTGTTCCTCATCTTCTCGGTGGTGATGGTCAACAACAACCAGAAGTCGACCAAGGACGGCGACCTGGCCGTGATCGCGCCCATCAACAACCAGCCGAACAACGCCACCCCGGTCGACACCGGCGTGGTGGCGCCGCCCATCGACAAGCCGCCGCCGAGGCCGGTGGTGCGGCCCACGGGGCCCCGGCCCGACCCGACGCCGCGCCCGGCGGCGCCGCCGTCCGTCGGCACCGTGAGCGTGACCATGGCGCCGGGCAGCCCCGTGTTCACGTCCATCGAGATCACGTGCAACAACGGTGACTATCGGCAGCGCGCGCCGTTCTCCAACGGCACGGCCAGCCGCAACGACGTGCCGAACGGCGACTGCACCCTCTACTTCAAGGGCGGGCCGCCGGGGAACGTGAAGGTTCGACCCGGCATGTCGCTGACCTGCCAGTTCACCGGGGGCGGCCCGACCTGCAAGTGAGGCCGGGCGGAGGGAGATCGCGAGGTCGCGAACCGGCGCATCGGGGCTGACCGATCGGCGCCGACGTGCCATGATGCGGAGCGTTTGGGGGCCAGATGGTGGCGTGGGTGGCGGTGCTCGGAGCGGGGTGGTTCGCGTGGGGCGCGCCGGAGGCGGCAGCGCAGGAGCGCGAGCCCGTCGCGGCGCACCACAGTGCGGAGCCGGCGGAGCCCGATGCCGAGCGCGGGCTGTTCGGCAGCGGGAAGGGGCCGGCCGAGGTCGTCGAGGACAAGCTCGAGGAGAAGACCGAGGAGCAGAAGCGCAAGGAAGACGAGCTCCGGAAGATCGACGACAGCCTGCGCGACAAGCAGGCGCGGGTCGTCGTCCTCGAGTGGCCGGGCAGCAAGACCGACTACACCAACGAGTCGCTGCGCCGGAACATCAAGGCGCGGATCGCCCGCCCGAACGCCGCGTTCTTCCCCGAGATCGACCTGTACCAGGAGGGCCGCGCCGAGCCCGACAAGACGGTCCGCCCCGAGGACCAGCGGGCGTCGGTGCCCTCGAGCGTCGTGCCCCGGGTGATGGCCGAGGTCGAGGCCACCGCCGCGATCCCGTTCGACGCCATCACCGAGCAGGACTGGGTCATCAAGGCCAACGAGCTGCTCAAGCTCGCCGACGAGCTGTGGTTCGTCGATCGGCAGGAGCTGCGCGAGCCGCTGTTCCTGCTGTACTCGCAGATCGGGCGCGCGGCGGAGAACTCGAACCAGGGCTCGCCGCCGTACTTCGACAACGTCGATGGCCAGGCGGTGAACTACTTCTGGTACCTGGCGGGCACCCTCGCCTACACCGACCCCACGCTGCTGTCGAAGCTCACCACGCAGGACCTCTACGTCCCGATCGACAACTACCGCAACATGCTCGACAGCGGCGTGTTCCGGAAGATGACCCTGTCGTTCAGCAGCGGCGAGGACGCCTTCGACCCCAAGGCCTTCCGCGGGGAGTTCGAGCTGTACGTCAACGGCGTCACCCAGCTCGTGACCGACACCAACGGACTGCTCGAGGTGCCGCTCGGGCGCACCGACGTGTACCTGAAGCGGGCCGACGGCTACAGCATCTCCGCGCAGGAGGAGCGCCAGGTCGTCCCCGAGAACTACACGCTGCTGCTGCAGATCGCCAAGGCGCGGATGGGCAAGGACTTCCGCGAGCAGCTGATGGCGAACCCCTCCGAGTGCACCCCGCTGCTCGAGGGCGACATCGTCACCTACCTGTCGATCTACGCGAAGCTGCACCCGAAGAGCGACGTGTACATCGCGGTGCCGCGGTACGGCTCCACCGCGCCGCCGCATCTTCCTGTGGCGCTGGGACCGCGAGCGCGCCCAGCTGTTCCTGGTGCAGGACAACACGGGCGGCTTCCCGTGCGCTTCGCCGCCGTCATCGGCGCGGGGCTCGCGTTCAACACCGCCACGCTCGAGTACCCGACCGACCAGGACCTGGAGCAGGCTTCCGTGCAGCCGCCGGAACCGGGCAGGAGCAGGACCCCGCCGCTCATCGACGCCGGGCTCCCGAGATCAAGCTCAACCCCGAGGGGAGTGCCGATCTTCTACCAGCTGCAAGCGGGCACTACAACCGGCTGCTGATGGGGGTCGGGATCCAGATCAAGCTGAGCCTGACGGGCGACAAGTTCCGCGACACTTCCAGACCCGCACCCAGAAGGACCAGTACGCCGTCGCGTTCGGCGACGGGGGGGCACGGGGACGACCGCCGGCAGCCCGGTGTCGACGGTGGTGCTGCGCGAGGTGGCGATCCAGCGGCTGGTGTACGGCATGACCGGGGTGGTCCTCGGCAAGGACGCCAGCGTGGGCTTCGGCCGCGGGGCTACATCCGCTACGGTTGGTACAATGCGCCGCATGCCGTGGACCTCACCGCACACGTGGGGATGACCTCGAAGGTCGGGTCGAACGACAAGGACGAGTCGCGCAGCGGGCGGGTCCGCGCGCTGCTCGACCTCGACGTGTTCGCGGGGACCTCCTGCCGTTCCGGGACTCGCTGTTCCTCAAGGACAGCGGCTTCATGGCGGTCGGGAGCCCCATCGTGACCTTCGGCTTCACGGCGGGGGCCGGCCTCACCTTCTGGATGCGCGCGGCCGGGCGCGTGCTACATCCGGGGAGCGGCGCACCGCGCCGCTTCGCGGGGGCACAGTCGACCTGGGCGCGGGGGCGGCGCTGGCCGTCATCGTATCGTTGGGTGTCGCCCTGGCCGTCGGGGGGCGTCCCGGGCGCCGCGCGACGTGACGATCGTGGTGCCGGGTGCGATGAACCTCGCCGTCCACTGTGGCGGAGACGAGACGCACCGCCGACGGCGAGACGATCACCCTCACCCCGAGGGGGAGCACTGCGACCTCGAGGCGCCGCTGTCGCCGGCGATGCCGGTGCGGGCGACCCGCGCTCGACGGGTCGAGCCGCTACGAGTGCAAGCGCAAGGCGATGGAGCTCGTTCGGCGTCGGCAGCTGACCGCGGTGGGATAGGCTGTCGGCTCCGACGGAGGCGAACATGCGCGAGCGGAGCCGCGATGCGGCGTGGACGAGTTTGGCCTGTTGGCGCTCGCCTGTCGGGCCGGCGCGCCCACCGGCCTGACCGACGACGGGCAGGTCACCCGGCACCGCGACCTGCGGCCCATCGCCGACCGGGCGTGCCTGCAGTGCCACCGCAGCGACCTCGACGGCGTCGCGCCGTTCGCGCTCGACGACGCGAGCGTGGTGGAGCAGCTGGCGCCCGCCATCGCGTCCACCGTCGCCGACCGATCATGCCGCCGTGGGCCCTCGACGAGGCCTGCTGCGCGTCGCGCGACTCGCTGTGGCTGCCCGACGCCGACCTCGCGGCCTTCGCGGCCTGGGCCGAGCAGGACTTCCCCATGGGCGACCCGGCGGACTACCGCCCCGGCCCCTGGCCGCGCCGTACGATCCGGGCCCGCCCGACCGGGTCTACGCGCCTGCCGAGGCCTACACGCCCGACGCCTCGCTGAGCGACGACTACCGCTGCCTCGTCGCGGCCGACCCGGTCGAGGCGGAGACCCCGTCACCGCGCTGCGCACCATCCCCGAGAACCTGGCGTGGCGCACCACGTGATCCTGTACGCCGTGGCGCCGCCCGAGCTCGACGCGCTGGCCGCGCTCGAGGCGGAGGACCCCGAGCCCGGCTACGCCTGCTTCGGCACGCCCCGGCATCGACGCGCTGACCATCGGCGGCTGGGCGCCCGGCAGCCCCGGGCTGTTCCTCCCCGACGACACCGCGCTGCGCATCCCCGCCGGCTCCAAGCTGGTCATCGAGGTGCACTACAACCTCGAGGGCGTGGTGGGCGACCCGGGCAGCGACCGCACGGCCGCGGAGCTGTGGACGCTGCCGCCGGGCGAGGTGCCGAGCCAGGTGGCCGTCGCGTTCCCCATCGCGAAGCTCGGGCTCGACGTGCCGCCCGGCGCGACCGACAGCGTGCAGACCGCGCACATGCGCATCCCGGTCGACGGCCACATCCTCGCGTCGACCCCGCACATGCACCTGCACGGCAAGCAGCTCCACACCGAGCTCACCCGCCCCACCGGCGAGACGGCCTGCATCTCCGACGTGAAGCGGTGGGACTTCAACTGGCAGTGGACCTACGGCGTGCCCGACGACGAGTGGATCCCCGTCTCGATCGCCGACGACATCGCCATCTCCTGCACCTACGACAACCCCGGCGACACGACCCTCACCTGGGGCGACAAGACCTCCGACGAGATGTGCCTCGACTACGTGGGCCTGGTCGTCCCGTGGGACGGCGGCACGACCGGCGGCACCTGCTCGGGCTACCCGACCTGCAATGCGCGCTGCGCGGCGGACGACCCGTTCTGCAGCCTGTCCTGCATGACCGCCTCGGGCGACGCCTGCCTGTTCTGCGGGCTCCCCGCGGTGACGAGCACCTGCGTGGGCACCCAGTGCGCGGCGACGGGCCTGGCGCTGCAGGTGTGCATGGACGGCTGCGCGAAGGAGTACGAGGACTCGCTGCGCTGCCTGTACGAGGACTGCAACGCGCAGTTCACGGCCTACTGGGGCTGCGCCCGCGAGGTCGTCGCCGACGGCGCGCCGGGCTGCGAGGCCGCGTTCGCGAGCTGTCCGGAGATCCTGGGCGCGCCGTAGCGCGCGCCGCGAGGGCCCGTCAGCGGAGCGAGGCCGCCTCCGCCATCACCACGCGCCGGTACAGCCAGCTGCCGATGATGCCCATCGCGATCAGCGGCAGCAGCGTCATGAAGATGGTCATGTCGTAGTACGCGGCGGAGCGCGGGTCGTTCGGGTCGGAGCAGACCGAGCAGGCCCAGCCCGCGGGCTCGGCGAGGTGAGCGCAGCGACGACCAGCGGGGCGAGGAGGCGGCTCATCGGTACACCAGGACGTAGAGGACGGGCCAGAGCAGCACCACGAAGTACCAGAACAGGCGGCCGGCCCAGAAGGCGTCGCTCTGCAGGCGCCGCGCAGCAGCCGGACCGCGAGCACCGTGATGGCGGTCATGCCGCAGAGCACGTGCAGGCGTGGGTGCCGACGATGAGGAAGAAGAAGCTGCCGTGCTGCGAGGAGGTGAGCGTGAGCCCTCGCGCAGCAGGTTGGTCCACTCGAAGCCCTGGAAGGCCGACGAAGAAGCCGCCGAGCAGCAGCGTGAGCGCCATCGGCAGCCGCGCGGCGGCGGGGCCGACCCGGTCGAAGCGGCGGCCGGCTCACCACATGGTGGCGCCGGAGATCAGCAGCGCGATCGTGTTGATCGCGGTCGCCTCGAGCGGCAGGCGGGGCTGCCCCGCGGGCGGCCACATCGGCGCCCCCGCCTTCGCGATGGTGAACGCGGAGACGAACCCCGCGAACATCATCACCTCGGTGAGGATGAAGATGGTGACGCCCAGCACCTCGTTCGGCACCGCCCGCTGGCGGGGACGAGGAGGAGGATGGACCAAGCGAAGGTCACCGCGCACGACCGACCCCATGGGCACCTCCGTAACGTGACCCGGCGCTGCCGGGCCGGCTGGCTGCGTGTCAGTGGCCCTCGGCCGGGGCCTGGCCCTCGGGGGCGGGCGCGTGCTCGCCGGCGGGCGCGTGGCCCTCGGCGGGCGCGTGGCCCTCGGCGGGCGCGGCGTGCTCCCCCTCACCGCCGTGGTGCTCGAGGGTGCCGGCGGCGGCCTCGGCCTCGATGCGGGCCTTGGTCTCGAGCGCGCTCACGTTGGTCCAGTTCGTGCCGTGGTGCTTCATCACGTCGGGCGAGACGCCCGCGAAGAACAGGAACATGAACATGAGCGAGGTGGCGAGGAAGTAGTGGACGTACCGCTTCTCGATGTCGAGGTGCATGAAGAACTTCACCACCATCGACGCCTGGACGATCGCGATGCCGAACGCCGTGATGAGGGTGAGGATCTTGATCCCGACCATCGGCCCCGCGACGGAGATGAGGAACAGCACCACCAGCGCGCCCCACACCTTCACGTAGTGGGACACCTCGTGGACGTGCTCTTCGTGGTCGCCGTGGGCGTGGGCGGCGTGGCCGTGGCTGTCGTGCGTGTGATCGGACATGAGGCGGGCTCCGCGGCTACTTCGCGATGTAGAGCAACGGGAAGAGGAAGATCCAGACGAGGTCGACGAAGTGCCAGTAGATCCCGACGAGCTCCACCCGGTGGAGCTCCTGGTTCTTCCGGGCGTCGTTGGCGACCCACAGCATCAGCGTCATCCCCGCGATGACGTGGAGCCCGTGGATGCCCGCGGCCGTGTAGTAGAACGACCAGAACGGGTTCGCCGAGATCGTGTAGCCGTGCTTGATCTCGTTGGCCCACTCGAACGACTTGATGACGAGGAAGATGCCCCCGCCCCCGACGGTCGCCAGCAGCAGCTTGGCGGCGGTCGCACCGTCCTTGAGCTGCGCAGCACGGTGCGCCAGCACGGCCGAGAGGCTCGAGGTGAGCAGGACGAAGGTGTTGGTGCCGCCGGCGAGCGTGTTGGTGTGCACCGCGTAGTGCGCCCACTCGGGGTGCCCGATGCGGTGCATGATGTACGACGCGAGCACCCCACCGAAGATCACGACCTCGGACGCGAGCAGCCACCAGACCGCGAGCTTGGCGGTGAGGATGCCCGCGGCGGAGCGGGTGGTAGCGATGGGCTTGAAGGCCATGGCGATGTCACCTGGGGTGAGGCCCCCCTCCGGGGGCCGGCAATCGGGTTGCCGTTTCGCGGCGTGGAATCGGGCCGGAGCGCCAGCGAGCGCTAGCTCGGGGCGTTCTGCGGCCAGAAGTCGTCCTCGCGGCCGGGGACGCTGTACTCGTAGGGCCCGCGGTAGACCGACGGCATCGCGTCGGGCGGGAAGTTGCCGTGGGGCGGGGGCGAGGGCGCCTGCCACTCGAGGGTGTTCGCCTTCCACGGGTTCGCGGGGGCCCGCTCGCCGCGGAACAGGCTCCAGAACATGTTGAACAGGAACACGGCCTGGAAGCACAGCAGGATGACCAGCGAGACCGAGGCGATGATGTTCAGCATCTGGAGGTCGGGCGTGGCCACGTCGGGGAAGTTGTTGTAGTCGTAGATCCGACGGTGCTGGCCGGCCGAGCCCGTGATGAACAGCGGGATGAAGATGAAGTTGAACGGGATGATGGTGCCCCAGAAGTGGATGCGCCCGAGCCGCTCGTTCAGCATCCGCCCGAACATCTTCGGGAACCAGTACGACAGCGCCGCGAACGTGCCGATGATGGCGATGGGGAAGAACGTGTAGTGGAAGTGCGCCACGACGAAGTAGGTGTCGTGGAAGTACACGTCGGCCCCGCTCGCGCCGAGGAAGATGCCGGTCACGCCGCCGATCAGGAACTCGGCGATGAACGACAGCGCCCACAGCATCGGGACGGTGAAGCGGATCGAGCCCCCGTACAGCGTGGCGATGTACAGGAACATCATCTCGGCGATGGGGATGGAGATGAGCACCGTGGTGATGGTGAAGACGTTCGCCATCCGCGGGTCGATGCCGGCGATGAACTGGTGGTGCGCCCACACGAAGAAGGAGAGCACGCCCGTGCCGATCGTCGTGTAGAGGATGGTCTGGTAGCCGAACAGCTTCTTCCGCGAGAACGTGCAGATGATCTCGGCGGTGATGCCGGTGGCGGGCAGCAGCACGACGTAGACCTCGGGGTGCCCGAAGAACCAGAACAGGTGCTGCCACAGGATGGGGTCGCTGCCGCGCTGCGGGTCGAAGAAGGCGGTGCCGAGCTGCTGATCGAACAGCAGCATGATGGCGCCGGCGATCAGCGGGCCCACGCTGACCATGAACAGGATGCTGGCGATGCAGATCATCCACACCACCATCGGCACATCCTTGGCGCCCATGCCCGGGGCGCGGGAGTTCATCGCCGTGGTGATGAAGTTGATGCCGCCGAGCAGGAACGCCGCGAACTCGAGCGCGACCGCGAGGACCCAGAGGGTGGAGCCGAGCGGGGTGAGGCTGTAGTGCGAGTTCGCCGACAGCGGCGGGTAGGCCGTCCAGGCGCCGCCGAAGCCGCCGCCCGGCACGAACCAGCTGATGATCAGGATGATCGCCGAGAGCAGGAAGATCTGGTACGACAGGCGGTTCAGCCGCGGGAACACCATGTCGTCGGCGCCGATCATGAGCGGGATCAGGAAGTTCCCGAAGGCGGCGACGAGCACGGGCATCGCCACCCAGAAGATCATGACCGTGCCGTGGTTGGTGACGAGCGCGTTGTACTCGCCCGGCGACACGATGCCGAAGCCCGGCACCGAGGCGCCGGGGAACGCGAGCTGCAGGCGGAAGCAGTACGCGAAGAAGCCACCGAACAACGCCATGAACATGCCGGTGAACATGTACTGCATGCCGATGTACTTGTGGTCCAGCGGGAAGATGTACTTCTCGAGGAACGTCGGCTCGTGGTGCCCGTGCGCATCGTGGTGGTGATGCGGGTCCACCGTCGTGACTGGTTCGGACATCGCTTTCCCCTGATCCGTGGTCGGCTGCGGCGCGGGGGCGCGCCGTCCGCTGTCAGTTGGTGGCCACCTTGCTCATCGACTCGATCCACGCCTTGTGCTGCTCGGCCGTCTCGACGTGGATCCGCGCGCCCATGATGCCGTGGCCGATGCCACACATCTCGGCGCACTGGATGTCGAAGTCGCCCACGACCGTGGGCTCGAACCAACCCGTGATCTCGCGGCCGGGGATGGCGTCCTGCTTGAGGCGGAACACCGGCACGGAGAAGTCGTGGAGCACGTCGCGCGAGACCAGCGTGTACTTCGTGACCTTGTCGACCTCGACGTGCAGGTCGTCGACGGTCTTGATGTCGTCGTCGGTGCCGAGCTTGCCATCGGCGCCCGGGTCGACGAACGACCAGGCCCACTGCTGCGCCACGATCCGGACCTCGTTCTCCGGCTCGGGCATGTCCTGCTTGATCTTGTACCAGGTCTGCACCGCGAACGCGATGATGGCGAGGTCGCAGACGATGATGAGGTAGTGCGGGTAGGTGATGAACCGCTTGAGGTCGGGCTCGTTGCCCGTCACGTACTGCGCGCGCACGCCCTCGCGGTACCGGAACCGCCAGATGAGCCAGAAGAACACCGCGGCCGACAGCCCGCCCCAGAAGAACGTCAGCACGGCGACGAGGTTCACCAGGAAGTCGACGTCGCCAGCGAAGGTGGACGCCGGCTGCATGAAGAGCTCGAGCATCGGATCCTCAGAAGATGATGAAGGCGAAGACGACGCCGATGAACAAGGCCGCGCCGATCATGGTGACGACGAAGGTCTTGGTCGCGATGGTGTCGGGGGTCTCTTCCTTGGCCATGGCCGTGGCTCCGGGGGCTTACTTGCGCAGCGTCTGGATGTAGGCGACCACGTCGGACCGCAGCGGATCGAGGACCTGCTCCGCGGACTGGCCCGCGGCAGCCGGCTCCTTGGCCTTGGCCTCGAGCGTCTGCAGCAGCTGGGTGCGCATCTGCACCCCCGCGTCGTGCTTCGCGTCGACCCCACGGATCCCGGCCTGGAACTTGCCGATCTGCTTGTAGAGGTACCAGTCGTTCTGGACGAGGAGCGTGGGCCCCATCGTGCGCTGGGTCTCGATCGGCCCCGCCAGGATCTCCGGCGAGGGGTCCATGCCCGCGCCCGTCGGCATGTGGCAGGCGGCGCACACCGTGGTGAACGTGACCTTGCCGGCCTCGGCGTTGCCCTGGACCGTGGACTCGCCCGGCTGCGGCGCGAGCGCCGAGACGTACATCGCGACGGCGGTGACGTCGGTCTCGGTCTCGAGCGTCCGCGACATCGGGCGCATCCGCATGCCCTCGATGTCGTCGAAGTGGGTGCCCCGGACGCCGTGGCGGAAGTTCCGCAGCTGCCGCTCCACGTACCACTGCGGCAGCCCCGCGATGGCCGGCGCGGCGATCTCGGGCTTGCCCGCAGCATCGCTGCCGTGGCACGGCGCGCAGTAGTTGGAGAACAGCATGTCGCCGTGGGCCGGCGTGGCGGCGGGCGCCACCCGGCAGGCGCTGCCGGACGACAGGCCCATGGCGATCCCGAGGGCGACCACCGGGGTCAGCAGCCAGCCGGCGGCGCTCGAGAGGTGCTGGATACGGGTCGTGTGCTCAGCCATCGGTCCCCGGTCCTCGGACGTGGAGCGCGCGCCAGCAGGCGCTGCTCGTGGAAGGCGAAGAGGTTATGCCGCGGGCCCTGTCGGGGCCAATGCGTCCAAACGATGCACCTGCGGCGCTCATCCGTGCGCCATCACCGTGATGAGCACCCCGGTGATCGACACGTAGAGCCACAGCGCGAGCGTGGCGGGCGCGATGCGGCGGTGCGGCCCGATCTGGCCGCTGAAGCCGCGGAGCCAGGTGGTGAGCGCCGCCGGCAGGATCACCGCGGCCAGCACCACGTGGGTGGCCAACATGATCAGGTAGGGCACGCGGAAGGCGCCCTCGTAGCGCGTGGGGCCGGCGCTGAACCAGTGGTAGACCACGTAGGAGATCAGGAACAGCGCGCTGCAGCCGAGCGCCGAGGTCATCAGCGCGCGGTGCACCGCGACGCGCCGGGCCTTGATCGCCGCGAAGCCGGCGAGCAGCAGCAGCGTGGTGGTGGCGTTGATGCCGGCGTTGACCCAGGGCAGCGCGCTCACGTCGATCGCCCCCGCGACCCCCTCGGGGCGAGGCCCGAGCACGAGCAGCGCCACCACGGCGCAGATCACCACCGACACGGCGACGACCCAGCGGGGCACCGGTGCGGCAGCGACCTGCTCCATCAGCGGACGGACGCCACGATGGCCGGATCGACCATGCCGTCGGCGTTGCCCCAGGACAGGCGCTCGAACGTCGCCACGGCCGCCACGTCGTAGTCCGACAGCGCGGCCTGCGACGGCATCGCGTTGTTGAACGCCTGGCCCTGGACCGTGATGGCGCCCGACAGCCCGTTCACGATGATGCCGACGTGGTGCTCGGGATCGCCGTAGAAGCTGCCCGAGCCGGCCAGCGGCGGGTAGGTGCCCGGCAGGCCCTTGCCGTCGGCCTGGTGACAGGTCTGGCAGATGTTGGCGTAGACGACCTCGCCGCGGGCCTTGAGCGCGGCCTCGGTGACCTCGCCCGTCTCCTGCGTCTTGAACGGCTCGGCCTCGGGCGGCTGGAAGGCGCCCGGGACGTCGACCGCGACGGGCGGCGACGAGCAGTACATGTAGCCCGTGCGCGGGCTGCGCAGCCAGGCGCTGCACTTCTCGGTGTACTTCAGCGCGTACCGCGCGTTGATCGACACCGGGTCGTGCGCGTAGGGCCGGCCGCAGGCGGTGGCGGCGAGGGCGACGGCCAGCAGCAGCAGGCGCTGGCGGTTCGCCGTGAGGGCCGAGACGATCGAGGGCACGATGTGGCTCCCGCGGTGGGCGCTCCCGTCGGGGAGCGCCGGTTGCGGCGACCGCGGAGAACGCGGGCGCCCGCGCATCAGTGACCTCTCGGGCGGGGCGGGGCAACCGCCCGGGCGCCCTCGTCGCCGATCAGAGCGCCCCGACCGGGCCTTACGGCGGCGCATCCCGTTGTTGCGTGCTACCGGAGCGCGAGATCCGCGAGCATCGCCAGGAACAGCAGGCCCAGGTAGGCGACCGACACCTTGAACACGCGGTGGTCGACGGCCGGCCGCTGCGCGATCAGCGAGCGCACCACGGCCCAGCCGAACCACGCGCCCAGCGCGAGCGCGGCAGCGCCGTAGGCCCAGGACAGGTCGCCCGTGGCGACCGGCACCACGGTGACCGCGACCAGCGCGACCGTGTAGGCGAGCGAGCGCCAGCGCGTGGGCTGGTCGCCCACCACCGACGGCATCATCGGGAAGCCCGCGTGCTCGTACTCCTTGCGCCGGTGGATGGCGATCGCCCAGAAGTGGGGCGGCGTCCACAGGAACACGATCAGGAACATGAGCCAGGCGCCGAGGCTCACGTGGCCATCGACCGCGGCGGACGCGATGAGCGGGGCCGTGGCCCCGGCGGCGCCGCCGATCACGATGTTCTGCGGGGTGCGCGGCTTGAGCCACACCGTGTAGACGCCCACGTAGAACGCGATGGTCGCCAGGCCGAGGAACGCCGCCAGCGGGCCGCCCACGGCCCACAGGACGACGGTGGACACCACGGTCATGGCCGCGCCCCAGCCGAGCACGACCCGCGGCACCAGCACCGCGGCCGGCAGCGGCCGGCGGCGGGTCCGCGCCATCCGCGCGTCGGTCTCCCGCTCCACCACGGCGTTGAAGGCGCTCGACGCGGCGCCCGCCAGGGCGGTGCCCGCCAGCACCCACACCGAGGTCCACAGCGACGGCCAGGCGTCCTTACCGATCGCCAGCGCCGGCAGACCGGTGAACACCACGAGGCCGATGACCCGCGGCCGCGCGATGTCGATCATCAGCCGCAGCACGCTCGGCTGCACGGCCTCGACCGTGCCGGGGATCTCCGGGACGCTGCTCATCAGGCTCCCTCCGCCACGATTACTACTGGCGCGTGCGCGCCGAACTGGCTTCCCGATTCCTGGGCACCCAGGAGCAACCTCGTGAACGGAGCAGGAATCGAGGAAGCCCCATCGGCTTTGCTCGCGCAACTCCCACGGGCGCGCTCGCCTCCAGCGGCGCCCGCCAGGTCTCCCAGACGTACCCGCCGGTCGAGAGCACCACGGCCCCCGCGCCGGCGTTGTGCAGCAGCGCGAGCTCGACCGGCAGGCCGAGCAGCACGTTGGCGATGCCGAGCGACGCCTGCACCAGCACCGCCAGCGCGACCAGCGCCGCCGCCCGCCGCGACCGGCCCGCCCGCGCGGTGGCGAGCGCGGTGAGCGCCGCCAGGACCAGCGCATAGGCGACGAACCGGTGGAACACCTGCAGCCCGACCAGGCCCGAGAGCGTGGGGGCGATGCTGGTGCCGTCGCAGGTGGGCCAGGTGCCGCAGACGAGCCCGGCGTGCGACGAGGAGACCAGGCCGCCGAGCACGAGCTGCACCGGCACGACCGCGGCCAGCGCCACCGACGCCGCCCGCTGCACGGGCGTGACCGCCGCCCGCACCGGCGCGACCGCGCCGTCGCGCAGCGACAGGGCCAGCAGGAGCAGCAGCAGGCAGAACGTGTTGCCGGCCAGCAGGTGGCTCGCGACGGTCCACTCCGCCAGCAGCCGCAGCACGGTCAGCCCGCCGAGCACGATCTGCACCGCCAGCACCACCGCCGCGATCGCGACCAGCGCCACCGGCAGCCGCCCGACCTGCTTCCGGCGCACGATCACGGCGCCGGCGAGGCCCAGGAAGCCGAGCGAGACGAGCCCGGCGAACACCCGGTGCCCGAACTCGAAGGCCACGCCGAAGTCGATGCGCGGCACCACCTCGCCGAAGCACAGCGGCCAGTCCGGGCAGGCGAGCCCGGCGCCGTGGACCCGCACGGAGGCGCCGACGACGAGCAGCGCCCAGGTGACGGCCACCAGCGGGAAGGCGACGCGGTCGAGGCGGTTCACCCGGACCTCCTTCAGCCCGAGCACGTAGCCCGCGCGAGCGGCCGAGACGAGCCCGGCTTCGCGGTCCGGCCCGACAACACGCCCACGACGCCGACTATCCCGGCCGCATCACGGCGTTGCTGGGCCGCCATCCGCTGCCCGGTGCACGAACAGCCAGGGCAGCCCCGCCACCGCCACCGTCGCCAGCCCGGCGAGCCCCGCCTCCGGCCGATCGAGCACGGTGTGCACCATCGACCAGACCGTGGGCGCCACGAAGACGACCAGCACGAGCGGCAGCGCCGGCACCCGGAAGGGCCGGGCCCGCTCCGGCCACCGCCAGCGGGCGTAGGGCACGCCCAGCACCGCCAGCGTCGCCGTGGCGGAGAGCACGAAGCCCACCCACTCGAGCAGCCAGTCGAACGCCGCCAGCGCGCCGATCCCCGCCGCCACCGCCGTGAGCACCGCCAGGGCCACCCCGGGGCCGCCGCCCGCCGGCCGGTGCGCCAGCCAGCGCAGCGCCAGGTAGTCGCGCCCCACCGCCTCGGCGACGCGCGATCCCGTCAGCAGCAGCGCCATCACCGAGCCCACCAGGCCGAACGCCACCACGGCCGACAGCGCCTGCCCGGCGCGCGCCCCGAGCACCGCCACCGCGGCGACGTGCGCCACCTCGACCTTGCCCGCCAGCGCCTCCGCCGGCGCCGCCATCAGGATCCCCGCCGTGAGCGCCACGTACAGCGCCGTCACCCCGAGGGTGCCCACCAGCAGCCCCACGGGCAGGGTCCGGTGCGGATCGCGCAGCTCGCCGGCCACGTAGCTGGCGGCGTTCCAGCCGGCGTAGGCGTAGCCCACGTAGACGAGCCCCACCGCGAAGGCCGGCGTGGGCAGCACCTGCAGCACCGGCGGCCCCGCCGCGAGGTGCGCCGGCGACCCGAGCCACAGCCCCGCCGCCGCGACCAGCGCCACCGCCGTCATCTGCACCAGGGTCACCGCGTTGAGCAGCGCGGCGCCGAGGTGCACCCGCGCCGCGTGGACGGCGGTGCAGCCGAGGATGAGCCCCACCGCCAGCACCCGCTCGTCGACGGGCAGCGCCGGCCACGCCGCGAGCGTGTACTTGCCGAAGGCGATGCCCGCGCCGGCGATCGGCGCGCCGAAGCCCACCACCACCGACACCACCGCCGCCACGAAGCCGGGCAGCGGGTGCCACACGCGGCCGATCAGCGTGTACTCGCCGCCGTTCTCGGGGATCATGGCGCCGAGCTCGGCGTAGCACAGGGCCCCGCACAGGCCGACCAGCCCGCCGAGCCCCCACAGCAGCAGCACCGCCGCGGGCGAGCCGAGGTCGGCCACCAGGAACCCGCTGGTGGTGAACACGCCGGTGCCGACCATGCTGGCCGCGACGGTCAGCGCGGCCGTGGCGGCGCCGAACCGCCGCGCGCCGGTCACGGCCTACAGCGTCCGCGGGTCGGTCAGGTGCCCCGTGACCGCGCTCGCCGCCGCCACCGCGGGCGACACGAGGAACACCGGCCCCGGCGCGCCCATCCGGCGGGCGAAGTTCCGGTTGGTCGTGGACGCCGTGACCTCGCCCTCGAGCGGGATCCCCGGCCCGTTGCCGATGCAGGAGCCGCAGCCCGGCGGCGTGACCACCGCGCCCAGGTCGCGGAACAGCGCCAGCAGCCCCTCGGCCTCGGCGTCGCGCGCGACCGCCGCCGAGGACGGCGTCACCGTGAGCCGCACCCCCGGCGCCATCTGCCGGCCGCGCAGCACCTCCGCCGCCGCCCGCAGGTCCGCCAGCGAGCCGCCGGTGCACGACGCGATGACCACGTTCTGCACCGACACCTCGCCGTGCTCCGACAGGGGCGCCCGGTTGCGCGAGTCGCCCGGCGTCGCCACGGTGAGCGGCACGTCCGCGAGGTCCACGGTGACCGTCCGCGCGTAGGTGGCGCCGGCATCGGGCCCGACGAGCAGCGGGCGCGCGTCGATCCCCCGCCGCTCCTCCAGGAACCGCACGATGGGCTCACAGGGCTCCACCACGCCCGTCATCAGCCCGCCCTCGACCGTCATGTTGGTCAGGACGGACAGCTCGTCGACGCTCCACTGCGCGAGCGCCGGCCCGCCGAACTCGATGATGCAGGTGTCGGTGGGCGAGCTGCGCCAGTGCTCCTCGCGGAAGTACGGGTCGCCGATCAGGTGCAGGATGAGGTCCTTGGGCGACACCCCGCCCTCGGCCCGGCCGGTGACCTCGACCCGCACGACCTTCGGCACGGTGACCGGCACCAGGCCGGTGCGCAGCGCGAAGGCCATCGCCGTGGAGCCCACGCCGAACGCGAACGCGTCGAGCACGCCGGCGGTGGGGGTGTGGCTGTCGGTGAGCACGACGATGTCGCCCGGCAGCGCGTAGTCCTCGACCACGATGCGGTGGCACACCCCCGGCGGCAGCGGCCGGCCCGGGCCGTGCAGCCGGATGCCGTTGCGCTCGCAGGCCTCGACCATCTCGGCCGTGAGCTGCATCGCCGGCGCCAGGCGCGCCTTCTTCGCGAACTCGGGCACGGCGTCGTGGGAGATGAGCACGAAGTGGTCCTCGAAGGAGGCCACCTGCTCCGGACGGTACATCGGCGCGTCGCCCCACTCCTCGCGGTACAGCGCCATCACCATGCCGCAGGTGTACTCGTGCATCCCGCGGAAGGCCGCGCGGCAGAGCACCTGGTCGCCCGGCGCCACCGAGCCGACGCCGTCGGGCCGGCCCTCGCCCGTCCAGGTGCGCGCGGCGACGATCTTCTCGGCGATGTTCATCGGCCGCTCGGGCCGCTCCACGTCGTACTCGGGCTGGATCTCGCCGGCGAGCAGGCGCGTGCCGTAGCGCATCAGCCCGCCCGCCTCGCTCACCGCGCGGAAGAACGGCGGCAGGTCGCGGGCCAGCGCGCCGAGGTCGACGTCCTCGCCGGCCTGCAGGCGCGCGAGCACGCTGCGGTCGGTCGTGAACGGCATCCCGGAGTAGACCATGTTCTCCTGGAAGATCCGCTGGAAGCTGTCGGCGACGACGAGCTCGATGCCCGCGCCCTGGTGGGCGACCACCGCGACCTCGCGCGAGGAGCCCGAGCCGTAGGCGTGGCCGCCCACGACGACCTGGAAGCCGCCGCCCTGCACGCCGCCCTCCTCCACGACCTCCAGGAACTGGTCGAGGAACCACGGCCCGAGGATCTCCGGCGTGTACCCGAGGGTGCAGGCCCGGCCCGAGATCATCAGGTCGGTGTTGACGCCGTAGACGTAGGGGTGCCCGGGATCGACGGGCAGGTCCGCCCCTTCGAGCTGCCCCCGGACCACGTCCGCGTCGTCGACGAGGTGCAGCACGCGACCGGTGAGCTTCACGCGACCTCCCTGCGGCCGGCGGGGCGCGCCCGCGGGCCAGGCAAGGCCGTTAACGTGCGGGCCCCCTCTCCGTCACCCGACCGTGAGGACCGGCGTGTCGCCGTCGCCGAAGACGCGGCGGTAGGCGCGCACGTGGAGGGCCACCACGAACATGGAGCCGATGAGCGGCAGGTACCCGGCCACCATCGACAGCGCGATGTAGACCAGGCCGAACGTCAAGTGCCAGGTCGGGTGGGCGAGCACGTGCCCGACGTTGTCGCGCAGCGAGCGCACCGCGCCGACGTGGTGCAGCGCGGTCATCGAGCTCGCGAAGCCGATCACCAGCGGGACCGCCATCGCGGGGAGGAAGCACAGCATCAGCCCGACGCCGACGAGCGTGCCGACGGCCAGCGCCACGAGGACCACCGACACGAGGTCCTGCGTGACGGTCGAGAAGGCGGCCGACAGGTCGAGGACCTTCTCCCCGCGCTGGTGCGCCGCGACGGCCCGGACCAGGCTCGCGTTGAACGGCGCCAGCAGCACCACGGTGAGCACCAGCACCGGCACCATCGACGCGAGCGGCGAGAAGATCGACGCGACGTAGCCGAGCAGCATGACGATCGCGCCGAGCCCCTCGCTCAGCTGCATCAGCACGGCACCGAGGCCGAACCCGCCGAGCATCACGCCGAACATGCCGAAGATCATGAGCACGTAGAGCACCACGACCATGGCGATCCCGACCGGGACGGCCACCAGGAACTGCCCGAGCGCGGCGAGCACGTACGGGCCGAGGTGGTCCATGAACTCGGCCAGCGTCTCGTTGAACAGCGCGCCCAGATCCGGCAGCTCGCCGCCCGCCACGGCCCCCAGCTGGTACTTCTTCTCGGCCTGCGCGACCGGCACCGCCACTGGCTGCTCGTCCACCCGCCCTCCCGCCGGGAGAGGATATCAGCCGGGGGGAACGCTGGCCGCTCGGCTCGGCCGCGTGCGGATCCCCGCGAGGGGGTCCCAGGTCGGCTCCCAGCTCCCCGGCGGGCCCTCGTCGTCGAGGACGAGGCAGAACCGGGAGCCCTCGCCGGGCACACTCTCGACGTCGATGCAGCCGCCCAGCATCTCGGCGAACCGGCTCGCGAGCGCCAGGCCGAGCCCGATGCCGCCGAACCGGCGCGTCGCGGAGGCGTCGGCCTGGTGGAAGGGCTGGAACAGGCCCTCGATCTGCGCGACCGGGATGCCGATGCCGGTGTCGCGGACCTCGAACGAGAGCTTCCGGTCGCTCCGGCTCACGCGGAGGGAGACGGTGCCGCCCTCGGTGAACTTCGCCGCGTTGGTCAACAGCTTGGTCAGCACCTGCCGCAGCCGCTCGCGGTCGGTGCGCGTGACGCCGATGTCGTCGGCGACGTGCACCTCGAGGTGGTTCCCCCGCAGCGCGACCTGGCCGGCCACCTCGGCGGCCACCTCCTCGACGAGCGACATCAGGTCCACCGTGGTCACGGCGAGGTGCATCCGCCCCGCCTCGATGCGCGCGAGATCGAGGATGTCGTCGATGAGGCCGAGCAGGTGGGCGCCGGCGCGTTGGATCCGCACCAGGTCGTCCTGGTACTCCATGGCCCCGTCCTCCACGACCAGCTCAGACAGCATCTCGCTGTAGCCGATGACCGCGTTGAGCGGCGTCCGGAGCTCGTGGCTCATGTTCGCGAGGAACACCGACTTCGCCTGCGACGCCTGCTGCGCGAGCGCCTCGGCCTCCCGCGCGCGCGCGCGCTCCGCCTCCACCTCCGCCAGCTTCCGGCGCAGCTGCAGGCCCATCCGCGCCATCGCGCGCGTCAGGTCGACGACCTCGCGGCCGCCGGCGTCCCGGTGCGCGAGGTCGAGCCCCAGCGAGCCCACCTCGATCTCGCCCTCGGCGACGCGCCGCGCCGCGTGGGACAGCTCGCGGATGGGCGCCACCACGCGCTCACCGACGACCCAGGCGACGGCCGCCCCCGCGCCGAGCAGCAACAGCGCGAACGCGGCGGCGCCGACCTGGTGCCACCGGCGCGCCGCGGCCCCGTGGAGGGAGAGCGCCACGGCGAGCGTCCCCTCCCCCACCGCCTCCCGCGCGACGACCGCGCCGTTCCCCGCGGAGGCAGGGGGGAGCACGAGCGGCGCGGGCCCGCTGCTCGCCAGCCGCTGGCCGTGCCCGTCCCACAGCCCGACCCACTGCACGTCCTCGACGTCCGCTGCCGGTGCGAGCGCCTTCTCGGCGGCGCGGGGATCGCGCGCGGCGAGGGCGGCCGCCGTGGCGCGCCCGGCGAGCAGTTGCGCCACGAGATCGGCGTCCTGCGCGAGGCCCTCCTCCTGCCAGGAGGCGAGGTAGCGCGGCAGCAGGAGCACGAGCACGACGGCCGCGCCCGCGAAGGGCGCCAGCACGAGCCCCGTCAGGCGGAGACGCAGCGATGAGCCGCGCTGCACGTCAGCCCCCGAGCAGCTCGTCCGCGACCTCGACGATGCGAGGATCCCCGTGGCGACGCAGGTGGAGCGCCCGCTCCCGCACCGCCGGCGTCGGGCGGTCCCGCAGGACCTTCAGCACGCTCACGATCTGCTCCGTCGGCAGCTCCGAGCCGCCCCAGAACTGCCACCACGCCCGCGGCCCGCTCGGCAGCAGCTCGAGGAACGGCGCCTCGGACCAGTGCGGGTTCTTCACCAGGATGAGCTCGAGCTCGGCCACGTGGTGGTGCCAGTCGGGGCGCCGCAGGAAGAAGCGGACCTCCTGGTCCACGTCCGGCGGTGCCGGGAAGCGCACCATCCGCGCCATCCGCTCGACGAACGCGAGCTCCGGGTAGGCCGGGTGGTCGATGGGCCGCACCCGCGAGCGGTTGCGGAACATGGGCAGGAGCTCCTGGCGCGCCCAGGCGTTCACGTCGGGGCGCAGCCCGTGGTCGCGGAGCAGCGCGTCGAGCTCGCGGACGACGCGGGCGTGGTCGGGCCGCGCCGCCTCGTCGTAGGCGCACATGGCGGCGATGATGCGCCGCAGGTGGTCGAGCGCGGCGGGGGCCAGCCCGGGCAGCTTCAGGTGCCCCAGGTGCTTGTGCAGCGCCTCGGCGTGGTAGTCACGGTGCACCGACAGGACGATGTGCCGTCCCGTCAACAGCTCGTAGAGCACGATGCCGAGGCTGTAGATGTCGCAGGACGGCTTGTCGTCGTAGCCGTCGAGGCGCTCGGGGGCGAGGTAGCCGCGGGCGCCGAGCACCATCGACAGCGTCTTCGCCTCCTTCCCTTCGAACTCGCCGCGGGCGATGCCGAAGTCCACCATCTTCACGTCGCCGTCGACCGACATGAGCATGTTCGACGGCTTCACGTCGCGGTGGATGATGTGCATCGGCGAGCCGCCGCCCACCGGCACCCAGTGGTACGCCGCGCCCAGCGCCAGCGTGGCCTGGCGGACGATCTCGATCGACTCCGCCGCCGGCAGCCCGTCGCGCTTGTTGCGGAGCACGGCCTCGAGCGACAGCCCGCGCACCCACTCCATCACGACGACCGGGCGCCCCTCGAGGCGGATCAGCCCCTCGACGTCGACGATGCCGGGGTGGCGGATGCACGACAGCATGGACGCTTCGTCGTGGGTCCGCGCGATGACGCGCGGGCGGTGCAGGTGCGCCTCTTTGAGCACCTTCAGCGCGACGAGCGTGCCGCGGTCGAGGTCCCGGACCACACACACCGTGCCGAAGGTCCCTGCGGCGCAGATCTCCATCAGCTGGTAGGCGTGCGAGCCGGTCGTGGCGGTGGGCGGGGAGCTCGAGAGGGTCATGCGGTTCCCGACGGTCCTCCGACCATCCGGGCGGCGCGTCGTGTCGCGCCGGTTACCGCCTCCCTGTCGGCCCCGTCCCCAGGGCTTGAGCGCCGCGCTTGCATCACCGATGCGGTAGCTTGCCAGCAGATCTCGTTGTTGAAGATCCAGGCCACGACCTCGCCGATCTCGAAGGTCGCGGGCAGGTAGGTGTGGATGTTCGCCGCGGCGGAGCCCACGTCGCGGAGCTCGGCGCGCGCGACCCCCATCCGCTGCAGGCGCCCGAGCCAGGTGGCCATGTTGGCGGGCCGCAGGTCGATCCAGCCCTTGCGCGCCCACTTGTCGACCCGCTCCCCGCCGAGGGCGACCACGTGGTCGTGGCCCTCGACCTCGGGGACGTTCAGGCGCGGGCCGCGCAGCAGCGTCACGCCGTCGGGCAGCAGGATGGGGATGCCGATGGAGGGCGCCAGCGTGCGCACCGTGGACTGCTCGAGGTGCTGCGCGATGCGCGCCGACAGCTCGCCCGGCTCGCGCAGCGGCTCGCCGAGGACGCCGGGGATGGTGCCGTAGCACTCCTTGAGGAGCTGGGCCTCGAACAGCAGCTTCGACAGCTCGGGCGGGCCGAGCCGGCCGAGCGCGACGGAGGGCAGCTCCTCCTGGTCCTCGGCCTGCTGCAGGTCGTGCAGCGCGGCCTGTCGCACCAGCCCGGCCTTGTAGGACGGCACCATCACGGCGCTGTCGACGGCGCTCACGATGTCCTGCCCGGTGTTCGCGCCCCGGATCTCGTGGACCACGACCTGGGCGATCTCCTCGGGGGTGATGTACTCCATCTGCCCGAGGGCGGTGATGGCCGCGAACTCGCCGCGCGTGAACAGGCCGTTCTCGCCCGTGTCGACGACCGACAGCACCAGGTCGCCCGTCTGCCGGTAGTCGTCGTGGGACTCGTTCAGGGCGAGCTCGCCACCGCCGCCCAGATCCTGCTGGCGCGGCGCGAAGAGCGAGCCGTTGCCGTGGCGATCGCGGGCCTGGATCGTGCGGACGGCCTTGTAGCCGATCATCGCGGCCGGCTTGACCTCCTTGACGATCGGCGCCTCGGGGGTGCGCGCCAGCAGGAAGAGCAGCCCCGTGTGGCCGAAGGCGGCCTCGGTCTTCGCGAGGAGCACCTTGCTCGGCTTGTCCTCGCTGTGGGTGTAGGGGATGTTCATGCCCATGCCGCCCGTGCCCGTGGTGCCGACCTTCAGGTACAGGCGCGTGCGGTGCTCGGTCGTGGCGCGGTGGACGAAGCGGACGTGGCGGATGAGCTGCGGCACGGACTGCGACAGCAGGAAGGCCTCGAGGTCCTCGGTGCCGGCGGGGTCGAAGCCGTCGTCGCCGAGCCACTCCATGACCCGCGACGCGCCGGAGAACACGTCCTGGTACGACAGGCCGGTGGCGGTGTTGACGCAGTCGACCACCACCTCCGGCTCGATGCGGGCGATGAGCCGGACGAGCTGGTTGTCGCGGTAGGCGTCCTCGAACTCGCCGTAGAGCGTGGCCATCAGGCGGCGCCGGACGGACGGGTCGGCCATGGCGGCGGGCCGGGGCACGTCGGCGAGATCGTGCGGGACGAAGAGGTTGCCCCAGGCGGGCTCGAAGTCGACCTCGCCGAACTCGCGGTGCAGCCGGTCGGCGGCGTCGCGCGCCTCGCCCTCGAGGAGCGAGGCGACCACGATCTGCGCGGCGCGAGCACGGTGGCGATCCGGCGGCAGACCTGCAGGCCGACGAGGCCGGCTCCGCCCAGCACGAGGTAGTCACGCAACATGGAGCCCTCCGGGACCGCCCTGCTAACCGAAGTACAGTCGGGCGGGCTGGGCGCGCCGCGGGAGGGTAGGGTTTGCAGGTGTGGGCACGGCTGCAGGCGCTGGTCTGGGTCGTCGACAAGGAGGTGCGCGAGACGGTGCGGGATCCGCACGTCCTGCTGTTCCTGCTGTTCCCGATCGCCGTGTACCCGCTGATGCTGTGGGTGGCGCTGCAGATCGGCGCCGTCGACACCGGCTGGCGCGAGCGGCAGCACTGGCGGATCGACGTCGACGGCCCGGAGCGCTTCGAGCAGACGCTGCTCGAAGGCAACGTCGAGGGCGTGGGCGGGGTCGACGGCCTGGCGCGCGGATCGGTCGACCTCGTCGCGCGGGTCGAGGTGACGGGCGAGCCCGGCGCCGACGTGGCAGGTCACGCTCCCCCAGTCGAGCACGCGCCCGCGGTCGCCGCCCTGGCGCAGGCGCGGCAGCGCCTCGACGACCTCCGCGACACACGCGTCTGCTCGAGCGGGTCGACGCCCGCCGGCTGCCGGAGTCGGCGCTTCGAGCCGCTGCTCATCCAGGCCGAGCTCGAGGGCGGGGCGCTCCTCGCTGTTCCAGTGGCTCACGGGGCTCATCGTGGCCGTGCTGCTCCACCTCGCTGATGATGTCGGGGTTGTACCCGGCCATCGACATGATGGTGGGCGAGCGCGAGCGCGGGACGGTCGAGACCACGATGGTGACCGGCGTGTCGCGCTGGACGCTCGCCATCGGGCGGATCCTCGCGACGATGACCTTCGAAGGCGTCGGCCTGGTGGGCAACCTGGTCGGCATCGCGCTCACGGCGAGCTCGCTGTCGGTGACGATGGCCGGGAGCGTGCGCGAGGTGTGGCTGCCGCCGGCGTCGCTGGTGCTGGCGCTGCCAGCGCTCGTCGCCACGGCGCTGTGCGTCACCGGCGTGCTGATGGTGGTGCTCGTCCCGGCCCGCACGTTCAAGGAGGGCGAGTGGCTCGGCTCGATCGTGCTGCTCGGCGCGATCGGGCCGCTGGTGGCCGCGATCCCCGCCCTGGTCAGCGACGAGGGCCCGGGCGCCGTGCTGCTGCTGCCGATGGCCAACACCACCGTGGTGCTGGCCCGCGCCCTCGAGGGCACGCTGACGCCCGCGGTGGGCGTCCTGCCGGTGCTCGTCAACGGCGGGATCGGGCTGATGGCGCTCGCCACGGCGGGCCGGATCACCGCGTCCGAGGGCTGGCTGTTCGACGGGCGCCTGCCGGCCTGGCTCGACTGGGTGCGCCGGTGGATGCCGACGTGAGCGAGAGGAGGCGGAGTTGAGGGCGACGATCGAGGTGGAGGGCCTGACCAAGCGGTTCGTGTCCCCCGTCCCGGTGACCGCGGTGGACGGCGTCTCGTTCACCGTCCACGCCGGCGAGGTCTTCGGGCTGCTCGGGCCCAACGGCGCCGGCAAGACCACCACCATGCGGATGCTGTCCACCCTCATCCGCCCCGACGAGGGCCGCGCCACCATCGCCGGCCACGACGTGGCGACCGCGCCCGCCGCCGTCCGGCGCAGCATCGGCTACCTGTCGGCCTCGACCGGGCTGTATCCGCGCCTGACCGCGCGCGAGCTGCTCCACTACTTCGCCCGCATCCAGGGGGTCGCGGATCCCGCTGCCCGGGTCGAGGCGTCCATCGCCCGCTTCGGGCTCGAGGCCTTCGCCGACCGCCGCTGCGAGCACCTCTCCACCGGCATGCGCCAGAAGGTCTCGATCGCGCGCTGCACGCTGCACGATCCGCCCGTGCTCATCCTCGACGAGCCGACCTCCGGACTCGACGTGCTGGTGGCGCAGACCCTGCTCGGCTTCGTCGAGGAGGCGCGCGCGCAGGGCCGCACCGTCGTCTACTCGACGCACGTGATGAGCGAGGCCGAGCGCCTGTGCGACCGGATCGCCATCGTCCACCAGGGCCGCATCCTCGCGCTCGACACGCTCGACGCGCTGCGGGAGCGCACCGGCGAGCGGTACCTCGAGGGCGTCTTCATCGCGCTGGTGAACGCGACGGCGGCGGCGTGAGCTTCCTGCCGGCCTGGCTCGAGACCCTGGTGGTGCTGCTGCCCGGCGAGCTCCGCATGCAGCTGCGCCAGCGGATGACCGTGGTGATGGTGCTGCTGCTGCCCGTCGTCGGGCTGCCGGCGGCGATCAGCGGGACGGCGGCGTACCAGTCGAGCGTCGCCGACGTGGAGCGCGCCACCCGGGCCCGCGAGGCGTACCCCGTCGACAACCAGCTCCCCGTCTCCGTCCCCGACGAGATGGCCGCCTGGATCCGCGAGACCGACGGCCTGCGCCTCGTCCCGCCCGACGAGGCGCTGGCCACCGTGCAGATGGACGGGCGGCAGGTCACCGTGCGCTACGCGCCCACCCTGGCCTCGACGCAGGCGCAGGCGCGGCTCGTGTCGGTCGTGCGCCGGCAGCGCATCCAGCTGCGCGACGCCGCGCTCGCCACCGCGGGGATCCCGTCGGAGGCGCACTACGGGCTCGAAGTCGCCGAGGAGGACGTCGACGCCGGCAAGCCGCGCGGCGCCGTGCTGATCGTGCCGCTGGCGATGCTGGTGATGCTGATGACGTCGGCGTTCACGGCGCTCGACGTGCTGACGGGCGAGCGCGAGCGCGGCACGCTCGAGACGCTGCTCACCACCGGCGCCGACCGGCGCGGCGTCATCCTGGCGAAGACGGCGGTGGTGGGCCTGTTCACGCTGGCCGCCGGGTGGCTCGGCGTGGTCGGCGTGGCCGGCGCCGGGGCGATCGGCGTGCCCGGCGTGCCGGCGCTCGGCGCGGCCCAGACGGCCGGCCTGGCCTTCGCGGTGGCGCTGCTCGCGGCCATCGCCTCGTCGCTGGCGGTCGCGTTCGCCGTCAGCGCGCCGAACTACCGCTCGGCGTCGCTCACGATGGGCGCCGTGCTGCTCGTGCCCGCCGTGCCCGCGGGCCTCGGCGCCTTCTCGTTCGAGCTCACGCCCGCCATGGCGATGGTGCCCATCGGCAACGTCAGCCTGGCGGCGCGCGACGCGCTGGCGGGCACGCTCAGCGCCGGTGACGCCGTGCTGGTGGCGCTCGTGAGCCTGGCCTGGGCGGCGTTCGCCGTGGGCGTCACCTCCGGGCGTATCGCCAGCGAGGGCGCCCTGCTGCAGGTGCAGGACACCGCCGCGCTGCGCCGCGCCGGCTTCTTCGGGCGGCAGGCCGCCGGCATCTTCGGCCTGTCGCTGCTGCTGTGCTGGGTCGTGGGCGGGCCCGTCCAGGCCGTCGATGCGACCTGGGGCCTGCTCGGCACCGAGCTCGTGCTCATCGCCGGGCTCGGCCTCGCCGGCGGGGCCTGGGTGGGGCTGCCGCTCGGCGACACCCTGTCGCTGCGGATCCCGCGCCCGCCCGACCTGGTGCTGGCGCTCGTGGCCGGGCTGTGCGCCCCCGGCCTCGGCTACGTCGTGCTCCAGCTGCAGGAGCCGTTCCTCCCCGTCCCCCGCACGCTCGCGGAGGGGAGGAACGGGCAGACAACACAGACGGGCGGGGGCGGCGCAGGTGCTGCTGTTCGCGGCGCTCCCGCCGTCTGCGGAGCTGATGTTCCGAAGGCGCGCTGCTCGGCCTGATGCGGCGCACGCCGGCGCCGGCGCGGATCGCGCTGAACGCGCTCATGTTCGGCGCCATCCACCTGTCGGTCCACCGCTTCCTGCCGACCGCCGCGCTCGGCGTGCTCCTGGCGACGGCGTGCGTGCGGAGCCGCTCGATCGTGCCCGGGGCGCTCGTCCACCTCGCTGTCGAACGCGCTCGTGGTCACGCTGGCCACGCGCGGGGTGGGCGCCGAGCCGCCCGTGTGGCTCGCCGCCGCGATGGCGGCCGGGGCGGTGCTCAGCGTGGCCGCGATGGGCCGGCGGGTGCGCTAGGGCGGGTCGAGCTCGACCAGCTGCTGATCGGCGCCGCGCAGGACCAGCAGGCGCAGCGGTGCGCTCGACCGCTCCAGGAACTTCTCGATCATGTCGACGCCGTGGACCTGGTGGCGGTTGACCTCCACGATGACGTCGCCCTCGCGCAGGCGCCCCTCGGCGGCGAGGCCGCGCGCACGGCGTCGACGCGCACGCCGTCCTTCACGCCGTGCTCGGCGGCTTCGTCGTCGCCGAGCACCGACAGCGACAGGCCGACGCGGGCGGTGGCCGAGGTCGGCAGCAGGTCGACGGCGCCGCCCGGGTCGGGGCGCTCGGTGAGGGTGACCTTGAGGCGGCTGACCTTGCCGTCGCGCTCGATGGTGAGCTCCACCTCGTCGCCCGGCTGGTTGTTGCCGATGGAGGAGACGAGGTCGCTCTTGGTGGCGATGGTGCGGCCGTCGACCTCGAGCACCACGTCGCCCGTGCGCATGCCGGAGCGGGCGGCGGGCGTGTCGTCGGTGACGCTCGTGACGAGCGCCCCCGCGCGGGCGCGCACGCCGAGCGCCAGCCGCAGCTCCTCGTTGAGCGTCTGCGGCTGCACGCCGAGGTAGCCGCGCGCCACGCGACCGCGGGTGCGCAGGTCGTCGAGGATGCCGCCGATGAGGTTGCTCGGGATGGCGAAGCCGACGGAGTTGGCGCCCGCGATGATGGCGGTGGACATGCCGACCACGCGGCCCTCGAGGTCGAACAGGGGGCCGCCCGAGTTGCCCTGGTTGATCGCGGCGTCGGTCTGCAGGAAGGCGCCCGGGCCGAAGGTGCCGTGGCCGATGCGGCGGCCCGTGCCCGAGACGATGCCGGCGGTGACGGTGGGGCCGAGGCCGAGGCCGTTGCCCATGGCGACGACCCAGTCGCCGACCTCGAGGCCGTCGGAGTCGCCGAGGGGGACGAAGGTGTAGGCGCGGCTCGACTCGGCCTGGAGCAGGGCCACGTCGAGGTCGGCGTCGCCGCCGAGGACCCGCGCGGAGATGCGCTCGCCGTCGGACATCACGAGCGTGATGTGGTCGGCGCTGGCGATGACGTGGTGGTTGGTGAGGACCAGGCCGTCGGGCGTGATGACGAAGCCGCTGCCCTCGCCGCTGTGCAGGCCGTGGGGGTCCATGCCGAACATCTCGAGGAGCTCGGGGGGCATGGGCGGGTCGTCGTCGGAGCCGACCTCGATGGTGACGACGGCGGGCGCGACGGCCTTGACCAGCGGCGACAGCGAGCGCGACGGGTCGAAGTCGGCGGGGAGGACCGCGCGGCCGACGGCGGCGGGCTCCGGCGGGGGCACGGGGTCGGGTGCGCGCGGCGGCGCTGCGATCGCGATCCCCAGGCTCAGTCCCAGCATGCGGACTCCGGCGCGGCGGGGCGCCGCGTCTCTCGGGATCGTACCCTGCCGCGGTGGCCGCGGTGCGAGGTTACGGGGGCGCGTGCCGAGCGTGTCGCTGACCGTCGCGGGCATCGAGGTCGTGGCGGTGTCCGTCGCCGGCATCGAGACCTGCATCGAGATCCCGGGGTGGCAGCTGTGCTTCGACCTGGGCCGGTGTCCGCACACCGCGGTGCGGCGCAAGCGTGTCTGCGTGACGCACGCCCACGTCGACCACCTCGGCGGGCTCGTGCACCACGTCTCGCAGCGCGACCTGCTCGGGATGCCGCCGGCGACGTACCACGTGCCGCACCACGCCGTCGATGGGGTGGAGGCGCTGCTCGCGGGCTGGCGGGGGCTCGATCGGTCCGAGCTGCCGGCGAACGTCGTGGGGGTGCGGCCCGGCGACCAGATCGAGGTCGGGAGCCACCGGCGGATCCGGGCGTTCAAGAGCGTGCACCGGGTGCCCACGCTGGGGTACGCGCTGGTGCGGGACCACGTCGGGCTGCTGCCGGAGCTCGTGGGGCGGCCGTCGGCGGAGATCCGGGCGCGGCTGCAGCGGGGCGAGCCCATCAATGTGCCGGGCGAGCAGGTCGAGGTCGTGTTCTGTGGCGACACGCGGATCGACGTGGTCGACCGGGAGCCGATGGTGCGCCGGGCGCGGCTGCTCGTGCTGGAGTGCACGTTCCTGGGGCCGGGGCGGCACGAGCAGGCGCGGCGGACGGGCCACGTGCACCTCGACGAGATCGCGGAGCGGGCGGACCTGTTCGAGAACGAGGCGATCCTGCTGACGCACTTCAGCCTGCGGTACGGGCCGCAGGAGATCCTGGCGGCGGTGGGGCGGCTGCCGGAGCGGCTGCGGGGGCGGGTCGTGCCGCTGTTGGGGAGCCACCCGGCGCACACGTGACGGTTGGGTGGGGCGGAGCGGGCCAGGTCGGCGATGCAGAACGCCTCGGGCGTGAGCGCTTCGGCGAGGAGGCCCGTCACCGCGGGCTGGGCTGGGCTGGGCGCGGCGGGGCGGGGCGGGGCGGGGCGGGGCTGGGCTGGGCTGGGCTGGGACGGACGACGGGGACCTCCCGGCGTCACGGGCTGCGCCGCCACGCCCGCCGGCGAGAAACCGCGTCCTACACGATCCTTCGAAGCCGCACGGCCTCCCAGTGATGCCAGCTCCCACCTTGGTCGTGGTCGTGGTCGTGCCACATGAACAGCCAGCGCCACCGGTGCTGCCGATTCGTACTCACAACCTACGTGCTCGACAGGCCCCTCGCTCCCGACACGCCCTTCGCCCCGCCCGCGCAACCGGTGGCCCCTCACCTGTGACCTGGGCGCATCGAATCATCACACCCAACGCATCGGTCAACAATTCGTATACCTGCCGGCAACGACGGTCCTCCCTGTGTTTCAGGATGTTTCGTTCCCGACGGTCCGCCTGGAACACCGACGTACTGAAACCCCAGCGATGCCACCGGGCATCGCCTCGGGAGGTCGACGATGGCGCCGACGGGGTTGGGTCTGGTGCTGCTGTGGTGCGGATCCGCACAGGCCTTCGAGACGCGCAACGTCCTCGTCATCGTCGCCGACGACCTCGGCGTCGACAAGGTCGAGGCCTACTGCGACGACCGCACCACCGACGGCGCCTGCGATCACGCCGCAGACCCCACCCGCTACGCCATGGTCCCGCCGACCCCCCGCCTCAACGCCCTCGCCGCCCAGGGCATCCGCTTCGACAACGCCTACGCCGAGCCCCTCTGCACCCCGAGCCGCGCCTCCCTCCTCACGGGCCTCACCGTCCCCGAGCACGGCCTCGGCGCCGTGGTCGACCCCGACGACATGGAAGAGCCGGACCTCGGCTTGGACCCCAGCATCCCGACCCTCCCCGAGGTCCTCCCCGCCGGCATGGTCAAGGGTCTGGTGGGCAAGTGGCACCTGAGCGCCTACCACGACTTCGGTCTGCCAGGCGCCGCCGACCTCGTCGACGGCGATCGCGACGGCGTCACCGACCTGTGCGCCAACGAGGGCTACGCCGCCGCCGACTGCGAGGCCTTCGACGCCCGCCCCGCCGCCTACGGCTTCGACTTCTACGACGGCCGCCTCCGCGGCGACTTCACCTACGACGTCTGGGCGCGCAGCGTCATGGACGGCGCCGCCCGCAGCGTGGTCTGGATGGACACCGCCCGCGGCAACGAAGACTACGTCGACACCGTGGCCGCGCAGTCCGCCCTCGACTTCGTCCAGCGCACGACCGAGCCCTGGCTGCTCGTCGTGGCGTTCCAGTCGCCCCACTGGCCCTGGCACCACCCGCCGGCCCCCGACGCCCTGCCCGGCGTGTTCGCCGACCCGACGACCACCGCCTACTCGTCCACGCCGGGCCGCTACGCCACCACCTGCGGCGGCAACCGCGTCCAGCGCGCCGCGGGCGAGATGGTGCAGTCGCTCGACCACCACGTGGGCGTCCTGCTCGACGCGATCGACCTGTCCACCACCACCGTCGTCTTCGTCTCCGACAACGGCTCGCCCGCCGCGGTGCTCGACCCCGCCTACTCGGGCTCGGGCCCGCTCAACAGCAAGGGCCACGTCTACGAGGGCGGCGTGCGCGTGCCGCTCATCGTGGCCGGCCCCGACGTCGACCCGGCGCGCGCCGGCAGCGCCGACGCCTCGCTCGTCCACATCCGCGACCTGTTCGCCACCGTGCTCGACCTCACCGACACCGCCACCACGCCGCCCGCCTCGTCGGTGTCCTTCGCCGGGCGCCTGGCCGCGACCCCCACCGGCGGCCGCGACCACGTCTACTCGTCGCGGCACACGAGCGCCGGCCACGCCAACAACAGCGGCGCCCCCTACGACCGCTGCGCCTTCCAGGTGCGCAACGACCACGCCAAGCTGCTGGCCGACGACCTCGGGCTGCAGCTGTTCCGCACCAGCGGCGACTTCGAGCTGTACGACAGCGCCGTGAGCAACACGAACCCGATGGGCGACATCTGCTGGGCCACCACCCACGCGCCCCCCTACCTCCCGGGCCAGGGCTCGAGCCTCGCGCCGCAGGCCCAGTCGCAGTACCGCGCGCTCCGCGACCTCGTGCTGACCGAGTACCCCGACACCTGCTGGCTCGAGGAGCACGAGATGAACTGCTGCGACGGCGACGACAACGACAACGACGGGCTGCTCGACGGCGACGACCCCGACTGCGCCTGCGATCCCGACAACGTCACGTCCGCCGCCTGCACGACGCCGCCGCAGTAAGCTACGCCCCCAGAAGGGGGTCCCGTGCGGCGAGCGACGTGGGGTGTGGCGGGCCTGCTGGCCCTGGGGCTGACCGTGACGGCGTGCCCGGGCCGCGCGCCGCTGCCGGTGGCCGGGGCGCTCGCGCCGTGCCCGCGGTCCCCGAACTGCGTGTCGAGCCAGGCCGATCCCGCCGACCCGGTGCACTACGTGGCGCCGCTGGCGCTGGTGGGCGACCCCGACACGGCCGCCCAGCGCGTCGCCGACGCCGCCCAGCGGGTCGACGGCGCCGGCGAGTGGCGCATCGACGGCGACCACGTCCGCATCGTGTTCCACACGCCGAGCGGCCTGTTCACCGACGACGTGGACCTGCTCGTCGACCGCCCGGACGCCGTGATCCAGGTGCGCTCGAGCTCGCGCATCGGCTACGGCGACATGGGCGTGAACCGGGGGCGGATCGAGGCGATCCGCGCCCAGTGGGCGGCTACGACGCCGGAACCGGAGTGATGCAGGGCAGCAGCCACTCGACCTTGCCGCGGACGGCGTCGGCGTAGGTCTGCTGCAGGTGGCGGGTGACGGGGCCCGGCTTGCCGTCGCCCACCGGACGGCGGTCGAGCGAGGCGATGGGCGTGACCTCGGCGGCGGTGCCGCACATGAAGGCCTCGTCGGCCACGTAGAACGCGTCGCGCCCGAAGAGCTGCTCCCGCACGTCGTGGCCGTCGCGCTCCAGGATCTCCATCACCGTCTTCCGGGTGATGCCGGGCAGGATGTTGCTCACGGGGGGCGTCTTCACCACGCCGCCCTTGATGACGAAGACGTTCTCGCCCGTGCCCTCGGCCACGAAGCCGAGGTGGTCGAGCATCAGGCTCTCCTCGAAGCCGTCGTCGTTGGCCTCGTAGCGCGCGACGATGCTGTTGACGTAGTGCCCGACGATCTTCGCGCGCGACAGCGCGGCGTTCGGGTGGTTGCGCGAGAACGAGGACGTGCGCAGGCGGACGCCGTTCTGCAGGCCTTCGTCGCCCAGGTACGCGCCCCAGTTCCAGGCGGCGATCGCCAGGTGGACCGGGTTGGTGCGGGCGCCGAGGCCCATCGCACCGGCGCCCAGGAAGGCGAGCGGCCGGATGTAGGCCTCGGTGAAGCGGTTCTGGCGCAGGACCTCGACGCAGGCCTCGCGCACGGTCTCGCGCGAGTACGGCACGGCCAGGCGGCACATCCGCATCGAGTCGAACAGCCGCTCGAGGTGCTCGTCGAGGCGCCAGATCCCCGCCCGGCCGTCGGGCTGGGTGTAGGCGCGGATCCCCGAAGGCGCCCAGGCCGTAGTGCAACGTGTGGGACAGGACGTGCACCTTCGCGTCGGCGAACGGCACCATCTCCCCGTCCATCCAGATGTAGTCCGACTCGATGCCCATCCCGTCCCCCGGCTGCAGCGCCCCACCCCGCGTGGGCCCACAGGGTACCTCGATCCGACCCCCCGCGCCGGGATAGGACGACCCGATGCGCTGCTGGACCCTGCTGTTGGCTGCTTGCGCGGGCGGCGAGGCCGTCGACACCGCGACTCCGTCGCCCACGTCGTCGACGGCGGACCCCACGATCACCTGGGACCGCTACGCGACGATCGAGCCGAACTTCTCGATGGTCGACGAGGACTTCGAGGGCCGGCGGCTCACGACCGCCATCCCCGACGATCCCGTGGCGCTGCTGTTCGTGTTCCACGGCGCCAACGGCGACGTCACCACCGTCACCCAGATCGAGTGGATCGAGCTGTACGACCTGCTGGTGCCGCAGGGAGTGGGGCTCGTGCTCACCGTCTCGCTCGACGCCGAGGGCGGGATGTGGGACCAGTCGGAGTCGCCCGACAACCCGGACTTCCAGCGGCTGGTGCGCGTCCGCGACCACGTGATCGAGACCAGCGCGGCGACGGCCGACACGCCCGTGCTGGCGCTCGGCTTCTCGCACGGCGCGGGCTTCGCGCCGGTGTTCGCCACGCTCGGCCACGACGCCGGGTGGGACGTGCGCGGGTTCGACGCCCACAACAGCCCGTCCATCCACCCCATGGCCGTGCCGGGCTTCTTCGTCAGCGCCGAGAACGACGAGCAGAGCGGCACCCCCGACCGGGTGGGCGAGGTCGCCGCGGAGTGCGAGGCGTGGACGGGCGAGGACTGCCCGCACCGCGTGGGCCACGAGATTCTGCTCGATCCGCGGCGCTTCGCCCGGCTCCCGGCCTATGGCGAGGCCGCTTCGCAGGCGATCTTCGACGAGCTCGTCGGCATGGGCTTCGTCGACGACAGCGGCGCGCGGCTCGTGGATCTGCAGGCGGAGGGGGTCGACGCCCTCATGGACGCCTACATCCGCACCAGTCAGCTGCCGAGCCCCACCCTGCCGCCCACGCAGCTGCGGGTGGTGTGGGCGACGCACCGGTGCAGCTCGGAGCACGCCGTGGAGGAGGCCGCCTGGCTCCTCGGGCGCGTCCGGTGACGCTGCGCGGTTGACCTGTCGGCACCGCCTGTGATAACGTCCCGCGCTTTGAGAGGGACGAATGCGTAATATTTGGGCAATGGCGCTCCTGGCCGCCTGTGCGGGCAAGGAGACGACCTCCGACACCGGACCTGCCGGCGAGACCGGCACGATGACCGACACCACCGACCTCCCGGCCACGCTCGTGCTGAGCTTCGACCTGGACGGCGACCTGATCCCGCAGATGGACGAGCCCGCGATGGGCCGCTTCGAGGGCTCGATCTACGCCGAGGCCGACGCCTCGGCGATCGGGCCGGTCGACGGCGCCGTGCCGCTGGCCGACTTCGAGAGCGACGAGCTCGACTTCGGCACCGACGGCGGACTGCTCGCCGACAAGGCCACCGTCGACGGCATCGCGCCGCAGATCGTGTGGATCCTCGGCTGCCTCGACACGACCGGCGACGGCTGCGACAAGGGCGACCCGATCACCGTGCCGAACGAGAACAAGGTCCAGCTGACCGCCGGCGAGGGCGCCTACACCGTGAAGATGAGCCTGCTCAACCCGTCCTGAACCACGCGAGGGAGACGACATGCGCAAGATGATGGTGGTGGCGGCCGGTGGGCTGCTCATGGGGTGCCAGGGGTCCGATCCGGTGGGCCTGGAGACGCCGGCGGAGGAGGAGGCGCTCGACGTGCGGGTCACCGACGAGGACGTCGGGGGGCTCGAGGCGGATCAGTTCGCGCTGGAGGGCGCGGAGCGGGTGATCCAGCCGGGCGAGGACATCATGTTCTGCGTGTACGGGACGTACGAGGGCCCGACGGTGGGCCTGCACGACGTGCACACGTACCAGGGCAAGTTCGGGCACCACTTCCAGCTGATGGGGACCACCACCCCCCTCCTCGACGTCGCCGATGGGACCGTCATCGACTGCACCGACGGCGGCGGCTACGCCATGGCCGACATCGAGCCGCTGGGACTCGCCAACCGCGCCACGGTGGACGGGCACGAGAGCGACCTGTCGCTGGCGCTGCCGGACGGCATGGCGGTCGAGCTCGAGTCGGGCCAGCGCTACATCCTGCAGTCGCACTACGTGAACGTGGGCGCGGAGCCGATCCGCGTCCGGGACCGCGCCGTGATGACGACCGTCCCCGAGGACACCGTCGAGACCTGGGCGGCGGCGCTGGTCTTCACCCGGGGCGACTTCGAGATCCCGCCCGGCGAGCAGGGCTCCACCAGCTTCTCGTGCACGCCGCCGGCTGACGTGAACGTCGCCTACCTCCTCGGCCACATGCACGAGTGGGGGACGGCCTTCTCGCTCGACGAGGTCAGCGCGGCCGACGAGACGCGCCTGTACGAGGTCCCGGAGTGGGACCCCGTCTACCGCGACGCCCCGGTCCTCCGCGACGGCCTTACCGAGCCCCTCGAGCTGAAGGCCGACCGCAGCTACCGCACCACCTGCTCCTGGCTCAACGACACCGACGAAGCGCTCACCTTCCCCAACGAGATGTGCGTCACCGTGGCCTACGTCTACCCGCAGAAGGCCACCATCATCTGCGACGGGGACGGTCAGTGATCGCCTGGCTCCTGCTCGCCTGCGCCGACGGCGCCGGCAAGGGCGACACGGGCGCGCCCCCCACCCTGGCCCGTGTCCAGGCCGAGGTGTTCGCCCCCTCCTGCGCCTTCTCCACCTGCCACGCCGCCCCCGGCGCGTCGGGGCTGGTGCTGGAGGACGGCCGCACCTACGACGCCGTCGTCGACGTCGACAGCGCCGACAACCCCGGCCACGTCCTCGTCGTGCCCGGCGACAGCGCCGGCAGCTACCTCGCGGCCAAGCTCCGCGGCGACGCCGACATCCTGGGCGAGCCCATGCCCGTCGGCGCACCGCTCGACGACGCCCGGCTGCAGCTCGTCCTCGACTGGATCGACGCCGGCGCGCCCGAGTAGCTCACCGGCAGAGGCGGAACGAGGTCACCCCGCCCTGGTGCACCACGTCGACCACGCTCCCGTCCGCGGGGTCGACGATCCGCAGCCCGGAGTCGTCGGCGACCCACAGCATCCCGTCGGCGTCGACGCCCAGCCCGGTGGCGAACGACAGCCACGGCAGCGACCGGCGCACCGTGCCGTCCCAGTCGACCGAGGTGAACCGGTAGGTGTCGTCGGGCAGGAGCTCCATGGCCCAGACGCCCCCGCCGTCGGCGCGGGCGACGACGTGCCAGACGGCGGTGTCGGAGAGCACGGCGCGCAGCTCCTGCGTCTCCAGGTCGAACGCGAGCAGGCGTCCGTCGTAGTTCGCGGCGCTGCCCGAGACCGTGCCCAGGGTGCCGAGCCAGACCTCGCCGTCGTGGGGCACCACGAGGGGGGACAGGTTCTGGTCCGTCCCGAGCGGCCAGGTCTGGCTCGGCGCGTCGGCGCCCGCCGGGATGAGCGCGATGGCGCCGCCGAGCGGTGACCCGCCGCCGATGAACTGGTTGTAGCGGGCCACGCCGACCCAGACCGCGCCGTCGCCGTCGCGCATCAGCCACCGGGGCTCGGCCAGGCCGTCGCTGTCGGCGATCGACGACAGCGGGATCCCGCCCGCGGGCTGGCCGGCGGCGTCGTAGCGCTTCAGCGCGGGGAGGCCCTCGTCGGCCACGAGGTAGCCGCCGTCGGCGAGGGTGGTGAACGCGCTCGGGAACGTCAGGTTGTTCCAGGTGTCGCGCAGGACGGGCGCGCCGTCGGCGTCGACGAGGGTGACGCCGGAGCTGGAGAAGCTGCCGACCAGCGCGCCGAGCGCCTCACCCGCACAGCCCACGACCGTCTCGCCATCGGTGTCGATCTGGAAGAGCTCGGAGCCGTCGGCGGGGTCCACGACGTAGAGGTGGCCGAGGAAGAACGAGCCCGTGCCGTACAGCGCGCGCGCCGGCCCCGTCCAGGCGCCGGCGTCGGTGCTCTCGGCCTCGACGGGCGGCGGCGGCGGCTCGGGGGCGGTGTCCTCGGGCGGCGGATCGGGGTCCGGCTCGACGACGGCGTAGTCGGTGCCGGGGTCGGGCGGCGACCAGCCCGGATCGGGCCGCTCGGGGGCGGGGGCGCAGGCGACGAGCCAGGCGACGAGCGGCATGGGACCTCCGCCCCTCGGACGATGCACGGCGCGTGCCAACGAAGCGGCGGGCGAGGACGCGATCGGCCATGCGCGATCCGTGCGCCCGCACATGGCGGCGCGCATCGAGCGCATGACGGAAACGCGCCCGACGCTTTTCCGTCATTTGACGGAAAAGGCGTCGGGCGCGATCACCGTCAGCGGCGCGGGGCGGTGACCAGGCTCACGGCGATCCCGGCCACGCCCGACGCCACGAACGACGGCGGCAGCTCCGCCAGCGCCGCGAACACCGGGCCCACGCCGGGCAGCAGCGGCGCGCCGAACTTGAACAGCGGCACGCAGCAGAACCCCGTGGCCATCGCCGCGAGCGCGCCCTGGCGGGTGAAGCGCGGCCAGAACAGCGACAGGATCATCGTCGGGCAGAACGTGGCCGCGATCCCCGACCACCCGAAGATGACGAACCAGAACACCGTCCGGCCCTCCACCGTCCACCCCACGCCCAGCGCCAGCGCCAGCGCCACCATCGCCAGCCCGAGGGTCGCGGCGCGGCTGGCGGGCACCAGCGCGGCGTCGGGCAGCTCGGGGTGCAGCACCTTCTGGTACACGTCGCGGACCGCGGCGCTGCCCGCCAGCACGAGCAGCGAGTCCACCGTGCTCATGATGGCCGACAGCACGATGGCGATGTACAGCCCGATGACCAGCGGCCCGAACAGCTCGCGGACCAGCAGCGGCAGCACCTCCTGGCCGCCGTTGCCGAGGTCCGTGCCGTCGAGCAGGGCGCGGCCCGCCATGCCGGTGAGGACGGCGCCGGAGTCGGCGAGCACCGTCCACGTCACGGCGACCGCGGTGCCGCGCGGGATCTCGGCCACGTCGCGCAGGGCGATGAAGCGCACGAAGATCTGCGGCGATCCGAGGAAGCCGAGCCCGATCAGCACCAGGCCGACGACGGTCGCGACGGAGACGGCCGAGATCGGCTGCCCGCCCGTCCACGACAGCAGGGCCGGGTCGATGGCCCGCAGCTCGGCGACGAGCTCGCCGGGGCCGCCGATCACGAGCAGCGCCGCCGCGGGCAGCGCGACCAGGCCGAGCACCATCAGCGTCCCCTGGAACACGTCGGACCAGACGACGGCGAGGAAGCCGCCGCTGACGGAGTAGGCCAGCACCACGCCGAAGCCGATCAGCGCCCCCGTGGTCCAGCCCACGCCGAGGAAGCTCTCGAAGGCGGTGCCGGTGGCGTCGATCTGGGCGGAGACGTAGATGGTGACGAAGACGACCAGGGCGCAGGCGGCGACGAGGCGCAGCACGTGGCTCGCGTCCTCGAAGCGGGCCTCGAGGTAGTCGGGGACGGTGATGGCGCCGTAGGCGTCGGCGCGGAGCTTGAACGGGCGGCACAGCTGCAGCCAGGCGAGCGCCACCCCGAGCACCTCGCCGAGCACGACCCAGAAGCCCACCACCCCCGAGGCGGCGCCCATGCCGGTGAGGCCGAGCAGCAGCCAGGCGGACTCGCCGGTGGCGCGGGCCGAGAACGCGGCGGCCCAGAACCCGAGGGACTTGCCGGCGGCGAAGTAGTCCGTCACGTCCTTCATGCGACGCGACGCGACGGCGCCGATCACCAACAGGACGGCGAGGTAGGCCGCGACGGCGGCGGCCTCGATCATCCAGTCGTGCACTTCGTCCCTCCCGGTCCGGCGCGGGTCTAACCGACATGGGGTACACTGCGCGCTGCGGGAGGCCGTGTGGTGCGCTGGGGACTGGGGATCGTGGGGCTGTCGGCGCTCGGCGCCGGGTGCGTCTCGTACTGGGACCTGCGGAAGGGCGAGGAGCTGCCCTACGGCTGCGTCGGCGAGCTGCTGTGGTACCCCGACGCCGACGGCGACAAGTGGGGCGACCCGGGGACCACCGGCAAGCCCTCCTGTGGGCCCGTCGAGCAGGAGAACCGCACCGCCAGCAACGCGCGCGACTGCGACGACAGCGACGGCGGCGTCACCGGGCGGGTCGGCGCGATCTGCCCGGCGCAGATGGCCTTCCTCGAGGGCGGCACCCCGTGCGTCGAGGGGCTGCAGGTCGGCGACAGCGAGATCATCGCGTCGTGCGGCGCCTCGCCGCAGGTCGACGCCGAGACGGCCGCGTCGGACTGCGTGCAGTGGTCGGGGTGGGACACGGAGCAGCCCGCAGACGCCGTGCAGCCGATGAACCGCGGGCTCGCGGCCCTCGAGACCGAGGCCGAGTACAACTCGGTGACCACCTGGCTCGCGGAGGGCGGCGAGCCGCGGATCGTGTGGGTGGACCTGCGGTGGAGCGGGCCGGTCGACGGCGGCGCCTGGACCTGGCCCGACGGCACGGCGCCGACCTGGGTCCCCGCCTGTGCCGGCGGCGAGACCTCGCCGGCCGACTTCTTCCCCGACCTCGTGCCCGGCCTGCCCGAGTCCGACGCGACCCTCGAGGAGAGCGTGCGCTGGGTGCGCCAGGCGCTGATCTTCGACGGCACGGCCTGGTGCCGCGGCGTGCCCGACGCGGTGTTCAGCGAGGCGCAGCAGCGCAGCTACGCCGGGGCGCAGGTCCTGTGCGAGCGGCCGCGCCCCGTGCTCTCCGACTTCGCGGTGCGACCCGACGGCGAGACCGAGGCGACCACGCCCGGCGTGGGGCAGTAGCCCTGGAGCTGCCCGGCCTGGCCCTGCTGGCCCAGCAAGCCCCCGACGCCGCCGCGCGCCTGCAGGCCATCGTGCAGCGCCTGCTCGCCGCCATCGACGCCGACCGGTGGGCGACCGACCAGGTGCGCGCGCTGGCCGAGGCCTTCGCCCGGGGCGAGGCGCTCGACGAGGTCGTCGCCAAGGTCCGGGCCGAGGCGCAGCTCGACGAGGTCTGGGCCGTGCTGTTCGGCGACGCCGGCCACACCGTCCGCGCGGTCGCCGGGCGCGGCGCGGCGCCGCCCGACCCCGAGGTCCTCTCGCGCACGCTGCTGCGCGCCGTCCGCGAGCGCGGCGCCGCCGTAGTGGATCGACGACGCCGAGCCCGTCGCCGAGGCGGCGTCCATCGTGGCCGGCGCGGTGCGCGTCCACGGCGCGGTCCCCCTCGGCGAGCGAGGCGCCGTCTACCTCGCGGGGGCCGGCGACCGCCCCTCGAGCAAGCAGCGCCGCCGCATCGAGTCGCTGTGGCCGCCTGGCGGGCGGCTTCGTCGACGCCGCGCCGCCCGCCCCCGTCGACGCCCCCGCCCTGCCGGGCATGATCGGCCGCTCCCCTGCCCTGCGGGCCCTCGCGCGCACCGTCCGCGGCTTCGCGGCCGTGCCCTGGCCGGCGCTGATCCTCGGCGAGACCGGCAGCGGCAAGGAGCTCGTCGCCCGCGCGCTGCACGAGCTGTCGCCCCGCAAGGACCAGCCGTTCGTCGCCGCCAACTGCGCGGCCATCCCGGAGACGCTGGCGGAGTCCACGCTGTTCGGCCACGAGCGCGGCGCGTTCACCGGCGCCGACCGGCGCCGCGAGGGCCTCGTCGAGCGCGCGAACGGCGGCACCCTGTTCCTCGACGAGGTGGGCGAGCTGCCCGCGGCGCTGCAGGCGAAGCTGCTGCGCGTGCTGCAGGAGGGCCGCTTCGAGCGGGTCGGCGGCGACCGCGAGCTGCGCTTCACGGGCCGCGTCGTGGCAGCCACGCACCGCGCCCTCCAGGGCACCGACGGCTTCCGCGCCGACCTGTTCCACCGGCTCGGCGCCTGCGTCATCCGCGTGCCCCCGCTCCGGGAGCGCCCCGAGGACGTGCGGCTGCTCGCCGCCTTCCTGCTGGAGCGCGCGGCGAGCGAGCTCGGGCCGGGGGCGCCCGACCTGCAGCTCGGCGAGGACGCGCTGCGCGCCCTCGAGACCCGCCCGTGGCCCGGCAACGTGCGCGAGCTCGACAACACGATCAAGGCGTCGGTGGCGATGGCCATCGCCCGCGGCCGGCGCACCGTCGGGGCCGACGACCTGATGGACCCCGCGCAGGCCGCGTCCGCCGCCGTCCCGGCGCCGACAGCGGTCGCGGGCTTCGTGCTGGTGGGCCCGAGCGGCGAGCAGCCGCTGCCCGGGCACCTCCAGCCGGCGCTGGAGCAGGTGCAGCGCGCGATCGTCGAGGACGCCCTGCGCGAGGCCGGCGGCAAGCGGCCCGCCGCGGCCACCCGGCTCGGGGTGAGCCGCCAGTGGCTGCACACGCTCCTGAAGCGCTGGGAGGGCTGAGCCGTCAGCGATCGGCGACGCCGTCCACGATCGGCGACCGGCCCCGACAGCGACCGTGGACGACCCGGGCACGAAACGGATCGGTAACCCGGGACAACCTTGACTTTGGCGTTGGCATCCGCCCTGCAAAGGGGGAGGGCGGAGGATCCCGATGCCGACCACCCCCCCTGTCCAGCACGCCGACGCCTCTCGCCTGCAGTGCCCCCGCGACGCCGACTGCGGGCGCTAAAGCCGCCCCGGGGGCGCGCCGAGGGGACTGCGGGAGGCGATCTTGCCGCAGCTCCTCGTCTGGGACCCGCTGGATCAGCGGCCCGCCGCCCTCGCACAGGCCTTCGGCGCGATCCGCGGGCCCACGCGCACCTGGACCACCGACGCCTCGGTTGTCGACGCGGTCAGCGGCGGCGCCGGCCCGACGGTGCTGCTGGTGCTGCTCCGCGCGGCGCCCACTGCCGCCGAGAGCGCCGTCATCGAGCGCTTCGCCTCCCGGCACCACGTGGCCGCGCTCCTGAGCCGGCCCTCGCCCGACGTGGTGCGGGAGCTCGTGAGCCGCGGCGTGCGCGACGTGTTCGCGGAGCCCATCGTCCCCTCGCGGATCCTCGGCGCGCTCACCCTGCGGCTGCAGGGCCTGCGCGGGCCGTGCGCGGCCGCGACCGTGCCGATGCTGCCGGTGGACCCCGTCGTCTGCGCGGTGCGGACGTTCGGCGGCGCGGCGCCGGTGAGCGGGCGCTGGTCCGGCGTCGCGTCCGGGGCGTTCGAGCTGGCCGGGCCCTCGCCGATCGCCGAGGGCACGATCCTCGAGGTCGACGCCGCCCCGCCGAGCCTGGTGATCCCGGGCAGCCTGTTCGGGCGGGTGGTGGCGGTCGAGGAGCCGACGGGCGGGCCGGCGCGCCTGCGCTGCGAGGCGCTGCCCGTGTCGGACCGCTCGCCGCTGTCGCTCGCGTCGCGCTCGGGCGCGGCGACCCCGGAGCCGGTGTCGCTGGCGCCCCGCCGCGAGCCGCTGCGGCTGCAGATCGACCCCGCGATCGTCGGGGCGATGGTCGTGGTGCTGCTGGTGATGGCGTTCCTGGGCTGGATGGCCGTGCGCCAGGGCCCGACGCCCGCCGGAGCGCAGCCCGCGTCGCGGCAGGCGGTGCTCGACGGCATCCAGCACGCCTTCGAGGACGACGGAGCGCCCGCCGAGCGCTAGCGCGGCGGGGGCTCGGCCTCGAGCACGGCGGCGCCGGCCTCGTCGTGGACCACGAGCAGCGCGAAGCGCGCCACGCGGTCGAGATCGTCGGTGGACAGCGTCGCGTAGTCGAAGGCGCCGCGCAGATCGGTGTAGCCGTCCTTGAAGAACGCCACCCCGCCGTCGTGGCGGCGGGCGTACGCCTTGACGTACGCCGCGGGCAGCGGCGCCCCGCCCCGCCGCACCACGAGCCGTCCGTACGGCGCCGTCACCGTCACCGCCAGGTCGCTCGCGAGGTGCGTCACGACCCGCCGGATGGGCCCCGCGGCCACCTCCACCACCGCGTTGGTGCGCGCCAGCGCCGCCGGCAGCGCCCACGCCGTGCGCCCGGAGGCGTCCAGCGCGACCTCGGCCTCGAAGGCCGGCGCCACCTGCGTGAACCGCTCCCCGGCCGCGGCCAGGAACGGCTCGCGCGAGAACAGCAGCTCCACGTCCATCGGGTACACGCGCACCCGCGCTGCAGCGAGGTTGGCGTGGTCGAGCACCACGGCGTCGCCCTCGACCCGGGCGGCCAGCGCCGGCTCCTGCCGGGCGAGCTCGGCCAGGCGGCCCTCGCGGTCCTCGCGGTCGGCGGTCGCGGCCGGCCCGCCGGCCGCCTCGTCGAGCATCGACACGACCGACGCGAACCGCCGCTGCCAGCGCGCCACGGGGTGGTCGGCGTGGGGGGCGGCGGCGGCGCGCGCCTGGCCGACGTCGCCCTGCCCGGCGGCGACCCAGGCGTCGAGGTAGGCGCGCTGCAGCGGCACGTCGGCGCCGTCGGCGCGGGGCAGCACCGCCAGCGCGTCGTCGACCCGGTCCATCGCGAGCAGCGCCTGCGCCGCCTCGAGCCAGTCCCGCGGCGCGGGGTCCGCCACCAGCGCCATCCGCAGCAGCAGGGCCCCCCACTGCGCGGCCAGCCCGTCGTTGAGCACCTGCCGGCGCGCGCCGAGCGCGTGGGCGCGGGCGTTGAGCAGCGGGGCGTACTCCAGGTGGTGGTACTCGCCGCGTTCGAGCGGCTCGGTGCGCACGAGCCCGCAGTCCAGCGCGCCGAGCGTGCGCAGCAGGGCGTCCTGGCGCGACAGCCACTCGGCGAGCCGCGGCCGATCGCCGTGCACCAGCGCGTAGCTCCACAGGACGTCGTGGTACACGAGGCGCTCGGCCAGTGCGGCCGTGATCCGCGCGAAGGCGACGGGGTCGCGCATCCGCCAGGCGACGCGGCCGAGGTCGAGCTCGGCGAGGTTGCGCCGCTGCAGGGCCGCCACCACCTCGTCGAGGGGCGCGTGCTGCGAGACGTGCGCCCAGGACGTGGGATCGCCCGCCGTCGCCACGGCGAGCACCCGCACCTCCCGCGACGGCGCGCGCGCCACCGGCGCCTCCCCGCGCGAGACGGCGGCGCCCGCCTGCCGGAAGCCGCCCGGCGCCGGGAAGTACCAGGCGTGCTCGACGGCCTCGGTGCGGTACGGGCCGAGGTGCAGGCGGACGGTGCGCGTCGCCACCGCGCCGCTCGCTGCGACGGCGCCGGCCGGGATCTGCAGCAGCACGTCGAGCGCCTGCGGGCGCCCGGTCGGGTTGCTGACCACCACCTGGCCGACGTAGCGCACCCCGGCGACCTGTTCGTCGCCGACGGGCTTGTCGCGCTGCTCGCCGTCGACGATCTCGTAGCGGTCGTCGGCGCGGTAGGTCGCCTGCCCGACGAGGGCGGCGCCGTCGGGCTCACCGTCCATCGGCGCCAGGGTCCGCACGGCCAGCAGCGCCTGCTCCCCCACCCCGTCGAACGGCAGGTCGGTGAACGCGAGCGCGCAGACGCAGGCCGCGAAGCTGTCGGCGGCGTCGGCGAGGTGCGGCGACAGGAACGGACCGCCGCGGTGCCGCGCCAGATCGCGCCACAGCCGCGAGACGCCGACGAGCTCGGGGCCCTGGGCGTTCGGCGCGCGGTGCCACCAGTTGTGCTCGGCCCACTCGCGCGTCTGGTCGGCGCCGCGGTACAGCTCCTGCTGCTCGAGGCGGTCGCCGAGATCGAGGCGCGTGGTCTCGTCGAAGCTGTCGTACCCGCCCTCGTCGTCGGCGTCCTCGTCCTCGAAGGCCGACTTCGCGGCGTCGCGCATCGCGGCCTTGCGCGCGCGGCCGCCCTTCTCCTTCTTCGCGAGCGCGCGGGCGACGGGGGCCGGCGGCGGCGGGGCCATGGGTGCCGCCTGCGGGGCCGGCTCGGGCGGCGCCGAGCGCGCACCGCCCGCCAGCAGCGTCTCGACCAGCTGATCGTCGCGGACGCGCTCCCGCTGGCGCACCGCCGGCGGGCGGACGTCGACCTCGTCGGCGAGCCCGCGCGCGACCTCGGCGCCGCGCGGGTCGTCGCCGAGGGCGCGGGCCAGCAGCGCGCGCTCCACCGCGTTGAGGCGCCGCAGGGCCGCGGGCGCGAGGGACGGCGTCAGGTCCTGGCCGAGGAGCCACCGGTCCACGAACGTCGGGTGGAGCTTGCTCGCCAGGAACGGGCGGACGACCTCGTCGAACAGCGGCCGATCGTGCTGGTGGACGAACAGCCACAGCTCGTGGCAGCCGCGCTCGTCGAGCTGGGCGAGCTTCTCCTCCCGCGACAGCGCCGCTCCCAGCGGCCGAGGAACGACCAGGCGGCGAGGTCGGCGTCGCCCGACAGGGCGCACAGCGCGCGGTACAGCGGCTCGAGCGTGGCGACGCGCTCGGCGTCGTGCGGGACGGGGGCCTGCGCGTCCACGGCGCGCAGCTCCGCACCTCGCGCAGCGGGCGGTCGGGCAGGGCCTCGGCCAGCCGCAGGTCGCGCACCGCCAGCGGCGCGGCGGCCAGCCCCACGTCGCGCACGTCGGTGCCGCTCGGGTCGACGCAGACGAGGCGCAGCGTCTCGGCGCCGGCCAGCGACGCGAGCGGGACCCGGACGACGCCGTCGCCGTCGGGGCGCAGCCCGGCCAGCACCACCGGCCCCTGCGCGAGGAAGTCGTAGGCCGCGAAGTCGGCGTCGGCCACTGGCGCCGCCGCCGAGGACGGCCGCGACGCGCGCACCCCGCCGCCGCCGTAGCCCGGTGCGGCGTCGGCCGCGCCCCACGCGCCGCCGAGCGCGGAGGCCTGCACCCGGGTCTGCGTCTCGCGCAGCGCGTAGGGCACGAGCAGCAGCGACGGCTTGTCGAGCAGGTTGCCCGGCCGGTGCGGCAGCCGCCGGCGGTCGAGCACGTAGCGGGCCTCGTCGCCGATGTCGCGGCCCGACACGACGCTGGTGCGGCGCAGCGGCGCGTCGAACGCCTCGGCGCGCGGCCGCGGCCCGGCGAGGTCGGCGCCGAAGGCCGGCGCCGGGGCGAACCGCGTCGCCACGGCGTGGAGCCGGGTGGCGCGGCTGGCGTTGGCGAGGCGCACCACCACGGCGTCGCCCTCGATCGCTGCCGACGCGATGCCGGTGGGCAGCGGCGCGAGCCGCCACTGCGCGTCGGCGACCCGGGCCCAGCCGCGCTGCTCGGCCACGACCCGCAGCTCGACCGTGCCCGCGTCGGTGCGCAGCGCGTACAGGCCCGCGGGCAGGGTGCCGCGCAGCAGCCCGGCGTCGAGCGTGGCCCGGTCGCTGCGGTCGTGCGCCGGGGCGCCGCCGCGCAGCTCCACGAGCTGCCAGCCCGTCGTGTGCGGCACGCGCAGCGCGAACGGCGCGTCGGCCCGCAGGACCTGCGCCTCCAGCGCCGGCTCGGGCGGGTGCAGCGCGAAGGCCTGCCCCGGCCCGGGGGCGCCCACCGTCACGTGCTCGACGCCCGGCAGCGCGCCGAGCGCGGCCACGCCGCCGCTGTCGGTGGCGAGCACGGTGTGCAGCGGCCGGGTGAGGAGCGCGTGCCCGAGCGCCAGGGCCAGGCTCCGCCCGGGTCGCGGCTCGCCGGACTTGCCGAGGAGCCGCAGCGCCGCGCCGTCGGCGCCCTGCTCCAGGAACGCGGCCTCGATCTCGTCGGTCCCGTGGATCCCGCCGACCGTGACCTGCACCTCGTCGCGCAGGTCGTCGGTGCGGTGCTGCGAGACGACGCGCACCCGCCCGCCCACGGCGATCGACAGCGTCACCAGGTGCTCGGGCACGGGGACGGCGACCTCGAGCTCGCCCGCCTCGCCCCACGCGACCGTCCGCCGGCGCCGGACGGGCACCCCGAGCCGGTCCACCGTCACGACCTCGACGTACGGCTCGTCGAGCACGGCGAGCGGCACCGGCGCGCCGTCGACCGTGACCCCCGCCCGGACGAGCGCCGTGGCGACCGCCCCCGGCACCAGCGCCTGCCGGTCGAGCAGCACCGAGGCCGTCAGCGCGTACCGCTCCACGGGGAGCTGCAGGTCGGCGCCCACCACCAGCTCGCCGTCGCGGAGGAGCACGCGGCGCGGGCCGCCGTCGGTCGTGCCGAAGGGCACCGCGATCTCGCCGTCGGCGCGCGGCCGCAGCTCGCGCTCGCCCAGGGTGAGCACGGCGTCGGGGCGCGGCTCGCCCCGCTCGTCCACGATCCGCACCGCGAGCCCGCCGGCCGTGCGGCGGGGCTGCGCGTACAGCCCGCCCTTGCGGACGACGGCGCGGCTGGCCCGCCCGTTCCCCACCAGCTCCACGACCCAGGTGCCCGGCCCCTCGCAGCCCGGCACGGCGAGCCGGCGCCGCTCGCGCAGCAGCGCGCTGCGCCCCGGCGCCTCCAGCACCTGCTCCTCGCCCGGCACGAGCCCGTCCAGGTCCACGTCGACGGCGACGTCCCCACCCGTCGCGCCCGTCGCGATCCGGAAGACGCGCAGCCGCAGCGGCCAGCAGTGCTTCAGCGCCACGTCGAGGTGGACGGGGGCGTCGGCCGGCAGCGTCGGCGGGTTGGTGGGCAGCAGCTCGATGTCGACTCGGTCGCGCAGGGCGGCGAGCCGCACGGGGCCGAGCACCTCGACGTAGCGGTCGGCGCGCTCGGGCGGGGCGCCGCCGAGCAGCCCCGTCTCGGCGATCAGCGTCGACAGCCACCCGCGGTCGACGTACGGCGCGAAGGTCTCGGCGGGGACGCCCTGCTCGAGGCACCGCGCCACGAGCGTCCGCACGCGGGGCTCGTCGAGGGCGTCGCCCAGCGCGGTGGCCGCGGAGCCGTCGCTGCCGCGACGCGGCGGGCGGTCGGCGCGGCGGCGCTCGGCGGGCGCGTAGCCGGCGTCGGGGGTGAGCTCGAGGTAGGTGCAGAGGCGCTGCGGGTCGACCGCGTCGCGGCGCTCGTCGACCCGCAGGCGGTGGCCGAGGACGTGCGTCTTGAGGCGGTCGTAGCCGGCCGGCAGCGGCGCGACGAGGCCCCAGGCGGCGTCGAGGTAGGCGGCCAGTGCGTCGTCGTCGAGGCCGGCGTGCATCGCGCGGTCGACGGGCTCGGGCGGGCGCAGGCGGCGCAGCTGCGCCTCGATCCACGCGGGCTCCTCGCGGACGGCGGGGATCTGCTCGGCCAGGGCATCGAGCTCCGCCGCGGTCAGCTCGGCGTGGACGGTGAGGTCGCCGAAGGCCTCGTCGCGGTGGCCCTGGCGGTCGGCGACCAGCGCCTCGAGCAGGCCCGGCAGCCCCGTGCGGCGCAGGCGCTGGAGCAGCGCGCGGCGCCGGTGGCGGTCGAGCAGCGCGGGGCGGGCGAGCAGCAGCGGCAGCGCGGCGTCGGTGAGGCCGCCGAGCTGCCGGTCGACGGCGAGGCCCACCCGCAGCACGGCCTCGGGGTCGAGCATCCCCGGGTCGAGCGCCGTGGGGTGCTCGGGGACGGCGCCGTCCTCGGCCTCGCGGGGGTGGTCGAAGCGGAGGCCGAGCGCATCCGCCAGCGGCGCGCCGTCGAGGTCGCGGTCGCAGCGCAGCACCTGCTGGCGCCGCTCGATGCGCTGCCGCATCGCGGTGTCGCCGTGGCGCGTGCGCCAGCGGTCGAGCAGCGCATCGACGGCGGCGAGGTCGTCGTCGGTGCCGCGCTGCTGGTGACGCACCGCCGTCCAGAAGGTGTGCGCTTCCGTGCCGGGCACGAGCGCCTCGAGGGCCGCGTCCCGGTCCCCGCCCACCGGCACGCCGAGGGCGAGCCTCGAGCTGCTCGAGGCTCCACGTCCATCCGCTACCCCGCTGGCTTCGTGAACTTGCCCGCGGCGACCTTGGCGAGCGCCGCGGCGTACTCGCGCCCGGCCATCCACCGGCTGAGGCGCGGAAAGTGCTGGTACATCCACCAGATGACCCACACGTCGAGCCCCGGGAAGTTCTCGAACCGCCCGCCCTCGATGGCGGCGAGCAGCGAGCGGGCGACGTCCTTCGGCTGGTGCGTCTTGCTGAACGCGCTGTCGGACTCCATCGCCCAGACCGCCGGCGGCTTCTCGCGGTTCTCGTTCACGAGGCCCGGCGTGTCGGTGGTGCCCGGGTAGAACAGCATCACGCGGATGCCCTTGGGCGCGAGCTCGATGCGCAGCGCCTCGGCGAAGCCGGCGACGGCGAACTTGCTGGCGGAGTACGCCGAGTAGCCGGGCATCGACATGAAGCCGAGCGCCGACGAGACGAAGCAGATGTCGCCGCTGCCCTGGGCCATCAGGTGGGGCAGGCAGGCGCGCACGACGTTGGCGTGGGCCAGGTAGTTGAGGGTGACCATGGAGTCGAAGGCGTCGTCGTCGAGCTCGTGGACGTAGCCCGGGCGGGCGGCGCCGAGGTTGGTCACGACCACGTCGAGCCCGCCCAGCGCCTCGATGGCGCGGGGGATCGCCTCGCGGACGGCGGCGCGGTCGGCGGCGTCGAACGGGACGGCGAGGTGGGTGCCCGACCCGCCGGTGGCCTGCATCGCCGCGACGGTCTCGTCGAGGGGGCCCTGGCGGCGGGCCGACACCACGACCGAGGCGCCCGCGGCGGCCAGCGCCACCGCCGTCTCGCGCCCGATGCCCTCGCTGCCGCCGACGAGCAGCACCTTCTTGCCAGCAAAGTACGACATGACCCCCACCGCGTCCGGCAGCGCGCCGGTCGGGCCCCGACTAACGCGGCGGGTCGGGCGAGGTTACACCCGCCGCGCTCGGGCCGGGCTACGCTCTGCGGGTGTCCTCTGCCCTGCTGGAAGGCGTGATCGCGATGGCGGCCCTGGCCGCGGGCCTCGGCGCGCTGCTGGGCAGCGCCGTCGACGCCGCCTGGCGCCAGGTCCACGGCGATGAGCGCACCGTCGCCGCCAGCCTGTGGTTGGTGCTGCCGGTGCTGCTGGCCGTCGCGCTCGCGGCGGTGTGGGTCGTCCGCGGCGGGATCGTGCCGGAGGGCTTCCCGGCGGCGTGGTTCGTGTGGGGGCTCGGGCTCCCCGTGGGGCTCGGCGCGCGGCTGCTGCGGCCCGTCCCGGAGGGCCCCTGCCCCGCGCCGATCGCCGACCACGACGGCGTGGAGGTGCAGCTCACGTCCCACTCGGCGCTGGCGTCGGCGCTGGCGCTGTACACCGGCGCCTGGCTCATCGCGGGCGGCCAGCAGACGGTGCGGATCCGGGTGCAGACCGACGCGGTGGCGATCGGCGAGGGGGCGGGGCGCCCGCGCGTCGCGCTGCGGGGGCTGACCGAGTCGCGCTGCGTCCGCTGGGCCGGGACGCCGCTGCTTGTGATGAACGGCGCGGCCGAGGCGGTCGAGGTGCCCGTGGGCGGCGCACCGCCGGCGCAGGTGGACGCGCTGGTGCAGGCCATCGTCGCGGCGGCGGCGACGGCGCCGGAGCCCACGCCGCACGAGGTGCCGGCGGCGCTGCGGGCGCTGCGGGCGCGGGCGCCGGAGCGCTGACTACTCCGGGCGCACGTCGCGCCAGGCCGGGGTGCTGGTCGCGCCGTCGGGGAGGGCGAGCGCGGTGAGCTCGGCGTCGAAGGAGACGCGGACCGCGCGGGTGACGGGCCCGCCGTTGTCGAAGGTGAAGCGGACGCCCTCGAAGTCGGGCGGCGCGCCGGGATCGGGGCGGAGGCCGATGGCGCGGGTGTACCGGCCGTCGAAGGGGCCCGGGTCCACGGCGAAGCGGAAGCCGGAGAGGCCCACCAGGCGGGGCTCGGGCGGGTCCGTCAGCTGGACCGCGCCCGTGACCGTGGGCGGCGGTGGGGCGCCGAGGGCCGGGCCGCGGGTGGCGGTGGCGTGGACGCGGGCGCGGGCCACGTCGTCGGGCTCGGCCGGGACGACGAGCCAGTCGACGGCGACCGTGGCGCCGAAGCGGCGCAGGTGCTGGGCGCGGTCGGGGACGGCGCCGCCGTCGAACTCGGCGTGGACGAGGAAGGTGACGCGGTCGCCGGCCACCTGCGGGGCGCCGAGCGAGACGGCCAGGGTATTGAGGGTGAAGCCGTCGGGGTGGCCGGTGTCGGCGCGGACGTCGAAGCCGGTGAGCCAGACCGCAGCGCCGTCGGCCTCGAGGGCACGGTGACGCGGACGTCGCCGGCGGCGGGCTGGCGCGCGCTGCCGAGGAGGGTGACCTGGACGGTGCCGCGGCGCCAGGGCGGGCCGGAGAGCTCGGCGACGCCGATGCCGACCCGGGCGGTGTCGACGGCGCGCGTGCCGTCGGCCCAGGTGCCCGCCTCGACGACGGCGGAGAGGGGGTCGGCGTGGATGGCGAGGGCCTTGACCCGGTGGGGGCGGGCGTCCCAGGTGACGTCGAAGCCCTGGAGGACGGGGGTGGGCGGCTCGGGTGGGGGTCCGGGGGGCGCCGGCGGCCGACCCGCGCCGTATCGCGGAGCGGCGCGCGCCGGCGCCGCTCCGCGACGGGTGTCAGGGCACGACCAACACCTGACGGTCGCTGATGACCCAGTTGTCGTCCGGGTCGGTCTCCGCCAGCACCCCGCGGGGGTTGATGCCTGCACACAGCCAGTAGGTGCCGAGCGGCATCAGCAGCGGGATGTCGTAGCCACCCGCCGGCGCCTGCACCGCTGCCACGTTCGGCGCGTACCCCGCCGTCTGCGTCGCGACCGTGACGTCGTCCGCGTCGAAGCACGTCCGATCATCGGAGAGCGTCCACTCCACGGGGACGTTCGTGTACAGCGAAGCCGTCCCGTTGACGACGAGCGCCACGGGCCCGGGCCCCCCCGCCTCGGAGAAGATCGTGCCCGCCGGCAGCCGCGCCCTGGTGCGCCACCCAGCTCGGCGCGCTGTCGTCCCACATCTCGACCTGCACGCGGCTCCCCTGGCTCACCCACCGGCCGACGGTGAAGTTCTTGCCGGAGGAGGTGTTGGGGTAGAGCGAGCGCATGCCCACGTAGTCGTCCTCGTGGATGCCGAGCCCCTCGGTCCCGAGTTCGGACCCCGTCCGACGCTCCATCACGGACAGCAGCGTGGAGTGCTCGAAGCCGATGCCGTGGCCGAACTCGTGGACCATCACCGCCGGCAGCGAGAACGTCGTCGTCAGGCTCTCCCCGCTCGCCGACGGCGGCGCCTTCGTCCAGGTGAACGTCCACCCGTCGGTCGTGGTGTCGAGGGCCTCGATGTCGAACTCGACGACGTCACAGCCCGCATCGATGTCGAGGGTCGTCACGGCGATGGCGTTCGTGGGGAGCAGGTGCCAGAGGATGAAGTGGCTCTGCTGCCCCTCCCCGACCCCGTTCATGCCGTCGGAGTGGATGGGCCCCACCCCCGCGCCCGTGTTGACGAAGGACCAGTCGTAGCCCCGGTTGCGCTGGCCGACGCCGCCGTCCCACGCCGCCGCGGCCTCGATGATGTCGGCCTCCATGGCTGGCGTCCAGTGTCCGGACAGGTTCACGAGCTGCCAGCCCACGGCGTTGCCGGGGAGGTTCTTGCCGGCGGAACAGGCGGTGTTCGCGGTGCTCCACGCCGAGGCCGGCGCGACGAGCGCCAGGAGGAGGGCGGTCATCGGGCACCTCCGCACTGCGCGGCGGCCTTCACGGCGTCGACCCACGGCAGGGCGGCGGCGAGGTCGTCGGCGTAGGTGGCGAGCTCGGCGCAGGGCAGCGTCTCGACCGGGCGCTCGGTGCCGTCGACGGCGACGGGGACGCCGTCGGCGCCGATCCGCTGCCGGAGCAGGCCCGCGCCCCAGTCCGTGAGGCGCCACAGGCCGCCCGGGACGGGCGCGACGTGGACGAGCAGGCGCTCGCCCTCGGTGAAGTGCGGCGTGCCGGGCACCTCGACGGTGCGGCCGTCGGGGAGGGTGCCGCCGAGCAGCGCGAGGTCGAGGGTGGCGCCGGGCGCGCCGGTCAGCGCGCGGTCGACCCGCAGGGTGTAGATGGTGAGCGGCCGGTCGTCCGTGCGCTCGGCCCGGACCGAGACCACGGTGCCGACGACGGCGACGTCGCTGTAGCCGACGACCGTCTGCAGCGGCACGTCGACGAGGGTGGTGGCGCCCGCCGGGCCGGCCATCGCCAGGCACCCGACCAGGATCGCGAGGGTACGCATGTGTCCTCCGTGGGCGCCAGGGTTGGCACCCACGGCAAACATGCTCCCGGCGCCGGGCGCCTGTGTCGCAAGCGTGTCGCAGCACATTCATGGGAGTGTGCTCGGGCCGGGCGCCGGGCACCCGAACGTGCGGACGGGACCGATGGCGTCGAGCCGGAGTGACGTTCGCCCGCCCGCCGCCCGGCCCTGCGCGCACTCCAGCCCCACGGGCGAGAGGCTCGACACGGCCGCTCCGGCACGTGCTCGGGCCGGGCGCCGGCGTTCGGACGGGACCGATGGCGTCGAGCCGGGTGACGTTCGCCCGCCCGCCGCCCGGCGCCGGGCACCCGAACGTGCGGACGGGACCGATGGCGTCGAGCCGGAGTGACGTTCGCCCGTCCGCCGCCCGGCCCTGCGCGCACTCCAGCCCCACAGGCGAGAGGCTCGACACGGGCGCTCCGGGACCCTGTCGGTCAGGCGTAGCCAGCGGGCGTCGTCGCCAGATCTGCTCAGCGCCTGCCCGCCCTTTCCCCGTCAGCACAATCACCGCTCGCGAGCGACCCGACCGCCCGCTGGGGTACCATGTCTCGGCGCATCACCGCGCCGTGTGGGGAGCTCATGCGGACGAACCCGTGGACCACGGTCCTGCCCGCCCTCCTGATCGCCTGCAGCAACGACATCCAGGTCAGCAAGGACCCGAACGTCGAGCCCAGCGTGATCATCAACCAGCCGGCCGACGGCGCGGTCTACACGACCGCCCAGTCCGTCGAGCTGCTCGGCACCGTGGCCGACGGCAACGGCCTCGACGACCTCAACAGCGTCGTGTGGAGCTCCTCCATCGACGGCGTCCTGGGCGATCCCACCGCCTCGATGCCCGACGACCGCGGCATCAGCCGCGTCACCCTCCCCCTCACGGTCGGCGTCCACGCGATCACCCTCACGGCCACCGACACCGAGGGCCTCACCGCCGAAGACGCCATCACGGTCACGGTGAACCTCGCCGAGGAGGCCCCCGAGGCCGAGATCACGGCCCCGGCGACGCTGTCGCAGTTCGTCCTCGGCGACCCCGTCACCTTCACCGGCGGCGCCTGGGACCCGAACCAGGCCCCGAACACCCTCCTCGCCAGCTGGAGCGGCAAGCCCAACGACGGCGCCGCGGTCGACATCCCGAGCGAGGGCCCCACGGCGACGGGCATCACGAGCGCCACCTGGGTCCCCGACGACGTGGGCCGCTGGGTGGTCACCCTCACGGTCACCGACGACGACGGCAACACCGACGACGACGCCATCGAGATCGAGGTCCTCGACCCCGACGACTTCGACGCCGACGGCGACGGCTGGACGGTCCGCCAGGGCGACTGCAACGACAACGAGCCGGCCGTCCACCCGGGCCACGAGGAGCTCTGCGACGCCCTCGACAACGACTGCAACAACCAGGTCGACGACCGCGACCGCGACGCCGACCAGCACATCGACGAGGCCTGCGCGGCCTACGGCGGTGCGCTGCCGGTCGACGACTGCGACGACAGCAACGCCAACATCCACCCGGGCGCCCCCGAGCAGGGCAACGGCATCGACGACGACTGCGACGGCGACATCGACGAGGGCCTGTCGCCCTTCGACAACGACGGCGACTGCTTCTGCGCCGCCGCGAGCTGCTCGGGCTCGATCGAGCCCACCTGCGTCACCGTGGCGCCGGGCGACTGCGACGACAGCGACGCCACCCTCAACCCCCGCGACGACGACGGCGACGGCTTCTCCACCTGCGACGGCGACTGCGACGACGGCGACCCGGGCCTCAACGCCGCCGACGTCGACGCCGACGGCTTCGACACCTGCCACGGCGACTGCGACGACAACGACCCGGCGCTCGAGCCCGCCGACGTCGACGGCGACGGCTACTCCACCTGCGCGGGCGACTGCGACGACGCCGACGCCTCCCTGACCCCGATCGACGCCGACGGCGACGGCGCCTCCACCTGCAACGGCGACTGCGACGACAGCTCGGCCACCCTCAACATCCGCGACGACGACGCCGACGGCTACAGCACCTGCGACGGCGACTGCGCCGACGCCGACCCCGTCCTCAACCTCGACGACGCCGACGCCGACGGGTTCAGCTCCTGCGCCGGCGACTGCGACGACTTCGACCCGACCCGCCTCCCGGTCGACAACGACGGCGACGGCAGCACGACCTGCAACGGCGACTGCGACGACAACGACCCGGCCCTCAACACGCACGATCTGGACGCCGACGGCTTCAGCACCTGCCAGGGCGACTGCAACGACCTCTCCGCGGTGCTCAACCCGCGCGACCTCGACCTCGACGGCGCGTCGACCTGCACGGGCGACTGCAACGACCTCGACCCCGCGCTCAACACCGCCGACGCCGACGCCGACGGCTGGTCCACCTGCGAGGGCGACTGCAACGACGCCGACCCGTCGCTCGAGCCCGCCGACATGGACCTCGACGGCTACAGCACCTGCGACGGCGACTGCGACGACGGCGACCCGGGCCTCACCCACGACCACGCCGACAGCGACGGCTTCGACACCTGCGAGGGCGACTGCGACGACGACGACCCGCTGCTCAACCTGCTCGACCTCGACGCCGACGGCTTCAGCACCTGCCAGGGCGACTGCAACGACTTCTCCGCGGCCCTGAACCCGGCCGACGCCGACGGCGACGGCTACAGCACCTGCGCCGGCGACTGCAACGACGCCAGCGCGTCCCAGAACCCGGCCGACGCCGACGGCGACGGCCAGAGCACCTGCCAGGGCGACTGCAACGACGCCGACCCGAACGTCGACACCCTCGACGTCGACGGCGACGGCGTCAGCTCCTGCGCGGGCGACTGCGACGACGGCGACGGCACGATCTACCCGGGCCACACCGACGTGCCCGACGCCGCCTACCGCGACGACAACTGTGACGGCATCGACGGCGACAAGACCATGGCCACCTTCGTGCAGCCGGGCGCGAGCAACGTCGGCGACTGCCCGTTCACCGCGCCCTGCGGCTCGGTGGACTACGCGGTGGGCCGCGCGGCGGCGCTGAACAAGCCCGAGGTCTACGTCCGCGCCGGGACCTACTTCGGCGTCGTCAACGTCGAGTTCCAGACGGTGTCGATCTACGGCGGCTACGACGCGTCCTGGGTCCGCGCGCCCTACACCTCGGCGGGCCACCTCACCACGCTCGGCGGCGGGCTGTACGGCACCGACACCGAGTACATGTCCGTCCGCGCCCGCACGGCCGACGTGGCGCTGTTCGACCTCAAGCTCGACGCGCCCAACGCGACCGGCAGCGAGTTCTCGCAGGGCCGCTCGAGCTACGGCGTGCACGCCGTGGGCTCGTCGGTGCAGGTCGAGCGCGCCGAGATCGAGCAGGGCAACGGCGCGAACGGCCTCGGCGGGATCGCCGGCGGCAGCGCCAGCCAGAGCGCGGCCGGGCCCGGCGGCAACGGCGTCAACGCCACGTCGTTCTCCGACACCTGCGATCTGGGCCGCCAGGCCGGCGGCAGCGCGGGCATCGGCGCGTGCACCAGCACCAACGGCGGCGCCGGCGGCGCGGGCGGGCAGATGGACACCGGCTGCAGCAGCGTCCTCGGCGTGGAGTACTGCAGCCCGTGCGACGCGACGGCGGGCCTCAACGGCGGCAACGCGCAGGTCTCCCTCTCGGGCAGCTACGGCTACCGCGGCGCCGGCGGCCAGCCCGACAACCCGGGCTTCGCCGGGCTGAGCGGCCGCGTGGTCAACGGGGCGGGCGGCGGCGGTGCCGCGGCCGGCGGCACCCTGGTCAGCGACTACTGGTACGGGCGCATCGGCACGGGCGGGGGCCTCGGCGAGCACGGCGGCGGCGGCGGCGGCGGCGGCGGATCGGGCGGCTCGGACGCGGGCACCGACGACCGCGGCGCGGGCGGCGGCGGCGGCGGCGCGGGCGGCTGCCGGGCCAACCCGGGCGCGCCGGCCGGCTCGGGCGGCGGATCCTTCGGCGTCTTCGGTGAGCTCGTCGATCGAGGTGCGCTCCACCTCGTTCGTGCGCGGCAACGGCGGCAACGGCGGCGTGGGCGGCGCGGGCGGCAACGGCCAGCCCGGCGGCGCGGGCGGCAACGGCGGCGCGGCCACGGCCGACACCGGCCCCGGCGGGGACGGCGGCGACGGCGGCCACGGCGCGGCCACGGCGGCGGCGGCGGCGGCGGCGCCGGCGGCTCCGTCTTCGGCATCTACACCTACGGCTCGACCGTGACGCAGGTGGGCAACAGCTTCACGAGCGGCGCGGCCGGCGCGGGCGGCGGCGGCGGCGACGGCGGCCCGGCCTGGGCCGACGGCTTCAACGGCACCACGGGCGCGGGCGGCACGCTCGGCACCGTGGGCACCTGCGCCAACCCCAGCGGCTGCTGAGCGCTCAGCGCCCGGTTCGGCGACGCGTGGGGCCCGGGCCCGGGCCCCACGCGTCGCCCGAAACGTCCGCCCCACGGACGTAGTCGCCAGACCGCCGGCTCGGGGAGGCCACCCCGGCCGGGTCCCCTGCAGGAGCCGTCCGGGCTTGCCCGGACGGGTGCGAGGGTGGCCGGGGTGGCCGGACGTGGAGGGCGTGGTACGAGCCCGGCGCGGTGCGGGGGAGGCCCCACCGGAGCCTCGTCGAGCGGCTCGCGTGCCTTGCCGTGTTCGAGTCCGAAATGCTCTCGCCGGCCGACGCCCTCGCGCCCAAACGCCGTGCTCGTGCTCGCCGCGCTCGCCGCGCTCGCCGTGCTCGTGCTCGCCGCGCTCGCCGTCCTCGCCGTGCTCGCCGTGCTCGCCGGCTCGCCGCGACCAGCTCGCCGTGCTCGCCGCGCCCAGCTCGCCGTGCTCCTCGCCGCGCCCAGCTCGCCGCTCGCGGTGCCCAGCCCGCCGCACTCGCCGCGCCGAGCTCGCCATGCTCGCCGCCGACGCTCGCTCCGACAGGCTGCCAGCCGCGCTCAGCCCCCCTGCCAGAGCATCCGCGCAGCGTCCTCGGTGTCGTCCCACGGATCGACGAACACCCAGGCCATCCCCCCCCGCGTGATGTCGAACGTCACGACCTCGGTGGTCATCTGCAGGACGTGCCGCATCGGCCCGCGCCCCGCCGGGCTCGCCGGCGGGTCCTCGGGGTGCAGCCACGCCGGCCACCCGCCGAGCTTGTCGTACTTCACGTTCGCCAGCACCGTGCGGGAGCTCTGGCCGCGCTCGCGGGCCTCCCGGATCAGCGCGCCCTCGTCGACCCGCGGCGAGATCCCGAGCTTCACGCGCCGGTAGACTCGCACCGTGGGCGGCCCGTCGTACAGGTTGTCGTCCTGCACGCGGTGCAGCAGCACCTTGTTGGCCCCCTTCCACGGGTCCCAGTCCTCGCAGCGACCGCCCTGCGCGTGGCAGATGAACACCGACATGCGGGCGAAGCCCTGCAGGTCGAGCCACGGCCCGGCGTCGATCTGCGCCATGTGGCACATGGGGTGCCCGCACACCCGGCACCGCGGCCACTGGTGCGACCGGATGCCCCGCGGGTGGCCGCCGTACGCCCCCACGATCGTCTCGCCGTCGCTCGCCGCCTTGTGCAGACGGTACGACACGCCCTGGCTGATTGCTGCTTCGCCCATCTTCCCTTCGGCGGGCGCAGGCGGCGCCCACCCGAATTGTGCCACCGCGGAGCGGAGAGCCCAACCCCCACCCGTCTCCCGCCGGTTCCACCCGGGCCGACGGAGGGCCGCCCATCGGCCTCGGTTCGGCGTTCCACGGCGGTTTCGGTCGCTGCTGTCAACCCCTGCCGCGCCCCCGCCCGCCGGACGATCCCCCGCCCACCGCCGGGCCCACGTGCAGCGCGACGGGGATCCCGCCATTGTCGAACCTGGCGATCCGCGGGATCGACAGCCCGCTCGCCGCGAGCAGGCCCGGCTCGGGCACCACGAGCGCCACCCGCCAGCCCTCGGCCCGCCGCAGCGCCGCCCCCAGCGCGCGCCAGGCCGCCCGCGCCCCCCCGATCCGCGCACCGTACGGCGGATTGCACACCACCAACCCGGGCCGCTCCGGCAAGACCAGCTGCTCGGCGGGCGCGACCCGCAGCGTGACCCGCTCCGCGACCTGGGCCCGCCGGGCGTTCGCCCGAGCGGCGTCGACGGCGGAGGGATCGATGTCGTAGCCGAAGATGGGGCCGTCCCCGGCAGGCGGGCCCTTCTCGCCGCGGATCTGCGCCCAGAGCGCCGGATCGTGGCTCGGCCAGGCCTCGAACGCGAAGCGCCGCCCGGCGCCGGGCGGCAGGCCGCGCGCGATGGTCGCTGCCTCGATGGGGAACGTGCCGGAACCGCACATCGGATCGACCAGCGGCTCGGACGGATCCCACTCCGCCAGGGCGAGCACCGCCGCCGCCAGGTTCTCGCGCAGCGGCGCCTCGGTGGTGTCGCGGCGCCAGCCGCGGCGATGGAGGCGCTCGCCGGAGGCGTCCACGGAGACCTCGGCCCGATCACCGTCGATGCGGACGAGGATCGCCGCGGGCGGCAGCTTCGCGGGCGGCCCCCCCCGCCCCGCTGGCACCCCCCGCAGCGCGTCCTGGACCGCGTGGATCACCTTGCGCTCCGCACCGGACGGCAGCCGGGCGCCCGCCGAGAGGACCTGCACCGTCAGGCGCTGGCGCGGGTGGACGTAGCGCGCCCAGGCGAGCCCCTTGACCCCGTTCCCGAGCATCTCGAGGTTCTTGCTCCGGAAGTCGCCGAGGCGCACCCGGACCCGCACGGGCACCCGCGCGTGGAGGTGGACGCGGTACAGCGCCGCGCGATCCACCTTCATCGCCACACCGCCCCGGTCCACGCGGAGCTCCTGGGCGCCGAGCGCGCGGAGCTCCTCCTCGAGCACCGCCTCGAGCCCCGGGGCCGTCACCGCGTACGCCGCCTCGGTCACGACGCCCCCTGCGCCTGCGCCGCGCCGCTGCGGCGAAGGCGCCGCCGCAAGGAGGGCGATGCAGGGGCAGAACCGATCGCCCGGCGTGTTGTTGGGGTATGTTGTCGTGTCGAGGGGGTCCTGGTTGAACGAAGAGACGCCCGCTCTGCGCTCCGAGAGCCGCGAGCCCCGCGGGGGCTCGATCGTGGCCGGCCGGTACCGGGTCGACCGGCTGATCGCGCGCGGCGGCATGTCCACGGTGTACCTCGCGCACCAGACCAAGCTCAACCGCCCGGTCGCGCTCAAGGTGCTGTCGCCGCCCCCCTCGGGTGACGACGCCGCGGCGTTCGAGCAGCGCTTCCGCCGGGAGGCGCAGACGCTCGCCCAGCTCGACCACAACAACATCGTCGTCCTCCACGACTACGGCGAGACCGAAGACGGGCGCTACTACCTCGCGATGGAGTACATCGACGGGCCCCGGCTGTCGGATCTGCTCAAGGACGGGCCGCTGCCGGTCCAGGAGGCGCTGAACCTGCTGATCCAGGTCTGCGCCGGCCTCAGGTACGCTCACCGGCGGGGGGTCGTCCACCGCGACCTGAAGCCGTCGAACCTCCTCGTCCGCCGCAGCGACGAGGAGATGGACCAGGTCAAGATCGTCGACTTCGGGCTCGTCAAGCTCGTCGAGACCGACCAGTCGATCACCCGCGCGGGCCTCATCCTCGGCTCGCCGCACTGCATGGCGCCCGAGCAGGTCAAGGGCCTGCAGATCGACCACCGGGCCGACATCTACGCCGTCGGGATCCTGCTGTTCCGCACCATCACCGGGCAGTACCCGTTCCACGGCACCAACAGCGCGGCCACGATGATCGCGCACCTCAACCAGGCGATCCCGACCTTCTACTCGGTCGCCCCCGAGGTCGAGGTGCCGCCGGGGCTCGAGGAGGTCGTCCGGCGCTGCCTCGCGAAGCACCCGGCCGACCGCTACCCCGACATGCGCGAGCTCATCGAGGCGATCACGCCCCTGATGGACGTGCCGCCCGAGGGCCTCGGCATCCGCACCCTCACCCACACCCACTCGATGCTGCCCGGCCTCGAGTACCGCGGCGGGCGCAAGCCGCGCGGGCTCACGGGCGCGGCGGTCGCGGCGGCGGTGTTCGGCTCGGCGTCGCTGCTCGCGCTGTTCTCCGTGGTGGTGGCGCTGATCACGGTCGGCGTGCTGCAGTCGCAGGGCGTTCTCCTCCCACCCAGGTGCCCACGATCGTGGCAGGCGCCACCCGCGCCGGTCGCCCCGATCGCGCCCGCCCCGGCGCCCGCCTCCTCGAGCCGGTGGCGCCCGGCGCTGCAGCCGGCGGCCCCCGTCGCGCAGCCGGCCCAGCCGCCGCCCGCGCCCGTGGTCCGCCCGAAGCCGCGCCCGGCGCCTCCGCCCCGGCGCCTCCCGGCCCGCGCCGCCCGCGCCGTCGCCAGCCCCCGTGCCCGCCCCCTGCTGCTGAAATCCACGTGGAAGTGCCGATCCCGCCAGCCCCCCGGAGGACGTCCCCGAGGGCTACCCTCGGGCTGCCCGACGACCTGATGGAGTAAGCTCTCCTGCGCGAGGTCCCTTGTGCCGAGAGCAGCGCGACGAGCAGCCGGATGTGGCCGTGGCGGTGGCGCAGCTGGCGCTGGCCACGAACGCCTGGGCCGACCTGACGACGCCCGGCGCCACTTCGGCGCCGGCCTCAAGGCCGCCCAGGAGGGCAACTACGAGATCGCCCTGCGCGGTTCCTCGCCGCAGGAAGCCTGGCCGCACCCGGCCACCTCTACAACATCGCCAAGGCCTACACCGACCTCGAGGACTACGGGAACGCTCCTCACCTACTACCGCTTCAGGTCATGAGGCCGCCCCGGCGACGCCGACGTGGACCCTGTTATCGCGGTGCTCGAGGCGCGCCTCGGCCAGCAGACCGCGCCGGGCACCCCCGCCGCCCCCGCGCGCGGCGGCTCCGGCAAGGGCCCGACGAGCGAGGAGCTGGCGCGCCTCGACAGCATCTCGCGCGAGCTGCAGGCGCTGACCGAGGCGCTGCAGGAGCGCACGGCGGAGGAGGCCGCGGCACGCCTGACGGTGGCGTCCTCGACGAGGCGCAGTCCCCGCCGGCCCGTCGAGCGAGGAGATCGCGCGCACCGAGTTCCTCGGCGAGGCCTACGAGCGGGTCGTCGTCTCCGCCTCGCGCGTCGGGCAGGATCCGCTCGACTCCCCCGCCACCGTCACCGTCCTCACCGCCGACGACATCCGGCTGTCCGGCGTCGTCGACCTGCCCGACCTGCTGCGGCGCGTGGTCGGGGTGGAGATCATGGCGCCCGCCGCGGGCCACAGCGAGATCGCCATCCGCGGCTTCCAGCGCAAGATGAACAACAAGGTGCTGGTGCTCATCGACGGGCGCTCCACCGGGAGAGATTGACTTCGTCGGCGTCACCTTCCTCGGTGCCTCGCTGCCCATCCAGCTCGAGGAGATCGAGCGCATCGAGGTCATCCGCGGTCCCGGGTCCGCGGTACGGCGCCAACGCGGTCACCGGCGTGATCACATCATCACGCGGACCCCGGCGAGGGAACGCAGGTGTTCTCGGCGAGCAGCGGCTACCCCGGGCTGCAGCGCGTGGCCGCCGTCGCGACCGGCCGGGTGACCTCCGCCGACGGCGGCGCCACCTCGTTCCGGCTGTCGGCCGGCCTGCAACAGCACGGCCGCTGGGCGAAGGAGGCGCTGCCCGCCCGCGACCCGTCCGTCCAGACCTACTTCGCCGACGACGACCTCGGCTCCGAGAACCTGCGCCTCAACGCCCGCGTCGACCGCACCCTCGGCGAGTGGGGCGCGGTGAGCCTGTCGAGCGGCCTGTCGCGCAACCAGTCGGAGTTCTACAACTTCGGCGCGCTCCCGGCCTACGGCATCCAGCTCGACCACTACTACGTGCGCGCCGACCTGTTCGTGAAGGACTTCCACCTCCGCGGCTACTACAACGCCAACAGGGGGAACACGGGCCCGTACCTGCAGTACCGAGAGCGCGACTCGACAGCCCCGTCGAGGACAACGACGTGGTGGACCTCGAGGGCGAGCCGCTCGCGTTCGAGACCGGCGCGGTGAAGCACCAGCTGCTGGTCGGCGGCGGCTGGCGCTACAAGGGCATGCGCTTCGGCTACTTCGCCGGCGGCTACGACCGGCTGTACGTCGAGAACCACTTCAAGGCCTTCGCCAACGAGCAGCGACGTTCGCCGGGTCTCGGCGGTGGCGTCGCTGCGCGTCGACGACCACCCGCTCGCCATCGCCCTGTCGCAGACCATCTCGCCGCGCGGGGCGCTGCTGTTCCGCGTCCTCGACAAGACGAGCATCCGGGCGACGGCCGGCAGCGCGTTCGGGCGCCGTCGGGCATCGAGTCGTACATGGCGTTCGATTCCGCTCCACCCCGGTCGACGGCGTTCGTCACCGACTACGGCAACCGGCAGCCGTCGCCCGAGCGCATCACCACGCTCGGCTGGCGTCCACGACGAGTCGACCTTCTACCACCAGGCCGACCTCGTCGTGTACTACAACCGGGTGACCGATCTGTCGGCCTGCGCGACGTGACCGTCGGGGTGAACCCGTTCGACCCGCGCGACGTGGGCATCGAGATCGGCGACACGGGCTGGGTCAACCTCGACCCCACCTACACCGGCGTGGGGGTCGAGGCCGACCTCGAGCTGTTCCCCGTCGACGGCGTGGACCTGTTCGCGAACGCCGCTGTGAGCCAGGTGCTGGAGTGCGTCTTCGCCGGGCGCCGACCCCGTGCGGGACGGCTCGTCCTCCACGGTGCGGCTCAACCTGGGCGGCAGCCACTGCACGCCCTACCAGGTCGACGTGTCGGGCTGGGTGCAGTGGCTGTCGCCGCAGACCTGGCGGCTGCGGACCTTCGATCCCGACACCCTGCAGCTCGTGGCGACGGACTCGCCGCTGCCGGCGCGCTCGATGGCGAGCGCGCGATCGCGGCGCGGCCGCTCGCGGATCAGGACCCCGGTGCCTGCCCTCGTGGCGTGGAACCTCGCCGGCCTGCTGGGCGACCCGCTCCGGGAGTACCCCGGCGGGCAGCCGCTCGGCGGCCAAGCTCGGGACGGTGACATGGCGCTTCGAAGCACGGAGCCGCGGTGGCTCTGGCGGGCTGCGCCTACGAGGCGCTCGGTCGACGACGAGGCGCCGCCCTCCTGAACGAGGTGACGGGGACGGTCGTGTTCGCCGGGTGGTGGGCGAGCTCGGCCCGACCTACGTGACCGTGTACGCGGCCGCCGATCCGCCGCCTCCGGTGGGCACCGGCGCGCCGTACACGTTCGCGGCGGTGTCGCCGGCGGCGTACAGCGCGACGAACGGCTGCCCACGGCCGACTACGCCGTGACGCGGGCTGCCGCCGGACGGCGTGTGGCTGTTCAACGCGCTCGTCGACGTGGACGGCGACTTCAACCCGTTCTCGAAGCGTGCGTGCTCGCGGGGGGCGACCTGCGGCGACTGGGGCGGGACGCACCTCGCCGACCTCGCCGGGACGCCCGCGACCGTGTGAGCGTCACCGTGGGCACGCCGTGCGGGACGTGACCGTGCTCGTGGGGCAGCCGTTCACGCTCGAGCGGCCGGTGTTCGGTTCGCGACGCCGTCGTCGCTGTCGCTCGGGGGCATCCTGTAGGGGCGCCGCTGTTCCGCGTGCGGACTTCGGCGGTGCAGAGCGCGTTCCTCGGCCGAGGTGCCGGTGTCGCTCGGGCCGGCCTGCGAGGCCGCGGCGGATCCGCCGTGTGGGCCTGAGCTGCCGGTGTGCGCGTGCGATCCGACGACATCGTGCCGCCAGTGCGGGACGGCGTTGTGGGTCCAGCTGCGCGATGTGGACGACGACGGCGTCGTCGATCCGTACCTGAGTGAGCCCCAGGCGAGCGCGGGGCCGCTCGGACGTCTGGCCGCGGGGTGTACCTCGAGTACGTGGGGGCCCCTCGGGAGGAGGGAGCGCTGTCATGCAGGCGCACCCGCTGGCGGGCGAGTACCTGACGGTGGCCGGGCAGGCCGGCTGCCGCCGGGCGAGGCGGCGGGGCCTGCCGCGCCGGTCGGCGACCCGTTCCCGGCGGCGGCGCTGTCGGTGACGTTCGTGCCGGTGTTCAAGCACTACCACGCGGGCGGGCAGGCCGGGCGGACGCGAGCGGGCCCTACGACGTGGTGGACCCGACGGCGACGCCCACGGCGCCGGTGCCGCGCAGGGGGCCTGGGCGGTGACGCTGGGTGTCGTTCACGCGCAGACATGGACGCTGCCGAACGACGTGGGGCTGCTGGGGCTGCCGTCGCTGGATCCCGGGCTCGACCCGACGCTGCAGGCCCAGCCGCTGGTGCTCGAGCCCTGACCGGCGAGCGGCGCCCCGGCGAAGAATTCTCGCGTGCCTGTAGAAAAATCTTCGCTGACGGATGTGACAGCCGGAAGATTGAGGACATCTCCCCTCCGAGCAGGCTCTCCCCCTGCTCGAGGAGGCGATCGTGCCCGGCTCCCACCTCGACCCCCGGGCGCTCGCCCGGGCCGCGCTGAGGCCCGACGAGATCGCGCACCTCGCCGGCTGCGTGCGCTGCCGCGCGGCGCGGCTGCAGCTCGAGACCGAGAGCCCCGACACCACCGGCCCGACCCACAGCGACCTCCCCCTGCCGCGGCTGGTGGGGCTGCACCGCGGATCGCGCGTCGGACCGTGGGTGGTGGAGTCGCTCATCGGGCACGGCGGGATGGCGTCGGTGTACCGGGCCCGCCACCAGCTCCTGCAGCGCGTCGTCGCCGTGAAGATCCTGCACCGGCCGAGCGCCGAGGCCAACGAGCGGCTGATCCAGGAGGGGCGGCTGCAGGCGAGCCTCGACCACCCCAACATCCTCTCCGTCCTGAACATCGAGTACGTCGACGATGCGCCGGCGCTGATCCTCGAGCACGTAGACGGGCCGGACCTGGCGACCCGGATCTCAGCGCCGCCCCGCCTCACCCAGGACGAGATCGACGGGGTGGTGGACGGCGTCCTCTCCGGGCTGTCCGCCGCTCACGACGCCGGGCTGGTCCACCGAGACCTCAAGCCGTCCAATGTGCTGCTCGCCGACGGCTGCACCCCGAAGATCGGCGACTTCGGCCTGGCCCGGGTCCTCGGCTCGGGTGCGCTCGGCCTCACGGGCTCTGCGCGCATGGGCACGCCCGCCTACATGGCGCCCGAGCAGCACCACGCCACCGGGGACGTCGATCAGCGCGCCGACATCTACGCGCTCGGGTGCATGCTCTACGAGCTCGTCACCGGTCGGCGCTGCAACCAGGGCCGCAACTACGCCGACGTGGTCCGGCGCGCCGAGCAGGGCGAGCACGCGCCGCTCTCCGCCGACGAAGTGCCCGAGCGGGTGATCCGCGCCATCGAGGCGGCGCTGGCACCGGATCCGGCGGAGCGCGCAGGGTCCTGCGCCGAGCTGCGCGCGCTGTGGGAGGGGCGCGCCGGCGCGAACGTCGCCCCCACGCGGCGCGTGCTGCTGCAGCTGCGGAGCCGGACCTGGGGCCGCACCCGCCCCACCCCCGGAGGCGGCAGCCTGGCCGACCTCGAGCGCGAGCACGGCGCGCAGCGGACCGACCGGCCGCAGCTGCTGTCGTTCCCCTCCACGAGCCTCGCCGTCCGCTACCTCGCACGCCACCGCGAGGTGCTCGCCGAGCGGGTCACCCGCAGCGAAGTGGGCGGCGCCCTGTGCATCGGCGAGGGTGCGCTCGCGAGCGCGGTGCTGGAGCGCCTGATCGCGCTGGTCCCGCCGGACGGCCTGCTGGTGACGGCACCGGAGGGCGACGGCTTCGGCCAGTTCCACGGGCACTATCAGCTCCCCGGCCTGGACGCGCCGGTGGCCGTGTACCAGCCTCGGGACGCGGGCGAGCCGTCCCGTTCGCGCCCACCGGACGGCCCGCACGGGTGGGCCGTCGAGCCCGACGCCAACGGCTGGCGCGCCGTCACCCCGGTCCCCCACGCGCTGCCCGCGTCGCCGCCGGGGCGCGTCGACGACCCGATCACGCTCGCGTCGATGCTCGACGAGCACCGCCTGGTCCGGGTGGCGGGCCTCGCGGGGAGCGGACGCACCACCCTCGCGCTCCGCCACGCCCACGCCACGCTCGGCGGGTGGCGCGGCGGCGCCTGGTACGTCGCGCTCGGCGGCGCCGTGACGCCGGCCGAGCTCGGCGAGCGCGTCGCCCGGACCGCCAGGCTCGACGGCCACGACGACCTGCACACGCTCGCCGCGGAGCTGTGCCGCAACGGGCGCTGCCTCCTCGTCCTCGACGACGCCGACGACCTCGACAGCGATGCGGTGGAGCTCGTCGCGGGCTGGTGCCGGGAGGCGTCCGAGCTCAGGGTCCTGCTCGTCGGCGCTGCCGGCGCGCGCGCGCCGGCCGTCTGCCCCGCGCTGCTCGACGTCCCTTCCACGGAGCCCACGATCGCCGAAGCACACGGCAGCAGCGCCATGCGGCGGTTCGCCGAGTGGGTGGCGCTGACCCGCATCGAGTGGGCCTTCACCCGCGAGGACCTCCGGCCCGTCTGGAAGGTGTGCCAGCTGCTCCGCGGCCACCCGCTCGCGCTCGCGCTGGCGGCGGGCGCCACGGCCGTGCTCGGCGTGAACGGCGCCTGTACGCACCTCGTCGGGCGGATCGGGACCGTCCACGGGCTCGAGGACGTGCTGCCGCGGACGCTGTGGTGGTGCTGGGGCGACCTCGACGCCGACGCCCGCTCGGTCTGGGCGCAGTGCGCGGTGTTCGAGGGGACGTTCGACGCGCGCGGGGCGGCGCAGGTGATCCGCTGCGAGCGTCCCGTGGCCGACGTGCTGAAGGCGCTGGTCGACCGGCGCCTCGTGGACGTCCGCGACGAGGCGTTCGTGCTCGCTCGCGCGGTGCGGAGCTTCTGTGCGCAGCGCCTCGTCGACGCGGAGGCCTTCCCCGGCAGCGGTGCCGCGTTCGCCGAGGCCGCCCACGCGCGGCACGCTGCGTGGTGCGCCCGCGACGCGACGCCGGAGGAGCGCACGCGCGACCTGCCCGACGTCGTCGTGGCGTGTCGCCGGTCCGTGGCCGCGGACGAAGCGTTCCTCGCCGTCGCGCTGGCGCGGGCGGTCGGCGACTGCACGAGCAGCGTCGCGGCGCTGCTCGCGGCCGAGGTGCTGCAGATGCCCTCGCTGACGGCACGCGACCGCGGTGCCATGAGCGTGCTGGCGGCCCAGAGCCACCGGGTCGCCGCACAGCTCGCCGCCCACTGCACCGCCGCGACGGTGCGCGCCGGACGCGACGCAGTGGTCACGCTGGAGGCGGCGCTGCGCTGCTTCGAACGCGCCGAGCACACGCTGGGCGTGGCGCAGGTGTTCAGCCGCATCGGCGAGCTGCAGGCGCTGATGCGACGCCCCCAGGCGGCTCGGCTCGACTTCCAACGCGCCGCGGCGGCGTTCCTCGCCGTCGATCGCCCGGGAGACGCCGCGCGGGCGCTCCTGCGCAAGGCGGCCCTGGAGCAGGACGGGCTGTTCCGCGACGACTTCGCGCTGGCGAGCTGCCAGTCCGCGGCCGCCGCCGCCCGACGCGCGGGCGACGAGGCGTGTGCCGGGGAGGCGCTCGTCCGGATCGCGAGGATCGAGGGATCCGCCGGCCGCCACCGGGCGGCGGCCACCGCCGCTGCCGACGCGCGCAAGCTGTGCGCCGCCGCCGACAACCGGTTCGGCGAGGCGCGAGCCGTGCAGGAGCTGGCCCTGCTCGACGAGCGCGCCGGGCGGGCGGACGCCGCGCGCCGGCGCCGCCACGAGGCGCGCACGCTGATGGCCGAGCCGGCGCCGCCGCGGCAGGCCGACGACAAGATCCGCGAGCTGTGCGCCACCGCCTCACAGCACCGCAGCCGCGGGCGCAGCGACGAGGCGATCTGGACCTACCAGGCGGCGCTGAGGGCCTGGCGGCGTGCGCCCGGCAGCGATCGCGCGCTGCTGGCGGAGATCCAGGTCGCCCTCACGCAGCTCCACGCGCGTCCGTGACGCTCAGATCCCCTGCTCCTGCGACAGCATCGTGAACGAGTGGATGATCTCGCGGTTGAACGGCGAGTACCGCCCGAACAGCGCCCGGTGGGGCACGATGACCGTCAGCGTGATGTAGCTCCAGCCGTCGTCGTCGGTGTGCCACTCGGCCATCACCGCGTCCGGCACGATCCCCGCGCTCGTCAGCGACCGCTCGGCGAACAGCTTCGCCTTCGCTTCGATCAGGTCCCCGGTCGCCGGCGGCGGCTCCACCACCGACGCCCCGACCCGCGTCCCGTCGCGCGCGGCGCGCACCGCCGCGTGGCGGTCGACGAGGAACAGGCTCCCGTCCACGATGCCGCCCAGCAGGAGCAGCATCATCGGCAGCATCAGGACGAACTCGATCGCAGCGTTGGCACGACGCGGGGGGGGGCGATGCCGGCTCATGACGGGTTCCTCTGGTACTCGAGCCGCACGACGGCGGTGGCAGCCATGATGGAGGGGGTCGGCAGGAAGCCCGTGATGGGCGTGTAGTCGATCTGCAGCCGGCAGCGCACCGACCGGCCGGGCAGGCTGCCGACGAGGTCCACGGCCGACACGCAGCTGCCCTTGCAGCCGGGCCCGTGCTGGTCGAACCAGGTCACCATCTCGGACGCCGCCTTCCCCGTCACGGCCGCCTTGTTGGTCTCCCGCAGCCCGGGATCGACGAGCGACGCCGCCCGACACCCCACGTCGACCGCGGAGTTGATGGCGGTGCGGTGCACCATGACCCAGGAGTACTCGATGCACCCCATCACGAGCATCAGGAACAGCGGCATCAGCAGGGCGAACTCCACCACGTGCGTGCCGCGGGCGGTCCTACGTCGCAGGGCTGACTTCATGGTGCGCCTCACTGGACGATCGCGACGGGCAGGGACTCCGCCACGTCCTCGAAGATGGCGACGAGCGCGCTCGAGCTGGAGGTGCGGGTGAAGTAGCCGTCTCCCTGCACGACATCGTTCAGCCAGGTGGCGGACGCGACGAAGGACACCGCCCAGATGTTGATCTCGCGCTCGTCCCACATCGTGGCGCTGAGCGACTGGCTGTCGCTGATGACCTGGTTGGTGCTCCGCCGAACGCCGGTCTTGTAGTACCGCCAGCGGGTCTCGTCGTAGTGCGCCGCCGCCCGCTGGGTGTGCGCGCCGGTGCCGTTCGGGTCGCCGTCGGTCAGGACCAGCACGGCCCGATACACCGTCGGATCGTCGTTCTCGGAGAACATCGCCCGCGCCATCTCGAGCCCGGTCGTGTGGTCGGTCCCCGACTCGTCGATGTACTCCCGCCACATGTTCGGGAAGCAGCCGTTGTACGGGTTGCTGAAGTCGTTGAGCTTGGTCCCCGAGTAGACGTTGCAGCCGTTGCTGTTGTTGGCGGGGGTCCCCGCCTTGCTCGCCGTCCGCAGCTGGTTCCAGTTGTCGCGGACGTGCACGGCGTCGGCGTCCTCGAGCGACATCAGCGGCGTGTGCTCGACCCCGTACTGCCCGGTGAACACCACCATCCCGATCTTGTCGTCGGGCCCGGCCACGGCGTCGATGTGGTCGTAGAAGGCCACCGCCGCCGCCCGCGCGTTCGCGAAGTTCGACTGCGACCACGAGTTCGTGATGTCCATCACCAGCACGACGTGCAGCGCCCGCGCCGCGCTCACCGAGCTGCGCGACACCGGCCGGACGTGCCAGCCCCACAGCCGCGCGATGGCCATCGGCACGTCCCGACCGGTCGTCACGCGCACCGCGTTCGGCACGTTGGACGGCGAGAAGGCCCCGTTGTCCCACACGCCGAACTGGATGTCCTGCAGCTGCGGGATGCCGCCGGCCACCAGGTTCATCCCGACCACGTGCTCCGCCGCCTCCCGCGCGACGGACTCGCTGCCCGAGGTGCGCAGCGTCAACAGCGCCGCCTGCGACGCCGCGTCCGCCACGTCCTGGTCCTGGCTGATCGCCAGGCGCACCACGCCGATGTCCACCGCCATCGCTGCGAACAGCATCAATACGAAGATCAAGCCCGCATACAGCGTGGCGTACGATCCCCGTCGCCCCGCTGGGGCCGCATCCACCCGCTCATGCGGACCTCCTCCCCAAGATGCGACGTCCCGGGCGCGGACGTTGTGTCGCGCGAGTTACACGGCCAGCAGCGCATTCCGAGCTTTTCTGCCTCGTCATCTCGCTGGCATCTTCGAGGGTCGAGAGACGGTGTCGTCACTGCAGCGTCACTGTGTGACACCGGCCGGTCCCCGGAGCGCGAGCGCCGAAACAATCCCTCGCTCCCGCGTGCTCGCCCGGAGGCGACGATGCGACGGTGCGGGTTTCGGAGGCGACGATGAGACGACGGACCGCGGGACGAGCCGCGTGGACCTTGCTGGGGTGGCTGACCGCGGGCTGCGGTCCGGCCCCGTTCACGGAGGGAGTGAGCACCGACCTGCCGCCGCAGGCCTGCGCGACGACGGTGGACCTGTCCGGCACGCCGTTCTGCTGCGACACCCTCGACCGGTGCGACGCGAGCCAGGAGACGATCCCGGTCCGCCTGGCGTGCTGTGACGTGGACCCGACGCTGTGCGACGCACCCCCCCCTGGGCTGTGCGAGGTCACCGGAGGCACCGAGGTGGAGGATCCGCCCGAGGACGAGGCCGAGAGCTGCATGGCCTGCCACAACGGGTCGCCCCACAACGACTACGCCGGCGACGGCATGAGCAACCCGCACCCGTTCGGCGCGAGCGCGCAGTACCTGCGCTGCACCACCTGCCACGGCGGCGTCCCCGACGGCGGCGGCTGGCTCGGCAGCCACGTCCCCCGGCCGCCGCAGCTCGGCGACGACCAGCGGCTGCAGGTCGACGCCGTCGCCTACTTCAACTACCTCACGCGCACCGGCCTCGACGCGTACCCCGACTGGAACGACCCGACGACGGGCCGCACCTGGACCGCCCTCGACTACCTGCAGTTCCTCAACCCGGGCGACCTGCGCGTCGTGACGCAGGCGCGCGGCTGCGGCGCGGGCGGCTGCCACGCCGGGGAGCACGCGAGCTGGGTCCCCCGCTCGCCCATCGCCCAGGAGCAGGGCATCTACTCGGCCACCCTGTTCACCGCGGGCGCGCCGAACGCCGTGCCCGCGCAGCGGGGGCTGTACACCGAGACGGCGTCGGACTACGCCTTCCGGCCCACGAGCGACCCCTCCTGGGTCTACGACCCGAGCCCGACGAGCATCGGGCGGGTCGGCGAGCTGCTGCAGTTCCCGGAGAAGGCCGTCTACGGCCAGGGCGGCGGCTTCTACGACAGCTTCCTGTACGACTCCACCACGCTCGCGACGTTCCGCTACGTCGACAACGACGCCCAGGGCTACGCCAACCAGGTGATCGCCGGCTCGCCGCTCGAGGACGTGGTGATCGAGGCGGTCGCCATCCAGTGCGGCGACTGCCACGCGGGGAGCTCGGGCGCGAACAACCGCTACGGGGACTTCCGCAGCAGCGGCTGCACGGCCTGCCACATGCGCTACACGCTCGACGGCGTCTCGGCGTCCACCGACCCGAACGTCCCGCGCGACGAGCCCGCGAACCCCGACGCCATCGCCGCGCCGGAGCGGCCGCACGTCTACTCGCACCAGGTCGCGAACGTCGCGAAGTACTACCCGACGGCGAACGGGCCGACGTTCGTGAGCGGCGTGACCGACCAGGCCTGCGTCGGCTGCCACCAGGGGAGCAACCGGACGGTCCTGCAGTACTGGGGCATCCGCCTCGACCAGAACCAGGACGTGGTGCGCGGCGTGCAGTACCCGCTGCAGCCGGTCACCTTCTCCACGACGGCCGGCGACCCGCGCCTGTACCAGACGGGCGTGGGCAACGCGACGTTCAACGGGCGCGTGCCCGAGCAGTACCTGCTGCTCGAGGACTACGACGGCGACGGGCGCGACGACACGCCGCCCGACGTCCACTACGAGGCCGGCCTCGGCTGCATCGACTGCCACGGCAGCCGCGACCTGCACAACGGCACGGCCGGCGACCCGACGAGCGGCGGCATCTGGTCGCGCATGGACCAGACGGTGGGCGTGGCCTGCGAGTCCTGCCACGGCACCATCGACGCGCGCCCCGACACGGTCGCCTGCCTCGACTACGACGGCAACGCCGCCACCTGCGCTGCCGACCGCTTCGGGAACGCGCTGCGCAACGTGACCGTCGACGGCCTGGGCCGCATGGTCCTGCGCAGCCGCATCACGAGCGCCACCCACCTCGTGCCGCAGACGCTCGACACGGTGCAGGACAACGGCGTCGTCGACGCCGACGGCCACCCCGTCTACAGCCCCGCCGCCGCCTACGCCATGGGCCGCTACACGGGCGGCACCGACGGCCCCATCCAGGGGAACGCCAACGTGCTCGGCGTCGGCTTCGCCCACACCGACACGCTCGCCTGCGACGCCTGCCACGCCTCGTGGAGCAACAACTGCATCGGCTGCCACCTGCAGCTGCAGTACGACGACGATCCGCTCAACGTCTTCGTGAGCAACACCACCGGCCAGCGCATCGCGCTCGCGGTCACCAACGCCGACTTCACCTACATCAACCCCGTCTGGTTCACGCTCGAGGTGTCGACGCGGGGCAAGGTGGGCGCCGGGCAGCCCGGCATGAAGGCCTTCTGGCGGTACGTAGACCAGCAGGGGGTCCTGGCGAAGGGCATCACCTTCTCCGACCGCAACGGTTCGGGCAACACCCCCGACTACCTCGGCCGCGACCCGCTCCCGGCGCTGTCGCACAACCGGATCTACGCGCACTCGATCCGCGGCCGGGTCACGCCGACGGAGGAGGGCGCGCGCCAGTGCGTGGCCTGCCACCTCAACGTCGACCAGCTCGCCACCTGGGGCGACGGCTACCAGGCGTTCTTCGACGCGATGGCGGCCAACGACTTCGACGCCGTGGACTTCCCGCTGCTGGCGGAGCACGTGGGCGCGAACCCGGGCAACCAGCTGAACTCGCCCTACTTCGTGCACATGGCGGCGGGGCTCGGCACGGGGCTGCTGCTCTTCGACGCCGACGGCTGCCCCGTCAACCCGCTCGACGCCGACACGAACCGCGCCTACTGCGAGGGCGTGGCGCCGGCAAATCGCTTCGACCTCGACCAGGCGCGGTACGACCTGGACAGCGTGGTCGAGGCGTTCGGCGCGGCCAACAGCTCCCACACCCGGCCGCTCCTCGACCCGGGCGCCGGTCCGCGGCTGCGGGTGGGCGCCCAGGACCCGAGCCTGGCCGGTCCGCTCGGCGCCGAGCTGCTGTCGCGGCTCGCCGACCCGGCGACCCCGCTCGTGCTCGACGGATGGATCGACGCGGACGGGGTGCCGCACGGGGTGGCGGCGGCATACGTGCCGTGAGGCGCCGGGCTCGATAGATCCCGGCATCCTCGGGAGGATCCCCGTTGGCTGCGCGCTCCAGCGACGAGCTCGACCCGCTCGAGCCGCTCGCCACCGAGGACACGGCGATCCCGCCCGAAGACGAGGCGGATCCCTCCTCGGCGTCGGGGCCGCTCCCGTCCGCCCCCGTGCGCCCGCCGGCCGTGACCTGGGCGGGCATCCCGGTGGGCGGCGCCTTCCTGCACGTGGTGCGCGCCGACGCCGCGATGCGCACCGCGTCGGGCGCCGCCCCGCCCGGCCGCTGGGCCGTGGTGATGGACTACGCGCCGCAGGGCGCCGCCGAGCGGATCCTGCCGGCCACGGCCTTCCGCCACGACCGGCTGCCCACCCGCGCGGCGCTGGAGATGGGCGTGGCGGTGCTGCGCGCCCTGGCGCAGGCGCACCCGAAGGCGGTGACCCCGGCGCAGGCGCCGCCGCGCGCCCGCTCCGCCAACCCGGCGTTCGCCGTGGCGCGCCCGGCGTCGTTCGACGGCGACGTGCGCAGCGCCGCGGCCACGGTGGTGGAGCTCGTGAGCGGGCAGGCGATGTCGGAGGGTGACCTCGAGGGCGTGCTGGAGGAGGTCCGGCGCCGGCTCGGCCCGACGGAGCCCGCTCAAGCCGCCATCCACGGCCTGCGGCAGGCCCTCGCCGGCGCGCCGATCCGGGCGGCGGCGCTCGCCGACACCCTCGCCGAGATCGCCCGGGTGGCGCCCGGCGAGGGGCTCGATGCGTTCGCCCGCCGCGCCATGGGCACCCCGCCCACCCTGCAGCGCGAGCAGGGCGTGCTGCCGCCGCGCCCGCCCCCGAGCCGCGGCCGCCGATGCGCATCCCCTGGCTCGAGCTCGGCGCCGCCGCGGCGATGGGCGGCGCGCTCACGATGGTGCTGCTGCTGGTGCTCCTGCTGGTGCGCTGGCGCCTGTGAGCCGCGCCCACAGGCGCTCCCACTCCTCGGGGTGGACCATCACCACGTAGAAGGCGAGCGAGAGCGGGCTGAACGGGCCCACCTCCATCGTCGCCCAGATGACGGCGTGCATCATCACGCCGAGGCCGAGGTAGACCCAGCGGACCCGCGCCCGGGCGAAGGCGCGGCGGACGCGGCCGTCCCGCCCCGGATCGGCGGCGTACCACACGGCCAGCAGCCACAGGGGCGAGCTGACCTCCCACAGCCAGGTGACGGTGGTGGCGACCTGGGTGAGCGGGAAGACCCAGGCCAGGAAGCTCATGTCGCGGCGGTGCCACTCGGGCTGCTGCAGGATGTAGTACAGCGCGCTCGCGTCGCCGCCGGGCACCCAGTAGGCGCTGACCTTCTGCAGGCCGGTGGTGCAGTACATGAGCACGAGCTGCCAGCCGGCCAGCCAGCGCGGGAACGCCAGCGCCGTGGCGCCGGGCGGCGCCCAGGTGCCCTGGGTGAGCCGGGCGTCGGCCGACAGCGTCTGGGTGCCCGAGCCGAGGACCACGAGCCACAGCCCGTTGGTGAGCAGGTCGTCGTAGCTGCCGCCGGCGTGGCCGTTGACCGACAGCACGTTGACGCACGAGACGAGCGCCAGGAGCGGCCCGACCCGCCCGCCGAGGCCGATCGTGGTGAGGACGCCGCCGACGAGGGCCGTCGCGGTGAGGAGCCAGATGTTGCGCGGATCGGGGCCGCCGAGCCAGTGGACGAGCCAGGGGCCCTGCCCGAGCGCGCGGTAGCCGCCGAAGGCGCGGTCGATCCACAGGACGGGCACCAGGCCGCGCCAGACGACCGAGCCCACCGTGAGCAGCGTGCACAGCCCGATGGCGATGCGGAACAGCGCGAACGCGGTGGCGGACTCGACGGCGGTGACCTTGTCTACCCAGCGGCGCCAGGCGCTCATCGGCGCGCCTCGTTGCGGACGTCGCGCAGCGAGCGCACCTCGGCGAGCTCGCGCGTCTCCTCGGCGGGGTGCCGGCGCGCACCTCGGCGGGCGAGCGGGTGCGGTAGCGGACGAACGACACGCGCACCCGCCGCGCGTCGGGGAAGGCGTCGGCGGCCTGGTCGCGCACCCAGTCGGCGAACTGACGGCGGGTGCCGCCGTAGTGCTTCCAGGCGTAGCGGAACAGGGCCGCGCGGAAGCGGTCGTGGTCGAACCAGCGGGCGAGCCAGGCGTGCTCGCGGGAGCGGGCGACGTAGACGGGCTCCCAGCCGTGGCCCTGGTCGATCTCGATCTCGAGCCGGCCGGGGAAGCGGTGGGGTGCCACGAACATCTTCCAGGACTGCCAGCTGCCCGTGTAGCGGAAGTACGGGCGCAGCGGGGCCATCACGACCTCGCGGGCGTCCTCGTAGCCCGAGGCGAAGGTCCACAGCCGGTCCTCGAGCTCCTGCTGCGTGAGGTCGAGGCCCCAGCCGTTCAGGCGCGCCGTCCAGGCGGCGAACTCGCCCTGCACGGTGGGCTGGGCCCAGGCGCTGCGGTTCATCCCCGACCCCACCGACGGCAGGGCGCAGAAGGTCACCGCGAACAGGTGGAACGCGACGAAGACGCCCAGCGCGTGCCGCCCGACGGTGCGGGCGACGCTCGCCGGGTCAGCCGCCAATTTCCACCAAGGTGAGGCCCGGGACGACCACCCCTCGATCTCGCGGCCCACGAGCTGCAGGCAGTACGGCTGGCCGTCGGCGCAGGGCTGGCAGCTCACGCCGAGGCTCGCGGCGAGGTTGCACAGCTGCGGCTCGGGGTCGTTGTCGTTGATGAGCACGCCGATGTAGCGGCTGTCGGCGAGCCCCGAGAGCACCACGCCGCCGAAGCGCGAGCCGTCGGCCGAGAAGGTGCCCTGCAGCAGGAAGTTCTCGACGGGGATGTCGATGATCGTGGGGCCGTCGCGGTACTGCAGCGTGATCGAGTCCACCGCGCTCTCGAGGTACGGCGCCGTGGTGAAGTCGGTGAGCGGGAAGCCCCAGGTCGGCGAGACGATGTCCTGCGACAGGTTGCCCAGATCGTCGGTGATGCCGGGCGCGCCGAGCATGTCGATGCGCTCTTCGTCGGCGAGGCGGACGCCGAGGAGCACGGGCGTGGTGAAGTACTGGCTCATGACGCCGCCGAGCACGGCGGGCTCGACCCAGTCCGCGCCGACGAGGTCGAGCAGGTAGGTCCGGCCCTCGAGCGACTCCGGGCCGTCGACGAGCGGCTTGCCGAACTCGCTCGTGCGGAACGCGACCTGGTGCAGCTCGAGGCAGTCCTGGAAGCCGAGGACGTAGTCGGTGTTGGCGGCGAGCCAGCCGTCCCAGGTGAGGGTGCCGACGAGGCCCGTCTGGTCGTCGTCCCAGACGAGCTCGGTCGGGATGCGCTCGCCCGTGGACTTCTCGAGCCACGCCGTGTAGGCGGCGTGGTTGTCGGACTGAGCGTACAGCTTGGGGCGGTCGCGCCAGTACCAGCCCACGTCGCCGTCTTCGGGCGTGCTGCTCACGAAGCGGTCGGTGCAGGCGGACGGATCGGGGACGGTGCTGGTGGCGAACCAGCCGGTGTCCATCAGCTTCGCCGGCTGGGCGTCCTTGTCGCCGCCGTGGCACGCGGCGAGCACCAGGGCGGCCGCGGCGGCCCCACGGAGCGGGTTCGTCACGTCTCCTCCAGGTCGATGTGCAGCGTGTACCAGTTGGCCGGGCCGTCGGGGCACGGGTTGCCGCTCGGGGGGCAGTTCTGCTCGGCGCGCACCTGGATGTAGACGATCTCGGCGCCGAGCGAGTCGTAGCTGCCCTCGGGATCGAGCAGCACGGGGGTGCCGCCGCCGGCGATCTCGCACGGGACGCAGCCCGGCGAGCCGCCGGGGCACGAGCCGCGGCAGCCCTCCGGCAGCGCGTTCAGGTCGGGGTCCCAGAGGAAGATGGACAGGTTCGCGCTGGAGCCCACGTCGTAGGCGTCGATGTCGAGGTTCAGGGCGTGCCGGCCGGCCGGGATGGTGATGACGTACCAGTCGATGTCGGGCAGGGCGCCGTTGCCGTCCATCGTGCCGTAGATGACGTCGCCCGCGTTCACGGGCTCCGCGGCGTCGGAGGTGTCGTTGGGCTCGACCTCGGCGCGGGTCCACGGCTCGACGGGCGGCTTGGCCTCCGTGACGAGCACGTCGTAGCCGTAGCGCGGGCCGCCGAGCAGCTGCTCCTCGCTGACGATGAGCGAGTAGCCGCCGGCGGGCGCGAGGAAGGTGAGCGAGGCGTCGAGCGTGTCGGGGCCGTTGGGCCGGCTCGCCGCCCAGCTGCCCTCGTCGGGCAGGAGCACGAACGTCATGTTCGCGATCGAGCCGTCGGTGCTCGCGAGGGCGTCGACCCGCAGCCAGGCGTCGTCGGCCAGGTCGAACGCCCAGTGGTCGACGTCGAGCGGCGCGTCGATCACGCCGCAGCCTCGCTTCTCCATCGGCAGCAGGTTGGCGGTCTCGAGGCTGTCGTTCGGCTCCTCCTCGGGCACCGCGCAGGGCTTCGGCGGGCCCGTGTCGCCCGTCTGCGTGGTCGAGAAGGTGTCGGTGACGTTGTCGTCGTCGTCGTCGTCATCTCCCACCGGGAGCTGGGGGCGACAGCTGCACCCCACCGCGCCCGCGAGCGACAGCCCGAGCGGCATCCACAGCATCTGCGTCTCCTTCCCCTCGATCGACCAGGATAGCGCGGCCTGCGGCGGTTCCGCCAGGACTCACGGCGCCGCCGGGGGCAGCCCGGCGTCGCCCGCATCGCGATACGCACCTTCGTCCTTCCGCTTCCGCAGGGCGGTGAACACGGCCTGCGCATCGCCGCCGCCGACCGCCGCGGCCACGGCGGGCGACCCGGGCCGCAGGAACGGGTTGGTCGCCCGCTCGGTGGCGATCGTCGACGGGACGGCCGAGCGCCCGTCGGCCCGCACGGCCCACACCCGGCGGATCCGCTCGGCCAGCTCGGCGTTGTCGGGCTCGACCGACCAGGCGAACCGCAGGTTGTCCTGCGTGTACTCGTGGGCGCAGCAGACGAGGGTGTCGGGCGGCAGCTCGGCGAGGCGGCGCAGGCTCGTGAACAGCTGCTCGGGCGTGCCGTCGAAGATGCGGCCGCAGCCGCCGGCGAACATCGTGTCGCCGCAGAAGACGGCGCCGTCGACCACGTAGGAGACGTGGCCGCGGATGTGGCCGGGCGTCTCCCAGACCCGGGCGGTGACCGCGCCGAGCCGCACCTCGTCGCCCTCCCCCACCCCGCGGGTCAGCCCGGGGATGTCGCCGGCCACGGCGCGCGGCCCGACGACGGCCGGCGGCAGCGCGCCCTGCTCCTGCAGCGCGCGGTTGATCCCGATGTGGTCGGGGTGGGTGTGGGTGTTCCAGATGGCCGACAGGCGCGCGCCGTGGGCCTCGCACCAGGCCTGGGCGGCCTGCGCGTCGGGGCCGTCGACGACGGCGACCTCGCCGGTGGCGGTGCAGCGCAGCAGCCACACGAGGTTGTCGGTGGCCGCCGGGACGGCGTGGACTTCGAGCGCCCCGCCCGCCACGCGGAAGGGCGGCGGGGGGCTGCTGACGACGTGGCTCACGAGCGGGCCTCCGCTACGGGCGTATCGACACCTGCGCGAAGGTGCGCGACACGGGGTACGGGATGGGGCCGAAGTCGGTCTCGACGACGGCGTCGGCCTCGAGGACCACGTCGACGGCGTCGCCCCAGGCCGGGTCGAGCGCTTCGAGCGGGATGGTGAGGGCGTCGGCGCCGCCCGCGGGCACGGCCAGCTCGGCCGCCGGGCCCACCGCGCGGTCCTTCCCCGCGATGCGCACCCGGGCGGCGCCGAGCCGCACCACCACGGGCGACGGGTCGCGGTTGGTCACGCCGAGCGACAGCCCGTCGGGGTCGAGGCGCAGGGCGTCGAGCTCGGGGGCGGGGGGTGCCGGCATCTCGCCCGCCTGCTCGATGACGAGGTCGAGGTGCACGCTCGGCGCGTCGTAGGTGTAGGCGCCGGTGACGGTGAACGGGATGACGTCGTCGCGCCCGACGAGGTCGGCCCAGCTCGGCAGCGCGCCGAGCTGCACCGACACCGGCGCGAGGATGACGTCGCCGTCGATCTCGGTGTCGTCGCTCGTGCCCTCGGAGACGGCCTCGCCGTCGACCTCCATGGCGTAGTCGAGGTCGTCGACGGCCTCCGGGTCGTGCTCCTCGTCGACCAGGAACTGGAGATCGGCGTCCATCCGGTCGTAGGTCAGCTCCCGCACCGCGATCCCGTCGAGGAGGAGCGGCGAGGTGAGCTGCTCGAAGAGGTCGCCGCAACCGGCCAGGGCGAGGAGGAGCGTCGGCATCCCGGCAGTATGCCCCGCTCCCCCGCCCCGGGCCAGCTACCAGTGCGGCGGCTTCTCGTCGACGACCACCGCCCGCTCCGGCTCCACCGCCTCGCGCAGCTGGGCCACCTCGGTCTGCAGCTGCTCGAGCTCGTTGCGCAGCCCGCGCACGACCTCGTCGAGGTCGGCGATGAGCTTGTCCTGGAACGCGACCTTCACTTCGAGGTCGACCAGGCGGTCCTCGCTCACGGCAGCTCCGACTGGTAGGCGCTGCGCGCCTTGCTCGGGACGGGGCCGAACGACGGCTGCACGGGCGGGTGCTCGTCGCGCAGCTTCTTCAGCTCGCTCAGGCCGCGGTCGAGCTGGGCGTCGACCCCCTTCGCGAGCTCCTGGGGCAGGTTCTGCACCACGATGTCGGGGTCCACCCCGTGGTTCTCGACGATCCAGCCGCCGTCGGGGTACCACCCGGCGAACTCGGGCTGCGTGAGCACGCCGCCGTCGACCAGCTGCTTGTCGGCGCGGATGCCGATGATGCCGCCCCAGCTGCGCTCGCCGATCACCGGCGCCAGCCCGGAGTCCTGGATGGCCTTCGGGAAGATGTCGCCGTCGGAGCCCGCGAACTCGTTGAGCAGCACCACGAAGGGGCCGTTGAGCACCTTCGCCGGGTAGGTGTAGATGCCGCCGCCGCGAGCGCGGTCGAACGACAGGAGCTCGCGGCCGAGGCGCTCCACCAGCAGCTGCGACACGAAGCCGCCGCCGTTCCAGCGCACGTCGACGACGAGGCCCTCCTTGTCGAGCTGCGGGTAGAACCAGGTCTCGAAGGCGACGAGCCCCTCGGTGCCCATGTTCGGCACGTGCACGTAGCCGAACTTGCCGCCCGACTTCTCGGCGACGTACTCCCGGTTCTGGCGCACCCAGTCGACGTAGCGCAGGTCGTGCTCGCTGCCGACGGGCGTCACCACCACGTCGTGGGCGCCGCGCGCGCCGGCGCTGCCGTTGACGGTGAGGACGACGGGCACGCCCGCCTTGCCCTCCAGCGCCGCGAGCAGCGGCCGCCCCGCCAGCGGCTGGTGGTTCACGGCGAGGATGTACTGGCCCTCCTCGACCCGGTTGCCGGGCTGCTGCAGCGGGCTGTCGACCTCGTCGGCCGGGTCGCCGTGGAGCACGTGCACGACCTTGTAGGCGTCGCCCTCGCGCACCACGTCCGCGCCGAGCAGGCCGTTGCCCACCCAGTCGATGCGGTTGGGCTCGTCGCCGCCCCAGACGTAGGTGTGGGACGTGCCGAGCTCGCCGATCACCTCGCCCAGCAGGTCGCGCAGCTCGTCGCGGGTGGAGATGCGGGGCAGCAGCGCGCCGTACTGGTCGCGGACGGCGGCCCAGTCGATGCCCGACATGCCGGCGTCCCAGTAGAAGTCGCGCTCGTGGCGCCAGGCCTCGAAGAAGATCTGGCGCCACTCCTCGCGCGGGTCGAGCTCGACGACGACGCCCGACAGGTCGACGGGCCCGTCGGACAGATCGGCGGGGCCGGCCTTGGCGTCGACGACGTAGTAGCTGTCCTTCTTGGAGAGGAACAGCTTGTCGCGCTTGCCAGCGAGCTCGTACGAGCTCACGTCGTCGGCGACGGTGACGGACTCCTCCTCCTCGAGGTCGAAGGCCATCAGCGTGGCCTTGGCGTCGTCGGCCTCGCGCATGCCGACCGTGGGCCACTCGAGGTAGAACAGCGCGTCGGAGGTGGCCGACAGGCCGCCGAAGTTGCCGCGCTCGACGGGCAGCACGAGCTGGCGGTCGAGGATGCCGTCGAAGTCGATGTTCAGCGCCTTGGGGCCCTTGCCCTCGGCCTCCTCCTCCTTCAGGCGCTTCTTCTTCTTGCGCTTCTTCTCCTCGACGGCCGGCGCCTCGACCCCGGGCAGGCCGGCGTCGTCGGCGAAGGGGTCCTCGACGGCGTCGCGCAGCCGCACCCTCAGCAGGCGCGAGGTCCGGGCCTCGACGACCGGGAAGGCGCGGTTGCCGATGACGGGGTTCGTGGCGCGCTGCGAGGCGTAGTACAGGTAGCGGCCGTCGGGGTCCCAGGCGGGCGAGTCGTCGTCGGTGGCGGCGGGCGACACGGCGTGCACCGCGCCGTCGCTGCTCGACCAGACGTAGACGGTGCCGTAGTCCAGGCGGTCGTAGCGGGTGTAGGCGAGGAAGCGGCCGTCGGGGCTCCAGACGTAGTCGCGGATCTCCTCCTGGTCGCTGTGGTCGACCCGGCGCGGGGCGCCGTTGCCGTCGGCGTCGGCCACCCACAGGGTCTGGGTGTTGTCGGACCAGGCGAGGCGCTTGCCATCGGGCGACCAGGCGGGCGGGAAGTGCCAGCCCGAACCCTCCGGCGTCTTCTTCGCCGCGACCACGACCTTCACCTCGCCGCGGCCCCAGGCGTCGGCCGTGACGATGGCCTCCTCGCCGTCGGCGTCGGTGACGTAGGCCAGGCGCTTGCCGTCGGGCGAGTAGGCGCCCCAGCTCTCGCGGGCGCCGCTCGAGTGGGTGATCGGCAGCACGGGGCCGTCCTCGGCGGGGACGGAGAAGATCTCGCCGCGGGTGACGAGCGCCAGCCGGTCGCCCTCGGGGGAGGGCGTGACCCAGGTGACGGCCCGACGGGCGTCGGGGTACCGCCGGCGGGCCAGGACGCGCTCCGCCTCGAGGTCGACGGGCACCGTCGCCTCCTTGCCCGCCGCCGGGTCGAACAGGACCAGGTCGCCGCCGCGGGTGAAGACGATGCGGCCGTCGTCGCCCACCGCGGGGGTGCGGGCGTCCCAGGTGCCGCTGTCGGTGTGGCGCTTCGGGTCGGTGCCGTCGGGCGCGACCGACCACAGGTCGGCGGTGCCGCCGCGGTCGGACAGGAAGTACAGGCGCCCCGTCGACCACATCGGGAACGACTCGGAGTACTCGGAGTCGGTGATCTGGCGGAAGCCCTGCTCCGGGGTGCCGACCCACAGGTCGCCGGCCATGCCGCCGCGGTAACGCTTCCAGGTGCGCCGCTCGTAGCCGATGCGGTCGATGGCCCAGGTGCCCGTCTCGCGGTCGATGGCGGCGCGGGCGGCCCACCCGATGGGGACGCGCTCGGGGTCGGCGTCGCCCGTGACGGAGACGGTGAACAGCTCGTAGCTGCCGTGGGGGTGGAAGGCGTTGGTGCGGAAGACGACCTTGCCGTCGCTCGTCCAGGCGACGACCTCGTCGCGGCCGGGGCTCAGGTGAGCCGCGTGGGCTCGCCGCCGCCGGCCGGGATGACGTAGACGTCGCTGTTGCCGTCGTACTGCCCGGTGAAGGCGACGAGCTCGCCGTCGGGCGAGAACTGCGGCTGCGACTCGTCGCCGGGGCTGGTGGTGAGGTGGCGTGGGACGCCGCCGGCGTCGGGCACGACCCACAGGTCGCCCGCGGCGGCGAACACGATGTCGTGGCCGTGCAGATCGGGGGTGCGGATGTAGGCGGGCGCGCCGTGGGCGGGCAGCGCGACGAGGGCGAGCAGCGTCATGGGTCCTCTGTGCTGGCTTGCGGACGCGTTGGATGCCGGAGCGCGGGCGGGGGTTGGGAGGTCACCCGTAGGCGTAGGGACCTCCGCGCTCCACGGCGCGTCGGTAGGCGGGGCGCGCGTGGAGGCGGTCGAGCCAGGCGCGCAGGCGCGGGCGGTCGCCCACCAGGCCGCGGGCGGCGGCGGCCTCGACCCCGAACGACAGCTGGATGTCGGCGGCGGTCAGGGCGTCGCCGCACAGGAAGTCGGACTGCAGCTCGCCCTCGAGGAACGCGAAGTGGCGCTCGATCTCGGGGTTCGTGTAGAGGGCGTCGAGGTTGTCGGCGATCCGCCGCGCGATCGGGCGGATGAAGAACGGGACGGGCGCGCTGCGCACCCGCAGCATGAGGAGCGCCACGAGCAGCGGCGTGCCGAGGGAGCCCTCGGCGTAGTGCAGGTAGTAGCGGTACTTGCGGAACGCCTCGGTGCCAGGCTCCGGACGGAGCTGCGGGCCGAGGTCCTCCGTCAGCGTCTCGAGGATGGCGCCGGACTCGGCGAGGACCACCCCGTCGACCACGACCACGGGCGCCTTGCCGAGGGGGTGGACGGCGAGCAGCGCCGGCGGGGCGCGCATGGTCTTCGGGTCGCGGCGGTGGACGACGAGCTCGTAGGGCACCTCGAGCTCCTCGAGCAGCCACAGGACGCGGTGGGAGCGCGAGTCGTCGAGGTGGTGGACGGTGATCTGGGGCACGCAGCCTCCCGAGGTGCCCCCTCCTAGCGAGCCGATCACGGCGCGACCACCACCACGGCGGAGGTCGCCCAGACGAGCATGAGGACCGAGAACGTCGCCGCGAGCGCGACCTCGAGGCGCAGGCCGGGCGGCGGCGGGGGCCGGAGGAAGGCCTGGCGCGCGCGCGCGCGGATCGCCTCGGCGCGGGCCGGGTCGAGCGGCGGATCGGCGAGCCCGAGGTCGCTCGGGAGCACGGGGTCGGCGTCGTCGTGGGTCGGGTCGCGGGTCGGGTCGCGGGTCACGGTGCGGCTCCGGCGTCGAGGGCGGCGGCGATGGCGCGGCGCGCCCGGGAGAGGCGCTGGCGCACGGCTTCGGGCGACAGGCCGAGCACCTGGGCGGCCTCCTGGGGCTCGAGGTGCTCCACCAGCACCAGCACCGCCACCTCGCGGTTGCCGGCGGGCAGGGCCTGGATGGCGCGCTCGACGGTGCGGGCGGCCTCGGAGGCCGTCGCGGCGTCGTGGGGTGGGCTCGGCGTGCAGGGCGCGGCTGGCGAGCTCGGCCAGGCGCCGGCCGTCGAGCCAGGCCCAGCGCTGGTGGGAGCGCCAGAGGTTCCGCGCGACGGTGAACAGCCAGGCGCGGAGGCGGGTGTCGGGCCGCAGGCGGCGGCCGTGGCGGGCGAGGCGCACGAAGGTCTCCTGGAGCAGCTCGTCGGCGACCTCGGTGCGGCCCGTCAGGCGGACCAGGAAGGCCCACACGCGGCGGTGGTGGCGGTCGAAGACGTCGTCGAAGGCGGCGGGGTCGCCGCGGCGGAGCCCGTCCACCGCGCGCGCGTCGGCGCTGTCCATGCGTGGTCCTCGCCTCGGGAACGCGCGAGCGGCGCGCGCGTGACAGCTACCCCTCGAGGCGCGCCAGGTAGGCCGCGCCCTCCGTCATCAGGCGGCCGAACGCGTCGCGGTCGCGCGCAGCGACGACGTCGCGGAGGGTCTCGGCCGCGGCGGCCAGCGCGTCGAGGGCCTCGCCGCCCCACGCGTTCGCGGCCTGGATCTCGTAGTACAGCTCGGGGCTCTCGCCCGCGACCCGCCGCGCGACCTCGAGCTGGCCGGCGAAGGTGGTGGACGAGATCTCGGCCAGGCGCGGGGCCGTGGCCCCCGAGCGCTGCAGCGCGGTGAAGAAGGCGATGTTCACGGCGTGCGACAGGCCGAGCACGAAGGCCATGGTCCGGTCGTGCTCCTCGAGGCTCATCTCGACGATCGCCGCCATGGTGGGCGCGAACAGGGCGCGCGCCGCCGCGGTGGCCTCGGGGACGCCGCAGTCGCACAGCACGACGTGGCGGCCGGAGAGGAGCCGCGCATCGGGCCCGAACATCGGGTGCAGCGAGGTGACGCGCGCCCCGGCGGCGCGCAGGGCGTCGAGGCCGGGCCGGAGCGTGCCCTTGAGCGACGCCACGTCGAAGATCACGCCGGGGGGTGGCTCCTGCGCCAGCTCGCCCAGGAGGGCAGCCGTGGCGGGCAGCGGCGCCGCGACCACCACCAGGTCGTGGTCGCCGCGCCAGTCGTCGACCGAGGGGAAGCCGGGCAGCGGGCCGGCGGGGTCGACGATCGCCACGTCGAAGCCCTGGTTGCGCAGGAAGCGCGCGAACCAGGACCCCATCTTGCCGGCGCCGCCGATGACGAGGGCGCGCTGGCCGTCGCCGTGCTCCGTCGCGGCGACGCGGTCGCCCTCCTGGGCGGCGAGGCTGTCGTCGATGAGGGCGCGCATCAGGGCCTCCGCGAGGTCGGCGTCCACCCCGAGCGCGCCCGCCCGCGACCGCGCCCCCTCGATGACGACGCGCTCGCGGGTGTAGTCGCGGGTGGCGCGGCCGGTGGCCTGCTTGGCGGCGCCGATGCGGCGCACGATCTCGGCGCGGCGGGCCACCAGGGCGACGAGGTCGGCGTCCACCTCGTCCAGCGCGGTGCGCAGGCGCGTCAGCTCGTCGGTCGGGGGCGGCGTCTCGGGCACGGCACACCCTACCCTGCCGGGCGGAGGCGCCGCAGCCCACCGCCACGGCGAGGGCGATCACGGAGAGGAAGGCGAAGCCGAGGATCGCCGGCGCCATCGACTCGAGAACCCCATGAGCACGATGCGCGCGACCATCTCGGGCGCGATGTCGGGGTCCTGGGCGACGTGGCGCGCCGTCGCCGCCAGGTCGACGCAGACGCCGGCGACCGCGGCGAAGCCCACCGCCGCGGCGTAGGCCGCCACCGGGCCGACCCGGCCGGGCCGGGGCTGGATCGCGAACCACACCGCCTGGACGAGGGCGATCGTCCCGAACAGGGCGATGAAGAGCATCGGGAACCCGCCGCCGACGAAGAACGTCACGCGCACCTCCGCACGCCCCGGACAACGCGCGGCGCGCCCGGGCGTGACACGCTGCGGCGCTACCGCGCTGCGGTCCAGGTGATCTCGGGCGCCTCGACGGCGACCGCGTCGAACGCGCCCGGGGTGCCGCGGACGCCCTCGGCGAGGGCGGCCACCGCGCCGTCGACCAGGCGGGAGGCCACGTCGAGGTCGACGTAGTCGGGGCCGCAGCCGTCGCCCGTCTCGACGGTGCAGGCGATGGGCGAGAACGTGAGGTGGCCGGCGTCGGCGAGGACGCCGAGCCAGCGCGGGGAGACGGTGAGCGGGTCGGAGAGGCGCTGGCCCTGGGCCAGCGGCGTGGTCTCGTCGCGGGCGCCCGTCACGATCAGGGTGGGGACGGCGATGTCGGCGGTGCCGTCGGTGATGGCGCCGAAGCCGTCCCACGGGGCGAGGCCCACCGCGGCGGTGACGCGCGGATCGCCGAGGTCGACGGTGCCGGCGGCGGCGTGGACCGGGGCGCCGGCGAGGGCCAGGGCGGTGTAGCCGCCGAACGAGTGGCCCGCGACGACGTAGCCGGCGGCGGGGTCGAGGCAGCCGGCGAGCTCGCCCAGCGCGGCGTCGACGGCGTCCTGCACGTCCTGGGGGCGGCGGACGACGAGCTCGTCGAAGGGGGCCGTGTCGTCGAAGACGGTGTTGCCGGTGTGGTCGGGCGCGACGACGGCCCAGCCGTGGCTCGCGAGGTGCTCGGTGAGGAAGGTGCTCTGGAAGCGGGTGCCGCCGTAGCCGTGGCTGAAGGCGACGAGGCCGCGGACGGCTTCGCAGGCGGGCTCGGCGTCGAGGGCGGCGCGGCCGGGGAACAGGCCGTCGTAGAGGACGTCGCTGTCGGCGGCGTCGGTCGGGTACCAGAGCTGGACCGGGAGGGTGGTGCCGGTGGTGCCGGTGATGGAGAGGGCGAGGCTGCCGGCGCCGTAGGGGCCGCGGTCGGCGAGGCTGGCGAGGTCGACGGTGGCGGCGGTGCCGGTGTCGGGGGTGGTGGTGCCCGTGTCGGCGGGGTCGGGGTCGCCGCTGCAGGCGGCGAGGGCGACGAGGGCGACGAGGGCAGCGCGCACGGGAACCTCCGGGACGACCGTGTATCCCGGCCGGCGCGAGCAGATCGGCCCGGAAGCAGATCGGGCCCGACCTCTTTTCATCCTGGTGCGGAGGCATTTCGGTCCCGGGCCCGACCGGGGTGGCGGCCCGTTCGCCAGGAACGACACCGAAGACCCGACCTCCGGAAGCGGATCGGGCCCGACCTCTTTTCATCCTGGCGCGGAGGCAGATCGGTGCCGGGCATCGGCGACCCCGCGCCAACGCGCCTCGGCGACCGCGCAAGCCCAGAGGATTACGCTCCCCCCGTGCTCGCCCTCGCCTCCCCCGCCGGCCGCCGCCTCGTCGCCACCACCGTCCTCGGCTCCGCCGTGGCCATGCTGATGTCGACCGTCGTGAACGTCGCCCTCCCGCCCTCGCCACCGCCCTGCACGCCTCGAGCGCCGCCCAGCATTGGGTCGTCGACGCCTACCTCCTCCCCGAGGCCGCCCTGGTCCTCGTCGGCGGCGCCCTCGGCGACCGCTTCGGCCGCCGCCGCTCTTCCGCCTGGGCATCGCCCTGTTCGCCCTCGCCTCCCTCGCCTGCGCGCTCGCGCCTACCGTGGCGGTCCTCGTGGCCGCCCGCGCCGTCCAGGGCGCCGCCGCCGCCCTGTTCACCCCGGCGAGCCTGGCCATGCTGCAGTCGCTGGTCCGCCCCGCCGATCGCGGCCGCGCGATCGGCCTGTGGTCGGGCCTCGGGCGCAGTCGGCCCGCTGGTGGGCGGGCTGCTGGTGGAAGCCTCCTGGCGGTGGGTCTTCGCCCTGCCCATCGGCCTCGCCGCGGTGGCGCTGGCCCTGACCCGCTGGATCCCGCCGTCGCCCCCCGAAGACACCGCCCCGCTCGACCTCGTGGGCGCCGCGCTCGCCATCGCAGCGCTCGGCGGCGTCTCGTACGGGCTGGTGGAGGGCGGCACGGGCGCCGACGCCGTCGCCGCGCTCGCTCTCGGCCTCGGCGCCGGCGTCGCCCTCGCCGCCGTCGAGCGGCGGCGCCCCCACGCCATGATCCCCGTGGCGCTGTTCGCCCGGCGCGTTCCTCGGCGCCAACGCCGTCACCCTGCTGGTCTACGCCGGGCTCGGCGTCGTGTTCCTGCTCCTGTCGGTGCAGCTGCAGGTCACGGCCGGCTGGCGCCCGGTGGAGGCCGGCGCCGCGCTGCTGCCCGTCACCGCGCTGATGCTCGCCCTGTCCCCCGCCGCAGGCACGCTGGCCCAGCGCATCGGCCCCCGCTGGCCCTCACCGTCGGCCCGCTCGGGATGGCGGCCGGCGCGCTCCTGTTCCGTCGCGTCGGCGCAGACGCCACCTTCCTGGCCGACGTCCTGCCGGGCACGCTCGCCTTCGGCCTGGGCCTCGTCGCCTGCGTCGCCCCCGTCACGGCCGCCGCCCTCGGCGCCGCCCCGGAGGCGCAGGCGGGCGCCGCGTCGGGGACCAACAACGCCGTCGCGCGGACGGGGCAGCTGCTCGCCGTCGCCGCGATCCCGCCGGCCGTGGGCCTAGGCGGCGACGCCCTGTCCGATCCGGCGCGCCTCGCCGCGGCGTTCCCGACGGCGATGCTCGCCGTGGCCGGCCTGATGGTGCTCGGCGGCGCAGCGGGCTTCGCACTCCTCCGGACCCGCGATCGAGAGGACGGAGGGCGTCCGATCCGGGCCGGCCGCGCGTCGAGCGGTCCGGAGGGTGCATGCGGCGACGGTGGTGGGTGACGATCGGTGGGATCCTGGCGGCCCTGGCCGCGTGGTGCGCGCTCGGACGCGGGGCGCCGCCGCCAGCACAGCCGGAGGTCCCAGCCCCGGTCCGCGCGGTCATCCCGCCGCCACCGCCCGCGCCGCCGGCGCCAGCAGCCGCCCCCGCGCCCGTCCCCGAGGTCGACGCCGACCGCGCGGTGGTGCTCTCGGCGAACCGGCAGCTCGCCGAGGCGCTGGGCTACAACTGGGTCGAGTGCCCCGCCCCCGGCGGTGATGCGCTGCCCAGCTGGTCGAGCGACCTGCCGTACCTGTGGGACGCCGAAGGGATCGCCTTCGCATCGAGCGACGCGGAGGGCGTCGTCGTGGTCTACACCCCCGACGACCAGGTCACGAGGGCGCTGCTCCGATGGTCCGTCGACCCCGACGGCACCTCACACTGTCAGCGCCGGCTCCCGAGCGTCGCCGAGACGACGGTCCACGTCGTGGACCCCGACGGGAACCCCATCCCGGACATCATCGTCTACGAACGGTCCGTGATGCGGAGCAGCCTCCGGACCGACGCGGACGGCATCGCCCGGGTCGAGACGCCCGCAGACACCCAGCTCGCCCTGGAGCTGACCGTCGTCCTCGACGGCACCATCTTCGACCTGACGACCGTGTCGATGCCGTCCGGCGTCGAGCGCACCGTCGAGGTGGACCTCGACGCCGGCGTCCCCTTCCGCCTCGCCCGCGGCCGCGAGCTCCGCGAGCGCCTCGATCGTGGCGAGGAGCAGATCGGCACCATCGACGCCCTGCTGAACGACCCCACGGCCAGCGACGAGACCCGAGCGGTCTGGCGACGCCAGCACGAGCTGTGGGCCAGCACCCTCGACGCCCACGCCGACGACCTCCTCCCCGACGGCTCCCTGCGCCCCAGGCCCCCGCGCCACCTCCCCTCGGGACCATAGGCCGTCGGGGCAAGGATCGCGGGCGGGGCCCATGCAGGATCTTCGGCCGCGTAACCGCGACGCAACGCCGTGCCGGGATAACCAACCTCGCCGGGTCGACACGCCGGCGGAGGGTGGATGACGGTGCGGGAGGGAACGGTCGGGACGCGGCGCTGCGCGGCCCTGGCCGCAGCAGTCGTCGCCGTGCTCCTCGCCGTGGCGGCCTTCGGGCGGGTCGAGCGCGACCTCATCCGCCTCACCCCCGACGACGCCTATTACTACCTCGAGATCGCCCGACGCCTGTGGCTCGGCCAGGGCTCCACCTTCGACGGCGTCCAGCCCACCAACGGCTACCACCCCCTGTGGTGTGCGATGCTCGTGCCGCTCGGGCCCCTGTTCGAGGCGTCCCGCGACCTCGGCGCCCGCGCCGCCGCAGCGCTGTCCATCGCCTGGATGGCCCTCGCGCTGGCCCTGACAGCGGCCCTCGGCCGCCGCACCGCCCCGCAGGCGCCCTGGGTCGCCCTGCTCGTCGCCACGTGCACCCTCGCGCCCGCTTCGATCTACGGCCTCGAGACGGCCCTGGCGCTCGCGCTCCTCGCCGCAGCCTTCCTCGCCGTCGACGCCCTCCCCCGCGCCACCGCCGCGGGCGGCGCCGCAGCCGGCGCGCTGCTCGGCGCCGTGGTCCTCGCCCGCATCGACCTCGGGCTGCACGTCGCGGTCATCGACGCGATGTGGCTCGTCGCCGCCGCGCGGGGCCGGGCCGCGGCGCGCCCGCTCGCCCTCGCCGTGGCGGCACAGGCCGCGCTGGTCGGCGCGTACCTCACCTTCGACCTGCTGTGGTTCGGCGAGGCCCTCCCCATCAGCGCCAGCATCAAGGTCGGCCGCGGCGGCGGCCCCAACCTGCGCTGGGCCAAGAGCCTGCTCGCGCTGCTCGGCATCGGCTCGGGCGCGCTCGGCGTCGCCGTGCTCGCCCTGCGGCTCGACCGCACCCCCACCCTGCGCGCCGTCGCGCTGGCCACCGCCGGCCACGCCGCCCTCCTCGCCACCCGCGGCGCGAGCGAGACGTACAACTGGACCTTCGCGCCCACCGTGCTCGGCGGCGCCGTCCTGCTCGGCGCCGTCGTCCCGTGGCTCGGCGCGCGGGTCGGTCGCACCACCGTCCGCGCCGCGGTCGTCGTCGGCTGCCTGGGGCTGCTGGCCGTGGCCGTCCGCGGCAAGCTCCGCCCCACCGGGTTCGCCGAGAAGCTCGAGCGGGCGCTGTGGATCCGCGACCACGTGCCCCCGGGCGCCACCTTCGCCGAGGGTGACTGCGGGCTGCTCGGGTACCTGTCGGAGCACGCCTTCGTGAACGTCGACGGCCTCACCGGCAGCGTCGCCTTCCAGCAGGCCATCCGCGACGACACGCTGCTGCCCTGGTTCGAGGCGTCCGGCGTCGACGCCGTGGTGCTGCCCGCCGAGTTCGCCGGCGCCACCGTCCCGCTGCGGGTCCGCCCCGGCCGCAGCGGCCACCGCCGCCACGTCGACGCCGTGCTCGCGCCGTACGAGCCGCCCGTCGCCGACGCGCGCTATCGCCTGTGGCGCATCGTCGGCTTCCGCGAGGCCGACCCGGCGGTGGTCTCGTCCGGCGCGCGCTGAATACACCCCAGGGTGACCCTGGAGCGCGGTTTTGACCCCCACCCCCGCCGGCCTCGTGCGCACCGGCATCGACGGCCTCGACGAGATCCTGCTGGGCGGCGTCCAGCGCAACAACAACATCCTCGTGGAGGGCCCCCCGGGCTCGGGCAAGACGACGCTGGGCCTCGGCTTCGTCTACGCGGGCGCCTCCCGGTTCGACGAGCCCGGCGTGGTCGTGTCGTTCGAGCTCTCCCCCGAGAAGCTGCTGCGCGACGCCCAGGGCTTCCACTGGGACCTGCAGGCCGAGGTCGACCGCGGGCGCGTGCGCCTCGTCGAGACCACCCCGGCGGTCCTGCTCGACCAGCTGCGCCTCGAAGACGGCGTCCTCGTGCAGGAGCTCGCCGCCATCGGCGCCCGCCGCCTCCTCATCGACGGCCTCACCCCGATGCGCCTGTACGCCGACGCCCACGACGTCCCGTTCCGCGAGTCCGTCCACCTGCTCATCGAGGGGCTGACGCGCCTCGGCGTGACCAGCCTCGTGACCCGCGAGGAGGAGCCCACCGCCGGCGTCGCGCACGAACGCTACGTCTTCGACACCATCATCTCGCTCGACCAGCACCTGACGCACCGCCGCGCCACCCGCTCGATCCGCGTCGTGAAGTCGCGCGGCCAGGACTTCATCGGCGGGCAGCACACCCTGCGCATCCAGCCCGCGGTCGGGGTCGACGTGTACCGCCGCGTACAGTCCCGCCCCAAGGACGCCGACCACCAGCCCACCTCCACCGAGCGCCTCTCCACCGGCTCCGAGGGGCTCGACACCCTGTTCGACGGCGGCGTGTACCGCGGCTCGATCACGCTGGTCACGGGCATCTCCGGGACGGGCAAGACCGTCGCCGGCACGCAGTTCCTGGCCCACGCCGCCGCGCAGGGCCGCCGCGGCCTGCTCGTCACCCTCGACGAGCACCCCGAGCAGCTCATCCGCAACGCCGCCACGCTCGGCTTCGACCTGCAGTCCGCCATCGACGCCGGCCAGCTGCACATCCTGTACGACACCCCGCTGGAGCTCGAGCTCGACGTCCACTTCGAGCGCGTCGCCCGCCTGGTCGAGGAGCACGACATCGAGGTCGTCGTGTGCGACTCGGTGGCCGTCTACCAGCTCAACGGCGGCGAGGAGGCCAACGACTTCCTGTACGCGCTGGCGAGCTGGTTCAAGCAGCGCCTCGTGACGGTCTTCTTCAACTACGAGAGCCCCGAGCTGCTCGGCGTGTCGCAGATCAGCGAGGAGCTGAAGGGCTCGCACCTCGTCGACAACATCGTCCTGCTCAACTACGTCGAGATCTCCACCCGCCTGCGGCGCGCGCTGTGCGTCCCGAAGGCGCGCGGCAGCAACAACGTCCAGAAGACGCGGGAGTTCGTCATCGAGCACGGCGGGTTCCGGGTCCTCCCCGACGACGGCGACAACGCCGTCCCGCAGCTGCCGTTCTCGAACTACTACGGGCTGTTGGCGCGCTCCCCGACCCGGCGCGCCCCGATCATCGACGAGGCCGTGAGCCAGGGCGATCCGCTGCCCGCCGACACCAGCGAGCGGTGATCTCCCGGCCGCTCGATCCCGCCGACTGGACCGCCCTGCTCCCGGCGTTCGCCGCCGCCACGGGCCTCGTGGTGTCGCTGTACGACGAGCGCGGCGACCGGCTGCTGGGCCCGTTCGCCCCGAGCGCGCTCGGCAGCCTGCTGCAGGCGGCCGGGCTGTGGGACGACGCTGGCGCGGGCACCCGCGAGGAGCAGGCCCTGGTGGGCACCTCGCTCGCCGGCGGCGCGTCCGAGGCGCTCGTCGGGGGCGCGCTGCGGGTGCTGGCGCAGCCCGTCGAGCTCCACGAGCGCATCTGCGGCGTGGTCGTCTACGGCTGGGTCTTCGAGGCCTTCGCCTCCTCGCTCGGGTGCAACGCGCTCGGTGCGGCCATCGGCGTGGACGGCGCCGCGCTGTGGCGGATCGCGCGCCGGACCTCGCCGCTGAGCGCGGCGCAGCAGGCCGTCTACACGGAGCTGCTGCAGGCCATGGTGGCCGCCGTGGTCCGCCAGATCGAGGCCAACCACCGCCTGCTCGAGCTGGCCAACGCCCGAGAGGCCTTCCTGGCGCGCGTGTCGCACGACCTGCGCACGCCGCTGCAGGCCATGCGCCTGCGCCTGCAGCTGCTCCAGCACGCGCCGGAAGACGCCGAGGAGCACGTGGCGCAGATGCTGCGCAACGTGGTCGACCAGGCGGCGCTGGTGGACGACCTCGTGGACGGCGCGCGGACGATGACGGGGCACCTGTCGGTCAAGCTCGAGCCCACCTCCCTCGCGCGGGTGGTGCGCGAGTCGGTGGGCGCCATCGCGCCGCAGGCGCAGGCCGCGGGGGTGCGGCTCGCGGCCGACCTGCCCGAGGGCGAGCCCTTCGACGCGCCGGGCGACCCCCACCGCCTCCGCCAGGTGTTCTGGAACCTGCTGCAGAACGCGGTGAAGTTCACCCCGTCGGGCGGCGGCGTCGTGGTGACCGCGCAGGCCAGCGGCGCCGAGGTGGTGGTGCGGATCACCGACAGCGGCCGGGGCATGGGCGACGAGGAGCTGCTCCACGTGTTCGAGCCCTACGTCACGCTCGACGGCGAGCGCGGCATCGGGCTCGGCCTGGCCATCGCGCACGAGATCGTGGCGCTGCACGGCGGCACGCTGCGCGCCGACCGCCCCGGCCGCGGCCGCTCCACCGCTCACCGTGACCCTGCCGCGGTAGCGCCGCTCAAGGAGCTGGTCGTGGTGCGGGACTGGCGGAGCGCGGCGGGCGGCGGCGCTCGCTCGTCGTCGGAGGCGCGGACGGCGGAGACCCGTCGCCCAGCCGGCTGACGGCATCGGTCAGGGCGGCGTCGCGCAGGCGCGACCGGGCGTCGGCGGCGGCCCGGCGCACCTCGGCGAGGCTCGCGGATGGCGGCGACACCCGGCCCTCGCTCGCGTCGGCGGCGGCGCGCTCGGCCTCGAGCGCCGCCTCCAGCTCGACCGCTCGGCCGCAGCCGCCGAGGTCCTGGCGGTCGGCCAGCGCCTCGGAGCCGCCGGTGCATCGCGGAGGCGGCGGTGGGGTCGGGCGGCGCGTGCGCCACGGCCGCGAGCTCCCGCGGGCCTCGAGGTCGGCGACGTTGTCGCGCAGGTCGGCGGCGGCGAGCGCGGGCAGCTCGGGGTCGGCAGCGGCGCGGCCGAGGCTCGGCGAGCGCGCGGCGCGCGTCGGCGGCGGCGGCGGCGAGCGGGTCGGCGGCGTCGGCGACGGCGACCGCCAGCCAGCGCTCGGTGGGGACGGCGAGCGGCAGCGCGATCGCGCGGAAGCGCGCCGCGACGAGCGCCAGCATGCCGAGCAGGAAGACGGGGAGCACCAGCGCGATCGGCAGCGACGCGGACGTCGCCAGGCCGAACAGGGCCGTCCAGGCGAGCATGCCGAGCGCGAAGCCGAGGGCGTTGCCCTCGCTCGACCAGCGGATGCCCATCCGGTCGCGGATCCGCGGGGAGAAGCCGAGGCGCACGGCCGCCGCGGCGAGCGCGTCGGCGGTCTCGCGGGAGACGCCCTCGGCGAGGCGGAACTCGGGCCGGTCGACCCCGACGCCGGGCGACAGCGACCCCGACGGCACCGCGAGGATCTCCTCCGCGGCCCGCAAGAGCTCGGCCGTGCGCGCGGCGTCGGCGCCGCGCCGCGCGACGATGACGGTGTGCAGGCCGACCCGGGGATCGTCCGTCATGTCGCAGCTCCATCCGCCATCGTGGGCCCCAGCGCCTGGTCGAGCAGCCGCAGCAGGTGGTCCGGGTCGACCGGCTTGACCAGGTGCTCGTCGAAGCCGGCCTCGGCCGTGCGCCGCCGGTCGGCCTCGGCCCCCCAGCCGGTCAGCGCGGCGATCCACAGGCCCTGCCCCTCGGGGGTGGCGCGGATGCGCCGGCAGGCGCCGATCCCGTCGAGGCGCGGCATGCCGAGATCGAGCAGGACGGCGTCGAAGCGCTGGTCGGCGGCCGCGGCGACGGCCTCGAGGCCGTCGTGGGCCTCGCGCACCTCGTAGCCGGCGAGCTCGAGCAGCATCGACAGCGACGCCGCGGCGTCGAGGTTGTCGTCGACCACCAGGATCCGCCGGTGCGCGCCGTCGGAGGGGGCCGTGGGGAGCTCCGCCGCCTCGAGGCCGCCCCGGGCGGTGGGCAGCCGGATCTCGAAGCGGCTGCCCTGCCCGAGCCCCGCGCTGTGGGCGCGCAGGGTGCCGCCGTGCAGCGCCACCAGCTGCCGCGACAGCGCCAGCCCGATGCCGAGGCCCTCGCGGCGCGCGCCCACCTGCGAGAACATCTCGAACAGCTCGCCGAGGTCGTCCGGCGAGAGGCCCACGCCGTCGTCGGCCACCTCGACGACGGCCTCGCCGGGCTCGACCCGCGCCACCACGGCGACGGTGCCGCCCGGCGCGAACTTCCGCGCGTTGTCGAGCAGGTTCGAGACGACCTGGCCCAGGCGCACGGGGTCGGCGTCCACGGCGACGGGCGCCGCGGGCGGCGTGTAGGTCAGGGTGAGCCCGGCGCCCTCGAGCTGCGGCCGCGCCGCCTCGACCGCCTGCTCGACCACCTCGCCGAGGCCCACGCGCACCCGCTGCAGCTCGAGCTTGCCGCGCGTGATGCGGCTCACGTCGAGCAGATCGTCGACCAGGCGCACCATGTGGCGCACCTGCCGGTCGACCATCTCGCGGGCGCGCTCCTTGTCGCCGGCGCCGGCGTCCGCCCGGCCGAGCACCTGGACGGCGGTGCGGACCGGCGCGAGCGGGTTGCGCAGCTCGTGGGCCAGCACGGCCAGGAACTCGTCCTTGCGGCGGTCGGCCTCCTCGAGGGCCCGCTGGCTCTCGCGCTGCTCGGTGATGTCGGTGTTGGTGCCGAACCACTGCACCACGCGCCCCTGGTCGTCGCGGATGGGCAGCGCCCGCGAGAGGAACCAGCGGTAGACGCCGTCGTGGCGCCGGAGGGGGAAGGTGTCCTCCCACGGCTCGCCGGTGTCCCAGGCGTGCTGGACCCGGACCACGACCCGGTCGACGTGATCGGGGTGGTGGACATCGCGCCAGCCCCAGCCCTGCATCTGCTCCAGGGTGGTGCCGGTGAACTCGTACCAGCGCTGGTTGTACCAGTAGATCCAGCCCGTGGCGTCGGCCATCCAGGCGAGCTGCGCGATGTTCTCGGCCAGCGCGCGGAAGCGGGCCTCGCCGTCGGCGCTCGGCTGGGCCTCCGCGCTGGGCGCCCAGGAGGCCACGCAGCGCCCGTCGGCGCACTCGACGTGGACGACGCGGCCGCTCGGCAGCGTGCGCACGATGGGGCGCTCCGGCGTCGCGCGCTGGCAGGCGTCGACGAGGCCGGCCGGCAGTGCGTCGACGGTGGGCGCTTCGCCCAGCTCCCGCCTCGCGGCGCGGTTCGCGAGCTCGACGCGGAGGCCGCCACCATCGGGCGCGAGCACCAGGATGCAAC
>JAWKRQ010000006.1:0-1175 GCA_041389545.1 Myxococcota bacterium | reverse complement strand
GCGCCGCCGACGTCGCCGCAGGCGCCGCCGCCTGCGTCGCAACGCTGCCACTGGTACGAGAAGGAGAACGGCGACCCCGTCCAGGCGCCCGTGAGCGCGGTCAGGGTCTTGCCCTCCTCGAAGCTGCCCACCACCGCGGGCGCCGCGGTGCTCGTCGGCGCCGCCGCGGCCGCCGGCCCGGCGATCGCGAGCGTGCCGACCGCGACGGCGGCGAGCGCGCCCCTCCTGCGCGTGCGTCGATCCATGCTGCCCTCCTCCCCCGGCGGAGACCTGCTGCCCGGCCGCCGGCTCGCGTGAATCCAGGATCCTCTCGACCGGTACCCCGATTCCGTGAGCACCAGGTCAGGATCGCGCGTGGATTTGGTCAGGAGCGGGCCCCGGCCGGGCGTGCACGTGTCGAGCGCCGGCCCGATCGGGCCCCGTGGAGCGATCGGCACACCATCGGCAGCTCGCGTGACACACCCGTGCGGATTCCCGCGATAGCGTCTGCGCCGGAGGCGCGTGGTTCCCCCACCCTGGGTGGGAGCCCCGGGCGGGTTGCCGAACGGGACGTGTCCAGGGCGGACATGTCCCAACGGCCGGTGGTGCGGCGCGCTGGCGTGCCGCGGCGGGCGTGCCGCGGCGGTCGCGGCGCCCGCGGCACCCGGGCCGCGAGTCAGGCGAGCGTCGCCGCCGCGAGTCCGATCGTCGCGAGGGCGGCCGCGGCCATCAGCGGCTGCAGGAACGAGCGGTACCCGATCAACGCCACCTGGGCGGCGATCCAGCCGAGCAGGACGACTCCCGCTCCGGCCGCTGCCCACGCACCGGCCCGGGGCCAGGCCGCGAGCGCGAGCGCGGCCGCGACCGCCATCGACCCGCCGACGGCGACGAGCAGCACGAGGCTCGGCACCCGGTAGTCGCGAAACGGCGTCCCGTCGAGCCAATCGCGCGGCACGACCCTCGCGCCCGCCAGCCCGTACCAGCCGCCGCCGATCGCGTTCCCGCACACCACCAGCTCGATCGCGAGGAGCGCCCAGCGCACGAGCCCAGACTAGGCGGCCCGGGCGCCCGCGCCGGTGCGCCCCGCCCGCGCTTGCCCCGGCCAGGCGAAGATGCGGAAGCTCGGGGAGATGGCGGTCGCGTGCGGGGGGCCGACGCAGGGGGAGCGCTCGATCGCGGACGACCCGAACTACGGG
>JAWKRQ010000005.1:0-1325 GCA_041389545.1 Myxococcota bacterium | reverse complement strand
GCCTCGGAGCCGGCGATGGCGCGGGCGACGGCGGCGCGGGCGGGGGCGCGGGGGGTGGTGTGGTGGGGAGGTCGGGGAAGGTGGCGGCGACGTCGGTCCAGGTGGTGCCGCGGACGAAGTTGTCGTGGTAGAGGGTGTTGACGACGTTCGTGTCGTTGCGGTAGAGGCCGTGGAGGACGTAGATGTCGGCGGGGTCGTTGTCGCCGTTGCGCCAGGGCAGGGTGGGGACGCCGTCGAGGTCGAGCAGGAGGGTGTAGTCGGTCTGGCCCTCGACGCGGTGCCAGACCTGGACGGCGCCGGTGGCGCTCTTCTGCCAGGTCACCCGGACGATGAAGTCGTTCCAGCGGCCCTTGTTCAGGTTCGTGAGGAGCGTGTGCCCCTGGTCGTACTGGCACGGCATCGGGGTCGACCCGTTCAGGTAGCACTGGCCGGCGGTGATCCAGAGGGAGAGGCTGTTCGTCTTGGCGTCGAGGCGGACGGGCGGGATCGGGAAGCGCTGGTCGGTGTGCCACTCGGTGATGATCTGCCAGCCGGACTCCCCGGTCCAGTCGGTCGGGAAGAGGGTCGACCAGCCGTAGTAGAACTCCTCGCCGTCGTCCTCGTCCGAGGCGAGCCAGCGGGCGAGGGCGCGCTCGCCGCTGGAGCCGCCGTACTTGTCGCCGGGGTGGACGACGAACTTGGCGGCCTTGTTGCCCTGGCGGACGGGGGCGGTGACGATCTGGAGCTGCTCGGAGATCGCGGGGCTGCCGTCGAACTGGCCGCCGTACTCGAGCGCCTCCCACGGGACGGGCGGCTGCGTGCCCGTGACCGCCTGCTCCCAGTCGCCCCGGAAGTCGATCGCCGCTGCCCCCGCCGGCACCAGCGACGCCGGGACGATGGCCGAGAGGACGGCCACGAGCGCGGCAGCTGCCAGGCGCCCGGGGCGCCGAGGACGCGGCGGTCTCGGCTGCACTAGGCCTTCTTGCGGCGCGGCGCGACGCTCCACGTCGCCCGCTGCGGCCCGCTGGCCGTCTGGACGACGAGCGTGAGCACGACGCGGCGGCGTGGACGACGCTCGAGGGTCAGCACGGAGTCGATCTTGCCAGCCGCGTCGGCGCGCAGGACGCGGGCGCCCACGACCTTCGCGCGGCTGTCGCGTGCCATCACGACGACGAAGGCCCTGGGCGCGGTCGTGGCGAGGATCTCGACCTTGCGCGGGGCCACGAGCCTGGGACGCCGCACGAACGCGACGGCGCGCTCCGCGGCAGCGCCGCTGCGGGTGGTCGGCTGGGCCGGCGGCGCGGGCGCGGGCGACGGCGGCGCCGGGGCGGGTGAGGGCGCGGCCG
>JAWKRQ010000004.1:0-1415 GCA_041389545.1 Myxococcota bacterium | reverse complement strand
GCGCGGGGGGGGCGCCCCCCCGCGCCGCGCGCCGACGCATCGCCTACACTGCGAGGGCGATGCCGATCTACGAGTACGTGTGCATGACGTGCGAGCGGCACTTCGAGGAGCTCGTCCGGCTAGACGGGGACAACCCCGCGTGCCCGGAGTGCGGCTCGGCGAAGACCCAGCGGCAGCTGTCGGTGTTCGCAGCGCACGGCACCGTCGCGCAGCCCAGCTTCGGCGGCCCCACGGGCGGCGGTGGCGGGTGCTGCGGCGGTGGCTGTGGCTGCCACTGACGGGCCGGACGCACGTCGAGAATCCCTGACCGCCCTCGGTCGCGACGCCGCGGCGTGCGTGCGCTGCTCGCTCGCCGACGCCCGCACGTCGGTCGTCTTCGGCGCGGGGCCCCCCGACGCGGACGTCATGGTCGTCGGCGAGGCGCCCGGCTTCCACGAGGATCGCCTGGGCGTGCCCTTCGCCGGCCCGGGCGGGGCGCTGCTCGACGGGCTGCTCGGCTCGGTCGGCCTGGCCCGGGGCGGGGTCTACCTCGCGACGGTGGTGCAGTGTCGGCCGCCCGGGAACCGCGACCTCCAGGACGCCGAGGTCGCGGCCTGCGAGGGGTGGCTGTTCCGGCAGGTCGCGCTCGTGCGCCCGCTCCTCGTCCTCGCGCTCGGCAGCGTCGCGACCCGCGTCCTCTCGGGGCGGCCCGAGACGGTCGCCGCGCTCCGGGGGCGGCCGCAGGAGACCCGGATCGGCGACCACGCCGCCGTCCTGCTGCCCCTCTACGACCCCGCGGCGGCGCAGTACACGCCGTCCATGCGGGAGACCCTCGCCGCCGACATCGCCCTCGTCCCGGAGCTGCTCGCCCGCGCGCGCGGCGAGGAGCCGCCCGCCCGCGTGATCCCGTTCCCGGCGCCGGCGACCTCGCCGGCCCCGCCCGTTCCGGCGCAGGCCGCCGAGCAGCTCGGCCTCTTCTAGCCTCACCCCGCCCGACCCGGATGCTCGAGATCGAGACGCGCTCGCCCGAGGAGACGGCCGGGGTGGGGGCCGCGCTCGCCGCGGCGCTCGTGCCGGGCGACCTCGTCGAGCTGTCCGGGGAGCTCGGCTCCGGCAAGACGACGCTCGTCCGGGGCGCGTGCCGCGCGCTCGGCGTCACCGGCCGGGTGACGAGCCCGACCTTCACGATCGGGCACCGCTACCGGGGCCGCGTGGACGTCTCGCACCTCGACCTCTACCGGCTCGATGCGGTCTCGGACGCCGAGTGGGGCGACCTCGAGGGGTACTTCGAGGGGGCGGTCGCGCTCGTCGAGTGGCCGGAGGCCGGCGCCGGCGTGCTACCGCCCGCCCGCGTGCGCGTCGAGCTCGAGCACCGCGCGCCGGAGCGTCGGCTCGTCCGGATCGACGGCGACGCGGCGCTCGAGCGGGCCGTCGTG
>JAWKRQ010000003.1:0-1971 GCA_041389545.1 Myxococcota bacterium | reverse complement strand
CTCGGCGTTCTCCGTCGGGCTCCTGGGCAACGCCGTCCTGCCGGGCCGCGTCGGCGAGTTCGCCCGCGTGGCGGTGATCGCGCGCCACCTGCCGGCCGGCGCGCGCCTGTGGCCGCCCGTCGCCGGCTCGATCGTCGCCCACCGGCTGTTCGACGTGCTGCCCATGGCAGGGCTCGCCGCCTACGTCCTCGTGGCGGCGAAGCTGCCGAAGTGGGCGGTTCCCGGGGTCGAGATCGTCCTCGCGGTGGGCGGCGTGCTGCTGGTCGCGGCGCTCGTCCTCGCCCGCCGGATGTCGTCGAGCCCCGGGCAGCACACGGGGCGGGTGCGGCGGCTGCTCGGCATGGCGCGCCGCGGCCTCGGCGTGTTCCGCGCGCCGGGCCCCGCGATCGTCGCCTCCGTCTGCCAGCTGCTCGGATGGGCCCTCCAGCTCGCGGCCGTGTGGCTGGCGTTCAGCGCCTTCGGCATCGACGAGCCGATCGCGGCCGCGGCGCTCGTGCTGCTCGTCGTCAACGTCGCGCTCGCGTTCCCGCTCTGGCCGGGCGCGGTGGGCCTGTTCCAGGCGGCGGTCGCGCTCGCGCTCCTGCCCTACGGGATCGGCTACGACCACGGCTTCGCCTACGGCATCGGCCTGCAGGCGATCGAGACCGCGTGTGGCGTCGGCCTCGGCCTGCTCTTCCTGGCGCGCGAGGGGCTCTCGTTCGCCGCCCTGAAGGAGCTGCCGGGGATGATGGACGACCAGATGGACGGGGGCGCGGACGCGGAGCCGGGCGAGGGCTCCGGGTCGACGCTCGTCGAGCGCGGCGGGCGGGCCGTCCGGGTCGTGCGGGTCAGCGCGCGTCGGCAACTGCGAGGGCGGCGCCGGGAGTGCGCCGAGCGCCGCGAGCGCCCGCTCCCGGCCTCCGACCGCTCGGCGTAGCCCGGGGCGGGCCGGCGTCGGCGTGACGGGGACGATCCTCTGCGCGCCCGACAGCCTGAAGGGCGTCCTGTCGGCCGCCGCGGCGGCGAGCGCGCTCGCCCGCGGGGTCGCGCGATCCGCCGTCGGTCTCGCCGCCCACGAGCTGCCGCTCGCCGACGGCGGCGAGGGAACCGCGGACGCGCTCCACGCGTCGCTGGGCGGCGCCTGGCGGACGGCGGTGGTGTCGGATCCGCTCGGGCGGCCGGTCGAGGCGCGCTGGCTCGCCCTGCCCGGCGGGCGCGCGGTGGTCGAGTCCGCCCGCGCGATCGGGCTGCCGCTCCTCGCCGAGGGCGAGCGTGACCCGCTGCGCGCGACCAGCCGGGGCCTGGGCGAGCTGGTGCTCGCCGCAGTGCGGGAGGGAGCGAGCGAGCTGCTCGTCACGCTCGGTGGGAGCGCGACCGTCGACGGCGGCGCGGGGCTGCTCGAAGCGCTCGACGGACGCGCCCCGCTGGGCGTCCCCGTCCGCGTCGCGTGCGACGTGACGAACCCGCTGCTCGGCCCGCGCGGCGCGGCCCGCGCGTTCGGCCCGCAGAAGGGCGCGACGCCCGAGGTCGTCGAGGAGCTCGAGCGCCGCCTGGCCGCGCGCTCCGAGCTCGCGCAGTTCGCCGACCTCCCCGGCGCCGGTGCGGCGGGGGGCCTCGGCGCGGCGTTCGCGGCGCTCGGCGCCGAGCTCGTCCCGGGGAGCGAGCTCGTCCTCGACGCGCTCGACTTCGCGCGCCGCGCCGGGGCCGCCAGGCTCGTCGTCACCGGGGAGGGAGCGGTGGACGCGACCTCGGCCGAGGGGAAGGCTCCCGCGGGCGTCGCACGGGCGTGCGCGCGCCTCGGCGTCCCGTGCGTCGTCTTCGGGGGGCGGGTCGAGCCGGCGGGCCGCGCGCTCTACGCGCTCGGCGCCACCGCCATCCTGCCGCTCTCGGGTCGCGTCGAGCGGGCAGCCGACGACCTCGTCGACCGGGGTGAGGCGCTGGCGCGGCTCGTCACCTGCCTCGGCGGCATCGAGCCCGACGACGGCTGACGAC
>JAWKRQ010000002.1:0-2104 GCA_041389545.1 Myxococcota bacterium | reverse complement strand
CGCCGACGCGATCGGGGCGGCCGCCGGCCAGCTGCGCGCCGCGACGGCGGCGGGGGAGGCGCTCGACCCGGAGTCGATCCGCTGGCTCGAGCAGCAGGTCGGCGTGACCATCCACGACGGCTACGGGCTGACCGAGCTCGGAATGCTCGTCGCGAACCTCCGCGGGGAGGGCGCGCGGCCGCCGGCGCCCGGCTCGATGGGCTACCCGGTGCCGGGCTTCGCGGTGCGGCTCCTCGGCGACGACGGCGCGCCGGTCGCGGCCGGCGAGGAGGGCCAGGTCGCGGTGCGCGACGACGGCTGGTTCCTCTCGTCGACGTACTGGGGTCGCGACGCCGAGTGGTGCGCGCGCCTGCGCGACGGCTGGTGGGTGACGGAGGACCGCGCGCGCCAGGACGAGGACGGCCGCTACTGGTACGTGGGGCGGATGGACGACGTGATCGTGACGGCCGGCTACAACGTCGGGCCGTTCGAGGTCGAGAGCGTGCTGCTCGAGCATCCGGCCGTCGTCGACGCCGCGTGCGTGGCCGAGCCGGACACGCGCAAGGGGAACGTCGTCGGGGCGCACGTCGTCCTCGCCGGGCCGGAGCCGGAGGGGCTGCTCGACGAGCTGCGCCGCCTGGTCGGCGAACGGGTCGGCTGGCATGCGGCGCCGAGGCGGCTGCACGTCCACGCGGCGCTGCCCAAGACCGAGAGCGGCAAGATCCGCCGCCGGGCGCTGCGCGACGCCGCGGGCGGAGCCGCGTGACCGTCTCCGGACGAGCCCGCCGCGGCCCGGACGTGCCCGGGGCCGTCGGCGCGCGAGCCGTGTCCCGTCGGGCCATGTCCCTTCCGGCCGCCCGAGGGGCCACCCCGCGCCTCCACCCGCTATCGAGCGTAGCGCCGGATCGCGCACGGGTGTGTCACGCGTGCGTGCCGGCTTCGTGCCGATTCGTCCACGGCGACGACGTCAGCCGTGCGGGCCCGACGACCGGGGGCCGACGGCGGTCGGCCGCGGCGGACGCGCGCCCATGGCGTCGCCCGGCTCGATCCGCCAGCTGGCGCCGCAGCGCGGGCAGTGCACGGCGGCCGCCGCGCCACGGTCGCCGAGCGGCGTGCCGCAGGACGGGCAGAACCGGATGCGAGCTCCGTCCGCCCCGGCCTCGGGCGCCCTCCCCCAGCGGTGCAGCACCGGCACGAGCACGGTGCCGGCTGCCAGCAGGACGGCGACCACGCCGATCGCCCGCCCCATGCCCGACGAGTCGCCGGCCGCCCAGATGGTCGTCGTCACGAGCGCGGCGAGGACGAGCGCGAGCACGGTGCTCGCACGGACGATCCAGGCACGCCGCCCGGGCAGCCGCGCGAGGCCGATCAGGCTGCCGTAGGCGATCGCGACGGCGAGGACGACGAGCGTGCCGAACGCCTGACCGAGGCGCTCGGGCGGATCGTCGAGCCAGGCGAGCACCAGCGCGAGCACGCCACCCGCCGCCGCGGCGGCGATGCCCGCGTACGGCAGCGGACCGAGGCGCCTCCGCTCGAGCGCCGGGATGCACGCGAGCACGAGGACGCCCGTCCCGGACACGGCGAGCGACGTCAGCAGGACGCGCCGCTGCGTGTCGCCGAACTCGCCCCCCCCGAGCGCGACGATGCCCAGCGCCGCGTTGACGGCGACCGCGACGACGAGGCCGCGGACGAGCCAGCGCCGCGCCGAGGACGCGATCCCGAGCCGCGACCGGGCACCTCCGCCATCGGTGCCGCGCGTCGGTCCGAGCCAGCCGCGCACGCCGTCCACCTGCACCTCCTCCTCCCGCGATCGTCACACGGGCAGGGCGCGCGCGCATCGGGGCGCTCGCGGAGGCGGCGCCCGGGAGCGACCGGAGGGCGAGGCCTCTCAGCGGCCGCGATAGGCCCGGAACAGCTCGCGCAGGCGCGGCAGCTCCGCCTCGTCGAGCAGCCGGGCGCGCTCGCCGGCGAGCACGACGAGCCGGCAGACGTCCTCGAGCGCCTCGGCGAGCTCGAGCGCGTCGCGCTCGTCGGCGCCGACGAGCACGGCGCCGTGGCTCGCGAGCAGTACGGCCGCCAGGTCGCCCTCCCCGCGGAGCGCCCGCCGCACCCCCTCGGCGAGCTC
>JAWKRQ010000001.1:0-1037 GCA_041389545.1 Myxococcota bacterium | reverse complement strand
GGGCCGTCGCCGACCGCATCGGTGAGCTGTCGGCGCGCGCGACGCAGTCGGCGGCGCGGGCGCAGCCCCGGATGACGCGGGCGGCGGTCACCGGGGGAGCCCCCGCGGTGCTGCGCGAGCTGGCGACCGCCTGCCGGGGCACCGTGGTGCTCACCGACTCCGCCGGAGCGCTGACGCACACCCGGCCGGCGCAGGTCGCGCCGGAGATCGCCGCGATGGTGACCCGGGAGGTGCGCGAGCTGCGCGCGGGCACGGCGTCGGTGGCACATACCCCGGCCGCGTCGGTCGTCGTGCAACCGGTCGCCTCGCCCGGCCGCACACACGGGTATCTCGTGGTGGTCACCGAGCGGCCGCCGCTACCCGCCGATCAAGTGCTGAGCGGGCATGCCGCCTCGCTGCTCGCGCTGCAGTTCGAGCCGCCGCGCGAGGCCGCGGAGGCCGGCTGGGCGCTGAACGCGGCCGCCGTGGGGCTGTTGCTCACCGGCGAGGCGGACCTGTCGGCGGCCCGGCGGCTCGTCGCGACGGTCGCCGACGAGACCGGACACGTTCGGGCCATGGTGCTGTCGGCGCCGCCGGACAAGGCGCGAGCGCTGGCCCGGACACTCGAACGAGGGCTCGTCGCCGCCGGTCTGCCCGTCTTCGTCTGGACGTCGGCCCCGGAGTCGGGCGAAGTGGTGGTGCTGCTGCGGGGCGGGCACTCCGCCGCGAGCGCACTGCTCGACGGCGTCGCCGCGCCGTCACGCCGCCGCGTGCGGGCGGGCCTGAGCCGGCCGTATCCGGCCGGGCAGCTCACCGACGCCGTGGACGAGGCGCGGTACGCCGCGCGCGGCGGGCGGCCCGGCGGCCGCGTGCACGACGCTTCGGCCCGACCGCCGCTGCTGGCCGACGCCGCGGTGCGGACGGCGCTGGAGAAGGTCGCGGCGCAGGCCGTCGTGCCGCTGGCCGCCTACGACGCCGAGCACGGGACGGTGCTCGTCGATTCGCTGCGCACCTACCTCGAGTGTCACGGGCAGTGGGAGGCGGCCGGCGCGGCGCTC